>NZ_JBVJHP010000001.1:0-7384 GCF_055586745.1 Nonomuraea sp. NPDC049378
CCCCCCCCCCCCCCCCCCCCCCCCCCCCCCCCCCCCCCCCCCCCCCCCCCCCCCCCCCCCCCCCCCCCCCCCCCCCCCCCCCCCCCCCGGGCCGGGGTCGGGCGAGGACTCGACGAGCAGCTTGGTGTACGGGTGCCGGGGCCTGGCGATCACGTCGTCCTTGGGCCCGCCCTCGATCATGCGCCCGGCGTACATGACGACGATGTCGTCGCAGAGGTAGCGGGCGCTGGCGATGTCGTGCGTGATGTAGAGCATCGCCAGCCCGTCCTCGTCGCGCAGCCGGGCGAGCAGGTTGAGCATGTCGAGCCGGATCGACACGTCCAGCATCGAGATGGGCTCGTCGCCGAGCAGCACCTTCGGCCGTACGGCGAGCGCGCGGGCGATGACGACCCGCTGGCGCTGGCCGCCGGACAGCTCGTGGGGGAACTTGTCCACGAAGTCGGCGGCGGGGCTGAGGCTGACCCGTTCGAGCAGTTCCAGCACCTGCCGCTCCAGCTCCCGCCGGTCGCGGGTGCGGTGGTGCAGGCGCAGGGCGCGTTCGAGGTTGTAGCGGACGCGGTGCAGCGGGTTGAGCGACCCGAACGGGTCCTGGAAGATCAGCTGCACGTCGCCGTGGTAGCGGCGGCGGCCGGTGTCCGCGCGGCCGCGCAGCAGCACCTCGCCGCTGGTGGGCGGGTAGAAGCGGGCGAGCACGCGGGCCAGCGTGGTCTTGCCGCTGCCGCTCTCCCCCACCAGGGCCACGATCCGGCCGGGCAGCAGCGCCAGGGTGGCGTCCTCCACGGCCCGCACGACGCCGCGCCTGCCGGCGGGGAAGTGCTTGGCGACCTCACGCGCCTCGAGCACGGGCTCGCTCATCAGTGATCACCTCCAGCAGGGTAGAGCAGGCAGGCGACCTCGTGACCGGCGGCCGGGACGAGCTCGGGCAGGGTTGCGTCGCAGCCGTCGAAGCGCTCGGGGCAGCGGGGGTGGAACGCGCACCCCGGCGGTGGCCTGCGCAGGTCGGGCGGGCTGCCGGGGATGCCGGTCAGCGGCCGCAGCGGGGCGTGCAGCGGCGGGAACGAGTCGCGCAGGCCCTGCGTGTACGGGTGTTTCGGGTCGGTGTGGAGGGCCCGGGCGGTGCCGATCTCGACGATGCGGCCCGCGTACATGATGGCGATCCGGTCGGCCACCTCCAGCAGCAGCGACAGGTCGTGGGTGACGAACACGACGGCGAAGCCCAGCTCGTCGCGCAGGCGCAGCACCTGGGAGAGGATCTGGCGCTGCATGACCACGTCCACGGCGGTGGTCGGCTCGTCCATGACGACCAGGTCGGGCCGGCAGGCCAGGGCGAGCGCGATGGCCGCGCGCTGCCGCATGCCGCCGGAGAGCTGGTGGGGGTAGCCGCGCACCCGGTCGGCCGAGATGCCGACCATGGCCAGCAACTCGGCGGCCCGCTGCCAGGCCTGCTTCCTGCTCATCCGCCGGTCGTGGGCGCGCAGCGCGTCGGCGAACTGGGCGCCGAGCCGCATCACCGGGTTGAGCGCGTCCATGGCGCTCTGCAGGACGATGGACAGGCTCGTCCAGCGCAGGTCCCGCAGGGCGTGGTCGTCCAGCGTGACGAGGTCGACCGGGGGGCCGCCGTCGCGGCCGTGGTAGAGGATGCGGCCGGCGGTGGTCACGGCGGGCGGGCGCTGGAGCCGGGTCAGCGCCGTGATCAGGGTGGACTTGCCCGACCCCGACTCTCCGGCCACGCCCAGGATCTCGCCGCGGCGCAGCGTGAACGACACGTCCACGCACGCCCGCACCTCCCCGGCGTACTCGACGCTGAGCCCGTCCACCCGCAGCACCGCGCGGTGGGCGGCCGGGGTGGCCGGCGCGTGTTCCTGTGTCTGGGAGGTCATGCCGCCTCGCTCCTCGCGATCCGTGGCCGGCGGGTCCTGACGACCCGGAGTTTGGGGTTGGCCACCTCGTCCACGCCGAAGTTGACCAGGGCCGCCGCGGTGCCGATGAGCGCGATGCACAACCCCGGCGGCACGAACCACCACCACAGCCCGCGCAGCACCGCGCTCTGCTGCTGCGCCGCCTGGATCATGGTGCCCCAGCTGATCGCCGCGGAGTCGGAGATCCCCAGGAAGGCCAGCCCGGCCTCGGCCAGCACCGCGCCGATCAGCGCGTGCAGGAACATCGAGGCGATCAGCCCGGTCAGGTGCGGCAGCACCTCGAAGAAGACGAGCCGGCGGTTGCTCTCGCCGAGCAGCCGCATGGCGCGGACGAAGTCGCGTCCCGCCACGCTCATGGCCTGGGCGCGCAGCGTGCGGGCGCCGCCGGCCCAGCCGAGCAGCCCGATGATGAGCGCGATCGTCCACAGGCCCGTGCCCCGCAGGTAGCCGGCCACGACGAAGATGAGCGGCAGCACCGGCATGACGAGGAAGAGGTTGGTCAGGAAGTTCAGCACGCCGTCCACGCCGCCGCCGAAGTAGCCGGCGGTCACGCCGACCAGCACCGCCAGCGCCGTGCCGATCGCGGCGGCCAGGAAGCCCACGAACATCGAGCCGCTCGCCCCCGCGATCACCTGGGCCAGCACGTCCTGCCCGAACTGGGTGGTGCCGAGCAGGTGCTCCGCCGACGGCGGCTGGGCGATGGCCTGGATGTCGTTGGCCCGGGGGTCGAGCCCCAGCACGGTCTCGCTGAACCAGCCGCCGAAGATCGCGACCAGCGCGAAGAAGGCGATGATGGCCGAGCCTGCGCGTACCTTCATGCGCGCTCCCTGATACGCGGGTCGAGCAGCGCGTACACCGAGTCGGCCGCCAGGTTGGCGAGGAGCACGGTGAGCGTGATGAGGAAGAAGACGCCCTGCATCACCGGGTAGTCGCGCTGCTGGAGCGAGATGAACAGCAGGTAGCCGATGCCGGGGTAGCTGAAGACGATCTCGGTCAGCAGCGCGCCGCCGACGACGCCGCCCAGCGCGAGGGCGAAGCCGGTGAAGTTCGGCAACATGGCGTTGCGGGCGGCGTACCGGAGCATGACCCTGCGCGGCGACAGGCCCTTGGCCAGGGCGAGCAGCACGTAGTCCTCGCGGACCGTGGTGACGGTCATGTTGCGCATCCCGAGCAGCCAGCCGCCGAACGCCGAGAACACGATCGTGGCGGCGGGCAGGGCGCCGTAGTGCAGGACGCTCAGCAGGAACGGCGCGTTGAACCCGACGGGCAGGTCCGGGTCGTAGCCGCCGGCCAGCGGGAACCAGCCGAGCAGGAACCCGAACGCCCACAACGCCAGCAGCGCCACCCAGAAGTACGGCACCGACGACACGAACGTGGTCAGCGGGCTGACGATCGAGTCGAACCGGCCGCCGGCCCGCCACCCGGCGATCACGCCGAGCCCGGTGCCGGCCAGGAACGCCACCACGGTGGTGCTGCCGACCAGCAGCAGCGTCCACGGCAGGCCCTGCCAGACCAGGTCGCTGACCGGGGTCGGGAAGTTCCTGATCGACACGCCGAGGTCGAGCCGGGCGAGCTGGCCCAGATAGTCGAGGTATTGGGAGCCGAGGTTGGCGCTCGGGTCGCCGAACAGACGCTGGATGGACTCCAGCGTGCGCGGCGGCAGCGACTGGCCGCTGACCCGCTCCAGCTCCTCGATGATCGCCAGCGACGGGTCTCCTGGCATGAGGCGCGGGATGAGGAAGTTCAGGGTGACGGCCGACCACACGGCGGCGGCGTAGAAGCCGAGCCGTCCGGCCAGGAAGCGCCTGCCGGTCACGGGGCGGCACGCTTGAGGTTCATCAGCGTCATCGTGGTGTCGGGGCCGAGGCCGGGGAACGGGACGTGGGTGAACTTCCCGGGGGTGGGCCAGCCCGTCCACCGCCCGGCGTTGATCGCCACGAACCAGTACGAGTTGTAGATCGGGCTGAAGGGCACCTGGTCCACGACGATCGTCTGCATCTCCTGGGCGTACTGCCTGAGCTCGCCGGTGTCGGCGGTGCCCATCAGCTCGGCGAGCACGGCGTCGGTCTTCGCGTCCTTCCAGCGGCCCGGGTTGGTGGCGGCCTTCTTGCCGACGGGCTTGGCGGCGCGGCCGGCCAGCATGCTGTAGACGCCGCTCACGCCGGCGCCGCCGGTGGTGGCGATCGTCAGGTCGAACGTGCCGAGCTGCTGGCTCTCGTACAGGTTGGCGCCGGGGGCTCCGGCGGACTTGACCTGCAGGCCGAGCGCCGACTTCCAGCTGTTGATCATGATGTCGGCGTAGGGGGCCCAGCCGAAGTCCTGGTTGAAGGAGAGGGTGGGCGCGTACGCCTCGCCGTCCTTGACCAGTTTGCCGTCGGTGACCGTCCAGCCGCCCTCCGCCAGCTCGCGCCTGGCGCCCTCGGCGTCGACCTGCTGCACCTTGCCGCGGTACTCCGGCTTGATCCAGTCCCGGTAGACGAGGTCGACGAGGCCGGTGGGGCCCGCCTCGGTGCCGGGCCGGTTGAGCGTGGTGACGATGTCGCCGCGCGGGATCGTCATCGCCAGCGCGCGGCGCACGTGCACGTCGTCGAAGGGCGGCTCGGCGGTGTTGTAGAGCATCGAGTACGCCCCGCCGGTGGCGTACAGCTGGTAGAGGTGCCTGCCCGGGTCCTTGGCGACGTACTCCTGCTCGGCGCCGGGCCACGACTGGATCGCCCAGTCGACCTCGCCGCGCAGCAGCTGCGCCTTCACCGCGTCCTGGTTGGTCGGAATGATCTTCAGGTGCGTCATGGGGAACGTGCCGCCCCAGTAGTCGTCGCGGGCGCGCAGCGTGATCTGCTGGGCGGCGAACGACTCCAGGACGAACGGGCCGGTGCCCACGGGGTCGGGGTTCGTCCAGGTCTTGAGGTCCTGCTTCTCCCAGATCTTCTTCGGCACCATCGGCAACGACGGCGAGGCGAACTGGTTGACCTCGCTGAACCCCGGCTTGGCGAACGTGACCGCGACCGTGGACTCGTCCACCTTCTCCACGGCCGTGTACGTGGTGCCGCCCAGGTTGAAGTCCGGGTTCTCCAGGGGGAGGCTCAGGGAGAACACGACGTCGTCGACCGTCAGCGGCGCGCCGTCGGAGAACGTCACGCCCTGGCGCACCTTGATCGTGAGCCGGGTGCCCTTCTCGTCGAACTCGAGGCTCTCGGCCAGCCACGGCTTGACGGTGCCGCCGTCGCTGTAGTCGATGCGGGCCAGCGGCTCGTAGATCATCTCCGCGTTCGGGGTCTTCTGCGTCGCGGGCCCGACGACGTTGTAGTTGCGGATGTACGTCGTGCCGGCGTCGGTCTTGCCGAAGACGATGGTGTCCGCGCGGGCGCCGCCGGCCGGCTGGTTCTGGACGCCCGCCGTGCACGCGGTGGCGAGCACCATCACGACGGCGACCAGGAGTCCTCTTGTTCGCATGTGTGTCTCCAGGGGGTGCACATACGTATGCGCAAACCGGCCGGACGGGGGAAGGGCCGGTTGCTTCTACGTATGAACAGGGACGGTATGGACGTTACGGCCAGGCGTCAAGGGTGTGACCGGAACTTTTCGTCTCCCCTTGACGGGCGAGCGTTCTGTGCTTAGCGTCCCGGATCAACCCATTCGGCAGAGGTGCTCATACGTATGAGCAGCGGGAGGCATCCGTGCACCAGATCGACCGGCTCCTGGAGAAGCTCACCCTGGAGGGCAAGGTCCGCCTGCTGACCGGCGCGGACGAGTGGAGCACCCACGCCGACCCCGACATCGGGTTGCGCGCCATGGTGCTGTCCGACGGGCCGTCCGCCACCGCGCTCGCCGCCACCTGGGACGTCGCCACCGCCCACGCGTACGGGGCGGCGCTGGCGGCCGAGGCGCGGCGCAAGGGCGCCCACGTGGTACTCGGGCCGACGATCAACCTGCACCGCAGCCCGCTCGGAGGGCGGCACTTCGAGGCGTACTCCGAGGACCCGCTGCTGACGGCCGACCTGGCGGCGGCGTACGTGCGCGGAGTCCAGAGCCTCGGCGTCGCCGCGACCCCCAAGCACTACGTGGGCAACGACTTCGAGACCGAGCGCTTCACGGCGAACGTCGTGGTGAGCGAGCGGGCGCTGCGGGAGCTGTACCTGGCGGCGTTCGAGAAGGCCGTGGTGGAGGCGGGGGCCTGGGTGGTGATGTCGGCGTACAACGCGGTCAACGGCGCCACCATGACGGAGAACCCGCTGCTGGCCGAGCCGCTGTGCGGCGAATGGGGGTTCGACGGGGTGGTGGTGTCCGACTGGTGGGCCGCGCGGTCGACCGTAGCGGCCGCGCTGGCCAGGCAGGACCTGGCGATGCCCGGACCGGACGGGCCGTGGGGAGACGCGCTGGTCGCGGCGGTGCGCGACGGGCTCGTCCCGGAGGCCGCGGTCGACGAGAAGGTACGGCGCCTGCTGCGGCTGGCCGCCCGCGTCGGCGCCCTTGACGACCTCACCTCCGGCCTCACCCCCGGCCTCGACCCGGCCACCGGCACGCGGAATGCTTCCACCCCCGTCCCGGCCACCGGCGCGCAGGACGGCTCGGCCCCCGCCACCGACCCGGGTACCGGAACGCGGGACGGCCGCACGCCCGCTTCCTGGACGGCCGCCGGCGTGCCCCCGGCGGCGGCTTCCGCCGAGGAGGGCGCCGCGCTGGCGCGGCGGGTGGCGGCCGACGGAATGGTGCTGGTGCGCAACGGGGGCGAGCTGCCGTGGCCCGCTCCCGGCCCCCGGTCGGTCGCGGTGATCGGGCACAACGCCCTCCAGTTCCGCAGCCAGGGCGGCGGCAGCGCCACCGTGACCCCGCCGTACGTCATCTCCCCGCTGGACGGGCTGCGTGCCGCGCTGCCGGACGCCGCGATCACGTGGACCCTCGGCGCCGTCACCCAGGAGGGCCTCGCGGCGCTGCCGATCGCGCGGCTGACCGACCCCGTCTCGGGCGAACCCGGGGTGCGCGCCCGCTTCCTCGACTCCGGCGGCCGGGAACTGCTGAGCGAGAACCGCCGCTCGTCCGACCTGGCCAGGTTGGGCGGATCCCGCCCCTCGGGCACGACGTCGGTGGAGGTCACCACCCGCTACCTGGTACGCGAGCCGGGCACCGCGCGGCTCGGCATCGCGGGAGCCGGGTTCGCCACGCTGGCCGTCGACGGTGTGCGGGTGCTGGAGCGGGAGCTGGTGCACGGAGGCGAGGACTTCGGCGGCGGCCTGGTCTCGCCGCCGCACGCCTCGGTCACGGTCGAGCTCGCCGCCGGAGCGGCCGAGCTGACGGCCAGGCTGGACGGCGTGCCGCAGGGCAACGGCCTGACCCTCACGCTGGGCGAGGACCTGGCCCCCGCCGGCACGGCACGCGCCGGCGGCATGGACGCCGGGAAGGCCGGGACGGACGCCGAGGGGACGGGCGCCGGCGAGACACGGGCGGGCGCCGGCGAGGCGGCGGTT
>NZ_JBVJHP010000001.1:7480-52911 GCF_055586745.1 Nonomuraea sp. NPDC049378
AGTCGAGGCGGCGGTCGAGGCGGCGGTCGAGGCGGCGGTCGAGGCGGCGGTCGAGGCGGCGGTCGAGGCGGCGGTCGAGGCGGCGGTCGAGGCGGCGGTCGAGGCGGCGCGGCGGGCGGAGGTGGCCGTGGTCGTGGTCGGCACGAGCCCGGAGATCGAACGGGAGGCGGCCGACCGGGCCACGCTGGCGCTTCCCGGCGCGCAGGACGGGCTCGTGCGTGCGGTGGCCGCCGCCAACCCGCGCACGGTCGTCGTCGTCAACGCGGGCGCGCCCGTGCTCATGCCGTGGCGGAACGAGGTGGCCGCCGTGCTGCTGGGCTGGTTCGGCGGGCAGGAGTTCGGCGACGCCCTGGCCGACGTGCTGCTCGGGACGGCCGAGCCGGGCGGCCGGCTGCCCACCACCTGGCCCGGTGAGGAGGCGGACGTGCCGGTCCTGCGGACCGCTCCTGCGGACGGGGTGGTGGTCTATGAGGAGGGCGTCCATGTCGGCTACCGCGCATGGCTGCGCGCCGGAACCGCGCCCGCCTACCCTTTCGGGCACGGGCTCGGCTACACGAGCTGGGAGCTGACCGACCTCGCCGCCACCAACGGCGAGGTGAGCCTGACCGTGCGCAACACCGGCGGGCGCGCGGGCAAGCACGTGGTGCAGGTGTACCTGTCACGGGAGTCGAGCGCGGTGGACCGGCCGGTGCGCTGGCTCGCCGGATACGCGGTGGTGCGCGCCGTCGCGGGGCAGTCCGATCGGGTCACGATCCCGCTCCCGCGCCGCGCGTTCCAGCATTGGGACGGCGGCTGGCGGACCGAGCCGGGCGAGTTCACCGTCCACGCCGGCTCCAGCGTCGCCGACCTCCCCCTCACCGCCCGGATCAGCGCGCCGTAGGGCGACCGGCCCTCCCCGACCAGTCCTCCCCCACCACCCCGATCCGCGTTCCGCAGGGCGACCGGCGGGTAGGCGCTCTCCCGATCCCGCCGGCGGGCGCGGATGCGCGCTAGCGCGGGAAGTCGTCGAGTTCGCGCACGGCCTGGTCGAGGTCGTCGGCGACGCCGCGGCGCAGCAGCCTGGCGTAGAGCCCGTCGCCGGTGACGCCCAGCCGGCGGATCAGGGCCGCACGAGCGCGCATCTGCGCCTGGGCGTCGTCGATGAGGGTCTTCGTGCGGCCCTTCCATCCGTACGCGTCCAGGAACCGGCGCAACCGCGCGGGCCGCGTGTCGAACTGGGTGAACCCCTCCGCGGCGGCCACGTGACGGGCGTGCAGCGGCACCCAGCACAGCGCCAGCGCCGCCACGTCGGAGTCCACCGTGGTGGGGCCGGCGAAATCCCAGTCGAAGAAGCCGACCAGCCGCCCGGCGTGGTAGGCGGCGTTGAACGGGCTGGCGTCGTTGTGCGCGATGACCAGCCCGGGCTCCCACGGCCGGCCGGTGCGCCAGTGAGCGTCCGCGGGGGGCACGAAGTCGGCCACCGTCTCGTGGTACGACCTCAGCCATGAGGCCACCTGCACGAGCGTGTCCTCGGTGCGGGTCCACCGGGGCCACACCAGGGCGTCGCCGACGGTGTCGCCTTCGAGATAGGTGAGGATCTCGCATCCGTCCGCGTCGATGCCGAGCACGCGGGGAGCGCCGTCGAATCCTCTGTTCTCCAGGTGCCGCAGCAGCTGGTGAACGGACGCCGTCCACGCTCGCACCGGCCGCCGGACCTGGGATCCCACGCGCACGGCGCCCCCGTCGTTTCCGCCTCCGAGCCGACTCCCGGTCACGAGCGCCTCCCAACGGGCTCCGGCCGGGCGGCTCACGTCGATCGATGGTTCCCTGCTCCGTCCTTGCCCCCCGTGAAATCTCGCACGGGACCGCGTCCGCAGCAAGGCCACGGACGGCCGTTCCCGGACGCCCGGGAGGCGGGCGTGCTCACGACGCCGGCGCGTGAGGACGGTGGTTCGCGAACGGAAACAGAAAGGAAACACCGGCCGCCCTAGAAAGATCGTGTTCCGCAATGCCGCGATCGAGGAGGTTTCCTGGTGAGGCATGCTCCCCGTCACCACCGGACGGCCACGGGCGTGGTCGTCGTGGGGCTGGTCGCCGCTGTTGTACCGCTGTCCGCCACCCCTGTGTCGGCGCACAGGAAGGACTACGGGCAGAAGTGGTCGAACTTCAGCTATCACCACGTGACCAGCTACAACGATCAGTGGAAACCGCCCATGACGAAGGCGCCGCAACGCTGGTCGGGACACGCCAGGGTGGCCCTGCACAACGCTTCGGGCGCCAACTGCAACGTCAAGGTGGGACGCTACAGCTCGTCAAGCTTCGGGCACTACTACAGCTACCACGTCAACGGCGGGTCCACGGGCTGCTACATCACGCTCAACGCCCGCACGATCGCCAACAGGGCCAGCCGGTTCCAGAACTACGTGCACAGCGTCTTCACGCACGAGCTCGGCCATGCGCTGAGCCTGGGGCACAACGAGCGCAACGACTCGATCATGTGTAAGTGCCGCAACCGGAACACCATGACGCGCCGCCAGTCGCACGACAACAGCGACGTGACGGATTACTACACCACCGGCTACACGAGGAAGTTCTGATGGCGAAGCGACACCTTGCCACGCTCGCCTTGGGCGCGGGCCTCGTCTTCTCTGTGGCGGGATGCGGAGGCGGAGCCGCCACGACGACGGCGGTCTCCATGGACCGGGCCGGCGCGCGGGAGGCGGTCGTGTCGGCCGACTATCCGGCCTTCGCCTCCGTGAAGGAGATGTGGGACGACGCCGACCTCGTGGTGCAGGCCAACGTCACCGGCATGCGAACCGCGAGGGACAAGCCCTCGAAGATCCTCGAACCCGGCGACGAGGGATACGACGACCCCAAGGCCAACCCCCTGTACGGGCTCACCCCCGATGAGCTGGCCGAGGCCAGGAAGGTGGCCGAACAGGAGGTCGGCGACATCGTCACCATCGCCACGGCGGACATCACCCACGTGTTCAAGGGCGATCCTGCCGGCGTGCGCTCCGTCGAGGTCCGGCAGCTCGGCGGAGAGCTCGGCGGAGAGCTCGGCGGAGAGCTCGGCGGAGAGCTCGGCGGAGAGCTCGGCGGAGAGCTCGGCGGAGAGCTCGGCGGAGAGAAGCTGACCGCGCTCGACGAGGTCAAGCTCGCCCAGGACAGGAGTTACCTGCTGTTCCTGCACGCCTGGGACGACACCGGGGACCACACCATGGTGAGCCCGGAACAGGGGCAGTACGTCGCGACGGGCCCGGACGGCAGGGTGGCGACGTCCGCGAAGCCGGGCGACACGTACGCCCCGCTTCCCGGCAACCGGCTCCAGGTCACCCGCGCCGCCCTTGACGAGCTCGCGAAGTCGGACTGATCGGCGCCCCGGCCGGGCCGGCGACCCAAGGCTCTATAAAGTGTAGTACTACATTTTGTAGAGCCTGGGAGGCCGCCGGTGCGGGTGCTTGTAGCAGGAGCGGGGATCAGCGGGCTGGCGGCGGCGCGGGGACTGCTCGCCGCCGGGCACGAGGTGGTGGTGCTGGAGCAGGCGCCGGGGCTGCGGCTGGGGGGCGGGGCCATCACCCTGTGGTGCAACGGCACCGCCATCCTCGGGGACGTCGGCGTCGACCTGGAGGGCACGGGGCAGCGGCTGACGGCGATGCGCCTGCGGACCGCGGGCGGCCACCCGGTGCTGGAGCTCGACCTGGAGGCGCCGGCGGAGCGGTTCGGGTCGGCGGCCCGGGTGCTGCCGCGCGGCTCGCTGATCACCCTTCTGGACCGCGGGCTGCCGGAGGGCACCGTACGGTTCGGCGCGCGGGTCACGGAGGTGCGGGCCGACCGCGACGGCGTACGGGTGCGGACACGGGCGGGCGAGGAGCACAGCGGCGACTTCCTGGTGGGCGCCGACGGCGTGCACTCGCGGGTGCGGGCCCACGTCCTGGGCGACGCCCCGGCGGCGCTGACCGGCGCGGCGATCTGGCAGGGTCTGACGCCGGCCCCGTTCGACCTCGGATCGGTCACGACGCTGATGGTCGGCCGGCAGGGCGACTTCGGGTACGCGAGCGCGGGCGACGGGCTCATGCAGTGGTTCTTCGACGTGCCGTGGTCGCCTGACGCGCCGAGGGAGGACAAGCCGCTGGAGATGTTGCGCCGGCGGTTCGCGGGGTGGGCCTCCCCGGTCGAGCAGGTGCTGGACTCGCTGCGCGACGGCGACGCCGAGTTGTTCCCGCACACCCGGCACAAGGTGCCGTGCCGCTGGGGCGAGGGGCGGTGCGTGCTGCTCGGGGACGCGGCGCACGGCATGCCGCCCGTCGGGGCGCAGGGCACCAACCAGGCGCTGGAGGACGTGGCGACGCTGGTGGACTGCCTGGCCGCGGTGGCCGATCCGGCCGACGTCGTCGGCGTGTACTCCGCCAGGCGCAGGCGGCGGGCGGCCCTGGCCTCCACCGTCGCCTCGAACACCCTCGCCGTGTCCGGCCCGCGGACGCTGATGCAGAGCGAGCGCCTCATGCGCATGAACGGCGCCGCACCGCCGCGGCTGGCCACCCGGGGGTTCGGCCGCCTGCTGAGCGCCCTCAGCGACCGGATCTGACACCCTTCGGCGGCGGGGGTGTCAGTCCCGCCGCCCCATCTCCTCGATCACGCGCCGGGCCCACGCCACTTCGAGCTTTCCCGTGGGCGTCCTGCGCAGCGCCGGGAGGAGCACGACGGCGCGCGGGACCTTGTACCCGGCCAGGCCGCGGCGGACCCAGCCCTGGAGCTCCCGCTCCGTCAGGGTGCCGTCCGGGGTGGCGACCACCGCCGAGACGCGCTCGCCCCACGTCTCGTCCCGGACGCCCACCACGATGCAGTCCGTCACGCCCGGGTGGGCGAGCAGCGCGTTCTCGACCTCCTGGGGGAACACCTTCTCGCCGCCCGTGTTGATCACACCGGAGCCCCTGCCGAGGAACCGGATCGCGCCGTCCGCCTCGACCTGCGCGAGGTCGCCCGGGATGGAGTGGCGGACACCGTCGATGACGCGGAACGTGGCCGCGGTCCTGGCCGGGTCCTTGTGGTAGCCGAGCGGCAGCGGGCCGGCGTAGGCGAGCACCCCCGTCTCCCCGCTGCCGGGGACGACCTCGGCGCCCTCGGGCGAGACGACCTTGGTCGCGGGGACCGGCAGGAAGCGGCTCGGCAGGTCGCCGGCGGAGGAGGTGACGGCGAAGGCGAACGGCCCGCCCTCGCTGGAGGCGAGCGCGTCGATGACGGTGACGTCGGCGCGCGCGTGCAGGGCCCGCTTGAGGCCGTCGCTGAGGACCGTACCCGAGCTGATCACCGACGTGAGCGACGCGAGGTCGTGCGGCCTGCCGGCCTCCTCCGCCGCGACGAGCTCGTCGACGAGTGGCCGGCAGACCGCGTTGCCCGCCACGATGATCGTGCCCGCCCGCTGCGCGGCGACGGTCTCCCAGACGTGCCGCGCGTCGAGCCCGCCCTCGCGCGTGGTGATGACCCGGCCGCCGGTGAGCAGGGCGCCCATCGCGTTGAACAGCCCGGTGGCGTGCATGAGCGGGACCACCGGCATCGTCGCGGGCGCCCGGCCCCGCGCACGCGCGCTCTCCGCGATCCGCGCCGCCTCGTCGAGCGTCGAGGGCGGCTCGGACACGCCCAGCGGCCGGAAGACCGGCACCGTCAGCGAGTGCAGCAGATCGCCCTGCCGCCAGATGACGCCCTTCGGCCGGCCCGTGGTGCCGCCGGTGTACATGAACAGCCGGTCCGAGCTCGGCCGCGACGCCGCGGGCCTGGGCTCCGTGACGGCGAGGAGATCGTCCAGGCCGGCCGCGGGAGGGCCGGCGGCGCCGTCCGCGGGCGCGCCGGCCCGTACGAGCAGGCGCAGCGTGGGCACCGTACGCGCGGCGTGGCCGACGTGGGCGGCCAGCTCGCCGCTGAAGACGATCGCCGCCGCGTCGGCGTCCCTGAGCACGGCGGACAGTTCCTCCCCGGTGTAGCGGTAGTTCGCGTTGACCGGCACGGCGCCGAGCTTGAACGCCGCGAACACGGTCTCGAGGTAGGCCGCGCCGTTGTGGAGGTAGCAGGCCACCGTGTCCCCCGGCCCGACCCCGGCCCGCTCCAGCGCCGTGGCCAGCCGGGCCGCCCGGTCCTCGAACTCGGCGTAGGTGCGGTCCCCCCCCGGCTCCGCGATGGCCACCGCGCCGGGAAGGCGGCGGGCGACGGCCTCCCAGATCGTGCCGATGGAGACGTCCATGGATCAGTCTCCCTCCCGGCCGCGCCGGCGCCGCCCGCGCCACATGGTAGGCACGGACCTGATCCGGGCGACACCGCCCAAATGACCGGGCGGTGGGTGGACAAATGACGTAGCCGCCTGGATTCTCCCTCTCGCGGGGGACGTTCCTCCCCGGGCCAGGGGAAGAGGACCGCGGCGAGCGGCGTCTACGGTGACGGCCATGACGCGTTCTGATCGGCCACGACGCTGGCCCGCGTACGCGGTGGCGGGGCTGTTCCTCGGTTACGCCGCCGGGAAGGCCGCCTTCGCCACGCAGGCCCGGCTCGGGTTCCCCGGCGGCCCGCCGGTTCCGGCCTCCGAGGCCGCGAGCTACTTCATGGACGCGGCCACGGCGCAGTGGCTCGCGACCGCGTCCGGGGTGGCGGGGGCGGGGATCGTCCTCCTCACGGTCCTGCCGCTGGGCCGCCGGGTGCCCAGATGGCTGATGCTGCTCGTGCTCGCCGGGATGGCCGCGGCCGTCGGCGGCGGCGCCGGCATCATGGCCGTGGACGGGTTCGTCGGCGTCGGCGTGGGCTGGCAGTGGTACCACGGGCTGCTCGGGATCGCCGTGATCGTGTTGTTCCTGGAGACGATCCGGTCCTACGCCACGTCGACCGGGCGGCGGCGATTTGTCGGCGGTCGGACCGGGCCCTAAAGTCACGCCACGTGAGACTTTTCATGATCACGGCGCTGGCGGGCACCCTCGCCGCGCCGCTGACCGGGCCGCCGACGAGCGCGGCCGCCGGGGGAACGACGGTCCACCCCGTCGACCGCAAGGAGCTGACCGCCAACCCGCTCTACCAGGCGGGTCCGCTGCCCAGGACGACCTGCGGGGAGTCCCCGGTCAGGCGCGGCGACCGCAAGCTGGCGCGCGCCTACGTCAACGCGGTCGTCGCCTGCCTGGAGCGCACCTGGAAACGGCACCTCACCGGCGCCGGGCTGCCGTACGAACCGGTCCGGGTGCGGCACATGAACCGGATCCCCAGGAACCACTGCGACCTGGCGGTGGACGGCGCCGACTCCCAGGCGTGGTACTGCGAGGAGACCCGCACACTGATCTTCCAGATCGGCGAGGAGTGGGCCGCCAACCCCTCCGACCTGTGGCTGTTCCACACGGCCGCCTCCATGTACGCCTACCACGTGCAGTATCTGACCGGCATCTCGGCCGCCCTCGGCGAGCTGTCCGCCGACGGAAAGGCGGAGTACCGCGAGCAGTCCCGGCGCTACTTCCTCCAGTCCGCCTGCCTGGGGGGCGCCTTCATGAAGAGCGTCTGGCCCATGAAGGGGCGCTCCGCGAAAGACTGGCACCGCTTCAAGTCCCTTCCGGTCGGCGACCAGGACGGCAGGAACAGCTGGTACGGCACGACCGCCACGGTCCGCTCCTGGGTGGCGCGCGGTTTCGCCACCGGCCACCCGGGTTCGTGCAACACCTGGGAGGCCGCGTCCGCCAAGGTGACCTGACCTGCTCCTCCCCCCCGCGCCGGTCAGCCGGGGATGCGCAGGGCGAGCATGGCGACGTCGTCGTCGTTGTCGGAGGGGCGCACGCCGGCGAGGAGCGCGTCGCAGATCGAGCCGAGCGGCTGGTCGACCAGGGACGAGGCGTACCTGGCGAGCCTGGCCAGCCCGTCGTCGAGTGAGTGGCCAGGAGACTCGATCAGCCCGTCCGTGTAGAGCAGCAGGACCGAGCCCGGCGGCAGCTCGACGGCGGCGTCCTCGCGCGCGGCAGGCAGCCCGGTGCCCAGCATCAGGCCGCTGCCGTCGTCCAGGAAGCGGGCCCGCCCGTCGCGTTCGACCAGGAGGGGCGGCAGGTGGCCCGCGTTGGTCCAGCGCAGCCGCCAGGCGCCGGCCGGCTGCTCCACCCGGGCGAAGATGACGGTGGCCATCGTCGTCTCGGCCATCCGCACCACCGCCTCGTCCAGCCGGTTCACGATCTCGCTGGGAGGCTTCTCCACCTCCCCGGCGTACGCGCGCAGCATGTTGCAGACCTGGGCCATGCCCGCCGCGGCGTCGAGGTCGTGGCCGACGACGTCGCCGATCACCAGGCCAGTCGCTCCGTCGGACAGGACGAAGGCGTCGTACCAGTCGCCGCCGACCTGGGAGGCGTCCGGCGCGGGCAGGTAGCGCCCGCTCATCAGCAGGCCGGGCACGCGGGGCAGCGTCGGCAGCAGGTGGCGCTGCATGGTCTCCGCGACCCGTCGCTGCCGCTCGTACAGGCGGGCGTTGTCGAGCGCGAGCCCGGCACGGCGGGCGATGTCCTCGACCAGCAGGAGGTCGGCCGACGTGAACGCCCCGGACCGCTCGGAGCGCCCCAGGGTCAGGGCGCCCACCACCTCCCGGACGCCGCGGATCGGCACGATGGTCGCGGAGTGCATGCCGGTCTCCTCGAACAGCTCACGCTGCCTCACCGCGATGTCCGAGTCGGGACTCCCCTGGTAGTCCTGCGGCCCCACCAGCGCGGGGGTGACTCCGCGCAGCGCCCGCGACAGGGGCATCGACGATTCCTGCGGCACCGGCGGCATCGGTCCTTCCAGGTCCCGCCGGTGCACCCGTACGCCGTGCTCGTAGTGCACCACGGCGACGCGCGCCACCCCGCCCTCCTCGGTGAGCAGGTCCACCACCCCCCAGTCCGCCAGCAGCGGCACGACCAGGCGGATGAGCTGGCGCACGGTCTCGTCGACGTCCAGGCTGGAGGTGAGGGTCGCGGTCGTCTCCGCCAGCAGGGCCAGCCGGTCCAGCTCCGGCATCGACGACGCGGACGGCCTGGGTTGCCCCTCGGCGTGGGTGGGGGCGGATTCCCCGTGGAAGAGCACCAGCGCGCCCTCGCCTCCCTCGCCGATCCGGCAGGGAGTCACCATCCAGGAGACCGCGATCAGCGAGCCGTCCCCGCGCTCCATCCATTCCTGGTGGCCCTGCCTGGTCTCGCCGGAGATGAGGGCCTGCCGCATCACGCACCGGCTCCGCGGCAGGGATTCGCCGTATTTCCCGCGGTGCAGCAGGTCGTGGGCGTCCTTTCCCAGCAGGGTCGAAGCGGCGCGGTTGAGCATCTGCTCCGCCCGGGGGTTGATGCCGACGATGTGCCCCGCGTCGTCCACCACGTACGTCGCGGCGTCGGAAAGGTCTCGCAGCTGGAAGGTGCGCTCTCCCTCCGCCGCCAAGGACCGTCCGGCGTCCCCTGCTGGAACGTTCATGGGCGGCTCCTTCCCCCGTGCTGCGATCTCTACCCAGCGACCTCCCATATCACCATCTACCTATTACGGACATTTCATGACAGCGTGCGCTTATCGCGCGAACCGGCGCCGGCAGGGCTCCTCAAACGCGACCGGCCTACCAGTCGCCCGGATAGAGCTGGCCGCGGATCGCTCCGCCGGGGAACTGGGCGGTGCATGCCGGCCGGAGCGCGCCCGCCGCCCCCTCCGGAACCCGGCCGGCGCCGGCCTGGCACGCTATGCCTGACACCCGGCCGTAGGGAGACGTATATGAAGATCGTGGTCGACGACCTGTCCAGCCCGGAGATCGCCATATTCCTTGACGAACACGTCCAGCAGATGCGGTCCATCACGCCCTTGGAGAGCAAGCACGCGCTCGACCTCGACGGGCTGCGCGAGCCCGGAGTCACGTTCTGGTCGGTCATGGACGGTGACGCGGTCGTCGGCTGCGGAGCGATCAAACGGCTGGACGCCGGCCATGCCGAGGTGAAGTCGATGCGCACCTCGCAGGCGCGACGGCAGAGCGGGATCGCGTCCCTCCTGCTGGATCACATCATCGCCGAGGCCCGCCGCATGGGTTTCACCCGGTTGAGCCTGGAGACCGGCTCGGCCGAGTTCTTCCTGCCCGCCCGGAGGTTGTACGAGAAGTTCGGCTTCGCCTACTGCGAGCCGTTCGCGGACTACGAGCCCGACCCGCACAGCGCGTTCATGACGAGAACCCTCTGACGCGCGATCGGCGCACGGTACGGGCCCGCCAGGGACGCCGGCCCCTTCCGCGTTTCCTCGTGTGTGATCGCTACTTCCGCGGGCGGAGCCCGGAGGAGTCGCGGCAGGGTCCGGAGCGGGCGTACAGCGCCCTGCCGGTGATGGCGGACGCGGCGTCCGAGCACAACCACAGAACGGTATGCGCGACACCGTCAACGCCGCCGTCCGGACCGATCTCCGCGCCGCCCGGACCGACGCCCGCGCCGGCGAGCGGACCTGCGACCGGGCCGGTCGCCACGGCGTTGACCCGGACGCCGGAGCCGGCCAGGTCCAGCGCCGCCTCGCGGGTCATCTCGATCACGGCGGCCCGCGGGGCACCGGACGGCACGAGGTTGACGATGCACCCGCCGGTCCGGCGCATCGCCGGGATCTCGTACTTCAACGCCAGGGACAGGCCCCGCACCTGAGCGGCACAGTCGCACCCGCCGTCGCACCCGGCAGCGGCACAGGGAGCGGCGGCGCCGGAGGCGGCAGGGCGGCAGGCGATGTCGTTGCAGGCGGCGTCGAGGCGGCCGAACGCGCCGAGCGTCTGCTCGACCAGCCGCCGCACCGACACCGGGCTGGCCAGGTCCGTCGGGACGGCGACCGCCTGGCCGCCCGCCGCGCCGAGGTCGGCGGCCAGCGCCGCGAGGGCCTGGCCGTCGCGGGCGGCGAGCACCACGCTGGCGCCCGCCCTGCTCAGCGCGCAGGACGTGGCGGCGGCGCCGTGACCGATGCCGTGCCCGGCGCTGGCGACGATGGCGGTACGGCCGCTCAAGGCTCCGCGCGTCATGGTGGCCTCGCCCCCGGTTCGTCTCGCAGGTCCGGTACGCACCCGACGCTAGGAGCCCACCGCCGCACCCCGCATCGGCGAAATCGCCGGTCTCGTCACCCCGCCGTTGCGGGATCCCCCGCGCCCGCACGGAACAGCCGCTTCGAAGCGTCCACACCACGCACGCCGAAGAAGGTCCCGGCTTGGGATGTTTGTCATGGGTGCCGGTGCTTTCTATGCTCGGCATGTGCTGGGGCGAGCCGACGAGACGGAGTTGCTGGACTCGTTGTTGCGGCGCGCCGCGGACGGGCACGGCGGCGGGGTGGTGCTGCACGGCGAGCCGGGCATCGGCAAGACGGCGCTGCTGTCGTACGCGGAGGAGCGGGCCGCCGGTTTCCAGGTGCTCCGCGCGGTCGGCGTCGAGCCCGAGGCGGATCTCGCGTACGCGACCCTGCACCAGCTCCTCATGCCCGTGCTCGGTTCGGTCGGCGCGTTGCCTGGGCCGCAGGCGCAGGCGCTGAACATCCTGTTCGGGCGGGCGCACGGCGGCGCGCCCGATCCGTTCCTGGTGGGCCTGGCGAGCCTGTCGCTGCTGTCCCTGCTGGCCGGGGAGCGGCCGGTGTTGTGCGTCGTCGACGACGCGCACTGGGCGGACCAGCCGACGCTCAAGACGCTGGCGTTCGTCGCTCGCCGGCTGGACGACGAGCCCGTCGCGCTGATGCTGGCCGCGCGGGCCGACGAGGGCCACGGCACCGACCTGCCTCACCTGCGCAGGGTCCCGCTCATGGGCCTCGGCGGGGAGGCGGCCACGGCGCTGCTGGCCGAGCGCGCGGGCGGGCGGCGGCTGACCGACGGCGAGCGCCGCCACCTGCTGGCCGCCACCGGCGGCAACCCGCTGGCCCTGCTGGAGCTGGCGGGGAAGGAGCTCCCGCCGGAAGGAGCGCAGGAGCCGCCGGCGTTGACCGACGAGTTGCGGCGCTCGTTCCTGAGCCGGGTCCGTGCCCGGCACGCGGAGGCGTTGCCGCTGCTGCAGCTGGTCGCCGCCGACGGTTCAGGCAGCGTGGAGACGATCGAGAAGGCGGCCGTCGAGCTGCGACTCGACGCCGGGCCGCTGCACCGGGCGGAGCTCGACGAGCTGCTGACGTACGACGGGCCGAGGCTGGTGTTCCGGCATCCGCTGATGCGGTCGGCGATCTATCACAGCGCCACGCCGGGGCGGCGCGCGGCGATCCATCGTTCCCTCGCCTCGGCCTTCGACGCTCCGGCCGACCAGCACCGGCGGGCCTGGCACCGCGGTCAGGCCGCGACCGGCCACGACGAGGAGGCCGCGGAGCTGCTCGAACGCTCGGCCGAGCAGGCCGCGCTGCGCGGAGGCCCGGCGGCGGCCATGGCCGCGCTGTCGCGCGCCGCCGAGCTCACCGCGGCCGGCCCGCACCGGGGCCGGCGGTTGTGGAGCGCGGCGCGCGCCGCCGTTCGCGGGGGGTTCACCGCCACCGCCGGGGAGTTGCTCGACCGGGCCGAGCGCGAGCCCCGTCTGGACGAGGTGGACCGGATCTCCGTGGCCGCGATGCGGGCCGTGGTGACCGAGTTCATCGGCTCTCCCGAGGACGCGATGGACCTCGTCAGGCCGTGGATCCCGCGGGCGCTGCGGGTCGACCGGCGCCGCTTCACCCCGACCGTCGCGATGTACGGCGACCTCGGAACCCGTACCAACCGGCCAGGGGCCTGGTCGGAGCTCGCCGGCTGGCTCGACGAGGGCATGCCGGAGCAGGACGCCCGGGACGGAGAGGGCGGTCCTGAGGAGGCGGTGCTGCGGCTGCTGCGCGCCGCCTGCCTGGCCCGCGCCGGCCACGACCCGGGACCCGCCGTACGGGACGGCGCCGGCGTGGACGCGCTCACCGATCCGATCACGATGACCCTGGCAGGGGCGATCGCCCGGGGGCTCGGCGACCGCGAGCTGAGCCGGCGCCTGTACCAGAACGCCGGGCGGCTGGCCCGCGCCGGCGGCTCGCTGGGCGCCCTCGCGTGGAACCTCGAGTACCAGGCGGCCGACGAGCTCGCCCGCGGCAGGCTCGGGCTGGCGGAGGCCCACGCCGAGGAGGGCTGCGCGTTCGCCGCCGAGGTCGGCCAGCCGAACACGGCCTGCCGCAACCGGGGGCTGCTGGCCTTGTGCGCCGCGATCCGCGGCCGTCCCGAGGCCGGTGAGCTGGCCGCGGAGGTGCTGGCCGAGGCGAGCGAGCGCCGGCTGGCGGATGCGACGGCGTACGCCAGGCGGGCCCTCGGGCTGGCGGAGCTGGTCGCGGGCAGGCACGGCGAGGCCGCGCGGCACTTCGAGGCGGTCGGCGGGTGGGACGCGGACCAGCCTTCGGACCTGGCGATGGGCCTGGTCCCCGATCTCGTCGAGGCTCTGGTCAGGGCCGGCGAGCACGACCGGGCCGCCGTGGCCGCCGCCCGCTACGCGCGGTGGACGGAGCACACCGCGTCGCCGGAGCTGGGCGCGCTCACGGCGCGCTGCCGGGCGCTGGTCCGCGACGACGGCGGGGCCCACTACGCGGAGAGCCTGCGCCTGCACGCGCTGGCCGACGCCCCGCTGGAGCAGGCCCGTACCGAGTTGCTGCTGGGCGAGCAGTTGCGGCGCGACCGGCGGCGCTCCCAGGCGCAGCAGCACCTGCGCGGCGCCGCGGAGACCTTCCGCCGCATCGGCGCGATCGCCTGGGCCGATCGGGCGCTGGGCGAGTTGCGCGCCACCGGCGAGTCGGCGCGCGCCCCCGAGGCGGGGGCGCTGACCACGCTCACCCCCCAGGAACTGCGCATCGCGCTGGCCGTCGGCGAAGGGCTGACCAACCGGGAGATCGCCGCGCAGCTGTTCCTCAGCCCGCGCACCGTGGACTACCACCTGCGCAAGGTCTTCCAGAAGGCCGGCCTCACGTCGCGGGCCGAGCTCATGCGCATGGTGCTCGCCGAACGCCCGACGTAGGGCCCGACGTGGGGCCCGACGTGGGGCCCGACGTGGGGCCCGACGTGGGGCCCGACGTGGGGCAGGGCGCAGGACCGGCGTGATGACCGGCGACTTCACTGATTCGGTGGCGCGCCTGCCTTCCTAGCGTGAGGGGCCTCAACGTCCTTCACGTCAGGAGCCCGGCATGACGAACCACGAACGTCGTCCCGGCGGGGTACGCACCGCCGCCCGCCTCGTCTGGCACTACCTCGAACTGGTCATCGCGGCGGCCCTCGGGATGGTGCTGCTCGACCCCCTGTGGATCTCGGTGCTGGAGGTCGCCCGGTTCGACGTCTACCTCCTGCTCATGGCGGCCGGCATGGCCGCCGGTGTGGCGCTCTGGATGCTGGTGCGCCGGCATGCCTGGCCGCGGATCGCCGAGATGAGCCTCGCGGTGTTCCTGCCGTTCCCCGTGCTGCTCGTTCCCTTCTGGCTCGGTGTGTTACCGGCCGGTCCGGTGACGCTCATCGGGCATGTGATCCCGATGGCGCTTCTGGCGGCGGCGATGATCTGGCGGCGCGCGGAGTACGCGGATCCCCGGCACCGGTTCAGGTTCCGGGGCAGGTGGCTCCGCGGGACGGCCGTCGTCCTGGCGGCGCTGTTGCTTCCCGGCGCGGTCTCCGCGGTGAACACCGTCGGCAAGTTCGGCGACCTGTACACGGCCCGCGCGGACGCGGTGACCGTCCGGCCGGCGCCGAAGGAGCACGACCCGGCCAAGCCGACGGTGGCCCTGCTGGCCGGCGGCAGCGGCACGAACGTGGCGGACCTGCTCGGGCCGTACGAGGTGCTGGCGGGCACCGGCCGGGTCAACACCTACGTCGTGTCTCCCGGCTCGCGGCCGGCGCCCCTGACCGGCGGCCTGGATCTGGTGCCCGACCTGACCTTCGGCGGGCTCGCGCGGCTGCTGAGCAACCGGAACGACAAGCTCGACGCCATGGTGGTCCCCGCCATGGACGACCCCGGCCCCGCCGAGCTGGGCTCGATCACCCGCTGGCTGCGGGAACAGTCGGCCGCCGGCGCGGTGGCGATGAGCGTCTGCAACGGGGCTCGCACGCTCGCGGCCAGCGGGCTGCTGGACGGCAGGCCCGCGACCTCCCACTGGTTGCGCATGGCCGGGCTGCGCGACGACTTCCCCCGCGTCGGGTGGGTGACCGGCGTGCGCTACGTCGACGACGGGAACCTCATCACCACGGCCGGCGTGTTGTCCGGCATCGACGGCGCCCTGCGCGTGCTCGAACGGCTGGTCGACCCCGGCACCGCGCGGGAGGCGGCGCGCAGGGTGCACTGGCGGCACTACTCCCCCGGCGCTTCCACGCGGATCCCCGCGTCCGAGCTCCAGCCGCCTGACGTGGTGGTCGCGCTCAACTCCTCCTACCAACCGGGGCCTTCGTCCATCGGCATCCGGGTCGCCGGCGGCATCGGGGAACTGGAGCTGGCCTCCGCGTTCATCTCGTACACCGAGCACGCCATGGTCGGGCGCACCGTCGCGCTGGGCGACGGGCCGTTCCGCTCCAGGCACGGGCTGACCTTCGTGCCGCGCTCGACGGTCGCGGCCGCGGCGGACGGGCTCGACCGCCTGCTCGTGCCCGGACTGGACGCCGCGCGCGCGAAGGCGGTGGACGGCGTGGCGGGGCTGCGGCCGGAGTACCTCCACACCGAGGAGGAGTTCGCGTTCGATCCGGTGCTGCGCGACATCGCCCGTACGTACGACGTGCAGACGGCCCGCTGGACGGCGAAGACCTTGGAGTATCCGGTGGCCGGCGTCGGGCTGAGCGGCAGCGCCTGGCCGTGGCCGGCGACGATCGTGCTGCTGGTGCTGGTGCTGCTGGGGGGCTCCGCCGCCGTGGTCGCCCGGCTGGTGGTCCGCCGGATCCGCACGCGCCACTGATGGGCGAGTCGCTCCTGCGCGCGGGCTGACCTCCCGCTCCCGGAACCCTGCCCGGAACCCTGCCCGCCCGGCGCGTGCCTTGGCCATGTCAGGGCATGTGCCGACGTTGGGGGTCGAGACCGGTGGAAGCCGGCCTGACAGGAAGGAGACGGGGATGGACCGCGAGAAGGTCAACGAGTTCCTGGGGCGGGTCGTGGCCGACATGGCGGCCACCGAGGCCGCCGGCTCGGTGGTGGTCGGCCAGCGGCTGGGCCTCTACCGCGCGCTCGCGCAGGGCCCGGCGACACCCGAGGAATTCGCCGAGCGCACCGGCTGCCACCCGCGCTACCTGACTGAGTGGCTGCGGGGCCAGGCCGCCGGCGGGTACGTCGGCTACGAGCCGGAGACCGGCCGGTTCTCGCTGAGCGAGGAGCAGGCGTTCTGCCTGGCCGACCCGGACGGCCCGAACGTGCCGGCGGCGTTCCTCATCGCCCTGGGGATGCTGCGCTCGGAGCCGCGCATCACGGAGGCGTTCCGCACGGGCGCCGGCGTCGGCTGGCACGAGCACGACGAGGACGTCTTCGTCGGGTGCGACGCGTTCTTCCGCGCGGGGTACACGGCGGAGCTGATCCCGCACTGGATCCCGGCGCTGGAGGGGGTCGACGCGAAGCTCACCGCCGGGGCCAGGGTCGCCGACGTCGGCTGCGGCCTCGGCTCGTCGTCGCTGCTGCTCGCCAAGGCGTACCCGCGCACCACGGTTCTCGGCTCGGACTACCACACCGAGTCGATCGCGCTGGCGCGCAAGCGGGCCGCGGAGGCCGGGCTGGCCGACCGGGTCGGCTTCGAGGTCGCCGGCGCACAGGACTTCAGCGGCACGGACTTCGACCTGGTGGCGATGTTCGACTGCCTGCACGACATGGGCGACCCGCTCGGCGCGGCCCGGCGGGTGCGCGGGGCGCTGGCTCCTGACGGTACGTGGCTCCTGGTGGAGCCGCTGGCCGCGGACCGGGTCGAGGAGAACCTCCACCCGCTGGGGCGGCTGTACTACAGCGCGTCCACGTTCCTCTGCGTGCCCAGCGCCCTGTCCCAGCCGGGCGGGTACGCGCTGGGCGCGCAGGCCGGGAGCGCCGCGATCCGCGAGGTCGTCACGGAGGCGGGCTTCACCCGGTTCCGCGAGGCGGCGCGGACGCCGTTCAACCTCGTGTACGAGGTGCGCCCTTAGGCGGGCACGTCAGCCGCCCGGAGGTCACAGGCCGTACTCCTTCGCGGTGACGTACGTGACGCCGTCCTGGCGCGGGGGCCGGGCCTACCGCAGGGGATCCCGCCGCCACATCGGACATTTGTCGCGGTGAGGCCGGTTCCGATGCCCGACGACACGCGCTCACGCGTCCGGTTCTACTGGTGGGCCAGGACGTCGCCGCCCCGTCGACAGGAGAGCCATGGAATTCCTGGTGCGCACGGAGAACCTGCTGCCGCCCGACACGCCCGACCACACCCGCGACCGCCTGCGCAGCGCCGAACGCGAGCGGGCCCAGGAGCTGCGCGACGCGGGCGTGCTCAAGCGGCTGTGGCGGGTTCCCGGCCGCAACGCCACCGTCGGTCTCTACGAGGCCGGCGACCCGGCCGAGCTGCACGACGCGCTGGCGTCGCTGCCGATGTGGAAGTGGATGGACGTGACCGTCGAGGCCCTGGCCACCCACCCGCAGGAGCGGAAGGAGCCTCGCGGCTTACGAAAGTGACACGAGTCATCCTGCTCCTGGCATAGAGCATCCGGGCCGTCCGCCGGGCCGGCCAAGTGTTGGCCAAGCCCTCTCGGGAGCGTGCCGGCCTGCGGGACTTCTCCCTCCATGAGCGGTCACAGTGGGTGAGTTCACGCCTTTCTTCCCGGAGCGGAACCAACACCCACGACACGGCGAGCGCTCCGGGCTCTTGCGGACAAGGGAGTCAGACATGCTCGAGCGCGTCCTCACCGCTACCGCGGCGACCGCGGCGACACTCGCTCTGGCCGCCGCCCCCGCCCTGGCGGGTGACGGGCCCCGGGTGGCCACCTACGACGCGCGCGAAGGCTCCGTCCTGGTGGACGCCGACCGCAAACGGATCACCGTGTGCGACAAGGTCCGCGACGACACCTCCATCAGGACCGAGTACACCACCACCCGCGACCAGGAGTGGACCGCCCAGGCGCCCCAGGGCGGCTGCCGCACGCGCCGCACCTGGCTCACCAGGATCACCGGCTTCCGCTTCTGCACCGGCCACATCAACCTGGGCCGCATCGCGTGGGACGGGTGCCGCCAGCGCGTCAGGACGCCCGCGGAACTCCGAGCCTGGCCCAGGCGCCGCTGAACCCGGTGGCCCTTCGGCCACCACTTTCGTGGCCCTGGACGAGACCCCGCAATCGAAAGTTTCGGCTACAGATTAAAATTTTCCCTGTTGCATCGGCCCCCGAATTGCCTATTCTGCCGGAGAAGAAGAGCGATCCGGGGCGTCGGCCGGCCTGGATCGTGCGCGCGGACCGCCGATGTTGCCGATGCCGCCGATGCTGCAGATCAGGGAACAGATCATGGTGTCGAAACTTTTCGGGAAACAATCGTGGTAGGTCACGACCCCCGGCTCACGCTCCCCGACGTGCTGGCACGCCGCGCGCAGGAGGAGCCCGACCGTCTCGCGCTCGTGGTGGCCGGGGCCGGGGAGCTGTCGTTCGGCGGCTGGGACCGGCGCGCCGACACCATCGCCCACGCGCTGATCGACCGCGGGCTGCCGGCAGGGCACCGGGTCGGGCTGCTGTTCGACGAACGGGACTGGATCGACTTCGCCGCCGCGTGGTGCGGCGTCATGCGGGCCGGGTGCGTCGCCGTACCGCTGTCCGGCCGCCTGGCACCCGCCGAGGTGCGGCACGCGCTGACCGACTGCTCCGTGACCGCCGTCCTGCACGGCTCCGGCGCCGAACCGCCCGACGTCGGCGTGTGGCAGGCCGTCGCGGCCGAGCTCGGCGGCGACGGCACCCCCGTACGGCGCGGCGTCTCCCCCGGCGCGCTGGCGCAGATCATCTACACCTCCGGCACGACCGGGCGGGCCAAGGGCGTCGGCGCCACCCACGCCAACCTCGCCTACGGCGTCACCACGAACCCCCGGCGTCGCAAACTCGCCCACTCCCGGCACTTCCTGCACGCGTTCCCGATCGGCAGCAACGCCGGCCAGACCATGCTCGTCAACGCCCTGGAGGCCCGGCCCGCCGCGCTGACCCTGCCGATGTTCACGCCGGCCCGCTTCGCGCGGCTGATCGAGTCGTACCGCGTGGGCACGGTGTTCGTCGTGCCCGCCATGGCCATCGAGCTGCTCAACGCCGGGGTGCGGGAGAGGTACGACCTGTCGAGCGTGCGGCTCCTCGGCTCCACCGCGGCCAGCCTGCCGCCCGCCGTGGCCGCGGGCATGGCGGAGGCGTTCCCCAAGGCGACGATCGTCAACTACTACACCTCCACCGAGGCGGCACCGGCGCAGACCGTGATGATCGTCGACCCGGCCAGGCCCGCGTCGGTGGGCCGCCCTTCGGCCGGCGGTGAGCTGAAGATCGTCGGCCGGGACGGCGGGCCCGCCCGGCCCGGCGAGCAGGGAGAGGTCTGGTTGCGCTCCCCCGCCGGGACCCGCGCCTACTACCGGGACCGGCGGCTGACCGACGACGTCTTCAAGGACGGCTGGGTGCGCATGGGCGACGTCGGCTACCTCGACGAGGACGGCTACCTCTATCTGGTCGACAGGGAGAGCGACGTCATCAAGTCGGGCGCGCACAAGGTCTCCACGCTGCAGGTCGAGGCCGCGCTGTACGAGCATCCCGCGGTCGCCGAGGCCGCCGTGGTCGGGATCCCGCACCCGGTGCTCGGCCGCGTCACCGGCGCCGCCGTCGTCACCCGCCACCCCGTCACGGCCGCCGATTTGCGCACGTTCCTGCTCGACCGGCTCGCCGGGCACGAGCTGCCGAGCCGGCTGTTGTTCCTGCCCGAGCTGCCGAAGAACCACGTCGGAAAGGTGGTGAAGCCCCGGCTCCTCGACCTGCTCGGCCCCACGGACCCGCCTCCGGCGGCCGGCTCCCCGTGAGACCCCCTGGCAGCGCCGGCCGGCTCATGAAACGGCGGCCCGGCCAGCGGACGGAACAGAGAGAATGCACATGACGCACCGCCAGGAAAGCCTTCCCGCTACCTTCGCCCAGCAAGGCATGTGGATCGGCGCGCACATGGGCGCCGGCCCGGCGTACCACATGCCGCTCGCCCTCTGGCTCCACGGTGACCTCGACGTGGCCGCCCTGGTCGCCGCGTGCGCCGACGTGGTCGCCCGGCACCCCGTGCTGGCCACCACCGTCGTGCGGCAGCGTGACGAGCTCCGCCTGGCCCCCGCCGCCGAGCCTCCCGTGACGTTCGCCGCTCCGGCCGGGCGCGACGCCCTCGACCGGCTGGTCGCGGACGAGATCGCCCGCCCGTTCGACCTGGAGACGGGGCCGACCGCCCGGTTCACCCTCGCGCCCGCCGGGCCGGCGCGGCACCTGCTGCTGTTCGTCGCCCACCACCTCGTCTTCGACGGGATGTCGAAGGACATCCTCGTACGGGACCTCGCCCGCTGCTACGCCGCCCGCCGCGACGGGCACGACCCACGGGTGCGGCCGCTGTCCTTCACCGAGGCGGCCGCCGCCGGCCACGAGCGCGTCGCGGGCGCGCTGCCCGCCGCCAAGGAGTTCTGGGCTCGGCGCCCCGCTGAGCCCGGCCGGATCGTGCTGCCGGGGCCGCTGCGTCCCACGCCCCGGTTCGGGGTCGGCGTGGAGATCGGCGCCGGAGTCGACCGCGAGCTGGGCGGGCACGCCGCCGAGGTGGCGAGGGCGGCCGGGGCGACGACGTTCGAGGTGCTGCTCGCCGCCGTCCACGCGCTGCTGTTCCGGTACGGGTCGGGCGGCGGCGCGGACAGCGACACCGGAAACGACGCGGGCGGCGGTGCCGGGACGGTGGCGGTGGCGATCGACGTGACCACGCGCGGGCCCGGGACCCGGGAGCACATCGGCCCGTTCGTCACCGAGCTGCCCGTGTCGTCCCGCCCGGCCGGCGAGCAGCCGTTCCGCGAGCACGTCGGCGCCGTACGGGCCGAACTGCGCGAGCTCTACCGTTTCCGCGAGGTGCCGCCCGCCCGCGCCCTCGGCGGGCCTCCGGCCGTCCTTCCCGTGTCGATCAGCTACCGCAGGCGGGAGACGGCGTCCGAACAGGAGTTCCCCGGCCTGGAGGTCACGGTCGACCGCATGATGTTCGCCGGAGGGTCGCGCAACGCCCTGCACCTACAGGTCGTCGACGGGCCCGGCGGGCCGGCCGCGAGCCTGCGCTTCGACCCGGCGGCCCTCGACCGCGGCACCGCCACCCGGTTCGCCGGCGGCCTGCGCGCCCTGCTGCGGCACGCGGCAGAAGACCCGGGCGTACGCCTGGCCGACCTGGACGTCCTGCCCGGCGACGAGCGGCGGCTGATGGTCACCGGGTGGAACGACACTGCGGCCGCCTATCCCGCCGGAGCGACGCTGCTGGGACTGTTCGCCACGCAGGTGGACGCCCGCCCGGACGCGCCCGCCGTGACGTTCGAGGGCAGCTCGCTCACCTACGCCGAGCTGGACGCCGCCTCCGACCGGCTCGCCCACCGGCTGCGGCAGGCGGGCGTGGAGCGCGGCGAACTGGTCGCCGTACACCTGCCGCCCTCCTCCTTGCTGCCGGTCTGCCTGCTCGCCGTGCTGAAGGCCGGCGCCACGTACCTGCCGCTCGACCCCGGCCATCCGGCGGAGCGGCTGTCGATGATCGTGGCCGACGCCCGGCCGCGGCTGCTGCTGTCGGAGACGACCGCGGCCGGATACCTGCCGGCGCCCGTGCTGGTCGTGGGCGAGGAGCACGGGAGCGCCGTCACCGGCGGGCGTCGTACGGCGCCGCGGCCTCCCGCGCCGGCCGCAGGCGACGAACCGCGGACCGGCCCGCCGGCCCCGCCGCCCCGGCCGCCGTCGGCCGGCGACCTCGCGTACGTGATCTACACCTCAGGCTCGACCGGCCGGCCGAAGGGCGTCGAGGTCGGCCACGGCAACCTCGCCAACCTGCTGCTCGCGATGCGCGACCGGCTCGGCGCCGGGCCGGGCGACACCTGGCTGGCCCTCACCTCGCCCGCCTTCGACATCAGCGCCCTCGAGCTCTACCTGCCCCTGATCACCGGCGGCCGGGTGGTCGTCGCCCCCCGCGGCGCCGTACGCCGGCCGGAGGCGCTGGCCCGGCTGGCCGCGGAGCAGGGCGTCACGCACGTGCAGGCCACCCCGTCGGTCTGGCGGCTGCTGCTGCCCGGCGGGCTCTCGGGGACGACCGCGCTCGCGGGCGGCGAGGCGCTGCCGCCCCGGCTCGCCGCCGAGCTGCGCACCCGCTTCGACCGGGTGGTCAACGTGTACGGCCCCACGGAGACGACCATCTGGAGCACCGCCGGCGAGCCGGGCGAGACGGTCACCATCGGCCGGCCCATCGCCAACACCCAGGTCCACATCCTCGACGCCCTGCTGCGTCCCGTCCCGGTGGGGGTCACGGGTGAACTGTGCGTCGGCGGCGCCGGCGTGGCGCGCGGGTACCGGGGCAGGCCCGGCCACACGGCCGAACGGTTCGTCCCCGACCCGTACGGGCCGCCCGGCGCCCGCCTGTACCGGACCGGTGACCTGGCCCGCTACCGGGCCGACGGCGAGATCGAGTTCCTCGGCCGGGCGGACGGCCAGGTCAAGCTGCTCGGCCACCGGGTGGAGCTCGGCGAGATCGAGGCGCGGCTGCGCGAACACCCGCACGTCGCCGAGGCGGCGGTGATCGTCAGGAGCGAGGGGCCCGACGATCACCGCCTCGTCGCGTACGTGGTGCCCGCGCCCGGCCAGGCCCCTGAGCCCGCCGCGCTGGCCGCCCACCTGGGCCGTACCCTGCCGTCCGCGATGTCGCCCGCCGCCTACGTCCTGCTGGACGGCCTCCCGCTGACCCCCGTCGGCAAACTCGACCGTGCCGCCCTTCCCGGCTCCGCGCCCCGCCCCGCCGCCGCACCTCCCACCGGTCCGCCCCAGGACGCCGGCCGGGCCGAACGGGCCGGGGGGATCGAGGGAGCCGGGAGCCCCGGCCGGGTCGGCGAGGACGGGCCGGCCGACGAGGTGCGCCGGATCTGGCGGGAGGTGCTCGGACTGGATGACGGGGACGAGATCGGCATCGGCGACGACCTGTTCGACCTCGGCGGCCACTCGCTCACCATGACCCAGATCACCGCGAGGATCGGCGAGAGCCTCGGCGTCGAGGTGTCGCTGGACGCCTTCTTCGACGACCCCACGATCGGCGGGCTCGTCGAGGAGATCGCCCGCCTGCGGGAGGAGGACACCGGCGCCGGCGGGGAGGGGCACGCCGCCCGGCAGGAGATCCGGCCCCGGCCGGCGGGGACGAACCCGCCGTTGTCGTCCGCGCAGGAGCGGCTGTGGTTCCTGCAACGGTTCGACCCGGACGACGCGTCGTACACCATGTATCTCGTGCTCCGGTTACGCGGGGCGCTCGACACCGGCGCGCTCCAGGCCGCGCTGGACGCGGTGGTGGCGCGGCACGAGAGCCTGCGCACGTCGTTCGCCGACGTCGACGGCGGGCCGGTCGCCGTCGTCCACCCGCCGGGGCCCGTGCCGGTCGAGCGTCTCGACCTGACCGGCTCGCCCGGCGCGGAGGAGCGGGCCAGGAGGCTGGTCGCCGAGCGCACCAACGCGCCGTTCGACCTGGCCGGGTCGCCGCCGCTGCGGGTGAGCCTGCTCGCGCTCGGCCGCGACGACAACGTGCTCTGCTTCGTCCTGCACCACATCATCGCGGACGGCGCGTCGCTGGGCGTGCTGTTCGACGATCTGTTCGCCCTCTACCTGGCCGAGGTCGAGGGGCGCGAGCCCGTTCTCGCGCCCCTGCCCGTGCAGTACGGCGACGTCGCCCTGTGGCAGCGCGAGCGGGAGTCCGGCGCGGCGGCCGGTGAGTCGCTGGAGTACTGGCGGCGCCGCCTGGCCGACCCGCCCGCGCTGGACCTGCCCGCCGACAAGCCGGGCGCGGAACGGCCCGTGGGGGCCTTCCACCCGTTCCGGATCCCCGAGGACGTCGTGGAGCGCCTGGACCGGCTGGCGCAGGAGCACGGCGCGTCCCTGTTCATGGTGCTGGTGGCCGCCTACCAGGTGCTGCTGGCCCGGCACACCGGCCAGAGCGACGTCCTGGTCGGCACTCCGTGGGCGTCCCGTGACCGGGTGGAGCTGGAGCCGGTCATCGGCTATCTCACCGACACCCTGGTGCTGCGCGGCGACCTCTCGGGCGATCCGGCCTTCCGCGATCTGCTGGCCGCCACCCGCCGCGGCGTGCTCGACGCCCACACCCACCGCACCGTGCCCTTCGAAAGGCTCATCGGCGAGCTCGGCGTGCCGCGCGACCTCCACCGCAACCCGCTGTTGTCCACCATGATCATCCTGCACAGCCAGGCGGGCGACGGCACCCCGCCCGAGCGGATCGGCGAGCTGGACGTACGGTTGTTCGACGGCGGGTACCGGCAGGCCAAGTTCCCGCTGTCCCTGGAGACCTGGCGGGACGACGACGGGCTGCGCGCCGTGCTCGGCTACGACTCCACCCTGTTCCACGCGGCCACCGCGGAGGGCCTGGCGGACCGTTTCACCGTGCTGCTGCGCGGCATCGCGGACGCCCCCTGCACCCCGGTCTCCCGGCTCCCGCTCCTGACCGGCGCCGACACGGCCGCTCTGGCCGCCCGCGCCGCCGCACCCCCTCACCACACGACTGGACCGGGCCACGGCTCGCCCGCACCGGCCTCCGACGTGCACCGCCCGGCCGGCGGCATGCCGGAGCCGGGGTACGCGGCGGCCGGGCTGGTGCCGGAACTCTTCGCGAGGGTCGTCGCCACCGCGCCCGAAGCCACAGCGCTGGTGTGCGGCGAGGAGCGGGTGAGTTACGCGGAGCTGGACGCCAGGGTGGCGCGGCTGGCGGCGGCGCTGCGGCGGCGCGGCGTGGCCGACGGGTGCGTGGTCGGCGTGTGCCTGCCTCGGTCGGTGGACGCGGTGACCGCGCTGCTGGCCGTCTGGCGGGCCGGCGGCGCGTACCTGCCGCTCGATCCCGATCATCCCGGCGAACGGCTGGCCTTCCTCGTCGAAGACAGCGGCGCCCGCCTGGTGGTGAGCGACGCCGCGCTGGCCCCCCGGATGCGGAGCACGGTTCCCGTGCTCGTCCCCGCCGGCCGGCCGGACAGAGGGGACGGGCGGTGGCTCGGCGGGTGGGAGAGCGTCGAGCCGGGCGACCCGGCGTACGTGATCTACACCTCCGGTTCGACGGGCACGCCGAAGGGGGTGCTGGTGGAGCACGGCGCCCTGGCCTCGCGGGTGCGCTGGATGCGGGAGGCGTACGGACTGGGCCGGGACGACCGGGTCGTGCAGTTCGCGTCGCTCGGTTTCGACGCCCACGCGGAGGAGCTGTACCCGGCGCTGGCGGCGGGCGCGTCCGTGCTGCTGCTCCCCGGCGGCGCCCTCACGTTGCCGGACGTGCTGCGGACCCCGCACGGCCGTCAGGTCACCGTGCTGGACCTGCCGACCGCGTACTGGCACCGCCTGACCGAGGCGCCCGGCGACGTGGCCTGGCCGGACGCGCTGCGGCTGATGATCATCGGCGGCGAGCAGGCGCAGGCCGCGGCCGTGGCACGGTGGCGGGACCGCTTCGGCGACGCGGTCACGCTGATCAACACGTACGGGCCGACGGAGGCGACGATCGTCGCGACGGCGGCCGTCCTCGGCGCCGCCGGCGCCGGCCGCCCGCCCATCGGCCGGCCGGTGGCCGGCGCGACCGCGCGTGTGCTCGGCCCCGGCGGGGAGCCCGTGCCTCCCGGAGCCCCCGGCGAGCTGTGCCTGGGTGGCGCCGGGCTGGCCCGCGGCTATCCGGGCTCTCCCGCGCTGACCGCTGAGCGGTTCGTGCCCGACCCGTACGGCCCGCCGGGGTCGAGGCTGTACCGGACCGGGGACCGGGTGCGGTGGCGACCGGACGGGAACCTGGAGTTCCTGGGCCGTTTCGACGGCCAGGTGAAGGTGCGCGGCTTCCGGGTGGAGCCCGGGGAGGTGGAGGCGGCGCTGCTGGCCTGCCCGGGGGTGCGCCAGGCGGCGGTGCGGGCGGACGGCGAACGCCTGGTGGCGTACGTGACCGGGCCTGCCGAGCCGGACGAGCTGCGCCGGCGCCTGGCGGCGAGCCTGCCACCCCACCTGGTCCCCGGCGGCTGGGTACGCCTGGACGCGCTGCCCCTGACGATCGCCGGCAAGGTGGACGTGTCCGCCCTGCCGCAGGCCGCGCCCGAGCCGGCCCCCGCGCACGTGCCGCCCCGTACGGACGCCGAGACGCTCGTGGCTGAGGTGTGGGCGCAGGTGCTCGGCCTGGACGCCGGCCGGATCGGCGCGCTGGACGACTTCTTCGCCCTCGGCGGCCACTCGCTGCTGGCGACCAGGGCGGCGGCGCTGCTGCGGAACGCGGTCGAGGTCGACGTGCCGATCCGCACCCTGTTCGACCAGCCGACCGTCGCCGGGCTCGCGTCCGCCGTCGAGGTCCTGCTGATCGAGCAGCTGTCAGGCCTGTCCGACGCGGAGGCGGCCCGCCTGCTGGAGACGGAGGTGCCGGGATGAACGAGGCACGCGGACGGGCGAACCGCCCGGACGACGCGGAGGAGAGTACGTGACGCGCCCTGATGCCCTTTCCGGCGCCAAACAGGAGTTACTGGCGCGGCGGCTGCGACGGGGTACGGCGGCGGCGCCCCGCCGTACCGTCCCGCCCCGGCCCTCCGGGGAGCCGCCGCTGTCGCACGCGCAGGAGCGGCTGTGGTTCCTGGAGCAGTTCGCGCCGGGCACCACGCAGCTGACCATCCCCATCCGGCTGCGGCTGCGCGGCCCGCTGGACGTGCCCGCGCTGGCCGCCGCGCTCGACGCGGTGGCGGCCGGCCACGACGCGCTGCGCACGCGGTTCCCCGCGACGTGCGACGGCCGGCCGAGGGTGGAGCTGGCCGAAGGGGGCACGCTGCCGCTGACCGTGAGCGACGCTCCCGACGAGGCCGCCGCCAGGGCACGGGCGGAGGAGTTCCTGGCGGCGCCGTTCGACCTGGCCGCCGGGCCGGTGGCGAGGGCGCTGCTGGTACGGCTGGCCGCCGACGACCACGTGCTGGTGATCGCGGTGCACCACATCGCCGCCGACGGCTGGTCGGCCGACCTGCTGCTGCGCGAGGTGTTCGCCCGCTACGACGGCGCCGCGCCGGCCGCCCCCGAGGTGGGGTACGCCGACTACGCGGCCTGGCAGCGCGGCCTGCCGCCGTCGCGGCGCGACCTGGACTTCTGGCGGGAACGGCTGGCCGGGCTGGAGCCGCTGGACCTGCCGGCGGACCGGCCGCGACCGCCGGAGCGCACCTACGCCGGCGCGGCGCACACGTTCCCGCTGGACGCCGAGGTCGCCGCCGCGCTGGCGCGGCTGGGCCGCGAGCACAGCGCGACGCCGTACATGACGATGCTGGCCGCGTTCGCCGCGCTGCTCGGCCGGTACGCGGGCACCGACGACGTCGCGGTGGGCTCGCCGGTGGCCGGCCGTCAGGTGCCGGAGCTGGACGGCGTGATCGGTTGTTTCGTCAACATGCTGACCATGCGGGTGGACCTGTCGGGCGACCCGGCGTTCGCGGAGCTGCTGGAGCGGGTGCGCGACGCCGCCGTGGACGCGTACGCCCACCAGGACCTGCCGTTCGAGCAGCTCGTCGCGGAGCTGGACCTGCCCCGTGACGTGTCCAGGTCGCCGTTGTTCGGCGTCATCCTCGCGATGCAGAACTACCGTGGCGCCTCCGTCGAGGCGCCGGCCGGGCTGTCCGTGGCGGACTTCCCCGTGGACTCCTGGGCCACCCGCTACGACCTGGAGCTCTACGTCGGCGACGGCTCCGGCGGGATGTTCGTCTACAACAAGGACCTGTTCGACGCGGCCACGATCGAGCGGCTGGCCGGGCACCTGCGCGCCCTGCTGGAGCAGGTGGCGGGCCGGCCGGGGCTGCGGCTGTCCGAGATCGACCTGCTCTCCCCCGGCGAGCGCCGCCTGGTCGTCGAGGGCTGGAACGACACCGCCTGGAGGTTCCCCGGCGAGGCCACCCTGCACGGCCGGATCGAGGCCCAGGCGGCGCTCACGCCGGACGCGGTCGCGGTGCGCTTCGAGGGGCGGTCGCTGACGTACGCCGAGCTCTCCGCGCGGGCGGACCGGGTCGCGCACACGCTGCGCGATCTCGGCGCGGGTCCCGGCTCGGTGGTCGCCGTCTGCGCGGAGCGTTCGCTGGAGCTGCTGCCCGGGCTGCTGGGCGTGCTCAGGGCCGGCGCGGCGTACCTGCCGGTCGATCCCGGCTATCCGGCGGAGCGGGTGGCGTTCATGCTGGCGGACGCCGCGCCGGCCGTCCTGCTCACCCAGAGCACGATCCGCCCGTCACTGCCGGAAACGGCGGCCGTCACGCTCGACCTGGACGACCCGGACGCCTGGACCGGCGGCCCCGGGCCGCTTCCCGCGGTGCGGCCGGACGACGTCGCCTACGTCATCTACACCTCGGGCTCCACCGGCCGGCCGAAGGGCGTGGCGAACACGCACGGCGGCATCGCCAACCGCCTCGACTGGATGCAGGAGCGGTTCGGGCTGGGCCCTGGCGACGTGGTGGCGCAGAAGACGCCGCTCAGTTTCGACGTGTCGGTGTGGGAGCTGTTCTGGCCGCCGCGCTGCGGCGCGAGCCTGGTGCTCGCCACGCCGGGCGGCCACAAGGACGCGGCGTACCTGCGCAAGCTGATCGTCACCGAGGGCGTGACCACCGCGCACTTCGTGCCGTCGATGCTGGCGGTGTTCCTCGGCGAGGAGGGGGCGGCGGGCTGCGGCTCGCTGCTGCGGGTGATCTGCTCGGGTGAGGAGCTGCCCGCCGACCTGGCCCGCCGCTGCGTCGCCACGCTGCCGGGAGCCGAGCTGCACAACCTGTACGGCCCCACGGAGGCGGCCGTCGACGTGTCCGCCTGGCACTGCCTGCCCGGCACGCTCGCCTCGGCGGCCCGGGTGCCGATCGGCGCGCCCATCGCCAACACCGCCCTTCACGTGCTCGACGCGACGATGGCCCCGGTGCCGGTCGGGGTGCCGGGCGAGTTGTTCATCGGCGGCGCGGGACTGGCCCAGGGGTACCTGAACCGGCCGGGGCTGACCGCCGAGCGGTTCGTCCCGGATCCGTTCGGACCGCCGGGCTCGCGGCTCTACCGCACCGGCGACCTGGCCAGGCGCCGCCCCGACGGCGCGCTGGAGTTCCTCGGCCGGCTGGACGGCCAGGTCAAGCTGCGCGGCCTGCGGATCGAGCTCGGCGAGATCGAGGCGGCGCTGCGCGCGCTGCCCGGGGTCAGGGACGCGGCCGTGGTCGTGCGCGAGGACCGCCTGGCCGCCTACCTCGTCCCGGACACCCCCGAGAACGAGCCGCCCGGCCGGCCGCACGACGAGCCCGGCGGCCAGCCCGACGACCGGCCCGACGACCGGCCCGACGACCGGCCGCCGGACCACGCGGCCGTGCGGGCCGGGCTGAAGCGCACGCTGCCCGACTACATGGTGCCGAGCGCGTACGTCACCCTGGACTCCCTGCCGCTCAACCCGAGCGGCAAGCTGGACCGCCGGGCCCTGCCCGCTCCGGTCGCCGGCCGTGACGCCGGCGTCGAGCTCGTCGCGCCCGGGACTGCCACCGAGGCGGCCCTGGCCGCCATCTGGGCGGACCTGCTGGGTCTCGACGTGGTCGGCGTGGACGACGACTTCTTCGACCTCGGCGGCCATTCGCTGCTGGCCACGCAGGTGGTGGCGCGGCTGCGGGCGCAGACGGGCGCCGGGGTCAGCGTGATGGACGTGTTCAAGCACCGCACCGTGCGCGAGCTGGCGGCGCTGGCCGACACCCCGGCCGAGCGGCGCGGGCCGCGTACGCTGCTGCACCGGCTGACGCCCGAGCACGGCACGCCGCCGGTGCTGACGTACGTGTGCGTGCCGTACGGCGGCGGCAGCGCCGTCGTCTACCAGCCCCTGGCCGACGCCCTGCCCGACGGGAACGCGTTGTGGTCGGTGGCGATCCCCGGCCACGACGTCGGCGTGGACGAGGAGACGTCGTCCTTCGACGATCTGGCCGCCGGGTGCGTGCGGGAGATCCTGGACAAGGTCGAAGGCCCGGTCGCGCTGTACGGGCACTGCGGCGTCGGCTCGGCCCTGTCCGTGGAGATCGCCCGCAGGCTGGAGGCCGCGGGCCGGCGGCTCGTCGCCGTCTACATCGGCGGGATCTTCCCGTTCGCCCGGCCGAAGGGCGCGCTGCTGTCGCGGATCGCCCGGTTCGCCGAGGCCGAGCGGCTCCGCGGCGACCAGCGCTACGTCAACTGGCTGATCTCGCTCGGCCTCGACATGAACGAGGTGGACCCCGCGCAGGCCCGCCGCATCGTACGGAACATGCGCCGCGACTCGCGGGAGGCGGAGGACTACTACACGCGCCTGTTCGCGGCCGGCACCGAACGGCTGGACGCGCCCGTGATCAGCATCGTGGGCAGCGAGGACCCGGCGACCGACTACTACGAGGAACGTTTTCGCGAATGGCACTTCCTGTCGTCGACGTCGGCCGTGGTGGTGCTCGCGGAGGCGGGCCACTTCTTCCTGAAATATCGGGCGGACGAGCTGGCCGCGATCATCACCGCCACCCATGACGCGCTGGACGAGCCGCCCCGGGACCGCGACCCCGGCGCCACGTGGTGGCTGCACGACGTGTCGCACTCCGGCACGCCGCGCGCTCCGGCGGGAGCCCAGCCGAGCATCCCGAGGTTCCTGGCCGTCGCGCTGAGCCAGCTCGTGTCGGTGACCGGGTCGGCGCTGACCGAGTTCGCCGTGCCCCTGTGGATCTACACCACGACGGGCTCCGTGGCGAAGTTCGCGCTGATGGCCGTGGTCGGCCTGGTGCCGGGCATGCTGGTCGCGCCGCTCGCGGGTGCGATCGTCGACCGGGCGAACCGGCGCACGGTCATGCTGGCGGGCGACGTCGCGGCGTTCGCCATCCAGCTCACGATGGGCGTGCTGCTGTGGACGGGGAACCTGTCGGCGGAGATGATCTACCCGTTGCTGGGCTGCCTGTCGGTCGCGCTCACGTTCCAGCGCATCGCCTACTTCTCGGCGATGCCGCAGCTCGTGCCCAAGGTCTATCTCGGGCACGCGGTCGGCATCATGCAACTGGGCAACGGCACCGCCCAACTGCTCGTACCGATCTTCGCGGTCGGGCTGCTCGCCACCGTCGGGCTCGGCGGCATCCTCCTGCTGGACGTGGCCGGCTACGCGGTCGCGATCGCCGTGCTGCTGGTGGTGCGCTTCCCCGGCAGCATGCCGTGGCGGCGCAGGGAGTCGATGAAGGCGGAGATCCTGGGCGGGCTGCGCTATTCGCTCGGCCACCGCGGCTTCCGCGCGATGTTGCTGTTCTTCGTCGTGCTGAACGTGTTCCTCTCGCCGCTGCTGCTGATGTTCGGGCCGCTGGTGTTGTCGTTCGCGGGACTCCCCGACGTGGGCCGGATCTCGTTCCTGGCGGGCGTCGGCACGTTCGCGGGCGCGCTCATCATGATCTTCTGGGGTGGGCCGCGCCGCCTGCGGCTGCGCGGGGTGCTGCTGTGCACGCTGGCCCTGGGCGTCTTCTGCCTGGTCACCGGCTTACGCGCCGACCTGGTGGTGATCGCCGCCGGCGTGTGCGGCATGACGGCCTGGCTGACCCTGCTCAACGGCATCTACGCCACCATCGTGCAGGTCAAGGTGCCCCAGCGGTTCCACGGCCGGGTGTTCGCCATGAACACGCTCGTCGCCTGGTCCACGCTGCCGATCGGTTTCGGCCTCGTCGCCCCGTACGCCGCCTCCGTACTCGACCCGCTGCTCCTCGACGGCGGCGCGCTGGCGCCTACCGTCGGCGCGCTCATCGGCACCGGTCCCGGCCGCGGCATCGGGTTCATGTACGTGCTCTTCGGCGTCGCCATCCTGGTGATCGCGCTGGTCGCGATGCGGATCCCGGCGCTGACCCGGTTCGACCGCGACGTGCCCGACGCCGTCGCCGACGACCTCGTCGGCGTCCAGGCCCTGCGCGGCGCCACCCCCACGAAGCCGCTGGAGAAGACGACGACGGAGGCAGCACCGTGACGCAACGACACCAGGTGGTCGTCAACGACGAGGACCAGTACTCGCTGTGGCCGGCCGACCGGCAGCCCCCTGACGGGTGGCGGGCCGAGGGGTTCGCCGGCTCGAAGGAGGAGTGCCTGAGCCACATCGACCAGGTCTGGCGCGACATGCGCCCGCGCAGCGTACGGCTGCGCCAGGAGGACGCCGGGGGCGACACCGCGGGCAACACCGCGGGCAGGGGCAACACCGGGGGCGACACCGCGGGCGACGCCCCCGGGGGTGCGTGGTGACGGCGGACGCGGGACGGCTGGAGCGGGAGCTGGCCGACCTGATCGCCGGCGTGTCCGGCGGCGAGATCAGCCCCGAGGAGGTGCTGGCGGGCGAGCATCCGCTCTCGGCTCTCGGCCTCACCTCGCTGGCGCGCATCCACCTCATCGACGAGATCGAGGACGCGTACGGCGTCGACGTCGACCTGCGCGGCGATCTGCCGTCCTTCGAGCACGTCGCCACCCTTGCCGCCGCCCTGGCGTCGCTCCTGGAAGGAGACCCGGCGTGACCGGGCGCGCCACGGTGGCGTTCGGCGGGCCCCGGGCGGGCGAGGCGGCCCTGACGTGGGGGCAGCGGCTGATGTGGCGGGCCGTGCACCTGATGGGGGACAGCCAGTCGTTCCTCAACTGCCCGTGGGTGCTGCCCGTCTACGGGCGGCGTGACCTGCCCGCCGTGCTGGAGGCGCTGCGCACGCTGATGGAACGGCACGAGAGCCTGCGCACCACGTTCGCCGGCACTGCGGACGGGCCCGTCCAGCGGGTGGCGCGCGGCGGCGAGCTGACCGTGGAGCTGGTGGAGGCCGGGCGGGAACGCCCGCTGAGTGCCGCCGAGCGGATCGCCGGCGAGCTGGGCAGGACGGACTTCGCGCACGGCGAGGATCTGCCGCTGCGCTGCGTGGTCGTGCTGGACGGCGGCCGGCCGAAGGCGCTGGCGTTCGTCTTCTCCCACCTGGCGGTGGACTTCCAGGCGCTCGGCCTGCTGTCCGCGGAGTGGCGGGCGCTGCTGCGGGGTGAGGAGCTGCCGCCGCCCGCGTGGCAGCCCATGGACCAGGCGGTCCTGGAGCGCGAGGAGGCGTTCCAGGCGCGTTCCGCGCGCTCGATCCACCACTGGCGCTCCGTGCTGAACGAGGTGCCGCTCGACGTGTTCGACCATGCGCCCCACGAGCCGGAGGAGCCCCGGTTCATCGAGGTCGGCATGGAATCGGTGGCGCTGGCCGCCGCGGCGGAGCGGCTGGCGGCGCGCTGGACGATCGGCACCACCAGCGTGCTGCTCGCCGCGTGCGCCACCGTTCTCGCCGAGGTGAGCGGCCGCCGGCGGGCCGTCATGCAGCTGGTGCACAGCAACCGGCGCGACGCGCGTACCCGCTCCATGGTCGGGACCGTGGGGCAGGACGGCCTGTTCGTGCTCGACCTGCCCGCCACCGACTTCGCCGCGACGTGCCGGGCCGCGCAGCGCAACGCCCTGGTGGCCTACCGCAACGCGCACTACGACCCGTTCGCGATGCGGGCCATGCGGGAGGAGGTCGGGCGGCGCCGCGGTCGCGAGCCGGACCTCGACGCGTTCTTCAACGACCGGCGCGGCGCCGGCTCCTGGCCGAGCCTGCCGCGCGCCGGCTCCGACGAGGACGTGGCCGGGCTCACCGGGAAGACCCGTCTCCATGTCGCGGACGCGTGGCCGGGGGTGCGGTTCAAGGTGTTCTTCACCGTGGGGACGGCCACGGACACCGGTCAGCTCAGCCTCATCGTCGACACCGCCTGTCTGCGGCGGGACACGGCCAGGGCGATGTTGCTCGCCGTCGAGACGCTGCTGGTCCGCAGCCTGGCCGGGGACGTGATGATGGGCGAGGTGCCCCGGCTCTGCGGGATCGGCGGGGCCGGGCCATGAACGCCTGCCGCCGCGGGCGCACCGCCTCCGCGCGCATCCGGGCCTCCCAGGAGCTGCGGCATCCGGCCCTGGCCGAGGCCGGCGACGACCCGGCCGCCGCTGAGCCGGTCGAGCGGCGAACCGCTTGGCCGGCACGCCGGCCGGGTTCCGCAGAGCGTCGATGATGCTGGTGCCGAGCTTGACGCGCTCCGTGAGCGCGGGTGGTGCGCTATGACGGACGACGTGCCGATCAGGTCGGGAAGTCCTTCGGGTTGACCGAGCGCGTCCTGGCGTTGCCGCCCCTGACCTGGTTGAGCGTCAGGCTCCAGCCGCTGGTGGAGGTGAACCTCAGCCGCTGGTCGAACCGCTGGTAGGAGGCGTTCCTGGTGAACTTGCGCTGCTTGGTGTTGAAGCGGTAGCCGGTGGTGAAGTAGATCCGGTAGGTGCCGTTCCTGATGTCGTTGATGCTCGCGGACGACCGCGCGCGGACGTAGATGCTCACCGCCTTGGTCCTGCCCTTGACCAGGGTGACGACGCCGTCCTTCGAGGTGCCGTTCCTGATCTTCAGCCGTCCGCCGCCACCGGTGTAGCGGTCATAAATGATCTTTCCGTTACGCGGGCGCGCAGCGGCGGTCGAGGCGGCCGCCTGCGACACCGAGACGACCGCCTGCCCGCCGGTCGCCGCGGCCGCCCCCGCGGAGGGCGCGGCCAGCATGCCGCCGGCCAGCGCGACGGCGACAACACCGGCGCGCAGTGGGGTTCCTTCGAGAAGTCGCTTCACGGTGAACATCTCCCTGGGGGTATGTGATCATGCCAAATGTAAAGAAACTAATCATGATCGGCCACCTAGTAGATACCAGGATGGACAGGGCGGCCATCGCCGAACCGCAGGAGTCTTCGGCTGTTCACCCGTACGTCACCCGAAAGTCTGTCGCATTTGTTAGCCATCGTCCGGAACACCCAAGTTTCCGCAACCTTGTCATCAGAACCCGGTAATGCGGGTTCTTGATCTGAAGTAGGGGCACTTACCGTTGGCCTATGGCTGGTCATGGGAGCGCAGCACCGTCGTCGTCACGAGCCGGAGCGAGGTAGGCCGTGCAGGACGGCGTCGTCAGCGCTGCCGCGCACCATGCCTTCGAAGTGGACGAGGTGCTGGCCCGGGCCGTACGCGACACAGGGGCGCACATCGGGGCGGTCTACCTGCTGGCCGACGACGGCCAGGTCCTGCTCATGGAGACGGAGACCGGGCTGCCCGCCCAGATCGTCAAGCCATGGACGCGGGTGCGGGTGAGCGCGGGCGTCCCGGTGTCGGCCTCCGTACGCGAGCGCCGGCTCGTCTGGGTTCCGGGTTACCAGGAGCTCGCCCACCGTTACCCGGCGACGGCGATCGCGCTGCCGTACCCGTTCGCCGCGGTCGCCACCCCGATCCAGTCGAACAGGGACGTGTGGGGCTCCCTGGTCCTGATGTGGCCGCCGTCGCACCCGCCGGACCTCGCCCCGCACGAGCGGGACACCATCGACGACGCCACCCGCAGGCTCGGCGACCTCATGGAGCAGGCGGCCCGCGACGGGCGCCCGCCGCGCTCCGGGGACGAGCCGCGCGTCCTCACCCCCGCGTGGGCCGGGGTGCCGGACGTGCACCATGCCCTGGCCTCCGCCGGCTATCTGGACCGGCTCCGCGACGGCTGCGTGGGCCTTGACCTGGACGGCCGGCTCACCTTCGTCGGCGCGGGGGCGGCCGGCCTGCTCGGCGAAGACCTGACGGGCAAGCTGGGCGAGCCGCTCTGGGAGGCGGCGGCGTGGCTGAAGGACCCGCTGTTCGAGGACCGCTGCCGCGCGGCGGCCGTCAGCCAGGAGGCCACGTCCTGCCTCGTCCGGGGGCCGGCCGGCCGGCCCCTGCACATCAGCCTGCATCCGGACCCGTCCGGCCTCAGCCTGTACATCACCGAGGCGGCGGCCGACCGATCGGCGCGGCGGCGGGACGCGCCCGGCGCCGGGAGCGTCAGCCTGCCCCGCGCCGACGTCTTCTACAACCTGCTCCACCTCGCGGCGGCGCTGAGCCGGACCCTCGACGTGCAGGAGATCGTCGACATGGTCGCCGACCACGTCATGCCGGTGTTCGACGCGCAGGCGCTGGCGATCATGGTGGCCGAGGGCGGGAGGCTGAAGGTCGTCGGCTCGCACGGCTACGATCCCGGCGTCCCCGAACGTTTCAACCGCCGGCGGCTGACCTCGGCCAGCCCTTCGCAGGACGTCCTGCGCACCGGCGAGCCCGCCTTCCTCTCCGACGCGGACGAGTTGCGCCGGAAATATCCGCGAGCCGAGGTCCGCGACGGGATGGCCGCCTGGGCGTTCCTGCCGCTGCGCACCTCCGAGACCGTCGCCGGCGTGTGCCTGCTCTCGTTCGACGAGCCCTACCCGTTCACCGACGAGACGCGGGCCAGCCTCACCGCGATGGCCGGGCTCATCGCCCAGGCCCTGGACCGGGCCCTGCTCTACGACGCCAAGGACCGGCTCGCCCACACCCTCCAGACCTCGCTCCTCCCCCGCAGGCTGCCCCGGATCGACGGTCTGGACGTGGCCGCCCGTTACGTGCCCGCCACCCGCGGCGTGGAGATCGGCGGCGACTTCTACGACCTGATCCGTCTGGGCGACACCAAGGCCGCGGCGATCATCGGGGACGTCCAGGGCCACAACGTGACGGCCGCCGCGCTCATGGGGCAGGTCAGGACCGCCATCCACGCCTACGCGGCCGCGGGGGCGAGCCCGGGCGACGTGCTCAAGCTCACCAACCGCCTGCTCATGGACCTGGACCCCGACCTGTTCACCAGCTGCCTGCTCATCTACTTCGACCTGCGGCTGCGCACGTTGTGGGCCGCCAGCGCGGGGCACCCGCCGCCCCTGCTGCGCCCGCCGGGCCAGCCCGCCGAGGTCGTCGACGTGCCCGCCGGCATCCTGCTCGGCGTCCAGGCCGACGCCGAATATCCCACCGTCCAGGTGCCGTTCCCGCCGGGCGCCGTCCTCGCCCTCTACACCGACGGCCTCGTCGAAACCCCCGGCGTCGACCTGGGCCAGGCCATCGGCGAGCTCGCGGAACACTTCGGCCGCGCCGCGGGCGAGCCCGTCCACGAGCTCAGCGACACGCTGCTCAACCACGCCCCGCACACCAGCCAGCGCGTCGATGACATCGCGCTCCTCCTGGTGGAGCACCGCGCGCCCGCGGGCTGACCCGTTTCGTCCCCGCCGTACGGGGCAGGGGCGGGGCCGCCTGAGGCGGACCGAGGAGGTGTGACCCATGGCGAAGATCTGGCGAGGGCGCCCCGCGGCCGGCGGGGACCGCGGCCGGCCGGGCGTTCACGGCGCACCGCACACGGCCGGCAGCCGGTCCCCGGGCATTCCCAAGCCGGACGAGGGGCCCACGTACGGGCGGGGAACCGGTGGCCGGCCCTTGTGGAGCGAACGCGACCGCGACGCCGAGCGCATCCGCGCGCTCCTGCGCCGGTCGGGGTGCGCCGCGACGGGCGGCGCCGACGGGTTCGCCGTCGAGGGCGGGCACGACGGCGTCTTCCTTGTCACCTTCGCCGAGCGGTACCTGCCTGCCGGGGACGGGCTGGGCGCCTGCGTGCGCGCGCTGGTCCGGGCCGGCATGTCGGTGGAACGGCAGCCGGGCGACGGGCGCGCGCTCCGCGTCAGAACCCGCGGTGCGCTCCCGACCGCGATGAGAGCCCGCCGCCCGCGCTCCTGACCGCGGGACGGGAGGCGGGCGGTCAGTCCAGCAGCTGGGGCGTGTGGTCCTTCAGCACCCGCAGGAACGCCGCCGCCGGCCCGCTCTGGTAGCCGCGCCGCCTGCGGATGACGACCACGGGCAGTGCGGCGTCCAGGTCCGCCACCTCGACCGCCCGCAGGCTGCCGATCCGCAGCTCCTCCTGGACGCTGCTGACGGGCATGAGGGCGACGCCGAGACCGGCCTGCACCAGGCGCTTTTGCGCGGTGAGGCTGTCGACCCTGGTGATCGGGGCGCCCACCAGCCCCGACGCGGGCAAGCGGTGGTCGAGGAGGTGGCCGAAGGAGTCGGGCTGGCCCCGCTCGGGCGGGAAGCCCAGCCACCGCTCGCCCTCGAACGCCCGCAGGTCCGGCAGGCGGCGGGCGGTGACCGGATGCGCGGCGGGCACGACGACCAGGAGCTTCTCGACGCCGAGCGGGATCGACTCCAGCTTGGGGTCGGCGTCGGGGAAATAGCGCAGGCCGAGAGACGCCTCGCCGCCGCGGACGAGCGCGCTCACCTCGCGGCTCGTCGCGGTGCGCAGCTCGACCGAGGCCTCGGGGAACCTCGACTCGAACGTGCGCAGCGCGTCGACGATGTGCGAGTCGGCCAGGGTGCCGACGATCGCCAGGCTGAGGGTCTGGGCGCCGCCGGGCCGCTCGATCGCCTCGCGTACGGCCCGCTCTCCGTCGCGCATCGCGGCCAGGGCGGCCTCCGCGTACGGCAGGAGCGCCCGGCCCGCGTCGGTGAGCGCCACGCGGCGGCCGGTCCGCTCGAACAGGGCGGCGCCCAGCGACTGCTCCAGCTCGCGGATGCGGCGGCTGATGGCGGGCTGCGACCGGTTGAGCTGCCTGGACGCCTCCGTGAACCCGCCCAGCTCGGCGATGGCGGCGAACGCCTCGATCTCCTCGACTGTCACTCCATCAGTATTCCTGATAGGACGCATCATTACCATGCATTTGACTGATACATCGAGGAGGGGCGAGAGTGAAGCCGTCACCGCAGCTCACGACGGGAGAGCACCATGACCGACCAGACGGCCCGCGCGACGCGGTTCCGGGCCCTCCACGAAGGCCCCGGGCCGCTCCTGCTCCCCAACCCGTGGGACGCCGGCACGGCCCGGCTGCTGGCCTCCCTGGGCTTCGACGCCCTGGCCACCACCAGCCTCGGCGTGGCCAACCAGGCCGGCCGCGCCCGTGCCACCCGGCAGGACGTCCTCGACAACTGCCGCGTCCTCAGCGAGGCGACCCCGCTGCCCGTCAACGCCGACCTGGAGAACGGCTTCGCCGACGACCCCGCCGAAGCCGCCGAGATGGTCGCGGACGCGTGCGCGTGCGGGGTGGCCGGCGCGTCCATCGAGGACGCCACCGGTGACCGCAGGGCACCGATCTACGACTTCGGGCTCGCCGTCGAGCGCGTGCGGGCGGCCGTCGAGGTCACGCGCGGGCTGCCCGTCCCGCTCGTCCTGACCGCCAGGGCGGAGGGCCTGCTGTACGACGCCGGCGACCTCGACGACGCCATCAGGCGCCTCCAGGCGTTCGAGGAGGCGGGCGCCGACGTCCTCTACGCACCGGGGTTGCGCACGCTGGACGAGATGCGGGCGGTCGTCTCCTCCGTCGGCAGGCCGGTGAACGTGGTGATGGGCTTCGCCGACCCGGCGATCACGCTGGAGCAGCTCGCCGAGATCGGGGTGCGGAGGGTGAGCATCGGGGGCGCGCTCTCCCGGTTCGCGCTCGGCTCGTTCCTCGACGCCGCCAGGCAGATGCGCGACGGCCGGTTCGGGTTCGTGGCCGACGTGCCCCCGATGTCCGAGATGTACCGCGCGTTCCAGCCGTACTCCACCCCCTGAAGGACGCCTCGACGGCCCATGGCATGATCGGCGGCAGGACCATCGCCGGGCGCGTGACAAGGAGCGGGACATGACGGATCAGCAGGGCCGCCGGGTGCCCGGCCTCGACGGGCCCCTCCAGCCGCTGACCGTCGGCACGTCGGCGCTCGGCGCGAACCCCGGCGACGAGGCGCTGGCCGAGGAGATGGTGTCGGGCCGCTTCCGCCAGCTGGACACCTCCAACAACTACGCAGGCGGGCGCTCGGAGGCGCTGATCGGCGCCGCGCTCAAGCAGGCGCCCGACGGCGTGACGGTCTTCTCCAAAGCCGACCGCGACACCGGCACCGGCGTGTTCGACGGTGACCGGGTCATGCGGTCCTGGGAGGAGACGATCTCCCGCCTCGGCGTCGAGACGTTGCCGATCTACCACCTGCACGACCCGATGACCATCACGGTCAGCGAGGCGATGGCCCGCGGCGGCGCCGTGCCCGCCCTGGTGGCGCTGCGCGAGCAGGGGCTCGTCGGCGCGATCGGCATCGCCGTCGGGGGCGGCACCATGGTGGAGGACTACATCCGCACCGACGCGTTCGACGCGGTGCTCACCCACAACCGCTACACCCTGGTCGACCGGCGTGCGGAGGAGATCCTTCGGCTCGCCACGGAAAGGGACATGACGGTCTTCAACGCCGCTCCGTTCGGCGGCGGCATCCTGGGCGGCTCGCCACGGCACGCCACACGCTACGGTTACCGGCGGGTCTCCCCCGAGTTCGCGGCGCACGTCGAGCGGCTCAAGGCGCTGTGCGAGCGGTGGGGCATCACGCTCGCGGCGGCGGCCCTGCACTTCTCCCTCGCCGAGCCGCGCATCCACTCCACGGTCGTCGGCGTCACCTCGGCCGAACGGCTGGCCCAGCTGGAGAGCCTCGCCGGCACGGTGATCCCCGACGGGTTCTGGGCGGACCTGGCGGCGCTCGGCTCCCCTCCTCCCTCCCCGATCGACTGACTGGCGCCGTTTGGCCACCCGCCGCCGGATGGCGGAGAATCTCCCGGCATGACCCACCGGTCACGCGAACAAGGAGCTGGGGCAGGCATGACGGTTGACATCGTGGACTACGACGCGGCGTGGCCATCGCTGGCGGAGCAGGCGTGCGAGGAGCTGGTCGCGGCGCTGCCGGGCGTCTTCCTGGAGATCGAGCACGTGGGGAGCACGTCCGTGCCCGGCCTCGCGGCCAAGCCGATCATCGACCTGATGGCCTCGGTGCCCGCCCTGGAAGCGGTGGCCGACCGCGAGCGGGCGCTGACGGCCCTCGGCTACCGGAGCGAGGAGACGGGCATGCGGGAGCGGCTGTTCTACTTCCGTGCCGACGCCTCTGGCCGGCGCAGCCACCACCTGCACGTGGTGACGGCCGGCACGTGGGACACCCGTAACGAGCGGCTGCTGCGCGACCACCTCAGGGCCGACCCGCGAGCGGCCGCCGAGTACGCCGCGCTCAAGCGCCACCTGGCCGGCGGCGACGTGGACGCCGCGGCCTACACCCGGGGCAAGACCGACCTGATCCAGCGGCTCGTCGACGAGGCCCGCGAGGCGCGCGGCCTGCCCCGCGTCCCGGTGTGGGAGGAGTGAGCGTCAGCCGCCGCGCGGCTCCGCGATCCGGGTGCGGGCCCGCGCCCGCGCCGCCTGCCGTTCCAGGGCCAGCCGCACCGCCAGCGGCGCGAAGGCGAGCAGCGGCACGATCAGGTAGACGGCCCCGGCGAGGCGCTGGTCGGCCTCCGGCACGCCGGCCGGGGCCACCTGCAGGAACCAGGCGGCCGCGACGCGGGGCCCGGCCAGCAGGTACGCGCCGAGGGCCAGGTGCACCGCGGCGGCCACCGCCAGCAGCCGGGCCCGCGCGGCCCACGGGAACGGCCGGGGCAGCGGGTCGGCTCCCGCCAGCACCCACGACACGGCCAGCCCGAGGCCGAGGAACAACGCCTCGGTGGCCAGGTGGGAGCCGTAGGCGGACAACGACCAGGGCAGCCACGCGGTCCCGTACAGCAGCAGGAACAGCACCGGGTAGGCGGTCAGCAGGAGGGCCGGCCGGGTGATCCGCCGGCCGAAGGCGCGCGAGCCGAGGTGGCCGTACTGGGAGGAAGCGGTCGTGGCCCGGCCCGCCAGGGTGACGGGCGCGCCCAGGCAGAGCAGCAGCGGAGCGATGACGGTGAGCGTGACATGCTGCAGGGCGTACGCGGACGCCATCGCCCGCGCGTAGCCGCCGACCCCGCCGACCAGCACCAGCGCGACCAGTGCCAGACCTGCGTGCCAGGCGATCGCCCGGCCCGCGGGCCACGCGGCCGTCCTGCGCATGCCCGCGAGATATCCGGCGGCGGGCAGGGCGAGCAGCAGCAGGACCAGCGGATCCAGCCGCGCCTCGGTGACCAGCGCGCCCGGGGTGAACGGCGCGAGCGTGAACTCCAGCATGCCGTGCGCCACGTGGCCGCCGTCGCCGCCCGCGGGCGGCGGGGTGCGGGACAGGCCGACGGCCAGGCCCATCGCCGCCGCCATCACGGCCGCCTCGCCGACCGCCAGCCGGACGAAGGTGCGCCGCACCCCGCGGTCCGCCACGCCCGTGACGGTGCGGCGGCGGTGGTTCCAGCCGAACCATCCGAGGACCGCCAGCACGGCGACCTTGCCGAGCAGGAGCAGGCCGTACGCGCTCTGCCACAGGTCGGACGGCGTCCCCAGCCGCACCCACCCGCCGGCCAGCCCGGAACAGGCCACCGCGACGAAGCAGCACAGCGCGATCGTGCTGAACCGGGACAGCACCACGGGCAGATCGCCGGACCGGCGGAAGTGCACCAGCACCGCGCACAGTCCGCCCGCCCACACCGACACGCCCACCAGGTGCGCCATCAGCGCGGAGATCGCGATGTCGTGATCGGCCGCCGAGGAGGCGTGGCCCACGTACGCGGGCGGCAGCAGCGCGCCCACGGCCGGCACCAGCGGGATCCACCGGGGCAGGCGCGGCACGAGCGTGGCCAGCGCCACGACGAACGTCGCGGCCACCACGACCAGCAGCGCCCGGGTCTGCGGGAGCGACGTGCCGTAGCCGAGGAGGTGCGCGGCGGCGACGACCCGCGCCGGAGGCAGGGCGAAGAAGGTCGACAGGGTCAGCACGTAGCCGGCGAGGGAGGCGAACGCCCAGCCGAGCGCCCACCAGCCGGCCGCGCGCACGCATCGCGCCGGCTCCGGCGAGCCCGCGGGGGCCAGGACGCCCGCGGCCAGCAGGGTGCCGACGCACCCCGCGGCGCACAGATCGTGCCCCAACCGCACCAGCGGCAGGCCCCACTCGGCCAGCGGCCCCGCGGAGGGCAGCCCGGCGATCTCCGGCGTGCCCGCGCCGCCGCCGAACCACAGGACGGCGACCAGCACCACGACGCCCACGCCGACCACGACACCGGCATGGACTCGCGCGGAAGCCCTCATAGCCACCCCGCAACGTCCGTCGGGACCACCCGGCCGAGGACGCCAGCGGTCCCGGCGACCGTGGTGCGTGGCCCACATGCTCCCACAGCGGACGACCCGTGACCATGCTGGCGGCAACGCACATTTGAGGTACGCACCGTCCGGCAGGGCGGTTCACCGCCATCCTCACCAAAGGCGGCAAATAGTCACTTATGACCTAGAATCCGTCAGATGTTCGCGGCCCCCCACCGGCTGGCCTGGCTGGACGCCCTGCGGGGGCCGGCAGCGCTGGCCGTCACCATGCACCACGCCGGCTGGACCTACATCCCCGCCGCCTGGGCCGAAGTGGACCGCCTGATCGATTTCGGCACGTGGGGCGTGTTCGTGTTCTTCCTGGTCAGCGGGTACATCATCCCCGCCTCCCTGGAGCGGCGCGGGGACCTGCGCGCCTTCTGGGCCGGCCGGGCCTTCCGCCTCCTCCCCCTGCTGCTGGCCGCGTGCGGCCTGGTGCTCCTGCTCGCCTGCGCCGGCCTGCTCGCCCCCGAACCCGGACTCGGCCGGCGGCCACCGGCGCTGGTCCTGCTGGGCAACCTGACGATGCTGCAGGAGCTGCTCAACCTGCCCGCCGTCATCGGCGTGATGTGGACGCTCTCGTACGAGATGGCGTTCTACCTGATGTGCGTCGCGCTGTTCACGGTCCGGCAGGCGCAGCGGTCGGCCGGGCTCGCCGCCGGCCTCGCGCTGCTGGCCGTCCCCCTGGGACTGCTGCTGCCGAAAGCCTCGATCAACGGCGCCGCCGACCTGGCGGCAGCGCTGCTCGGCCTCTCGGCCGTCGCCGCCATCGCGGCGACCGCCTTCGGCCGGGGGCGGGCCCAGGCCGTCGCCGCGGTCGCCGGCGGCCTGCTCGGACTCGCGCTCGTGATCCTCGGCAGCCGGGGCGGCACCTGGCAGGGCATGATCATCCTGGCGTCGATGTTCGCGGGCACGGCGGTCTACCGGGCCGAGCGCGGCACGATCTCCTGGCGTGCCGCCGCCCTCGCCACGGCGGCGGTGCTGGCGTGCGGGATCCCCGCCAAGGACGATCCCGCCTGGGCGACGGCGCTCGTGCTGGCCTTCGGCACCTTCGCGCTCGGGCTCGCGCTGCGCGGGCGGGCGTTCCCCCGCTGGCTGCCGCAGCTCGGCGTGATCAGCTTCTCCCTCTACCTGCTGCACCCGATCCTGCTGCACGTGCTCCCGGACCTGGCGCTGTACTTCCTCGTCCTGATCCCGCTCAGCCTCCTGACCCACCGTCTCATCGAGGCCCCCGCCCAGCGCCTCGGCAGGCACCTGACCGCCGCCCGCCCGTGACGCCCGGACACGTGGGCCCGCCGGCACCGCACCTTCCCGACGCGCCCGGCGGGGGATTGACCTGGAGCGCACTCCAGCCGACAAGGTGTACTCATGCGCAATTCCCGCACAACACGCGCCATCGGCCGGCGCCAGGTCTCAGCCATCGGGCTCGGCGCCATGCCCATGTCGGTGGCCGGGCACATGCCCGACGAGGCCCAGTCGATCCGTACCATCCTCGCTGCCCTGGACGCCGGCGTCACCCTGATCGACACGGCGGACGCGTACACCCCTTCGCACGACGACGTCGGCCACAACGAACGCCTGGTCGCCAAGGCCCTGGGCCTGTGGGCGGGCGACGCCGGCACCGTGCTCGTCGCCACCAAGGGCGGGTGCATCCGCACGCCGGACGGCGGCTGGGGCAGGGACGGCCGCCCGTCGCACCTCAAGCAGGCCTGCGACCGCTCGCTCAAGGCCCTCGGCGTCGACAGCATCGGCCTCTACCAGCACCACCGGCCCGACACGGCGGTCCCGTACGAGGAGACCATGGGCGCGCTGAAGGACCTGCTCGACGCCGGCAAGATCCAGATGGCGGGCATCTCGAACGCCGATCCGCAGCAGATCAGGCTCGCCCGCGACATCCTGGGCGACGGCCTGGCCAGCGTGCAGAACGAGTACTCGCCGCGGTTCCGCTCCAGCGAGCCCGAGATCGACGTCTGCGCCGAGCTGGGCCTGGCCTTCCTGCCCTGGTCTCCGCTGGGCGGCATCGGGCGCGCCGGTGAGCTGAGCGAGCGGTACGCCGCCTTCTCCGAGATCGCCAAGGACCGCGGCGTCTCCCCGCACCAGGTCTGCCTGGCCTGGGAGCTCGCCCGCAGCCCCGTGGTCATCCCCATTCCCGGCGCCAGCCGCCCGGAGAGCATCCTCGACTCGATCGCGGCCGTGGATCTGGAGCTCAGCGCGGAGGAGCTGGCCCGCCTCGGCTGAGGCACCCGGCGGGCGCCGCCGTGCACGCGGGGGCGGCCGACGCCGGCACCGGGGGGGACCCCGGCAGAGGAGAGGCGAAAACCCCCAAAACGAAAACCCGGTGGCGATCCCATCTGAACCTCCCCACCTCGCGCCCAT
>NZ_JBVJHP010000001.1:52921-105036 GCF_055586745.1 Nonomuraea sp. NPDC049378
CGCCCTACTCGGGTGAGGCCTCCTTCCTCCCCCCCCCCCCCCCCTCCCTTCCCCCCCCCCCCCCCCCCCCCCCCCCCCGCGCCGGGGCGGCGGCTACAATCCAGGCATGAAAGCCGCGGTGCGATTACGGTACGGCTCGCCCGACGTGGTCAGCGTGATCGAGGTGGAAAAACCCGAGGTCAAGCCGGACGAGCTGCTCGTCAGGGTGCACGCGACCACGGTCAATCGCACCGACTGCGCGTTACGCGCCGCCAAGCCGTTCCTCTGGAGATTCTTCGCGGGTTTCTTCCGGCCAAGGATGCGCGTTCTCGGCAACGAGTTCGCCGGGGAGATAGCGGCCGTCGGCGACGAGGTCACCGCTTTCGAGGTCGGCGAGCGGGTGTTCGGCTACAACGACGCCACGTTCGGCGCCCACGCCGAGTACATGACCATCTCCGCGGACGGCACGCTCGCCACCATCCCCGACGGCCTGGGCTACGACGAGGCCGCTCCCAGCACCGAGGGTTCTCACTACGCGCTGTCCATCATCACGGCCGCGCAGGTCAGGGAGGGCCACGACGTCCTGGTCCACGGCGCGACCGGCGCCATCGGCTCGGCCGCGGTCCAGTTGCTGAAGGCCCGCGGGGCCGTCGTGACGGCGGTCTGCGACACGCGGACCATGGAGCTGGTACGCGGTCTGGGCGCCGACCGGGTCATCGACCGCACCGCCGTCGACTTCACCCGCGACACGGAGAGGTACGACGTCGTGATCGACGCGGTCGGCAAGAGCACGTTCGGCCGCTGCCGCCGGCTGCTGAAACCGCGTGGCGTTTACGCCGCCTCCGACGTCGGCCCGTTGTGGCAGAACGTGTTCCTCCCGCTCGTCACCCGGCCGCTCGGCGGCAGGAAAGTGCTCATGCCCCTGCCGAGAAACGACCGGGAAACGGCCCTGTATTTCCGCGACCTGATCGAGTCCGGCCGTTTCACCCCGGTCATCGACCGGCGATATCCGCTGGCCGACATCGTCGAGGCGCACCGTTATGTCGACTCCGGCCGGAAAATCGGCAACGTCGTGATCACCATTGACCATTCCAGCTGACCGCCGCCTCCGGACCGGCCGTCACGGCCGCCCGGCCGGGTACCCGTCAGAGACCCATCGGGTGCCAGACGGTCTTCGTCTCCACGAAGGGCCGGATGCGGGCCACGCCGGGGTCGGCGGCGGACCAGTCGTCGTGGCGGCCCGGCCGTACGACCCGCTTGAGCGTGCCCGCCGCCAGCTCCTCCAGCTCGGCGGCCAGGCCGCCCGCCCCTGCCAGGTCCAGGGCGTTCACGTCGGCGTGCCCGGCCAGCGGCGGCGCCAGCTCGCCGAGCCGGCCGGTCAGGACGTTGACGACGCCGCCCGGCAGGTCGGAGGTGGCCAGCGCCTCGGCGAGCGTGACGGCGGGCAGCGGCGCCCGCTCGCTCGCCACCAGCACCGCCGTGTTGCCCGCGGTGATCACCGGCGCGAGCACCGCGACCAGGCCGAGCAGCGGGGAGCCGTCGGGCGCGAGGACGCCCGCGACCCCGGCCGGCTCGGGCTGGGAGTGGTTGAAGTAGGGGCCCGACACCGGGTTGGCCGCCCCGAGGACCTGGCCGAGCTTGTCGGCCCAGCCGGCGTAGTAGACCCAGCGGTCGATCGCGGCGGACACCACCCCCTGGGCCCGCGCCTCGCTCATGCCCTGGGCGGCGGCCACCTCGGCGGCGAACTGGGCGCGCCGCCCCTCCATCATCTCGGCGATCCGGTAGAGGATCTGGCCGCGGTTGTAGGCGGTGCGGCCGGACCAGCCGGGAAAGGCCTTGCGCGCCGCCACGACGGCGTCGCGCACGTCCTTGCGCGACGCCAGGGCGGCGTTGGCGAGGTGGACTCCGCGGGAGGATGTCACCGGGTACGACCTGCCTGATTCCGAACGCGGGAACGCCCCGCCGAGATAGAGCTTGTACGTCCTGCGCACGGCCACGCGGGCCGGCGCGGAAGCGGTCCTGTCAGCCAAGGTATGCCTCCAGCCCGTGCCGGCCGCCCTCGCGGCCGTAACCGGACTCCTTGTAGCCGCCGAACGGGCTGGCGGGATCGAACACGTTGAAGGTGTTGGACCACACGACGCCGGCGCGCAGCCGGCTCGCGGTCCACAACATGCGGGAGCCCTTCTCCGTCCACACCCCGGCGGACAGCCCGTACGGCGTGTTGTTCGCCTTGGCGACGGCCTCCTCGGGGGTGCGGAAGGTGAGCACCGACAGCACCGGGCCGAAGATCTCCTCGCGGGCGATCCTGTGCGCCTGCGTGACGCCGGTGAACACGGTGGGCGGGAACCAGTAGCCGCGCTCCGGGATCGGGCACGCGGGCGACCAGCCGCTCGCGCCCTCCGCCTCGCCGGCGGCGGCCAGGTCGCGGATCCTGGCGAGCTGCGCGGCCGAGTTGATCGCGCCGATGTCGGTGTTCTTGTCGAGCGGGTCGCCGAGCCGCAGCCGCTCGATCCTGGCCCGCAGCCTGGCCAGCAGTTCCTCGGCGATCGACTCCTGGACCAGCAGGCGGGAGCCCGCGCAGCACACGTGGCCCTGGTTGAAGAAGATCCCGGAGACGATGCCCTCCACGGCCTGGTCGATCGCCGCGTCGTCGTACACGATGTTGGCGCCCTTGCCGCCCAGCTCCAGGGTGAGCCGCTTGCCGGTGCCCGCCACGGCGCGGGCGATCTCCTTGCCGACGCCGGTCGAGCCGGTGAAGGCCACCTTGTCCGCGTCCGGGTGGGCGACCACGGCCCGGCCGGTGCCGCCCGCGCCGGTCACGATGTTGACCACGCCGGGCGGCAGCTCCGCCTCCTGGCAGATCTCCGCGAACGCCAGGGCCGTCAGCGGGGTGGTCTCGGCGGGCTTGAGCACCACCGTGTTGCCGGTCGCCAGCGCGGGCGCGACCTTCCACGCGAGCATCAGCAGCGGGAAGTTCCAGGGGATGACCTGCGCGGCCACGCCGAGCGGGCGCGGTGAGGGGCCGAGCCCGGCGTGCGCGAGCTTGTCCGCCCAGCCCGCGTGGTAGAAGAAGTGCGCCGCGACCAGGGGAAGGTCCACGTCGCGGGTCTCCTTGACGGGCTTGCCGTTGTCGAGCGATTCGAGCACGGCCAGCTCGCGGGCGCGTTCCTGGATGATGCGCGCGATCCTGAACAGGTATTTGCCGCGCTCCGCGCCGGGCAGCGGCGACCACACCCGTTCGTGGGCCCGGCGGGCGGCGGCGAAGGCGCGGTCCACGTCGGCCTCGGACGCCGCGGCCACCTCGGCGAGCGGCTCCTCGTCGGCCGGGTTGACCGTCACGATCCGCTCGTCGCTCTTGGCCTCGGTGAACTCGCCGTCGATGAACAGGTCGTACGCCGGCCGGATCGTCACGATCGACCGTGATTCCGGCGCGGGCGCGTAGTCGAAGATCTCCACGGGTCCCCTCAGTCGATCGTGTAGTAGTCGGGCCCTGCGTAGTGCCCGGTGTCGAGCTTGGCGCGCTGCATGAGCAGGTCGTTCAGCAGCGTCGAGGCGCCGAGCCGGAACAGCGCAGGGTCCAGCCAGCTCTCCCCGGCCACCTCCTTGACCAGAACCAGGTAGCGGATCGCGTCCTTGGTGGTGCGGATGCCGCCGGCCGGCTTCACCCCGGCCTGCCGTCCCGCGGCGGCCCGGTAGTCCCTGACCGCCTCCAGCATGACCAGGGTGACCGGCAGGGTGGCGGCGGGCGCGACCTTGCCGGTGGAGGTCTTGATGAAGTCGGCCCCGGCGTGCAGCGCGAGCCAGGACGCCCGGCGTACGTTGTCGTAGGTGACGAGCTCGCCGGTCTCGAGGATGACCTTCAGGTGCGCTGGGCCGCAGCACTCCTTGACCGCCACGATCTCGTCGAAGACCTTGCGGTAGTCGCCGGCGAGGAACGCGCCCCTGTCGATGACCATGTCGATCTCGGTGGCTCCGGCGGCGACCGCCGTACGCGTGTCGGCCAGCTTCACCTCCAGCGACGTGCGCCCGGCGGGGAAGCCGGTGGCGACCGAGGCGAGCCCCACGCCGCTGCCCGCCAGGACGGGTGCGGCCACCGGGATCATGTCGGGATAGACGCAGACCGCGGCGACCGGGGGCGCGGTGTGGTCGGCCGGGTCGGGCCGCATGGCCTTGGCCGCCAGGGCGCGGACCTTGCCGGGGGTGTCGGCCCCTTCGAGCGTGGTCAGGTCGACCATGCGGATGGCCAGGTCGATCGCCTGGCGCTTGGCCGTGGTCTTGATCGACCGGGTGGCCAGGTCGGCGGCGCGGCGGCGCACGCCCACCTCGTCGACGCCGGGCAGCCCGTGCAGGCAGGCCCGCAACGAGCCGGGTGGAAGGGTGTCAGGCACGGGCGCCACGCCTTTCGATCAGCATGTTGAGTACGAGGGCGACCAGCAGGATCAGGCCGGTCACCACCATCTGGAAGAAGGAGCCCAGGCCGAGCAGGTTGCACAGGTTGCGCAGCACCGACAGCAGCAGCACCGCCACGAAGGTGCCGAACACCCCGCCCCTGCCGCCGAACAGGTTGGTGCCGCCGAGGACGACGGCCGCGATGGCGTCCAGCTCCAGCCCGTTGAACGCGGTGGGCTGGCCGACGGTCAGCCGCGAGGTGAGCAGCACGCCCGCGAGCGCCGCCAGCGCGCCGGACACCGCGAACACGGTGGTGATCACGCCGCGCACCGGCAGCCCCGACAGCCGCGCGGCCTCCTTGTTGCTGCCGACGGCGTAGACGTACTCGCCGAAGGTGGTGCCGCGCAGCACCACGGCGGCGAGGATCGTGATCGCCACGAAGATGATCCCGACGATCGGGACGTAGCCGACGAACCCGCCGCCGAGCAGCTGGAACGACTCCGCCCCCGCCGCCTCCGCGGGCTTGCCGTCGGTCAGCAGGTACGTGAGCCCGCGGATCGCGGTGAGCCCGGCGAGCGTGGTCATGAAGGCCGGCAACGCCAGGTACGCCGACAGCCCGCCCATGATCGCGCCGAACACTGCGCCGGCCAGCACGCTGAGCAGGATCGCCGGGAGCACGGGCACGCCCGAGGTCATGAGGATGGCGACCGTCATCCCGCCGAAGGCGGCCACGCTGCCGACCGACAGGTCGATGCCCGCGGTCAGCACCACCATGGTCATGCCGATGGCGACGATCCCGGTGAGCGACGACTGCTGCAGCAGGTTGGCGATGTTGCGGCCGGTGAGGAACTGCGGGGCCAACAGCGTCGCGACCACGCACAACGCGAGGAAGACCAGCAGCAGGTTGGACTTGACGATCAGGTCGGCGCCGCGCCGCGACCGGGCGCCGCCGGCCTGCTCGGCGGACGCGGCCACCGAGGATCCGATCGAGGTGGTCATGGTGTCGCTCCTGTGATGACGGCGTGCGCTATGGCGCTCTCCGGGCTGACCCTCGGGTCGAAACGGGTGATGTTGCGGCCCTCGTACAGGACCTGGATGCGGTCGGCGTTGGCGGTCAGCTCGTTGAGCTCGCTGCTGGCGAGCAGGACCGCCACGCCCTGGCCGGCGAGGTCGCGTACCTGGCGGTAGAGGTCGGCCTTGGCGCCGACGTCGAGCCCGCGGGTGGGCTCATCCAGCAGCAGGACCCTGATCCCGCCCCTGGTGATCCACTTGGCCAGCACGACCTTCTGCTGGTTGCCGCCGGACAGCTGGCCGACGACCTGGCCCTGCCCCGCGGTCTTGACGCCGAGCCCGGCCAGCGCGGGTGCGGCCAGGCGCCGCCCGAGCCGCCCGGGCAGCAGCCACGGTGGCCGGCCGAGGGCCGCGATCGCCGCGTTGCGGCCCACCGAGAGGCCCAGCATCAGACCCTGTTCCTTGCGGCTCTCGGGCACCAGCGCGAGGCCGGCGCGCACCGCGGCGGCCGGGTTGCCCGCCCTGAGCGGCCGGCCGTCCAGCCGGGCGGTGACGTGCGCCTTCAGGTCGCCGAAGAGCGCCCGCAGCAGCGTGGTACGGCCCGCGCCGCCCAGTCCGGCCAGCCCGACGACCTCGCCGGGGCGCACCTCGACGTCGCGCACGTCGAGCAGCCCCGGCACGTGGACCCGGTCGACGACCAGCAGCGGCTCGCCCTCGGGGGCGGGATGACCGGCGGGGCGCACGAGCTCCTTGGCCTCGCCGATCATCGCGGCCACGATCTCGTCCTGCGTGGTCGAGGCCAGGTCGTAGACGCCCGCTGTCCGGCCGTCGCGCAGCACGGTGGCGCGGTCGCCGATCTCCTTGACCTCGTCGAGCCGGTGCGAGATGAAGATGACCGAGCGTCCTTCCTCCGTGAGCGACCGGATGACGCCGAACACCGCCGCCAGCTCGCTCTCGCCGAGCGTGGCGGACGGCTCGTCCATGACGATCACCCGCGCGTCGGCGGTCAGCGCCTTGGCGATGGCGGTGAGCTGCTGGGCCGCGATGGGCAGGTCCCTGACGCGGGTGGTCACGGGGAAGCGCGCGCCGACCCGGTCGAGCGCCTGGCGGGCCAGCCTCGCCCGCCGCGCCCTGCGGACGAACGGGCCGAGCCGGGGCGAGCGGCCCAGCAGCAGGTTCTGCGCCACGGTGAGGTCGGGCAGCAGGTCGAGCTCCTGGTAGATGACGGCGACGCCGGCGGCCAGCCCGGCGTGCGGGGTCGAAGGGCTGAACGGCTCGCCGTCCAGCAGGATCGTCCCCTCGTCCGGACGGTAGGAGCCGGACAGGATCTTCATCAGCGTGCTCTTGCCCGCGCCGTTCTCGCCCAGCAGGCAGTGCACCTCGCCGGCCCGTACGGTCAGCTCCACGCCGTCCAGGGCGACCGTGCCGGGGAACCGTTTGACGATCCCCGACATCCGCAGCCGCTCGTCCGTCATGCGCCCTCCTTCCACGTGTCCAGCAGGTACGTCGCGCTCTGATCGTCGGTGATCAGCACGTCGCAGAGGCGGCTCGCCACGACGGCCCGGCACACCGCGTGCTTGGCCTCGCCGCTGACGAGCGCGACGGAGGCGGTGGACGCGCGCAGGACGTCCAGTGACAGGCCGAGGGTGCGCCCGTCCAGGCCGGGGTCCACGATGCGGCCGTCGCCGTCGATGAAGCGGCCCAGCACGTCGCCCACCGCGCCGGCCTCCGCGAGCCTGGACAGGTGGCCGGCGTCGATCTGGCCGGAGTCGACCAGCACGGAGTCGCTGCCCATGCCGCCGGGGCTGAACAGGAACAGGTCGGCCCGGGTGGCGAGGGCGAGCACGTCGGAGACGGCCCGGTCGCTCTCCAGCACGGCCCGGGTGCTCTGCTGCTCCAGGATCGCCGGGGCGGGCAGCAGCGTGGCGGTGCCGCCGCCGTGATGGGCGATCAGGCTCGCCATGCTGTGCGCGCTGGTCGGCTGCCGCGACCGGCTGAGCGCGCCGTTGATCTGCACGACGTTGACGCCGGTGGCCCATCCGGGTTTGAGCCCGCCGGCCAGCCGGTCGAGCGTGCGCCCCCACGACACGCCGATCAGCCGGGGTGTGGGCCGCATCGCCATGAGATGGTCGGCGCCGGCCGCGGCGACCCGGTCGCGCAGGTCCTCCGCGCCGCTGTTGCCGCCGCCGGCCACCACGACCGCGTCCCGCAGCCCGCAGCGCTCCTTGAGCGACTGTTCCAGGGCACGCACCCGGGACCTCGGGTGCAGCACCTCGATCCGGACGATCCCGGCCTGGCGCGCCTCGGCCAGCATCCTGCCCACCTTCCAGCGGGTCAGGTGCAGGGCGTGGGCGATCTGTTCCTGGGTCTCGCCGCCTTCGTAGTAGCGGATGGCGACCTCGTAGAGCTGGTCGTCGTAGTCGGCAGGGACGGTCATGGGTCCTGCCTCCGTTCCGGCGCGTTCATGCGGTGCGCGAGCGGCGTGGTGGCCTCGGTGGCCGCCCGGTAGTCGGCATAGCCCTGCCGGTAGGCGTCCCGGTGCTCGGGGATCGGCTCGATGGTGCGGGTGCGCGGCGCGTACTCGGCCGCCGCCTCGGCGAGCGAGGCGTGCCGCCCGGCGCCGACCGAGGCGATCACCGAGCAGGCGCGCAACGTCAGGTTGTCGCCCGCGACCAGGCTGACCGGCCGGCCGAGCACGTCGGCGGTCGTCTGGAGCCACAGCTCGTTGTGCCGGATTCCGCCGGACAGGAAGATCTCCTCCACGCCGATCCCGCCCTCGGTGAACGAGTCGATGACCTGCCTGGTGCCGTACGCGACGCCCTCCACGGCGGCCCGGTAGACCTGCTCGGGCGAGCTGGCCAGGGTCAGCCCGAGCACCGCCCCGCGCAGCAGCGGATCGCGCAGGGGCGTGCGGTTGCCCATGAAGTAGTCGAGGACGATCAGGCCGTGATCGACCGGCGGCAGCGCCGACGCGGCCTCGATGAGCCCGCCGATCTCGGCTCGCGGCCGTCCCATGAGCCGCTCCCCCGCCCAGGCCAGCACCGAGCCCGCGCTCACCTGGCCGCCCTCGACGAGCCAGCGCCCGGTGCGCAGCGCGTCCGGGTACGGCCCCCACACGGTGGGCGGGAAGACCGGTTCGGCGATCTCCGTGACGAACGCGTTGGACGTGCCGCAGACGATCGACACCCGGCCCTCGGGCGCGCCGCCGACGGCCAGCAGCGACAGGTGCGCGTCGATCCCGCCGGACGCGACGACGGCCGGGCCGGTGATCCCCAGCTCCTCGCGGGCCTCGGCGCCGACGGGCCCGATCGGGTCGCCGACGGGGACGATCTCGTCCGGCAGCTTGCCGGCCAGGTCGCCGACGCCGAGCTGCTCGTACAGGTCGTGCGGGAACCCGGCGCCGCGCGGGTCGTAGTTGCTCTTGCAGACCGCGTTCATCCGCGATCCCGCCCACCGCCCGGTGAGCCGCCACACCATGTAGTCGACCGCCTCGGTGATGCGCGCGGCCCGGCGGTAGGTCTCGGGCTCGTGGCGGGCCAGCCACATGGCCTTGGGCACCAGCCATTCCACCGCGTCCGAGCCGCCCGAGTAGCGGAGCACCGGGTGGCCGCTGCGCGCGGTCAGCGCCGACTCCTCGCCGGCCCGGCCGTCCATCCAGAGCAGGGCGGGCCGCAGGGGGCGCCCGTTCCGGTCGAGGACGGCCACCGTGGAGGCCGTGGTGGCCACCGCGACCCCGGCGATCTCCGGGTTCCCCGCCTCGGCGAGCGCCGCGCGGGCGGCGCGGACGCTCGCCCGCCACCAGTGCTCCGGGTCCTGCTCGGCCCAGCCGGGCCGGGGGAAGCTGGTCGGGTAGGCGTCGTCACCCGTCCCGGCCTGCGTGCCCTCCACGGTGTAGACCGCCGCGCGAGCGCCCTCCGTGCCGAGGTCGAGGGCGAGGAAAGCGCTCATCGTCACTCCTCGTTCGGCAGGAAGAGCACCTTGGAGCTGAAGATGGAACGTTCCCCGAGTCCGGCCATGGTCTCGGGCAGCGCCTCCAGCCCCAGCTCATGCGTGATCATGAACTTCCAGGCCAGCTCGCCGGAGGCGAGCAACCTGGCCGCCTCCCGCCACTCCTCGCCGGGGAACGGCGCCGAGAAGGAGTTCCACGCGCCGTGCAGCGTGACCTCGCGGCGCAGGAAGGAGCTGAACGTGGCCTTGGGCAGCACCACGGGCTCGTGCGGGATGCCGATGAACACCGCCTCGCCGTGCCGGGCCGTCAGCGCCACCGCCTGGTCGACGGTGGCCGGCACGCCCGCGGACTCGACGACCACGTCGTACCCCTCGCCGACCAGGTCGGCGGCGGCCTCGGAACTGGTGGCGGTGTGCGTGGCGCCCGCCTCCGTCGCCATGGCGGCCTTCTGCTCGTTCAGCTCGATCACGAGCACCTCGGCGGCGCCGGCGATGCGCGCCCACTGCACGGCGAACAGCCCGATGGGGCCGGCGCCGACGACCGCGACCCGGTGGCCGCCGCGCATCTTCGTCCGCCACAGGGCGTGCAGGGCGATCGCCGCCGGGTCCAGCATGGCCGCCGCCCTCGGGTCGAGGTCGGCGGGCAACACCATGAGGTTCTCGTCGGGGACGGTGACGTACTGGGCGTACGCGCCGTCCCTGCGGCTGCCGAAGTAGCCGTAGTTCTGGCACAGGCTGAAGTGCCCCTGGCTGCACGGCGCGCAGGCGTGGCACGGGATGAGCGGGGGCACGGTGACCAGGTCGCCCTCGCGCACGCGCCCCGTGGCGGCCAGGCGTTCGCCCATCCGGACCACGTGACCCGAGAACTCGTGGCCGCAGATGATCGGGAAGTGGTACGCCCCCGCGGACAACATGCGCGGGATGTCCGATCCGCACACCCCGCAGGCGGCGACGCGGACGAGCGCCTCGCCGGGGCCGGGCTCGGGTACGGGCACCTGCTCCACCCGGATGTCCCCGGGCGCGTGGAGCACTGCGGCCTGCATGGTCATGTCTCCGCCTTCCTGGTATTCGCCGGTCGTCACTGCTCGCGCGCCTGGGCGAACTCTCCGGACCCGGTGTACTGGGCCGCGTTGTCCGGGTCGATCAGCTCGGTACCCGCGTCGATGGAGGGCTCGACCTTCTCGCCCTTGCCGACCTTGAGCACCGTCTCCACGGCCTTCGAGCCGAGCGAGATGGGGTCGTTGAGCGCCGTGGCGACGTACTGCCCGCCGCCGGCGATCTCCTTGACCGCCTCCATGAGCCCGTCCACGCCGGCGACGAGGACCTTGCTCTTGCCGCTCTCGTTGAGCACCTTCAGCGCGCCGAGCGCCATGTCGTCGTTGTGCGCGTAGACGGCGGCCACGCCGGGGTTGACCTGGAGCAGGTCCTGCATGGCCGTGACGGCCTTGGCCCGGACGTAGTCCGCGTACGGCCCCTCCACGATCTTGATCTTCGGGTTGGATTTGACGGCCTCGTGGAATCCGGCGCTGCGGTCGCGTGCCACGGCGCCGCCCGCGTCTCCCTTGATCTCGATGACGGTGCCGCCCTTGGCGCCGAGCTGCTCGCTGAGGCGCTTGCCGACGAGCTCGCCCATCGCCTTGTTGTCGCGCCCGACGTGGGCGACCGCGCCCTCGGCGACCGGCCGGTCCACGGTCACCACCGACACTCCGGCGGCCTTGGCGGCGGCGAGGCCGGGCTGCACGCCCTGCGGGTCGACCGGGTTGATGAGCAGGACGTCGACCTGCCGGGTGATGAGGTCCTGGACGTCGTTGTTCTGCTTGGTGACGTCCCCGCCCGCGTCCGCGAAGTGGAGCGTGGCGCCGGCCTTCTCGGCGGCGGCTTCGGCTCCTTCGCGCAGCTGCACGTAGAACGGGGACTGCTGGGTCGCCTGGCTGAAGCCGATGACGAGCGGGCCGTCGCCGGCCTCCTGGCCGGCGTCGGCGGTGGACCCGCCGGGGGTGGTCGACACCGAGCACGCGGCCAGGGCGATGGCGGAAAGAAGGAGGACAGGCATTTTGAACAGCCGGAATCCACGCATAGGGACCTCCGTATGTGACGTGGTAACGCACGCTAAGTCGCCCGTTCACCTGGCAGCAACACATGAGCCGAAATTTGCTCATATGAGCACGCGCTACCCGCCACAGCACAAACTGCCTGCACAGAGGTCCCTGCGGCCACCGCCCCCTCTGGGGGGAGGGGCGGTGGGCCGGTCAGCGTTCGAGCACCACGGGCAGCGCCTCCAGCCCGCGGACGATCACCAGAGGGCTCTGGTAACGCAACCGGAGCTGCTCCGCCGGGCACGCCAGCCGGATCCCGGGGAAGCGCCCGAACAGGGACGCGAAGGCCACCATGCCTTCCAGCCTGGCCAGCGGCGCCCCGAGACAGAAGTGCATGCCGTGCCCGAACGCCAGATGCGGGTTGTCCCCCCTGGCCAGGTCGAGCTCGCCCGGGCGGTCGAAGCGCAGGGGATCGCGGTCGGCCCCGGCCAAGGAGACCAGAACCAGGTTTCCCGCGGGGATCGTGAAGCCGCCGAGCTCGACGTCCTCCAGGGTGAAGCGGAACGTGGCGTTCTCGACCGGGCTGTCATAGCGCAGCAACTCCTCCACGGCCGAAGGCAGCAGCCCGGGGTCGGCGATGAGCGCGTCGAGCTGGTCCCGGTTGCGGAGCAGGGCGAGCGTGCCGTTGCCGATGAGGTTGACCGTGGTCTCGTGCCCGGCGATGAGCAGCAGCATGAGCGTGCCGCGCAGTTCGTCCTCGTCGAGCTCGCCCCGTTCGTCCGCGGCCACGATCAGAGCGCTGAGCAGGTCGGGCTGGTCCTCGTGCGGCACCTCGCGGTCGACGCCGCTCCTGCACCGCTCGATCAGGCCGGACAGGTAGACCTCCAGCGCCGCCATGCCTTCCTCACGCCGCCGCCTCTCGTCAGGCGTCGAGACGACGAGGGTCATGGCGCGGGTCCAGGCACGGAACCTGTCGCGGTCCTCGACGGGGACGCCGAGCATCTCGCAGATCACGGTGATCGGGAGCTGGAAGGCGAACCGGTCGATGAGGTCGATCTCCTCCCCCGTGGGCAGCGCGTCGAGCAGGTCGTCGGTGATCTGCTGGATGCGCGGGCGCAGCGCCTCCACGCGTCTCGGCGTGAACGCCCTGCCGACGACCCGGCGCAGGCGGGTGTGGTCGGGCGGGTCGCTCGACAACATGTTGACGCCGACGGGTCCCGCCGCCTCGGTGACGAGCCCCGAGTCGCGCAGGAAGCCAGGGGCGTTCTTGGGGTGTTTGGACAGCCGCTGGTCGTGCAGCGCCGCGCGGGCCTCCTCGTATCGGGTGATCATGTACGCCTCGCCGCCCAGCGGCGTGGCGACACGGTGCACGGGACCGGCCTCGCGAAGCGTCGCGTAGCGGGAATACGCATCGTCCATGTCGCTCTCTTCCCTCTGTAGAAACGGTGTCGTATCTATAAGACGCTACGACTCGGCGTATAGATACGCAAGCGTTGCTATAGTGGGCAGGGTGAGCGACGAGGAAAGCCCGCCCCGCGCCAAGCGTCGCGGCCGCGAGGCCATGCGCCAGGCCATCCGGCAGGCGATGCTCGACGAGCTGGTGGAGCATGGCTACGGCGATGTCTCCATCGAAGGGGTGGCCCTGAGAGCCGGCGCGGCCAAGACCTCGGTCTACCGCTACTGGCCCAGCAAGGAAGACCTCGCCATCGACGCGCTGGAGCACGTCCTGCCCTCGACGGAAGGGCATGAGAGCACCGGCAGGATCCGCGAGGACTTCCGTGCCGCGTCCCGCATGATGGCCCGCTCCCTCGCCGGGCAGGCCGGCGACGTCCTGATGACCCTGGTGGCGGAGCGGCGGCGGCACCCTGCGGTCGCCGAGGCCGTCATGGAGAGGCTCGTCCGTCCCCGCCAGCGGGCCATGCTGGAGCTGCTGCGCCAGGCCGCCGCCCGCGGGGAGATCACCGCCGGGTCGGCCTCCGCCATCCCGGTGCTGGTCGGAAGCGGCCTGCTGCTGCAGCACTTCATGCACCACGGCACGTCACCCGACGACGAGCAGATCGACGAGTACATCGACCAGGCCGTCATGCCGCTGCTGGCCAGGCCGGGGCCCTCCGGCCCGCCGGCCTGACGCCGTGCCCGTCCGTCAGGAGCGCGCGGGCCGCCTCACCCGCGTTCCGCGGTCACGCCGAGGGCCCGCAGCAGCTCGGCGCGGATCTGGCCGGCGCCCGCGCCGGCGCCGAGCCGCTGCTCCGCCGCGATCCGGCCCCTGTCGAGCACGAGAACGCGATCGGCCAGCGCGATCGCCTCGTCCACGTCGTGGGTCACGAGGAGCACGGCGGGCCGGTGCTGCTCGACCAGGCGGCGCAGCAGCCCGTGCATCCTGAGCCTGGTCAGGGCGTCGAGCGCGCCGAAGGGCTCGTCGGCGAGCAGCAGCCTGGGCTCGCGCACCAGCGACCGGGCCAGCGCCACCCGCTGCTGCTCGCCGCCCGACAGCTCGTTGGGCCAGGCGCGTTCCCGCCCGGCCAGGCCCACCTCGGCCAGGCTCTCCCGGCCGCGCTCCACCGCGCCGTCGAGGCCGAGCACGACGTTGTCCAGCACCCGCTGCCAAGGCAGCAGCCTGGCGTCCTGGAAGACGACCGACACCTGCGCCGGCACCTCGATCAGCCCGTCGCCCGCCACGTCGAAGTCCAGCCCGGCCAGCGCCCGCAACAACGTGCTCTTCCCCGACCCGCTCTGCCCGAGCAGCGCCACGAACTCTCCTGGCGCGATCTCCAGGTCCAGCCCGTCCAGGATGGCCCGCGAGCCGTAGTGGCGGGTCAGGCCCTCGACGCGGATCAGCTCGCCAACGTCCGTCGCCACGACAGCGCCCTCCTCTCGACGAGCTTGACCCCGGCGTCGGAGAAGAGGCCCAGCAGGCCGTACAGGACGAGCCCGACGAGGATGACGTCGGTCTGCCCGTACGTGCGCGCCAGGTCCATCATGTAGCCGATGCCGCTGGTGGCGTTGATCAGCTCGGCCACGACCAGGTAGAGCCAGGCCGTCATGACGGCGAACCGCAGCCCGAGCAGGAACCCGGGCAGCGCGCCCGGCAGCACCACCTTCCGCACGAACGCGCCACGCCCGAGGCCGACCGTCTCGGCCAGCTCGACGTAGCGGCTGTCGATGGCGCGCAGGCCGTTGTGGGTGTGGATGTAGATCGGCACGAGCACGCCGACGGCGATGACCGTCACCTTCATCACCTCGCCGATGCCCAGCCAGAGGATCAGCAGCGGCATCACCGCGAGCGACGGGATGGCCCGCTTGAGCTGGACGGGGCCGTCGATCAGGGCTTCACCCCAGCGGCTCAGCCCGGACACCAGCGCGAGCAGCGTGCCGAGCGGGATGCCGATCGCCAGCCCCAGCACGACCCGCTGGACCGAGGCGAGCAGGTGGTCCTGCAGCCGGCCGGTACCGACCAGGTCGTACGCGGTGGCGACCACGGTCCACGGAGCGGACAGGAAGCGGGGGTCGAGCCGGCCCGTGGCCGAGGCGGCGGCCCAGAGCGCGAGCAGCAGGAACGGGCCGAGCAGGAACCCGAGCCTGATCCGCCGGCCGGGACGCAGGCGGCGGCGGGCACGCGGGCGCGGTGCGGCGCTCGCCGGGCGGGAGGTGACGAGCGTCATCAGGCACCGTCCTTGACCGCGTCGGCGCCGACCGTCTGGAAGCGCGAGTCGTACAGGTCCTGGGCCTTCAGCGGCGGGTTGCCGGTCTCCTCGGCCAGGAGGTCGATGGTCTCCTGGTGCCGGGCGACGACCTGCGACCAGTCTGCCGGGATCTCGGGCTCGCCCGCCTGGTCGACCAGATATCGGCCGTCGGCGGCGGACAGGCCCTGGTCCTTGACGTAGTAGCCGTCGATCCATTCCCTGGGGTGCTCGTAGGTCCAGCGGGTGGCGCGCGCCCAGGCGGCGACGTACTCGCGCAGCGCGGCGGCCTTCGCCGGGTCCTCCAGCACCTGCCGGCGCACGTACAGGTGGGCCGGGTCGTCGCGCAGGCCGTGGCGGACGGTGGTGGCGCCGTCCTTGCCGAACTTCGTGAGGTACCGCTTGATGTTGACGCCGCCGATCGGGGCCACGTCCACCTGCCGGGAGGCCAGCGCGTTCGGGTAGACGTCGCCGGTGCTCGGCAGCTCGACCAGGGTGACGTCGTCCTTGGTCAGCCCAGCCCGCTTCAGGACCCTGAGCATCAGGGCGCCCTGCGCCTGGCCGGGGCTGAAGGCGATCTTCTTGCCGCGCAGGTCGGCCAGGGTCTTCACGTTCGCCCCCGGCGCGATGCCGAGCTCGTAGATCGGGTGGTTCAGCGGGTCCTTGCGGAACTTCGCGGCGACGATCTTCACGGACAGCCCGGTCCAGGTCGCGTGGACGGGCGGGATGTCCGCGACCGCGCCGACGTCGAGCGCCTCCGCCCGGAACGCCTCGCTGGTCTGCGGGCCGCCGCTGATGTTGGCCCATTCGATGGCGAACGAGAACGCGTCGATCTCACCCGAGAGCTGGAGCGCGACCTTGGTCGAGGGGTCACCGATGATCAGCTTGGTGCCCTTGGGAACGGAGCTCGGCAGCGGCGCGTCCGCCGGGAGCGCCGCCGCCGGCCGCTCTCCCGCGCCGGCCTGGGCACACGCGGTCAGAGCGGCGAGCAGGAGCATGGCGAGCGCGGGGCGCGACAGGGAGGGAACAGGCATCCGGCATGGCCCTTCGACGTGCGACAGGAGATCAAGTCCTCCTCACGATAGGCACGCCCCACCCTTAAATCAATATTTCCTACCAATTTTATTGGTAATTACGGGATGGAGGAGGTCGCGAGCCCGTGGGGTCGCAGGTCAGCCGGTGCGCCGGAGCCCTCGGGCCAGGGCGGCGGCCTCTCCCCGGGTGGTGACGCCGAGCTTGCCGAGGATGTTGGCCACGTGGAACTTGACGGTGTTCTCGCTGATGCCCAGCCGCTCGGCGATCGCGCGGTTGCGACGGCCCAGCGCCAACTCGTCGAGGACGTCGTGCTCCCTGGGGTTCAGCGCGTCCAGCGGGGCCGCGGGCGGCCCGGCGGCGATCGGGACGGACGCGACGATCGTCGTGCCCCAGCCGGGAACCGGGTCGGCCTCCAGCACCCCGCCCAGCCCGGCCAGGCGGTCGCGGAGCCGGTGGACCGGCAGCGCGTCGGCGGCGATCGTGCCCGGCCCGTCGTCGCGCACCGTCACCCGCAGCACGAGATCCGCCACCTGCCAGGACACCCTGATCCGGCTCACCCCGCCCTGCTGGAGCATGGCCAGCACCGCGCCGAGCGCCACGGATCTGGCGGCGCGCGCCACCACCCCCGGCAGGGGACGGCCCGGCGGCTCGGGCGCCACCAGGTCGAGGGCGATGGCGTCGTACCGGGTGAGCAGCGACAGCTTGTCGGTGAGGATGCCGAACGCCTCGCCCGCGCGCTCCTCTCCGGCCTCCCGCTCGCCGCCGTTGCGCGTCTCGATCAGCGCGGGTACGGCCAGCTCGATGGCGGTACGGCGGGCCGCGGCGTCGTCGAGCCTGCGCGAGCGCAGCACCCCGAGCAGCGCGGTGAGCGTGGCGGCGTGCGCGTCGGCCAGATCGGTGTCGGGGACCGCCGTGAGCGCGCCGACACGTTCGGCGCCGGTGACCAGGTCGGCGAGGTGCAGGACGGCGACCTCCACGAGCTGCTGGACGAGGCCGCGCACGGCGGGCGAGGGCTCGGCGTCGTCGCCGAGGACGATGGCGGCCATGCCACTTCGTGACTCGGGCGGCCTGACCGCGACCGCCAGCACCTGGCGCGGCTCACCGCCCAACCGGAGCCGCCCGAGCCACGGCGTGCGCACGTCGACCCGGCCGAGCAGCGGCTCCATCTCATCGGCGGTCACCTCGTCGAGGCCGTGGGTCAGCAGCGGAGACATGAGCACGCAGTCGCCGGCGAGCAGGGCCAGCCCGTCATGCGGCAGCACGGTCGCCAGCACGCGTGACAACCGCGGCAGGATCTCGTCGAACGGCGCCCGCAGCACGTCCAGCACCGCGGACATGGCGCCCGACCACGACTCATCGGCCATGGCGTTCAGATTAGCCCGGCCGTCCGCGGCAACGGCCACCCGTTCGGGTGGGCGCGGACCACCCGAACGGCCGGTTCGCCCGGGACGGCCGCCGCGCCAGGCTGTCGGCATGAGGACATTGAGGAGAACATGATGACTCTTGTGGCGGTGGCCTACCACAGCGGGTACGGGCACACGGCGCGGCTGGCCGAAGCGGTGCGCACCGGGGCGACGGCGGTGGCCGGCGTCAAGGCCGAGACGGTGCCGGTGAACGGCATCACGGAGGCGCAGTGGTCGATTCTCGACGCGGCCGACGCGATCGTCTTCGGCACGCCCACCTACATGGGCTCGGCCAGCCCTGACTTCCACACCTTCGCCCGCGACTCGGTCAGCCGCTGGCAGGACCAGGCGTGGGAGGGCAAGCTGGCGGCCGGGTTCACCAACTCCGGATCGATGAGCGGCGACAAGCTGCACACGCTCGAATACCTCGCCCTGCTGGCCGCGCAGCACGGCATGCTCTGGGTCGGCCTCGGCCTGAAGTCCGGATGGAACGCCGGCACCGCCTCCGAGCACGACCTCAACCGGCTCGGTGTCTGGCTCGGCGCGGCCGCCCAGTCCAACATCGACGAAGGGCCCGACCTGATGCACGACTCCGACCTGCGCACCGCCCAGCACCTCGGCGCCAGGGTCGCCGGGTACGCCGCCCTCCTCGCCGCCGCGAAGGCGGCCTGAGAGGGGGACGGCGCGCCGCGGGTCACGTGTCGAGATGCGGGCGATCATGGTCTTCCCCTCCCGCTCACGCGTTCCTGCCGTACGGGCACACATGAGGATTCGCCGAATCCGTCACCTTCGCCGGGCCCGTTCCGTCAAGGAAGGGAACGACCCTGATCGAAGGATGATGTGACCGTGGACGCTGACGAGTTCCTGGCCGGACGATTCGCAGAACACCGCACCCACCTGAAGGCGGTGGCGTACCGGATGCTCGGCTCTCTCACCGAGGCCGACGACGCGGTGCAGGAGGCGTGGCTGCGGCTCAGCCGTACGGACTCCGGCGCGATCGGCAACCTGGGCGGCTGGCTCACCACGGTGGTCGGCCGGGTCTGCCTGGACATGCTGCGCGCACGCGCCGCGCGCCGCGAGGCGCCTCTGGAGCACCGGCTGCCCGATCCGGTCGTCAGCCCCGAGGACGGAGGCGACCCCGAGCAGGAGGCGCTGATCGCCGACGCCGTCGGCCTGGCGCTGCAGGTGGTGCTGGACTCGCTGCGCCCGGCTGAACGGCTGGCTTTCGTGCTGCACGACATGTTCGCGGTGCCGTTCGAGCAGATCGCCACGATCGTGGACCGCTCCCCCGACACGGCCAAGAAGCTGGCCAGCCGGGCCAGACAGCGGGTACGGGGGACGATCCCGTCGGCCGACCGCGACCCCGTACGCCAGCGCCGGGTCGTCGACGCCTTCCTGGCGGCCGCTCGCGGCGGTGACTTCGCCGCGCTGCTCGCCGTCCTGGATCCCGACGTGGTCCTGCGCATCGACGCGGGCGCCTTCGCCGAGGGTGGTTCGTGGACGATCAGCGGCGCCGCCGCGGTGGCCGGGCACGCCCCGAACTTCCAGCGGTTCACGACCACCCACACCGTGCAGCGCGTGCTGGTGAACGGGGCGGCCGGGCTGATCAGCAGCGAGGACGGCCGGCCGCGATCGGTTCTCGGCTTCACCATCGCCGACGGCAGGATCGCCGCGATCGACATCCTCTCCGACCCCGAACGTGTCGCACGGCTCGACCTGGCCCTGCCGCGGGGCTGACGGGTGGAGTCCGGAACCACGCGGTGCCCCCACCGGCCCGGACGGTGTACGCGGACGGGCCTCAGAGGCCGGAGCGGGTGGGCCGGCTGCCGCGTCCGGTTCTCCTGATGGCTCTGGGCTGGTCATTTCTCGGAAAGACGGCACCCGGCGCAAGGGTGCGAACCGGGACATCGCCGTAGCGTCGGTGGCATGAAGATCGACGTGGTGCTGCCCTGCCTCAACGAGGCGGCGGCCCTGCCGTGGGTGCTCGGGCGGATGCCGCACGGCTTCCACCCGATCGTGGTCGACAACGGCTCGGCGGACGGATCAGCGAAGATCGCCGCCGAGCTCGGCGCGACGGTGGTGAGCGAGCCGCGGACCGGGTTCGGCGCCGCCTGCCACGCCGGGCTCGCCGCCGCCACCTCGGACGTCGTGTGCTTCATGGACGCCGACGCGTCGCTGGATCCCGAGCAGCTGCCCCGGGTGAGCGGGCCCGTCATGGCCGGCGAGGCCGACCTCGTCCTGGGTCGCCGGGTCCGCCGGCCCGGCGCGTCGTGGCCGGCGCACGCCAGGCTGGGCAACGCCGTGCTGGCCAGGCGGTTGCGCCGCCGTACCGGTGCCCGGCTGCGCGATCTGGGGCCGATGCGCGCCTGCCGGCGCGTCGCGCTGCTCCGGCTGGGGATCGTCGACCGGCGCTTCGGCTACCCGCTGGAGATGGTCCTGCGCGCAGGGGCGGCGCGCTGGCGCATCGTCGAGGTCGACGTCGACTACCTGCCCCGCAACGGCCGGTCGAAGGTGACCGGCACCGTACGCGGCACCCTGCGGGCCGTCGGCGACATGCGGCGGGTCATGACCCGCCAGGACGGAACCGCGTGAACCGGACGCAGATCGTCGTGATCGCCAAGGAGCCCGTGCCGGGGAAGGTCAAGACCCGGCTCGTCCCGCCGCTCACCTCCGAGGAGGCGGCCGCCGTGGCCGGGGCCGCGCTGGAGGACACGCTGCGCGCGGTCGCCCGGGCGCCCGCCGTACGCCGGGTGCTGGCCCTCGACGGCGCGCCCGGAGCGTGGCTGCCCTCAGGATTCACCGTGCTCCCGCAGCGCGGCGGCGGCCTGGACGAGCGGCTGGCGGCGGCCTTCGAGGACGCGTACCGGCTGCTGCCCGTCCCCGTCGTGCTGATCGGCATGGACACCCCGCAGATCACCCCGGACCTGCTGGCCGAGGCCGTGGCCCTGCTCGACGGCCGCGACGCGGTGTTCGGCCCCGCGAACGACGGCGGCTTCTGGCTGCTCGGGCTGCGCGACCCCGACCCCGCGCTGCTGCTCGGCGTGCCCATGTCGGAGCCGGACACCGGAGAGGTGCAGCTGCGGCGGATGGAGGAGGCGGGGATGAGCGTCGCGTCGTTGCCGTGCCTGACCGACGTGGACACCATGGCGGACGCGGTCGAGGTGGCGGCGCTGGCCCCCCACTCCCGTTACGCCGCCGCGCTCGCCGGGACCGGGACGCGGTTGTGACCGGCGCCCGTGACCGGACGGTGGTGGTGACGGGCGCCGCCGGGTTCATCGGCAGTCACGTGGTGGCGGCGCTGGAGGCGTCAGGTCACGAGGTCGTGCCGCTCGACCTGCGCTCCGGCGGGGACGTACGCGACCCCGTACTGCTCGACCGGGTGCTGGCGGGCGCCGGCGCGGTCGTGCACCAGGCGGCCAGGGTCGGCCTCGGCGTGGACGTGGCCGACCTGCCCGGCTACGCCTCGACCAACGTGTACGGCACGGCCGTGCTGCTGGCCGCGATGGCCGCCCGCGACGTCAGGCGCCTGGTGCTGGCCTCCTCCATGGTGGTCTACGGCGAGGGCGCCTACGACTGCGCGCGGCACGGCCGGGTGCGGCCCGGCCCGCGCTCGGCCGAGGACCTGGCGCGGGGGTCGTTCGAGCCGTGCTGCCCCCGCTGCGGCGACCAGGTGCGCTGCTCCCCCATCGACGAGGACGCGCCGATGGATCCGCGCAACGCCTACGCCACCACGAAGCTCGCGCAGGAACACCTCGCCGCGAACTGGGCGCGCGAGACCGGCGGCACCGCGGTCGCCCTCCGCTACCACAACGTGTACGGCCCCAGGATGCCCAGGGACACCCCCTACTCGGGGGTCGCGGCGATCTTCCGGTCGGCGCTGGAGGCCGGTCGTGCGCCCCGGGTGTTCGAGGACGGCGCGCAGACACGCGACTTCGTCCACGTCCGCGACGTCGCCGGCGCCAACGTGGCCGCCCTCGCCGGTGGCCGGGCGGGGTGCCTGGCGGCGTACAACATCGCGAGCGGGGAGCCGCACACCGTCGGGGAGCTGGCCGGGGAACTGGCGGCCCAGCGCGGCGGCCCCGAGCCGGTCACCACCGGGGAGTACCGGCTGGGCGACGTGCGCCACATCGTGGCCGCGCCGCACCGGGCCGCCGCGGAGCTCGGCTTCCGGGCGCGGATCCGTTTCGCGGAGGGCATGAAGGAGTTCGCCACCGCACCACTCGCCTGAGCCGGACCAACCCCCCACCACACCACTCCGCCCGAACCGGAGCACCACCGCCACCACACCACTCCGCCCGAGCCGGGCCACCACCGCCACCGCACCACTCGCCGGAGCGAGAGCGTCACGGCTTCCGCAGCCACTCGCTGGAGCCGGGCCACCGGCGTCACCGCGGCGCCTCGCCCTGCCCGGGAAGACCGGCTACGGTGTCGGGCCGGTGCAGGTGGCGAACCAGCGGCCGGCGACGGTCCACAGGTCGACGGTGGGGAAGCCGCAGCCTGCGGCGAGCGGGCCGATGTCGTCGGCGCAGACGGTCGCCCACCGGAACCAGTCGCCGGTGCGGCCACCCTGGCGCAGCCGTACGCGGTCCACCGTGCTCCCCGAACCCGGCGCGCGCACCTCGGCGAGCACGGACCCGCCCGGCCTGACCAGCTGCCGCAGGCGCCGCAGCAGCGCCACGGGATCGCCGCCGATCCCGATGTTGCCGTCGGCCAGCAGTGCCTCGGCCCACAGCCCGGCGCAGGGAACGGGTTGGAAGACGCACCCGAGCAGGGCCAGGCCGCCCGCGCGCCGGGTCAGCTCGACCGCCAGGGGGGTGATGTCGATGCCGAGGGCGAAGACGCCCCTGCGGGCGAGCGCCGCGGTCAGCCGGCCGGCTCCAGAACCGACGTCCAGGGTGGGGCCGCCGCACCGGTCCAGCACGTCGTCGTCGCCGTCGATGGGCCGCAGCCAGCGTTCGGCGGCGAGCGGGCGGACGCGGCCGTCGGCGTACTCGACCTCGACGTACCGTCCTCGCAGGTTGTGCTCGTAGAACGCGCCGATCATGGCGCCCCGGCTCCCGCGGGGGATCGGATCCGTCTCCCCCGAGCGTCCGGCACGATGCCGCGCGCGTCCGGACGCGGGCCGGACGGACCCGGACGCGGGCCGGGTGGGCCGGTGCGCGTTCTCGGTCGCGCGGCCTCGTGACGTGGTGCCGCGGACGCGTCAGGCGCGCGGCCGGGCGGCGTATCCGGCACTCATCCCCCCGAATCCGATGTCGGATGCTGGTGTCCTTACCGGATATACCGTCTGTTATTCCTCGTTCACCCTGCGCATTCGCGTGCGCGGGAAAAGCGTTGGCACGCGCGTTCGCCCCGTCGCTAGCGTGTCGCCGTGACGTACGAGAACCCCCTGGCCTACGTGCTCGGCCTCGAAGGCATGGCTCTGATGCGCTCCTTCACCGGCGAGCACGACCGCGCGTTCGTCGAGGCGCGCATCGCCGAGATCCGGCGCCTGCTGGACGATCCGGCACTGGCCGATGCCGCCGTCGACGTCGTCCGCGTCGACACCGTCGAGGGTTACCGGATCTGGTCCCGCACGTACGACGATCCCAACTCGGCCTTCTCCTACGACGAGCCGATCATCGAGGAGATCGTCGGCACGCTGCCGCCGGGCCTCGCCCTGGACGCCGCGTGCGGCACGGGCAGGGTCGCCGCGGCCCTGGCCGGTCGCGGCCACCGGGTCATCGGCGTCGACAGCTCCCCCGACATGCTCGCCCGCGCTCGCGAGCGAGTGCCGGAGGGCGACTTCCGGCTCGGCCCGCTCGACCGGTTGCCGGTCGATGACGCCTCCGTCGACCTGATCGTCTGTTCCCTGGCGCTCACCCATGTCCCCTCGCTGGATCCGGTGCTGGCCGAGTTCGCCAGGGTGCTGCGCCCGGGCGGGCACGTGGTGCTCTCCGACATCCACCCGGAGGGCGTGGCCCGCGGCATCATCCCGTCGTTGCGGCTGCCGGACGACCGGCCCGCCCGCGTGGCCACCTACCACCACCGGATCGGCGACTACGTACGCGCCGCGCTGGGGGCGGGGCTTGAGGTGCGCCGTTGCGAGGAGCCTCGGGAGCCCGGCGCCGAGGTTCCCGAACCGCAGGATCCGCCGAAGGAGCCGGGGGCCCTGGGCCCCTGGGACCTGTGGCCGTGGGTCCTGGTCGACCACGCGCCCGAGGCGGCGCGGGCGGCCATCGACGGCGTCCCCGCCGTCGTCGTCTGGCACCTCCAGCGCCCGGCTCTTCGATCGTGAACACGTTCCTCACCACCTGCTCGCGCGCGTAGGCGAGGAGGCCCGGCGGCCGGTGGCCGGGCGGTCCTCCGTCCGAGACCCTCCGTCCCGTCCACGACGGGACGGAGGGCCGAACCGTCGCACGCCTACGGCAGGCCGTCGAGCCCGCCGGCGAGGGAGCGCAGGGCCACGGGCGGGGGGCGTTCGCAGGTGCTCGCGATGGTCACCGCCGTGCCGGAGCGCGCCGCGTCCAGCAGCGACTCCATGACGTCGAGCACGTGGAAGGCCAGCGATCCGCCCGCGCGCGGCTCCGCGCCGCCGGCCGCGTGGAGTCCGGCCGACGCGAGGTCCGCCAGTCCCACGCCGCGCCCGGCCTCGACGTAGCCGGCCGCCGCCGGCAGCTCCCGCCAGCCCTCCTCCCCCAGCACCGACGCCAGGACGGCGCCGTCGAAGTGGTTCGGGTCGGGTACGACGAGCGAGCCCTTCTCCCCGTGCACCTCGATGTTGGGTGACCTGGTCGCGACCCCGTCGAAGCTCATCACGAGCGTGGACAGCGCCCCTGACGCGTGCACGAGCACCCCGGTGACGTGGGTGTCGACGCTGACCGGGATCTCCTCGCCCTGCCGGGGGCCCGAGCCGATCGTGCGTTTGGCCCGGGTGCGCCCGGCGGCGCCGACGACGGTCGCGACCGGCCCGAGCAGCGTCACCAGGCAGGTGATGTAGTAGGGGCCCATGTCGAGCAGCGGGCCGCCGCCGGGGGCGTAGTAGAAGTCGGGGTTGGGGTGCCAGCGCTCGTGACCCGGCGTCATCATCGTCGCGGTGGCCGCGACGGGCCGCCCGATCAGGCCGTCGTCGATCGCCTTGCGCGCGGTCTGCGTGCCCGTCCCTAACACCGTGTCGGGCGCGCAGCCGACGCGCACCCCGGCCTCGCCGGCCGCCTGCAGCACCCGCGCCGCGTCGGCCACTTTCGCGGCCAGGGGCTTCTCGCAGTAGACGTCCTTGCCGGCGGCGATGGCCTGCAACGCGACCTCGGCATGGGCCGCCGGGACGGTCAGGTTGAGCACGACGTCGACGCGCGGGTCGGCCATCAGCCCGGCCACGCTCAGCACGTCGGTGCCGGGGTAGGGCCGTACCGCCTCCCGCGCCCTGTCGAGGTCGAGGTCGGCCACCGCGACCAGCCGCACCTGCGGCAGCCGTTCGATGGTGCGGAAATACTGGGCGGAGATCGCGCCGCACCCGACGACGCCCACGTTCACCGGCTCGCCCACACCATGCCCCTTTCGATGACGGTGCGTACGCTGTCGTGCTGGAGCACGTCGACGCTGTGCCCCGGGGTCGCGACGAAGATCCGGCCCTTCCCCCACCGGCGGGTCCAGATGGCGGGCGAGGTCACCTCGCGGTGCCACGGGTCCCACGGGCGCACCCGCTGCGTGGTCGTGGCCAGCACGTCGACGTAGTCGTCCGTCAGCACCCAGTACTGCTCGGTGACGAGGTCGAAGTCGGCGATGCCCTCGGTGATGGGGTGGCCGGCCGCCTCGGGCGACATGTTCACGGTGTACGGGACGAAGTAGTGCTCCTGCCTGCCCACGTCGTCGGCGTCCGGGCCCTTGCCCGGGTGGCAGGCGAACTGCCCGCCGACGAGGTGCAGGTAGTCGGATGAGTTACGGAAGGAGTCGGCGATGCCGCCGTGCCAGCCCGCCATCCCGGTGCCGGCGCGGATCGCGGCCTCCAGCCCCTGCAGCTCGGCCCGCTCGATCGTGCCCATGGTGTAGCACTGCACGACGAGGTCGACGCCGGACATGAACGCGGGGTCCGCGTACGGTGCGGGAGAGTCCGCCTTGACCACCTCGAATCCCTGCTTCTCCAGGAAGGGCACGAAGAGTTCCGTGGCCTCGACGGGGGCGTGCCCCTCCCAGCCTCCCCGCACCACAAGGGCCTTCCTGCCGTTCTCACCTGTCATGCCATCACCCATCGTTCTGTGGTCAACGACTCCGATGGTCGCATCCCGCCCCGCGTTCCAGGAGGCCGGGCCGGTGAAAGGATCGTGACCTCAGCTGAGCGAAAGGCACATGAGATGGCTCCGAACATCGCTACCGCACGCCGCGTCGAGCTGCCCGAGCTGCTCGACTTCCTCCGCCCCAGGCATCACGGCCTGCTGTCCACCACCCGCGCCGACGGGCGGCCGCAGCTCTCGCCGGTCTCCTGCGGCGTCGACGCGGGCGGCACGATCGTGGTCTCCACCTATCCCGACCGTGCCAAAGCGCGCAACGCCCGCCGTGACGAGCGGGCGTCGATCTGCGTGCTGTCCGACGACTGGAACGGCCCGTACGTCCAGGTGGACGGCCGCGCCGAGGTGCTCGACATGCCGGAGGCCCTGGAGGCGCTGGTCGAGTACTACCGGTGCATCGCCGGCGAGCACCCCGACTGGGACGAGTACCGGGCGGCCATGCGGCGCCAGGACAAGTCGCTGATCCGCCTGCACATCGAGCGCTGGGGGCCCATCGCGACCGGCGGGTTCCCCGCGCGTCTGGTGTCCGGGGACTGAGACCCGGACGTCTCGACGATCGGGCGGCGGCACCGGCCGCCGCCGCCCGATCCCCTGAACACGGCGCTGAGCACGGCGCTGAGCACGGCGCTGAGCGGCTGGGCACGGCGCGCGAAGCCACGACCTCTCGTCGGAATGTCCGCGTAGGTCCCTTGACATCCGCAATTGGGCGAGTTAGCGTCCTCGAAACCTGGAATTAACGTTCACGTGAACGTTCATCCTCCCCAGGGAATTGTCGACGAGAAGGACGCCCCCTTGAGCGTGGACACCACCCGTGTTCCGGCCGACGACCTCCGGCGCGCGCTGATCGCAGCAGACCCCAAACTCTCCAAGTTCAACCCGCTCCCCCGCATACTCGCCTTCGACGAGTTCAATACAGGAACGCACGGCTGGTGCGAACTCATCGGAAACCACGACGGCCACGGAAATCTCGACACGGTCGACGTGCACATGCGCGACTTCCGCCCGCCGCAGCTCAGCGCGTGCGATTTCTTCGACATCGGCACGCACGCCGCGATGAGCGGGAATTACGCGCTCAAGGTCGCCACCCGGCCGGTGACCGGCCACACCGCGGTGGCGATCCGCCGGCTCACCATGGCCAGGCGCGGGGTGGTGCAGTTCGAGACGTACTTCACCTACAAGAGCGAGGCGGCCACCGCCGAGTCCTCGCTCGGCAACAGCTTCGGCGACATCGAGTGGGACGGCAACCTGCACCCGTCCGAGGCCCAGTTCGGGGCATTCACCGTGGCCACGGACCTGTGCGACGGCGAGGGCATCCGCTATCACTGCGTCGCCCGCTACCAGAACACCGACCTGGACCACAACTTCACCAGGCGCTGGATGTACCCCGTGGTGCCCGAGCCGACGCCCAGGGAGAACCTGCACAACCAGGAGAACCTCTCGCCCACCGAGGACTTCACCGCGCCGAACCCCGAGGACTGGCGCCCGCTCGACGAGGAGCCGCAGTTCCTCTGCTACAACGAGGTGCCGACCAAGGTCAACTGGCACTATCTGCGCTGGCAGTTCGACACCAGGACGCGGACGAACATCGAATTGCAGGTCAATGACCGGATCATGGACATGCGCCAGGTCCCGGTGCCGGCCTATCCCGACAAGTACGACGGCCTGGAGAACCTGCTCAATTTCTACGTGAGCGTGCGCACCCATTCTCCGGTACGCAACTTCCTTTTCCTTGATTCCGCACTGATTTCCGTGGATTGGTGAGCACCGGCATGAGGCACGCTCTTACCGCCGTTCTTGAACGCAACACCACTTTCACCGCAGATTTCGCGACCGAGCCGTACGAAGCGGGCTGGGCCGCGGAGGCGCGCTGGTTCGTCCGGACCCTGGCTCTGGAGGGCGACGCGCCCGCCCTGCGGCTGACCGCCCAGATCTCCCCCGACGGGCTGCACTGGTGCGACGACGACGGGAGCACCGAGCAGATCGCCACGGAACCCGGGCTGGTGTCCATGCGGGTGCGCGAGTTCGGCCACTGGTTGCGCCTGCGCGCCACGCTGACCGGCGGCGACCCGAAGGCCAAGGTCCTGATCTACCTGGCACTCAAGAGCTGAGAGGAGCTCGACATGACGGCAACGGAGGGAGTGGGCAGGCGGCGGTTCCTGGCCCTCCTGGGAGCCGGGGCCGCCGGCGCCTCCCTCCCCGCCCTCGTCACCGGGTGCGCCCCCGGCGGCAAGGGGACGGGACCCGCCGCAGGAGGGAACCGGCCGCTCAGCGCCGCGTTCTACCAGGCGATCAACGACCTGGACCCGCACGGCCCGAGCGCCGTGGACGAGGCGTCGCTGCTCGCCAACCGGCAGATCTACGACACGCTCGTCGCCTGGGACGGCGAGAAGGCGGCGCCGAGCCTGGCCACGTCGTGGCGCCAGCCCGACGAGACGACGTGGGAGTTCACCCTCCGCGACGGCGTCGTCTTCCACGACGGCGGCAAGCTGACCTCGGCCGACGTCAAGGCGTCGCTGGAGCGCCTGGCCGCCTCCGACGGCCCGCAGAAACCGCTGTGGTCCACGGTGGACACGATCAAGGCCCCCGACCCGCGCACCATCACGATCACCACGAAGGAGCCCGCCGGCACCCTGCTGGTGAACCTGGCCCTCGCCTTCATCCTGCCGGCCGCCCGGATCGGCAAGGGCGACCTGTCCCGCAACGCGATCGGCAGCGGCCCCTTCGCCGTCGAGTCGTTCACCCCCTCGTCGCAGCTGCTGCTCAAGCCCGCGCCCGGCTACTGGGGCGGGGCGCCCAAGCTGGCCGGCCTGCGCCTGCCGTACATCCCCGAGTCCTCCACGCGCATGACGTCGCTGCAGAACGGCGAGGTGGACGTCACCTGGATCATCCCGCCCGACGAGCTCGGACGGCTGCGCGGCGTCGACGGCGTGAAGATCGAGAGCAAGCCGGGCGTCAACTACTTCCTCACCTGGTTCAACTGCGGCAGGAAACCCTTCTCCGACCCGCGCGTGCGCCGCGCGCTGCTCCACGCGCTCGACGTCAAGACCATCGTCTCCAGCCTGTACGGCGACGCCGCCGCCGTCATGGACGCCCCGATCCCGTCCGCCGTCTTCGGTCACGCCCCCCAGAAGCCCTACGAATACGACCCCGACCTGGCCAGGCGCGAGCTGGCCGAGGCCGGTCACGGCTCCGGGATCCGCACCTCGATGATGTGGTTCAAGGACACCGGGCCCCTCGCCACCGAGCTGGCCCAGTCGATCATCTCGGCCTGGGCCAAGGTCGGCGTGGTCGTCGAGCCGCAGCAGATCGAGAAGGCGGCCTGGCTCAAGCGGCTCACGGCGCTCGACTGGGACATCGAACTCCAGGTCAACACGGTGACCACCGGAGACGCCGACTACACCCTCGGCCGGCTCTACACCAGCGAGGCCAACCGCATGGGCTACGCGAACAAGGAGCTCGACGGCATCCTCGCCAAGGCCAAGGCCACCTCCGACCAGGACGAGCGCAAGTCGCTGTACGGCCGGGCATGCGAGATCATCTGGCGTGACGCGGTCGGCGTCTTCCCCGCGGCGCTGGCCGCCACGTACGGGCTGCGCTCCACCGTCGCGGGATTCGTCCCCGCGGCCAACAGCCAGCCCGAGTTCCGCACGGTGTCGGCCACCGGGTGACCCGTGCGAGACCAGACCCCAGCCCGGGAGCGCCATGCGTGAGGCACGCCGTACGACACTGAAGGACATCGCCGAGAGCCTCGGCGTCTCGGTGAACACCGTCTCCAGAGCCCTCGCCGACAAGGACAGCGTCGGCCTGGAGACGCGCAAGCGGGTGAAGGCCGAGGCCGAGCGGCTGGGCTACGTGCCCAACTCCACGGCCAGGTCGCTGGTCCTCGGCTCCGCGAGCACGCTCGGCATGGTGATCACCAATCCGTCCAACCCGTTCTACGCCCAGCTCATCAGCGGGATGGAGCAGCACTGCCGGCGGCACGGCTACTCCTTACTGCTGATGGCGACGGAGGAGAGCCTGGCCAACGAGCGGCGCGCGGCCGAGGAGCTGCTGCGGCGCGGCGTGGACGGGGTGCTCGTGGTGACGGTGCAGGAGGGGGCCGAGCACTGGCGGCGCTTCCGCGCGGCCGGCGTCCCGCTGGTCCTGATCAACCGTGACGTGCCCGAGCTGAACGCCGACCTGGTGGGCGTCGACCACGTGAAGGGCGGCTACGAGGCCGCCAGGCACGCCGTCGCCCAGGGCGCCAGGAAGATCTACTTCCTGGAGGAGGACCTGGGCGTCTCGGCGGTCGCCGACCGCGTCGAGGGTTACCGGCGGGCCATGGCCGACAGCGGCCTGCCCGTCGAACCCGACACCGTGATCAGGGTGCCGACCCGGCGGCTGGAGCAGAGCGCGATGCCGTGGGACCCGAGCGAGGCGTACCGGCTGGCCAGGGAGGTCGTGCGGTCCGCGCAGCGCCCGATGGCGTTCGTGGCCGGCAACGACTACTTCGCGCTCGGCGTCTACCGGGTCGCCGACGAGGCCGGGCTGCGGATCCCCGACGACATCCTGGTCGTCGGCTACGGCGGCCACCCGTTCGCCCCCTACGTGATCCCCTCGCTCACCACCGTGGAGCTGCCCGCCGCGGACATCGCCGTGTCCGCCGTCGACCGCATGTTGCGGCGGCTCGGCGCGGCGGCGGGGGCGCCGGAGCAGGTCCTGTTCCCGCCCCGGCTGGTCGTGCGGGCGTCGAGCGGCGGGGGCGGCACATGACCGCCTACCTCGGACGGCGGCTCGCCCAGGCGCTGCTCCAGATCTGGGGCGCGATCACGATCGTCTTCATCGCCCTGCGGGTGCTGCCCGGCGACCCGGCCGAGCTGATCCTCGGCAGCCAGGCCACGCCCGAGGCGCTGGAGGAGCTGCGCGGCAACCTCGGGCTCGACGAGCCCCTGCTCGTCCAGTACGCCACCCACATGCGGGACGTCGTCGCCCTCGACTTCGGCCACTCCTGGCGGCAGAGCGTCAGCGCCCTGGACGCCTGCCTGGAGCGCCTCGGCTCGACCCTGTCCCTGTCGGCGTGGGCGATGGTGATCACCATCGTGCTGGGCTTCGCGGCCGGTACGTTCGCCGCCCGCCGCGCGAACACCTGGGCCGACCACCTGGTCTCGGTGTCCTCGCTGGTCGGCCAGGCGCTGCCGCCGTTCTGGATCGGCATCATGCTCTCGCTCATCTTCGCGCGCTGGTTGCAGATCCTGCCCAGCACGGCCGACGGCACCATGGTCAGCCTGCTGCTGCCCGCGTTCACGCTGGCGCTGCCGTTCGTGGGCTGGCTGGGCCGGCTCGTACGCACCGGAATCCTCGAGGAGATGAACCAGGACTACGTCCGCACGGCCCACGCCAAGGGCATGAGCCCGCGGGTGGTCTTCTCCATCCACGTGCTGCGCAACACCCTGGTGCCGGTGGTGACCATGCTGGGCCTGCTCATGGGCTACTTCATCGCGAACGGCGTCATCGTCGAGGTGATCTTCGCCTGGCCCGGGATCGGGTCGCTGCTCATCGACTCGATCACCTTCCGCGACTACGCCGTGGTCGAGGCCGTCCTGACCGTGATCACGGTCTGCTACATCCTGCTCAACCTGCTGGTCGACGTGCTCTACGTGTATCTCGACCCCAGGATCCAGTTGGAGAACGCCTGATGACAGTGAACGTGCGAGGCGCGACGCTCGCCGGCCGGCTGGCCGCGCTGCCCCTGCGCGCGCACCTGGCGCTCGGGACCGTGCTGCTGTTCGTGCTGGCCGGCCTGCTCGGGCCGCTGCTGGCGCCGTACGACGCGGCCCGCACCAGCCCGGTCGACCGGCTGCTGCCGCCGGGCGCCCGGCTGTCCGACGGCGTGACGGCGTGGCTCGGCACCGACCAGGTCGGGCAGGACCTCCTGGCCGAGGTGCTGGCCGGGATGCGCACCTCGCTGACCGTGGCGCTGGTGACCGTGGCCGTCGGCGGAACGGTCGGGCTGCTGCTCGGCCTGCTCGCGGGCTACTTCGGCGGCTGGGCCGACGGGATCATCTCCAGGCTCGGCGACATCCAGCTCGCCTTCCCCAGCCTGCTGCTGGCCATCCTGCTGGCCGGGGTCCTGGGCCCCAGCATGGTGAACGTGATCATCGCCCTGGCGGTCACCAGATGGGTGATCTTCGCCAGGGTGGTGCGCGGCTCGGCGCTCGCCGTGCGCGACCGGGAGTTCGTCGACTCGGCGCGGGTGATGGGCGCCTCCCACGCCCGCATCCTCGCCGGCTACATCCTGCCGTCGTGCCTGCCGCCGCTGATGGTCGCGGCCACCGTGCAGGTCGGCCTGACCATGGTCGCCGAGGCGTCGCTGAGCTTCCTCGGCCTCGGTGTGCCCGCCGGGCAGGCGTCCTGGGGCTCGACGATCGCCGAAGGCCGCGACTACCTCGCCTCGGCCTGGTGGATCGCGGCCGTGCCGGGCGCCGCCCTGGCGCTCGTCGTGGTCAGCATCGGCGTCCTCGGCGACCTGCTGCGTGACGCCTCCGACCCGATGACGGAGCTGTGACGATGAGTGAAAGGGCGAACGGATCCGCAGCCCCGCTGCTGGAGGTCGAGGACCTGGCCGTGGAGTTCGACACGCCGGCGGGGCCGCTGCGGGCCGTGCGCGGGGTGTCCTTCGAGGTCGGCGAGTGCGAGACGCTCGCGATCGTCGGCGAGTCCGGCAGCGGCAAGAGCGTGACCGCGCAGGCGCTGATGGGGCTGGTGCCGCAGTCGGCGCGCATCGCGGGAGGGCGCGTCTCGATCGAGGGCCGCGACGTCGCCGGGCTGTCCGGCCGCGAGTGGCAGGCGCTGCGGGGCGAGCGCATCTCCATGATCTTCCAGGATCCGCTGAGCGCGCTGAACCCGTCGCTGACGGTGGGCTACCAGATCGCGGAGATGTTCCGCAGGCACCGCGGCACCGGCCGGGCGGAGGCCCGCCGCCGGGCGGCGGAGCTGATGGCGCAGGTGGGCATCCCCGATGCCGAGCGGCGGCTCGACGACCATCCGCACCGCTTCTCCGGCGGCATGCGGCAGCGGGTGATGATCGCGATGGCGCTGGCGCTCGACCCGCGGCTGCTCATCGCCGACGAGCCCACCACCGCGCTGGACGTGACCGTCCAGGCGCAGATCCTGCGGCTGCTGCGGCAGCGGCAGCGGGCCGAGCGGCTCGGCATGGTCCTCATCAGCCACGACCTCGGCGTGGTCGCGCGGGCGGCCGACCGGGTGGCCGTCATGTACGCGGGCCGCATCGTCGAGACCGGCACCGTGGCCGAGGTGTACGAGCGGCCCGCCCACCCGTACACGCTGGGCCTGATGCGGGCGGTGCCCGACCCCCGCGACCTCGGCGCCCCGCTGGAGGCGATCGACGGCCGGCCGCCCGACCTGGCCGCGCGGCCCGCCGGCTGCGCCTTCCACCCGCGCTGCCCGTTCGCCAGGGACGTCTGCCGCACCGACGACCCCGCCCCGCGCGAGCTCCGCGCTCGGCGTACCAGTGCCTGCCACTTCGCGGAGGAGGTGATCGCGCATGGCCGGGGCTGAACCCCTGCTGGAGCTGTCCGACCTGGTGACGAGCTACCGCCTGCGGCCGGGGATCGGCCGGCGCGGGGGCGAGGTGCGGGCCGTGGCCGGCGTGAGCCTGACCGTCGGCGCGGGCGAGACCGTCGGGCTGGTCGGCGAGTCCGGGTGCGGCAAGTCCACGATCGCGCGGACCATCGTCGGCCTGGTGCGCCCGTCCGGCGGCAGGGTCCTGTTCGACGGCCGCGACCTCGGCACCCTGCCCGCCAGGGAGCTGCGCAGGCTGCGCCGCGACATCCAGCTCGTCTTCCAGGACCCGTACGCCTCGCTGAACCCGCGCATGACCGTCGCCGCCCTCATCAAGGAGGCGTGGCGCATCCACCCCGGGCTGGTGCCGCGCGAGCGGTGGGACGAGGAGGTGCGCGCCCTGCTGGAGCGCGTCGGCCTGCGCCCCGAGCACGCCGGCCGCTACCCCCACCAGTTCTCGGGCGGGCAGCGCCAGCGCATCAGCATCGCCAGGGCGCTGGCCGTGCGGCCCCGGTTGATCGTCTGCGACGAGGCCGTGTCCGCGCTCGACGTCTCGGTGCGGGCGCAGATCCTCAACCTGCTGCAGGAGCTGCAGCGCGACCTGGGCGTGTCGTACCTGTTCATCTCGCACGACCTGGGCGTCGTCCGGCACCTGTGCGACCGGGTGGCGGTGATGTACCTGGGCAAGATCGTCGAGACCGGTTCCAAGGAGGACATCTACCGGAAGCCGGCCCACCCGTACACGCAGGCCCTGCTGTCGGCGGCGCCCAGCCTGGACGACTGGCGGCCCGGCGGCGGGCGCGACGAGATCGTCCTGACCGGAGATGTTCCCTCACCGTTGCGCCCGCCGACAGGCTGCCGTTTCCGTACGCGCTGCTGGCAGGCCCAGGATCGATGCCGCGACGAGGAACCGGCGCTGGTCGAACGGGACACGGGTCACCCGGTCGCCTGCCACTTCCCCGGAGCGCTTCCGCCCCCCGCAACGACGGCGCCCGAGAGCGGCCGTCTCACGAAGGAGTGATCCATGCCAGGCACGTTCCTGCCCGCGCTCGCCACAGGCGCCCTGATGGCCACCACCGTGCTCGCGGGCGCGGGCCCGGCCGCCGCCTCCGCGAGCACCTGCGCGGACGCGCCCGCCACGCCGGTGACGACGGCGGCCGTCTTCAACGACCCGGTGAGCGGGGACGGGGCGGCGCTCGTCCAGAAGCTCTGCGGCCTCGTCAAGCAGACGCCCGCGGGCGCCCGCATCCAGGTCGCCCACTTCGTCATGTCGGGCGCCGCGGGCACCGAGTTCGCCGACGAGCTCGTCAAGGCGCACCAGCGCGACGTGGACGTGCGGGTCGTCCTGGACGGCGACAGGCGCGGCGCGGCCGTCGCGGAGAAGCTGGCGGCGGCGCTGGGCACGGACACCTCGGCGCGCTCCTGGCTGCACGTGTGCACCGGCCCGCCCTCCGGCGGCACCGCCGCCTGCATCGGCAACAAGGGCCAGCACAACAAGTTCTACCTGTTCTCGCGCACCGGCCACGCCTCCGAGGTGGTGGTGCAGTCGTCGGCCAACCTGACCGACCTCAACTCCACCACGTACTGGAACAACGCGGTCGTCCTGCCCGGCAACCGGCGCCTGTACGACGCCTACGCCGGCTACTTCTCCGACCTCGCCGCGGAGCGCAAGAACCTCGACTACTACCGGGTCGTCCAGACCGGCGGGCCCGGCGGCTCCGTACGGGCCGGCTTCTTCCCCAAGGCGAGCGGCGACCCCGTCGTCGACGAGCTCGGCAAGGTGTCCTGCCGGGGCGGGACGACGATCAGGGTCGGCATGTCGGAGTGGGACGCCTACCGCGTGGCGATCCCGCGGCGGCTGCGTGACCTGGCGGCCCAGGGCTGCACGGTGCGGATCGTCTACGGGATCATGGACGACGAGGTCAAGGAGCTCCTGCTGGCCGAGCCGCGCGTCGAGCTGCGCGCCCTCGGCGACGGGGCCGCGCTGCCCGGCCGCGTGCACTCGAAATACCTGCTCGTCGAGGGCTCGTACGACGGCGACCGCCACGCCCGCCGGGTGTTCACCGGCAGCCACAACTACAACGAGACCTCGCTGCGCCGCAACGACGAGGTGCTGTTGCGGTTGAACAACCGGAAGGTCTACGAGCAGTACGTGGCGAACTTCGAGCGCATGCGCGAGGTGGCCGCGCCGGCGACCCAGCCGTAGCAGGACGCCCGTGGCGGGACGGGCGGCCCGTCTAGCCGCTGCGGCCCTCCAGGCCCGTGATGGCGATCGTGCCGGACGTGCCGCGCAGGCCGAAGCCGTGGCGGAAGCCCTCGCGGGCCTGCGGCGTGGCGAGGGTGCCGCCGATCGAGGCGGTGCGCAGCCGCCGCCACTCGCCGGGTGCGCCGCCCGTCGTGGACCCGCCGGCCGTGCCCGCCGTCCGGGCGAAGGAGGTGATGGTGTCGCCGGAAAGCACCAGCGCCAACCGGTCGCCGGGCGCCAGGGTCAGCGCGGCGTCACCGGGCGTGTCGAGGAACCGGCCGCCCACCCGCACGTTGATGCCCGACTGCTTGCGGGTGTGGTTGTACCAGGCGGTCACGTAGTTGTCCTGGTCCTTCACCCAGCCGACGAACACGCTGTCCTCGGCGCTGCCGGTGCCGGCGAAGGAGCCGGCCGTCACCACGCTGATCGCGTCGGCCGACGACGGCCCCGCCGGTCCCGCGACCACGCCGAAGAACGGCCGCGCGCCGCTGCCCGCGAACCTGCCCCCGCCGACCGTGATCTCCGGCTCGGCCTCGCCGCCTTCCGGCCGGTGCACGGTGTAGCCCGCGGAGGTGTCGGTGGCGAACGTGTCCTCCACCTCGACCTTCGCGTACGCGGCCGGGTCGAGCTCCCGCTCCACGTGCGCGTACGCGCTCACCGCCCGCACCTGCCGGTCGTAGGTCGCGAAGGCCCGCACGGGGTGAACGTCGGGGCGCGGCCCTTCGCCGTCCGGCGGCGACACCCGCCAGCGCACCGCGAACTCGCCGCCCGGCCGCACCACGGGGGTCTCCGTCCTGCCGCGCGGCTCGGCGGACCAGCCGGGCGGCACGGCCAGCTCGACCTTCACCTTCGTGGCCGGCCTGCGGCCGTGGTTGGCGAACGTCGTGGTCACGGCGGCGGGCGCGCCCGACCCGGTGACGGTCGCGTCGAGGCTGGTGTCGCCGGCGGCGGGCGACCACGCCTGCAGCTCGGTGACGCCGACGTACGCGCCGGGCTGCGGCGCGAACACCAGCCGGATCGCGGTCGTGGTCAGCTCGGGGAACGTGACCCGGTTCAGCGCCGCGCCTGCGGGCCGCTCCGGCGTGCGTGCCTGGCCGGGCACCTCGCGCCACGCCCCGCCGTCAAGGAACTCCAGCCGGTACGACGCCGGCGCCCGCACCTCGCCGCCGTCGTCGTAGCTGTGGAACCGCACGTCGCTCACCCGGGTCGGCACGCCGAAGTCGACGCCGAGATGGTCCTCGGGGTTCGGCGAGCGGTGGTTCGTCCACCGGCTGTGCGGGATGTCGTCGTAGAAGATCCGCCCGTCCACGGCGTCCCACACGCTGTCGATGGCGCCCGTGTAGGAGGCGAACGGCTTGGGGTGGCCGGTGCCGTGCGGGTTCGCGGCGTCGTTGCTCGGGCGCTCGGCGCGGTGGGGAGCCGGGCCCGGCACGCGGGCGGCCAGCTCGCCGAGCCCCGGCCGGGTGGCGGCGAGCCTGCCGTCCACGTAGAGGCGCAGGCCCTTGCCCTGGCCGTACCTCGTGCCGTCGCGGTCCCACAGGACCGTCACGTTGTGCCCGTGGTAGGGCACGTTCTCCAGCGCGAAGTGCGTCCACCCCGCGGGGGCCAGCGGGTTGACCACGACCTTGCCGCCCGCCTGCGGCCGCAGCCCGATCAGGCCGCTGATCACCAGGTCGTTGAAGGTGGAGTGGTTGTAGTGCTCGCTGTGGCCCTTGCCGTCGTAGATCCAGCGCGGCTCGTCGGGGTGGTGCGCCTCCGCGACGTACGGGCGGCCGTCCTTGTACTGGGTGAGCGCGTACCCGCGCAGCAGGCGGTAGTAGTCGGCGGCGGTCACCACGTCCTGGTCGCGCCCGTTGAGCAGGTTGGCCAGCCCGGTCAGCGTGGTCGACGTCGAGTACGGCCAGCTCGGCCCGTTCCAGCGGCAGCAGCCGCTCAGCGCGTCCTTCATGAACAGCGGGCTGCGCCGCTCGGCCGTGGCCGGCCCGTACGGCGCGGCGAACCCCTGCGGGTCGAGCAGTTGCGCCCACGCCCGCTCGGTGCCGGGCCTGGCCATGCCGAACGCCCACGGCACGAACCCGATCTGCTCCCTGGTGGTCACCAGCTTCTGCTCGGGGTCCAGGTCGGCGCGGGCCTTGTGGTAGAAGAACCGCCGCTCCGGGTCCCACAGGTGGCGGTGCAGGGCGTCGCGCAGCGCGTCGGCCCGCCGCTCGAACGTCTCGGCCAGCGACCTGTCGCCGCGCATCCCGGCGATCGCCGCGATGGCCCTGGCGTCGCCGTACTGGTAGGCGTTCAGCGTCGGCCGGTAGCCCGCGCCGCCGTGATAGGGGTCCTCGGGGTCGGTCTCGTAGGAGGAGGCGGTGTACTCCATCGCGTCCCACACCGGCACCGACCAGTAGAGGCCGAGCCCTTCGTCGTACTGGCCGCCCCACTTGTCGTACTGGCGGACCAGGTCGGGCAGCAGGTTCTCGACGAAGGACGCGTCGCCGGTCACGAGGTAGCGCTGGTAGGCGGCGTCGGCCGCCCACCACGCGTACTGGTGGGCCCAGTCGTCGGTGTCCTCGTTGACGAAGTCCTCCTTCGGCTTGGGCCCTGCGCCGGGGCCCCGCAGCCAGTAGGTGAGGTAGTCGTCGATCGGGCGGGGGTCGCGCAGCCAGCGGCCCTCGTACACGTGGTGGCCCGCGGCGGCGACGATGCCGCCCAGCGGCGCGGCGTAGCCGGGGGCGTTGTGGAACTCGGTGATGATGTGGCCGGTCGCGGAGCCGGTGTAGCGGATGTGCCGCTTGAAGGTGCTCCAGCGGTAGTAGTAGACGTCCTGGATCTCCTGGTCGGGCACGTCCAGGAAGGGGATGTTGGCTTCGTACCACTCAGGTTCGGCGAGGCCGGCCAGCAGCGCGCGGTGGTCGAGGAAGTCCGTGCCCCTGCCGACCTCGGGATACGTCGGCGAGGGCTCGGGGGCGGCGGCCGCCGGGGCGGGGATCAGGGCGTGCGGCGCGGCGAGCACCGCGAGCATCGCCAGCGCGGCGGCCGTGCGTCTCATGGTCACCTCGGGCGTACTCGGGGGGTGACAGCGACCGGGCGGCACCCGGGCCCGCTCAGTTCCGGTCAACTGATCGACCGAACCTGACCGATATTGCTCAACTATTGACCACTCGCCGGCGATACGCAAGATTCGCCCGTCCGGGAAACCGCCGTCGTCGCCGTGGTGGCGCTCGGCACGGTGGAGCAGGCGCCGATCCGTGCGGGCGGGCTCCCCGGCGTCAGCCGCTCCCCGGCGCCTCCGCCGGGGCCCCCGTGGGCACGCGGGAGGTGGCCGGGAAGGCGCCGGAGCGGCGGTGGCCGGGGAGGAACGCCGCGATCGCGAGCGCGACCAGTGCCGCGCCGCTGCCGATCGCCATGACCAGGCGGAAGCCGTTCTCGGACGGCGCGGTGAGCGCGCCGAAGGTGACCGTCAGCTGGGCCAGCACCACGCCCGCCACCGCGCTGGAGACGGACGTGCCGATGGAGCGCATCAGCGTGTTGAGGCTGTTGGCGGCCGCCGTCTCCGAGACGGGGACGGCGGCCATGATGAGCGCGGGCATGGCGCCGTACGCGATGCCGATGCCCGCGCCGATCACGGCGGAGACGAGCACGAGGTGCCAGATGGCGGACATCAGCACGACGCTCAGGCCGTAGCCGGCGGCGACCACGGCGGCGCCGAGCATCAGCGTCACCTTGGGGCCCCTGGCTCGGGACACGCGCGCCGACACCGGCGCCATGGCCATCATCACCAGGCCGGACGGCGCGAGCACCAGGCCCACGGCCAGCATCGTCTGCCCCAGGCCGTAGCCGGTGGCGACCGGCAGCTGCAGCACCTGCGGGAGCACCAGGGACATGGCGAACATCGCGAAGCCGAACACGGCGGAGGCGAGGTTGGTGAGCAGCACCTGGCGGCGCGCGGTGGCGCGCAGGTCGACCAGCGGCTGCCTGGTCCGCAGCTCCCACCATCCCCAGGCCGCGAACACCACGGCCGACGCGGCGAACAGGCCGATCGTCAGGCCGCCCGCCCATCCCCAGTCGGCGCCCTTGGAGATGGCCAGCAGCAGGCAGATCAGCCCGGCGGACAGGCCGGCGGCGCCGACCAGGTCGAATCGCCCTCCGCTGCGCACACTGGACTCGGGCACGAGCTTCACCACGAGCACGGCGGCGAGCACGCCGAAGCCGGCCGACGTCCAGAACAGCACGTGCCAGTCGGTGCTCTCCGCGAGCAGGGCGGCCGCGGGCAGGCCGAGCGCGCCGCCGACGCCCAGCGAGGCGCTCATCAGCGCGGTCGCGGAGCCGAGCCGCTCGGGTGGCAGCTCGTCGCGCATGATGCTGATGCCCAGCGCGATGACGCCGGCCGCCAGGCCCTGCAGGGCGCGTCCCACGACCATGGGGGCCAGCGTGTCGCTGAGGCCGCCGATGGCCGAGCCGGCCACCAGCAGGGCGAGGCTGACGAGGAGCATGCGGCGTTTGCCGTACATGTCTCCGAGCCGCCCCACCACCGGCGTCGCGACCGCGCCCGCGAGCAGGGTCGCGGTGATCGCCCAGGTGGCGTCGGACGCGGTGGCGCCCAGGAGCGCGGGCAGCTGCGGGATCAACGGGATGATCAACGTCTGCATGAGCGCGACCACGATCCCGGCGAAGGCCAGCACCGCCACGACGACGGTGGGCCGGCGTGGCGGTGCGGCAGGCTCGGCAGGGACGTGGGGCATGTGGTGCCTCCGTGGGTGGCGAAACAGGACGTCACGCCATTTTAAATCAGTCGCTTGACTTAAGCTAACCGGCCCGGTTAACTGGCGGCGAAATCCGCGGTCAGTCCAGAGGAGGTCGTGATGGGCCACGACGACGTGGAACAGGCGTTGAACTACCCCATTCCCAGCGAGGCCGCACTCGAGCCGCCCGCCGAGTGGGCGCGGCTGCGCGAGCGCTGCCCCGTCGCGCGGGTGACGCTCCCCAGCGGCGACCAGGCCTCCCTGCTGACCAGGTACGACGACGTCAAGCTGGTGTTGTCGGACCCGCGCTTCACCCGGCAGCTCAACGCCGACGACGCGGCCCGCATCGCGGCCAACGAGTCGGGCGGCGTGTTCAACAGCTCGATGGCCACGACCATCCCGCAGGGCGGCGAAGGGCACCAGCGGTGGCGGCGCATGGTCGGCAAGTGGTTCACGGCCAAGCGCATGGCCGCGCTGAAGCCCGGCATCGAGGAGATGGCCGAACGGCTCATCGACGACATGGTGGCCCAGGGCCATCCGGCCGACCTCAAGGCGAGCCTGGGCTTCCCGCTGCCCGTGTGGGTGATCTGCGACCTGCTCGGGGTCCCCGACTCCGACCGCGACAAGTTCGCGTACTGGTCCGACACGCTGCTCAACCTGACCCGCTACACGCAGGCGGAGATCGACGCGGCGCAGACCGAGTTCGTGGCGTACATGGGCGAGCACGTCGCCGCCAGGCGCGCGCGGCCGGGCGACGACCTGCTCAGCGAGCTCATCAAGGGCGCCGACGCCGCCGGCGAGACGATGCCCGACACAGCGTTGGTCGCCACCGGCATGGGGCTGCTGGTCGCCGGGCACGAGACGACGGCCAACATGATCGGCAAGATGGTGGCCATGCTGCTCGCCGACCGGCGGCGCTGGGAGCGGCTGCTCGCCGATCCTTCGCTGGTGCGCTCCGCGGTGGAGGAGTCGCTGCGGTTCGACGCCAACCCGGGCTTCGGCATGCCGCGCTACATCGGCGAGGAGGTCGAGGTCGCCGGCGCCGTCATCCCCCGGGGCACCACCGTGGTGTGCAGCATGGCCGCCGCCAACCGCGACGAGAACGCCTTCGAGCGCGCCGGGGAGATGAGGCTGGACCGCGTCCCCAACCCGCACCTGGCGTTCGGCTCCGGCGCGCACTCATGCCTCGGGCAGTCGCTGGCCCGCACCGAGCTGCAGACCGTGCTCGAGGTGCTGCTGCGCAAGCTGCCCTCGCTGGAGCTCGCCGTCCCCGCGGAAGACCTGCACCGCGTCGAAGGGCTGGCCGTCGGCGGGTTGCGCGAGGTCCCGGTGCGGTGGTGACCGTGGCCGCCAGAACCCCTAGGGCCGGACGGGCCAGCGCGACCCGGGAGCAGATCCTGGTGGCGGCGGAGCGGCTGTTCGCCGAGCACGGGGTGTTCGCCGTGTCCAACCGCCAGGTCAGCGAGGCCGCCGGCCAGGGCAACAACGCCGCCGTCGGCTACCACTTCGGCACGAAGGCGGACCTGGTGCGGGCGATCGCCCGCAAGCACGCCGAGCACACCGAGCGCATCCGCGGGCGGATGGTGGCCGAGGTCGGCGACTCCGCCGAGGTGCGCGACTGGGTGGCCTGCCTCGTACGCCCGATCGCCGAGCATCTGGCCTCCCTGGGCAGCCCGACCTGGTTCGCCCGGTTCGGCGCCCAGGTGATGACCGATCCCACGCTCCGCGAGATCATGGTCGAGGAGTCGCTCACCTCCCCCTCCCTGCAGCAGATCATCGACGGGCTCGACCGGTGCCTGCCCGCGCTGCCCGCGGACGTGCGCGCCGAGCGCAACGACATGGCCCGCCAGCTGATGGTGCACATGTGCGCCGAGCGCGAGCGCGCCCTGGCCGAAGGAGTCCCGACACCCCGGGCCAGCTGGCAGGACGCCGCGACCGGACTGATCGACGCGATCGTCGGAATGTGGCAGGCGCCGGTCACGCGCGCTCCCTGACCTGCCCCGTCGATTGGCCCTGTCGATTGGCCCTGTCGATTGGCCCCGTCGATTGGCCCTGTCGACCAGTCCTGTCCCGACCGATGCACGAACGAAGGGGAACCATCATGAGAATCACCGTCGATGAGGACAAGTGCTGCGGCGCCGGCCAGTGCGTGCTGCTCGCGCAGGAGGTGTTCGACCAGCGGGAGGACGACGGGGTCGTGGTCCTGCTCGACGCGGCACCACCCGAGCGGCTGCACGCCACCGTGCGCGAGGCGGCCGACGTCTGCCCGGCGGCGGCGATCGAGCTGAGCGAGTGAGCGTACCCTCCGGCGTCCTGGTGGTCGGGGCCGGCGCCGCCGGGCTCGCCACCGTGGAGGCACTGCGGCGCAAGGGCTACCGGGGCGAGCTGACCGTCATCGGAGCCGAGCCGCACCCGCCCTACGACCGGCCGCCGCTGTCGAAGCAGGTCCTGTCCGGCGCCTGGGAACCCGGGCGCGCCCGGTTGCGGACGGAGGCCGCGCTGGCGGCGCTGGAGGCGGAGTTCGTCCTCGGCGACCCGGCCACCGGCCTGGACGTCGCCGCGCGCACGGTCCGCACCGCGTCCGGGCGGGTCCTGCGGGCGGGCGCCGTCGTCATCGCCACGGGGCTGCGGCCCCGGGCGTTTCCCGGGCAGGACGGGCTGGCCGGGGTCCATGTGGTGCGCACCCTCGACGACGCGCTGGCGCTGCGGGCGGAACTGCGTCCCTCCGTCCGGCTCGTGGTGGCCGGGGACGGGGTGCTGGGCGCCGAGATCGCCGCCACCGCACGGGGGCTGGGGGCGGAGGTCACGCTGGTCGGGCCGCAGCCCGCGCCGCTGGCCGGTCAGCTCGGCCCGGCCGCCGCGGCGCTGCTCGCCGGCCTGCACACCGGACGCGGGGTCCGCCTGCGGCCCGGCACGGGGGTCGCCGGGCTCGCCGGGCTCGCCGGGCTCGCCGGCGAGAACGGGCCGGGCCGGCGGAGGGGGCGGGTGACGGGCGTGTGCCTGGACACCGGCGAGGTGCTGGCGGCCGACGTGATCGTGGTGGCGATCGGCGCCGACCCGGCGACCGGCTGGCTCGCGGGCAGCGGCCTGCGCCTGGAGGACGGCGTGGTGTGCGATCCGCGCTGCCGGGCGGCCGAAGGCGTCTACGCGGCCGGCGACGTCGCCCGCTGGCACCACGACGGGCTCGGCACGTCGTTGCGGCTGGAGAACCGGACCAACGCCACCGAGCAGGCCGGGATCGTCGCGGCCGGCATCCTCGGCGAGGATCGTGCCTACCGCCCGGTGCCGTACTTCTGGACCGACCAGTTCGACGCCAGGATCCAGGTGCACGGGACGCCGTCCGGCGAGGCGACCGTCGTGGAGGGGGACCCGGCGGAGCGCCGGTTCGTGGCGCTCCACCGGGAGGGCGGCAGGGTCACCGGCGTGCTCGGCTGGAACATGCCCAAGCAGGCCCGCCTGCGCCGCAAGGAGATCGACGCGTTCGCGGGGCTCACCGCGGCCCGGTGACCGACCACTGTGGAAGGACACATCACACGATGACGGCCATTTCTGACGAAAAAGGGATTCCTGGGTTCCCGATGGACCGGGCGGCCGGGTGCCCGTTCGACCCGCCGCCGGAGCTGCGCTCCCGGCAGGAGGAGGGCCCGCTCACGCGGGTCCGGCTCTGGGACGGCAGCACGCCGTGGCTGGTGACGCGCTATGCCGAGCAGCGGGCGCTGCTGGGCGACCGGAGGGTCAGCGCCGACGTCACCCGTCCCGGCTATCCGAGCCCGGCCAGGATCAGCGGCGGCTCGTCCATCGGCTTCATCCTGATGGACGACCCCGAGCACGCCCGGCTGCGGCGCATGGTGACCGCGCCGTTCACGGTCCGGCGGGTCGAGGCCATGCGGCCTGACGTGCAGAAGATCGTGGACGACCTGATCGACGAGCTGCTGGCCGGTCCGAAGCCGGTGGACCTGGTCGAGGCGTTCGCGCTGCCGGTGCCCTCGCTGGTGATCTGCCGGCTGCTCGGGGTGCCGTACGACGACCACGAGTTCTTCCAGGACAACAGCAAGGTCGTCATCAGGCGGGACGCCACCCCGGAGCAGCGCGCCGCCGCCGTCGGGCGGCTGGCCGCGTACCTGGACGGCCTCGTGGGCGACAAGCTCGCCGCGCCCGGCGACGACCTGCTGTCCCGGCTGGCCGAGCGGGTCAAGGCCGGGGAGCTGTCGCGGCAGGAGGCGGGCCAGATGGGGGTGCTGCTGCTGATCGCCGGGCACGAGACCACCGCCAACATGATCGCGCTCGGCACGCTCGCCCTGCTGGAGCACCCCGACCAGCTCGACCTGCTGCGCAGCGCCGACGACCCCCAGCTGATCGCGGGGGCCGTGGAGGAGCTGCTGCGCTACCTGCACATCACGCACAACGGGCGCCGCCGGGTCGCGCTGGAGGACATCGAGATCGCCGGCCAGGTCATCCGCGCCGGCGAGGGCCTGATCCTGGCCAACGACATCGGCAACCGCGACCCGGCCGCCTTCCCCGACCCCGACCGGCTCGACCTGCGCCGCGAGGCCCGCCACCACGTGGCCTTCGGCTTCGGCGTGCACCAGTGCCTGGGCCAGTCGCTGGCCCGGATGGAGCTGCAGGTCGTGTACGGCACCCTCTACCGGCGCATCCCCACCCTGCGGCTGGCGGCGGATCTGCAGCGGATCCCGTTCAAGCACGACGGGTCCGTCTACGGGGTCCACGAACTTCCCGTGACCTGGTGAAACTCGCCCGTGCCCGCCGCCCGGCGGGCACGGTCACGCGCGGTCGGTGCAGATCGTGAGCGGCGGATCCGGGTAGACCAGGTAGATCGGGCGGGCCAGGTCGTTGCGCACGGGGTAGGCGGCGTCCTCGCCGCACAGCTCCTTGTCGGCGGTCCCGTCGACCCGCTTGACGATCTTGTACGTCGCCGACGGCCGCACGCCACCTTGGTCGCCTTGCCGGTGGGGAAGCCGACCTCCTGATGGAAGCATTCGCCCACCTCGGCGTTGAGCGTCAGGCACAGATGCCAGCCGCCGCCCCTGACGTATCCGCTGCTCGCGTAGCCGTAGGTGGTGCTCCCGCACGACCGCTCGCCGCGCTTGAGCCGCATGGCCACCCGGTACGCCGCCTCCGGCGCGGCACAGCCGACGATCCGGAAATCGGTGGTCTTCTTTCCCTCCCCGACCGCCTCCAGGCAGTCGCCCTGCCGCGCCCGCGACGGGTCGTTCTCCGCGGCGCATCCGGTCAGGACCGACGCGCCGATCACCGCCAGTAACACGATCTTGCCCTTCACCACCGTCCCATCTTGGCAGCAGACCGGACCGGATCCTCATCTTCGGTTAAGAATGACCGTTTACCGTGCGACTGTGCTGGTTCAACAGGACGCGGAGGCGGCGCCGGAAGCGCCGCCCCGTCGCCGCCGGGTGCGGGGAGCGCGGCCGGCCATCGCGGTGGCCGTGCTGTTCGCGCTGGGAACGGCCGTACGGGCCGGAGGGCTGGAGACGGGCGCCTTCCTGGTGCCGATGGTCTCTTTCACGCCCTATTTCACGGTCGCGGCACTGGCGATGCTGGCGGTCGCGGTCGCCGTGCGCAGCAGGGCCGCCATCGCGCTCATGCTGGCCGTGTGCACGTGCCTCATCTGGTGCGTGGCGCCGCGGACGCTGGGCGGCCCCGGCTCCGCCGAGGGGCGGCCGCTGCGCGTGCTCACCGCCAACCTCAACGGCGGCCGCGGGGACGCCGCCGTGCTCGTCGACCTGGTGCGCCGGCTGAACGTCGACGTGCTGAGCCTCCAGGAGGTGACCTGGTCGGCCGGTGCGCGGCTGGCCGCCGCCGGGCTGCCGGCGCTGCTGCCGTACCAGGTGAGCCGGCCGATGTTCCGCGGCCCCGAGGGCAGCGGCGTGTACGCGCGCCACCCGCTGCGGGAGCGGACCGGCCTGTTCCAGCCGGTCGGGCACCACATGCCGGTGGTGGAGGTGACGCTGCCCGGCGGCTCGGCCGTGGAGGTCGTGGTCGTGCACCCGGTCGCGCCCGTGCCCTCGACGGTGCCGGAGTGGCACGCCGGGGTCGCCGCGCTGCCTCCCGCACCTGCCTCCGGGCCGCCGCGCATCCTGGCCGGCGACTTCAACGCGACCCTCCACCACGCCGTCTTCCGCCGGTTGCTGGCCACCGGCTACACCGACGCGGCCGCGGCCACCGGGCAGGGCCTGGTGCCCACCTGGCCGCAGGGCCGGGGGCTGCCCCCGCTGGTGGCCATCGACCACGTGCTGACCGACGGCCGGGCCGGCGCGGTCGCCGTCCAGGTGCACGACCTGCCGGGCTCCGACCACCGGGCGCTCTTCGCGGACCTGCGGCTGCGACCGTAGCCGGCCCGTCATGTCCCCCGCGGGCGGGCGCCGTATTTCCAGCCCTTGAGCAGCAGATCTGTTATCGGGGGGAACTCAGCGACGGAGCGGCCAGGGGCCAAGGCCACCACAAGGATCACGAGGAGGGCGTCGAGCGCGATCAAGATGAGCCCGAACACGACGGCGACACTCGCGATCAACGCCATGACCGTGGCGACAACCAGCAGTATGAGCAGGGGTATCACGATCCGCCGCCGCGCGGCCCGGCTCTTGCAGCGAGCACAGCGCGGCACGGGGATCGTGGCCGTCCGCCACGTGGTTTTCCACTGCAGGTGGTTGACATCCCCGTACATCTTGTGCTCCAGGGCGGCCGACGGGTCCGCGTCCCGGCCGCAGAAGAAGCAGGCGTGCAGGGAGAGGTTGCCGCTGATGATGTCGATGTTCTCCTGGACCCGGTCGCGGACGGGGTCCGTGACCGCCAGGGCCAGCGCGTGATCGAGCAGGTCCAGTGCACGCCGGTTCTCCTTCGTCGCGTTGACGAAGGCCACCACGCAGGCGAGTGCCGCATGGGCGAGATCGTCGCCGGCGTCCCGCACCGCCCAGTGGTCGTCGGGCAGCACCTCGGTGAGCACCCTGAGCAGGGGCTTGGCCTCGTCGAGGAGCCGCTCGGCGATCTCGTCGCCGCGGCCGGGATCCGGCTTGAGCTGCTGGTACGCGTCCTCGCAGAGCGCCTTCATCCTGGACGCCTCCGGCTCCAGCGCGGCCCGTAGGGCGTCGTCGACCAGCTGGGACGCCTGCCCCAACCCCCTCATGACTCCGGCGTGCCTGCGCGCGTCCCGCAGCCGCCCTTCTCTGACGGCCCTGGCCGCGAGTTGGGCGCTGATCGACAGCAGCGCCGCGGGCAGGTCGTCGCGCATCCGCCGGACCGTGCGCGCGGTCAGCCGCGGATCGTCGATCTCCTCCGCCCGGGCCCGCACCAGGTCCCAGAAGGTGTCGTCGGCGATCACCTTGGCCCAGCACGCGTACGCCCGCCGCCACGACCGCAGGCGATCGTCGTCCAGCTCGTCCGATTCGAGCGCCTTGACGAGGGAGAACACCGCGAGGTTGTGCGTGGCGACGGCCCCGGCAGGCCCTCGCTCCGCGTGCTCCCACATGTGGAGCGCCTCGTCCGGTTCGCCCCGCAGCAGCGCGGCCATGGCGGCGTCGTCACTGTCCACGGGCCACAACCAGAAGAGCTCGTCCACCAGCCGGACCACCGGATCTCTGAGGCGCTGCACCGCCCGCTGCGTGGCGTCGTCGTCGAACGGCCGCTCCGGCGGCAGCATCCCCTGGGTCGTGCCCGCTTTGCCGAGGCGTTCCATGACAAGCAGGCGGTCGGTGTGCCGCCGGACCTCGCGCGCCGTCGCGCGCACGGGCAGCCCGGTGATCCGGAAGGCGTTCTGCCGGTAGAGGTCCGGCTTGAGGTCGGCAAGCGTCATCGGGTGGCTCCGGAGATGCGCAGGGTCACCGTGCGGTTGCGCGCGTCGTCCCGGAACGGCGGCATGAGCCCGCCCATGGACGACACCGCGAACCTGGTGGTGGGGATGCGCGACGCGGCGCGCAGCACCTCACGCACGTAGACGGCTCTGGCCAGGCCGAGGTCGGTGTTGCTGGCGTACTCGCCGCCCGGCAGGATCGCGTTCCTGTCGGTGTGGCCGATGACGGCGACCTCGATCTCACCCGCGTACGGGCGCAGGCGCGCTCCCAGATCGCCGAGCACGGCCCTCCCCCTCCGGGTCAGGGTGGCGCCCTCGCTGAACAGGGCGTCCTCGAAGGCGACGGAGATCTCCTGCCGCGACCGGCTCACCCGCACGCCCGGAACCTGGAGTCGCACGCCGGCCAGGACGTCACGTTCGGCCGGCGGGGAGGGCGAGGCCGGGACCGTCCGCGTGACGACGACCGGCGCGGCAGGCGGCTGCGCCGCCCCCAGCCTGGCCGTCTCCATCCGGATGTCGACGAGCAGGGCCAGCGCGCCGGCCGTGACCAGCACCGTGCAGCCGGCCAGCAGCGCCCGGCCGGTCCCGCGCCGCCGGCCGGCCGGGCGCATGGCCGCGATCCGGCGCCGCCCCGCCGCGATCTCGGTGGCGCCGGGCGCGATCTTTTCCGCCTCCGCCCAGCACTGGTCGGCGCGGTCCAGGTCGCCCTGCTGGGCGTGCACGCGGGCCAGCAGGTCCAGCACCGCCACGCTGGTGTCCCCCGGGAGGTCCTCCAGCAGGTCCACGGCCTCGGCGTACCGTCCTTCCCTGGCCAGGGCCCTGGCCTGGGCGAGGGTCAGCTCGCGGGTGATCGACGGCGGCATGGTCACGAGCCGTTCACGACCGTGCTGCTGAGGTCGAGCGGCGGGGGCTCCGGCAACATTTGCTCCAGCTGGCGGTTGACGTCGCGTACCGTCCTGACGTCACCCTGCTCGACCGCCTTCCTGCCGGTGGCGATGAGCTGCGCGGCCTCGCCCCTGTCACGCATCTCCGGCTGCAGGCTCCGGAGATGGTCGAAGCGGATCACCGGCAGCTCGTTCGTGCGGTCCAGTACGTCCCCCGCGAGCTCCCAAAGGTCCCGCATGCGCCTGCCCAGCAGGGCGGTGTCGTGCGCCGTGATGGCCTCCCGCGTCGCGGACTCGAGGGAGGACAGCGTCCGCTCGTCGTTCGAGTCGCCCCTGGCCAGCACGATCTCCCTGACGCCCGCCATCGCCTCCTTCGCCTCCGCGACCAGCTTCGGCCACTCCATCACCTCCTCCACCCCGTCGACGGCGGCCTGGAGGTCGCGCAGCCGCTTGCCGCAGGCCGTCGCCGCGTCCGGATCGGCGCGTGCCGCGTCGGCCAGCGCCTCGACGTCCGCGACCGTCGCCTCCGCGTCGATCGTGGCGAGCAGCGCCTGGGCCCGCGCGTCTCCGAGGTCGGCGGCCTGGGTGCGGGCCTCGCTCAGGCGGTGCTTCTCCGCGCGGATCCTGCCCGCCAGCTCGTCGTACGTGGGGGCCGTCTCCGTACGGAGGTCGGCGACGTGCTCGAACTCCTCGTCGAGCAGGGGGATGTAGGCCCGGGCGACGACCAGCCTCGACTGGTCGATCACCACGGAGAACTCCACCTCGCTGCCCGCCGGCACGTCGCGGGTGACCTGGCCCGGATCGATCTGCAGCCGGCCGATCCCCCGGTTGCGGTCGGCCCGCGGGTGCTCACCCTCCAGAATGGGGATCCTGATGAAGCCCTGGTTCTCGCTCCTGCTGAGCGCGACGGTGGTCCACAGCCGGTGGCTGCGCCGCGCCGGCAGCGGGGTGCCCCGCTTGACCAGCTCGCTGAACTCGTTGTTCTCCAGCCCGACGCCGATGGAGTTGGTCAGCACCGGCTGGGAGTCGACGGTGCCGACGCGGTAGGTGAGCCGGTCGGGAGAGAGCTTCCGGCGCGTCCCCGCGGCGTCGGTGAGCTCGATGTGGAACGTGTTGGCACGCCCGCGCTCGGCCCAGAGCGTGGTGGTGAACGTCCCGTCGGAGTCCAGCACGATCTTCCCGCTCGACCAGGGCGGCTGCGCCTCGGGGTTGACCAGCCGGATCGCGAACCCCTCGGTGCCCGCCCCCGACACCCGGCCGCCGATGAGCGGCTCGGTCTCCGGTCCCATCGGCTCGTAGGCCAGGTCGACGGCGTACTCGCCGGCGGCCGGCACGCGCAGCGGCTCCATGCTGTCCAGACGCTGCGTCCCCGCGAAGACGGCGGCGCCCGTGGCGACGGCCGTGATCGGGTCCCTGCTGTGGTCGAGCGGGATCCCGAGCCCGTCCCTGGGGTCGGCTAGCCGCTCCCTCAGGTAGGGCGACAGGGTGGGCCCGCCCACCAGCAGCACCTTCTCGATGTCGGCAGCGCCGAGCCCGCGCTCCTCCAGCGCCTTCCTGCACAGGTTCACCGACCGCACGACGAACGGCTCGGTGAGCCGCTCCACGTCCGCCCGCCGCAGGTCGTACTCGAACTCGACCAGCTCGCCGCGGTCGTCCTTGAGCTCGATGGTGATGTCCGCGAACTCCGCCCGCGAAAGCCTGATCTTGGCCTGCTCGGCGGCCTGCTTGAGCTGGGCGATGACGGCGAGCGACCGCGGGTTTCCCCTGCGGAGGTCGGCGAACCGGTGCTGCCGGGCCAGCGCGGGGATGAGCAGATCCTCGACGATCTTCCAGTCGATCAGCTTGCCGCCGAGGGTGTTGTCGCCCCGATGGTTGACGACGGTGAACTCGCCGTCCCTGATGTTGACCACGGCCGCGTCGAACGTGCCGCCGCCGAGGTCGTACACCAGCCAGAAGGCGTTGTCCGCGATCGACTGGAACCCGTAGGCGAGTGCGGCGGCGGTCGGTTCCTGCAACAGCGGGGCGTGCGCCAGTCCGGCGAGCCGGGCGGCCTGCTCGGTCGCCTCGCAGGCGCTGAGCTCGAACGCCGCGGGAACCGTGATGACCGCCGCCCGCAGGTCCTCGCCGTACCGCTGGGCGACGTCGCCCTTCAGCGACTTCAGCACCTCGGCCGACAACTGCTCGGGGGGCATCGACCGGTCGCCGTTGGGGAAGACCTTGGCCTGGCCGGTCATGCCCATCTTGCTCTTGAACTCGATGCAGGTGTTCGCGGGGTCGATCTCGTTCTTCTTCTTGGCCCGGTCACCCACGTAGAGCCGGTCCCTGCGGTCGATCCAGATCGCGGAGGGAGTGCTCTCGGACTGGTCGTCATTGTTCTTGATCACCTCGACGTCGACGCCGTTCAGCACGGCGATCGAGCTGTTCGTGGTGCCAAGGTCGATGCCGTAGTCGATCGTGGTCCTGGTCACTGAGCGGCTTCCTTCGCGACGGGGTCGGGGGTGCCCACGATCACCTCTCCTCGCTGGATCATCTGGTCGTTCAGGTAGATGCTGGGCCGGATCGTCTCGACCACGCGGTCGCGGTCGAGCTCCGGCGCGGGCTGGTAGGACAGCACCTTGATCGAAAGTCCCGGGTCGAAGGGGTCGTTCAGATGGTCCTGGATCTTGACGCCGGCCTGGACGAGCGAGTCCCACGCCATTTCCAGATGGCGGGTCGCGGATCGGGTCACCCCGGGCACGCGTCGTACCCGCCGGTCGAGCCGCCAGATGCTCGTCACCACATCGGCGACGGATGAACCGGAAAGGGTGTCGTGCTGGATCCGCTCGGAGCCGCTCCGCGCGGGTTCCGCCGGCATGGGCTCATGAGCCGTTCTCACGAGCTCGTCGGCTGCCAGCCGTTCGAACGCCGCAAGGGCGTCCGCCGGCCACACGGCGGCGTGGATCCTGAACTCCCGAGGATGCTGCAGTTGCCGCATGTGGGCTCTGATGGAGCTCAGCAGGGCCACGTCAGCCCCCCTTTTCTGATTGTGCAGGTTGGCAAAGCAAGATAGTGCGGTGGGGGGGGGGGGGGGGGGGCGGAGGAACCCACGCGAAAACAAAATGAGGAGGAGGCGGTGGGCGGGAGGGCAAG
>NZ_JBVJHP010000001.1:105046-121742 GCF_055586745.1 Nonomuraea sp. NPDC049378
CCCGTGTGTGGGCGCGGGGGGGGTTCAGGGGGGCCACGTAAGCCCTTTTTTTCTGGTGGTGCGGGTGGGAAAGGCAGGGTGTTGCGGTGGCCCGGGGCCCGTCCCCGGGGCCACCGTGCTACGAAGGAAAGTTCAGGCGCGTCAGGTGGCGGACCGCCGGCAACACGCGTGCGGAGGATTCGGCCAGAACGGCCTGGGCGTTCGCCCTATGTCCTCAGTCATCGGAGAGAACCAGAACCCCCAGGCGGGCATGCTTTACCCGGTTTTATACATACATATGTCCCTTTTGCGGTGCACCGGGCAGTGAGCCAGGGGCTGCGACAAGCCACCCGAGGGGAAGACATGTCCGAGAACCTGCCGGAGCCGGCTGCAAGCCGCCCGGCGCCGTCTGAGGCGAACTCTTCAGGCGGTGCCGTGGACCCGGACGTCTACCTCGACGTGCCGATCGTCAAGGTCGACGAGATCAAGCTCGAGGTCGATGATCTGCGGGCACGCGTGTCGCTGGACGCGGACGTCCTCGACCTGCTGCATCTGCACGTAGGGGCGGACGTCGCCCTGGGCCGGGTGAACCTCGAGATTCTGGGGGTCGAGGCGCAGGCGCTGCTCAAGGTCCGGCTCGACAACGTCGCCCTCATCATCAGGGACGTCCTGGAGACGATCGACGACAATCCCCAGCTGATCGAGAACATCACCCGGGGGGTCGGTGCCGCCGTCCGCGACGTCGGCTCCGGCGCCGGCCGGGCGGTGCACGACGTCGGCACAGGCGCGGGACGTGCTGTGAGCGACGTCGGAGCAGGCGCGGGACAGGCCGTGGGAGACGTCGGAGCAGGCGCGGGCCGCGCGGTCGGCGATGTGGGCGCGGGCGCCGGGCAGGCCGTGGGAGAGGTGGGCTCGGGCGCCGCGCAGGCGGCCGGCGATGTGGGAGCAGGCGCCGGGCGAACCGTCGGCGACGTCGGCGAGAGCACGGGCACAACGCTGCGGGGCACGGCGGAGCAGGTGGCGGGCACCGCCGGTGGCACGGCGGAGCAGGGGGCGGGCGCTGCCGGTGGCGCGGCGCGAGAAGTCCCGGCCGCCGCTCAGCAGGCCGCCGAGAACGCGGCGGGCACCGCCCCGGCGAACGCGGAACCCGCGAAGCCCCAGGGCGCGGACGGGCGGCCCGGCGAGGACGAGAAGCCACGCACGCCGCATGACGAAGAGCCGGGGCTCCGGGAACCACAGGACGGGGAACCACAGGACGGAAAGCCGCGGAAACCGGCACCGACCACGCTCGGCCCTGCCCTGCGCGAGCTGGGGAGAGCCGCGCGGCGCGCAGGCGTACGCCGGCTACGCAACCTGGCTCAGAGCCGCGGCCGCAAGTGAGGACAGGGCGGCAGCGCGACCGGAGGAGGCGGGACGGACATGGGTGACGAGCGCCGCGACAGGCGAGCCGGCGAACCGCACGAAAGGCGTCCCGACAGGCGACCCGACAGGCGGCCGGGTGCGCGGCTTGTCGCGGATGCGGACATCGTCTTCTCCGCGACGGTCCGCGCCGACAGCGTGGCGTTCGAGGAGGCGCCTTCGGTGGCGGTCACGTTCTCTGGTGAACCGGCCCACGAGTCGGGGTCCGGCAGCCGCCGTACCGGCCTGCCCGAACACGTCTCCGAGGGAGAGACCTACCGCGCGGTCCGCGTCGACTACGTGATAGCGGCCAGGGTCGTGGCCGACGAGACGCCGGCGGCGGACGAGGACGACCCGTGACACGGCTCGTTCCTCGGGTCGCTGCGCGAAGAACGCGCACTCCCTCCCGGGCCGGTCCGGAGCCCCGCGAACCTCCTTCACCGTCTACCCGTGCTCGACCAGCCGCGCCCCGGCCCCGTCCCGCTCGCGGAAGCGCAGCGTCGAGTTCGACGTCACCACCGCGCCGTCTCAGCGCCGCGACGTCCGCCGCGAACGCGCGCCCGGCCGGATCCCGGGTCTCGGACACGAGGTGACCGCCTGGGCGGACGCCGGACGCGCCGAGGTCAGGAGGGCGCGGTGCGCGTGCGGGCGATGAGGAGCGCGATGTCGTCCTCGGAGGGCGTGTCGTCCACCATCGTGCCGATCACCCGGGCGCACAGGTCGTCCAGCGGGAGGGTGGGTGCGGCCAGGGCGGTGCCGAGGCGCTGCAGGCCCGCGTCGATGTCGGCCCCGCGCCGCTCGACCAGGCCATCGGTGTAGAGGGCGATCAGGCTGCCCTCGGCGAGTTCGACCTCGACGCGTTCGTAGGAGCCGAGCCCCAGGCCGACCGGTGTGCCGCTGGGCAGGCGGGCGAAGCGCACCTCCCCGGACGGGTGCACGATCGCGGGCGGCGGGTGCCCGGCCCCGGCCATGGCGCAGCGCCGGGTGACGGGATCGTAGACCGCGTACACGCAGGTGGCTCCCGTGGTGTCGAGGGGCGCGTCGCCCGCGCCCGCGTCCTCCTCCGCCAGGCGCACCACCATGGTGTCCAGGAACGCGAGCACCTCGTCGGGCGGCAGCCCCTGGTACGCGAGGGTGCGCACGGCCGTGCGCAGCCGTCCCATCGTCGCCGCGGCGTTGATGCCGTGGCCGGTCACGTCGCCGACCACCAGGGCGACCCGGCCGTCGCCCAGCGGGATCACGTCGTACCAGTCGCCTCCGACGGTGCCGATCACGTCGGAGGGCAGGTAACGCCAGGCCAGGTCGACGGCTCCCCCGCCCGAGAGGTTGCGCGGCAGGAGGTCGCGCTGCAGGGCCAGGGCGGCGGTGCGCTCGCGGGTGTACTGGCGGGCGTTGTCCAGGCTGAGCGCGGCGCGGGCGGCCAGCATCTCGGCGAGGTTCAGGTCGTCCTCGGTGAACGGCGCGGGATTCTCGGTGCGGACGAACACGGCGACGCCCAGGATGTCCCCCCTGGCCTGGAGCGGGACGATGATCAGGCTGTGCATCCCCGTCTCGTGGATGACCTCCGCCCGGTCGGGGTCGACGTCGAGCCAGGTGCAGGGCGAGGTGTCCATCACGGGCTCGAAGTGGGACCGGCCTGAGGACAGGACCGCGGTGAAGGGGGACGACGGCGGGACGAAGACCACCTCGCCCCGCCGCCAGAGGGACTCGGGGAACTCCCGGTGGATCGAGGCCGCGCCCGCGCGGTGGAACACGGGGACGCTCACCTCGGTGGCGTCCATCCGGCGCAGGGGCTCGTCGTCGGGCAGGACGTGTTCTGACACGTCGACCGTGACGTAGTCGGCGAGGCCCGGCACGGCCAGCTCGGCGAGCTCCTGCGCGGTCTTCATGACGTCGAGCGTGCTGCCGATCCTGATGCTGACCTCTCCGAGCATGGCCAGCCGGTCGCGGGCCCGGCTGCGGCTCGTGTCCATGGCCAGCGCGCACACGCCCAGCGGCCGCCCGTCCGCCCCGTCGAGGCGGTAGAGCGAGGTCGACAGGGTCTGCTCGGCGGACTCGTCCTCGGACGCCCATCGGCACTCGCGGTCGAGCACCGGTGTCCCGTCGTCGAGCACCCTCCGCATCGCTCCCGCGATGGCCTCCCCGTCGAGGCCCGGTGTGCTCTCGGGCCGGCTGCCGAGCCGGTAGTGGGGAAAGACGTCGCCCAGGCGCCGGGCCGTCTCGTTGAGCCAGACGCACCGCAGGCCGGCGTCCCAGACGCCGATGGCCACGGGCGCGCGGCTGAGGATCGGCTCCGTCACCGGCGGGCCGTCCGCTGCCAGTGTCAGGAGCCAGCTCTCGCGCTGCGCCGCGGCGTGCAGACGGGCGCCATGGACGTGCAGGAGGAGCGGGCCGTCGTCGCGGTGGCGGGCCATGACGAGACCGGACCAGCGCCCGCCGTCGCCCCGGTCGCCCGGCCCCAAGAAGATCGAGCTCGAACGGTGCAGGACCTCGCCGGCGTGGTATCCGAGCAGCTTCTCCGCGGCTTCGGTCCAGCCGGTCACGATGCCTCCGGCGTCGGTCATCACGACCGCGGGGGCACCTGACTCGTCCCAGGAAAAGGGATTCATCACTCTTATTGTAGCGATGACCTGCGATGATACCGGTTGTGATCATGATCCTGTCACGCCTGGCGGCGCAACCCGTCGACGAGGTCGGACAGCGTGAACGTGGCCGCGGTCAGCGCCGCGGCTCCCGGCGTGCTGACATAGGGGACGGTCATGAAGTCGGCGCTGAGCGCGCCGGGCGTGACCACGACCATGAGGTAGCCCCTGCGCCGCAGGTGGAACTTCAGGTGGGGGTTGGCGGCCAGCAGCGGGTCCGTGGCCGGATCGTCGTCGCGGCCGTCCCCGCCGCTGGCGATGGAGGTGACCGCGAGCTCGGCCCCGACAGGACGCGCGCCGGGATCGTCGTAGTCGAGGACGAGGTCGCCCGCCCAGTGCGCGTGCACGTCGCCGGTGAGCACGACGACGTTGCGCACGCCCGCCTTGACCCAGCCCTCGGTGATCCGCTGCCGGCTGCCGGTGTAGCCGTCCCAGGCGTCCTGCCGGACCAGCCGGCCCTCGCCGGGGTCGCGGTCACGCTGGCCGAAGAAGACCTGCTGCCCGACGAGCTCCCACCGGGCACGGGAGCGCCGGAACCCCCTGAGCAGCCAGTTCTCCTGGTCCAGGCCGATCATCGTACGGGCGGGGTCGGCCGGCGCCGGGCACGAGCTGTAGCCCGCGCCGCACAGGTGCGCGTCGCGGTACTGGCGGGTGTCCAGCATGTGCAGCGTGGCGAGCCTGCCCCAGCGCAGCCGCCGGAAGAGCTGGACGGCGGTGCTGCCGGGACGGGCGGGCGGGCGCAGGGGCATGTGCTCGTAGTAGGCGCGGAAGGCCGCCTCCCGGCGCTGCGGCGGGATCAGGTTGGTCCAGTTGTTGAGCACCTCGTGGTCGTCCAGGATGGCCGCCCACGGGGCGGCGGCGTGGGCCTCCCTGAGGTCGGGGTCGGTCTTGTAGAGCGCGTGCCGGCGGCGGTACTGGGCCAGGGTGACGACCTCCGGCCCTTCGTGCGCGCGGACGTTGCCGCCGGGCAGCGCCACGTGGTCGCTGCCCTGCTCGTAGATGTAGTCGCCGAGGTGCACGATCAGGTCGGGGCGCTCGCGCGCCATCCTGGCGTACGCGGTGAAGTGCCCGTGCTGGTAGTTGGCGCACGAGCAGACGGCCACGCGCAGAGACCTGGGCATCGAGCCCGGCACGGGAGCGGTCAGCGCCCGCCCGGCCGGCGAGACGTGGGGGCCGGCCTTGAACCGGTACCAGTATTCCCGTCCCGGCTGCAGGCCGGTGACCTCGACGTGCACGCTGTGCGCCCATGCGCGGTACGCCACCTGCACGCCGTGGCGCACCACGTTCCTGCCCGCCGGGTCGCTGGTGACCTGCCAGTGCACGGGGACGGGCGCCGCGGGCATGCCGCCGAACCCGTCCTCGGCCAGCGGCTGCGGGGCCAGGCGGGTCCATGCCACGAACCCGCCGGGCTGGGGGTCGCCGCAGGCCACCCCCAGGGTGAACGGCTCGCCGAAAGCGGCGGACGGCACCAGGGGCGGCAGGCCCGACGCCAGCCCCATCGCGAGAAACGACCTCCGGTTCAGCACAGGAAGAATGATCGCCACAAGCGCGGGTTACCGGCGCGCGGACACGCCAGCCGGCGCCGCCCCGCATGACACCCGTCACGGCCATGCGCGATCACCCGGCAAGATAGGACGATGACCGACATCAGGGAGGAAGGCCGCCGCCGCCGGACGTTCGCCGTCATCAGCCATCCGGACGCGGGCAAGTCCACGATGACCGAGGCGCTGGCGCTGCACGCCTCCGCCATCACCGCGGCGGGGGCGGTGCACGGCAAGGCCGGCCGGCGCGGCGTCACCTCCGACTGGATGGAGCTGGAACGTTCTCGCGGCATCTCGATCACCTCCGCGGCGCTCCGCTTCGACTACCGGGGCCACGTGTTCAACCTCGTCGACACCCCGGGCCACGCCGACTTCTCCGAGGACACCTACCGGGTGCTGGCCGCCGTCGACTGCGCGGTGATGCTGATCGACGCGGCCAAGGGCATGGAGCCGCAGACCATGAAGCTGTTCCAGGTGTGCCGCCATCGCCGCATCCCGGTCATCACCTTCGTCAACAAGTGGGACCGTCCCGGCCGCGACGCCCTGGAACTGCTCGACGAGATCGAGGAGCGCACCGGGTTGCGGCCCACCCCCGTCACCTGGCCCCTCGGCGCCGCCGGCCACTTCCACGGCGTGATCGACCGGGCCACCGGGCGCGCCGTCCGCTACACCCGCACCCCCGGCGGGGCCACCCGGGCCCAGGAGGACGAGCTGACCGCCGAGCGCGCCCGCGCCGAGCTGGGGCATGACTGGGAGCAGGCGGGCGAGGAGGTCTCGCTGCTGGCGGCCATCGGCGCCGACCACGACCAGAAGTCCTTCGAGGCCCACGAGTCGACCCCGGTGCTGTTCGGCGCGGCGCTGCCGAACTTCGGGGTGGCCCGGCTGCTGGACGCCATGGTCGAGCTGGCTCCCCCGCCCGCCGACCGGTCCGACGTCGCCGGCGCCGTGCGCCCGCTGGACGCGCCGTTCTCCGGGCTGGTGTTCAAGGTGCAGGCCAACATGGACCGGGCGCACCGTGACCGGATCGCGTTCGTACGCGTCTGCTCGGGCCGGTTCGAGCGGGGCATGGTGCTCACCCACGCCGCCACCGGACGGCCGTTCGCCACCAAATACGCGCAGAGCGTGTTCGGCCAGGAGCGCACCACGCTGGACGAGGCGTACCCCGGCGACGTGGTCGGCCTGGTCAACGCGACCGCGCTGCGCCCCGGCGACACCCTCTACGACGGGTCCGCGGTGACCTTCCCGCCGATCCCCAGCTTCGCGCCCGAGCACTTCGCCGTCGCCCGCGCCCGCGACTCCAGCAAGGCCAAGCAGTTCCGGCGCGGCATCGACCAGCTCGACGCCGAGGGCGTCATCCAGGTGCTCCGCTCCGACCTGCGCGGCGACCAGGCGCCGGTGCTGGCGGCGGTCGGGCCGATGCAGTTCGAGGTGGTGCAGCACCGCCTGTCCGCCGAGTTCGGCGCGCAGATCAGCCTCGACCGGCTCGACTACACCCTGGCCCGGCGCACCGAGGCCGCCTCCGTGCCGCTGCTGGCCGGCCGGCGGGGCGCCGAGGTGCTGGAGCGCGGCCGCGACCAGGCGCTGCTGGCGCTGTTCACCGACCAGTGGCGGATGCGGTCCGTCATGCGCGAAGATCCCGGGATCGTCCTGGAGCCGCTGATCGCCGACACCAGCCAGGAGCCCGGGTGATTCCCCGCCGTCTGGTGCCGCGCCCGGCGCAGTGATATGAACCCTTTCGGAGAGCCCGGCCCGCAAGGGGGAGTGAGACGTTGGTCAAGATCGCGTTCCTGCTTCTCCTCGTCGGGCTCGGCTGGGCGGCGGCCGACCTCGGCGACGTCACGGGCCTGGAGCATTCGGGCGCCTACCTGCTGCTGAGCAGCCTGCTGCTGGCGGTGGGGCTGTACGGCAGCACGCACGGCATCGACCGCACCGAGGCCCGCCAGCACGGGAAGCTGATCCTGCTCGCGGTGACCGTCGGCGTGCTGCTGAAGGCGGCCTTCATCGCCGGCGTGATGTATCTCGTCACCGGCGACCCGCGGGCGATGATCCTCGCGATCGCCGTGGCCCAGATCGACCCGCTGTCGGTCGCCGCGGTGATGGCCGACAACCGGTTGTCGTCACGTGCCAAGACCATTCTCGGGGCGTGGTCCTCGTTCGACGACCCCGTCACGGTGATCCTCGCGTTCTACGCCGTGTCGCTGACCAGGCCCGCCGAGGGCGGGCTCACCCTCTCCTACCTGGCCGACCTGGGGCTCAACGCGCTGTTCGCCGCCGCGGCGTACGGGGTCTGGCGGCTGATCAGGAAGGCTCCGCCGCTGCTGAGCTACCTGGCGGCGGCCACCGCGGTCGTCTCCGCGGCCTGGAGCTCCCTCATGCTGGGCGTGGCCACCGCCGGCCTCTACCTGCGGATGCCCGACTCGCGGTGGCTGGCGCGAGCGGTGACCGCGGCGTTCGCGCTGTCCGCGTTCCTGATGGGGCTGCTGCTGGTGGGCGGGGCGAACCTGATGAAGGGCATGCTGCTGGGCCTGGCCGCGTTCGCCGCGCAGATGCTCGCGGCGCTGGTGCTCACCCACGGGCTTCCCGTCACCGACCGTGTGCACCTCGGGCTGGCGCAGCAGAACGGGATCACGGCGGTGATCCTGGCCGTGGCGTTCGAGCGGGAGTTCGCCGGCTTCGTGGGGGTGATCGCCCCGGCGATCGTGACGGTCAACCTCATCTACGTCGTGGCCAACCGCATCGCCGACCGCTTGGGCCCGTTGCGTCCCCTGCCTTCGTCGCCGGAGTGATCCGGTGGCGCCCGCCGCGGCTCAACCGACGATCACGGGTTCCTCCGGAAGTTCGTAGCGGCGGGTGCGCTGTTTCAGCGCGAGCGCCGAGCCCAGCGTCAAGGGCCCGATGCGGCCGACGAACATCAGCAGGCTGAGCAGCACGTGCCCGGCCAGCGGGGTGCTCGCGGTGATGCCGGTGGACATCCCGTTGGTCGCGAACGCCGAGATCACCTCGAACAGCACCCGGTCCAGGCCGTGGGAGGTGATCGTGAGCATGAGCAAGGTCGAGACCATGACCAGGAAGACGCCCAGCAGGCTGATGGACAGCGCCTGGCGCTGGGTGGCGGCGGGCAGCCGGCGGTGTCCGATGTTGACCTGGGTCTCGCCGCGCAGCTCGGCCCAGACCATGAACAGCAGGAAGCCGAACGTGGTGACCTTGATGCCGCCCGCCGTGCCCGCGCTGCCGCCGCCGATGAACATCAGCACGTCGGTGACCAGCCACGACGACGGGTTCATCTGGCCGATGTCGAGGGTGTTGAACCCGCCGGAGCGCGGCATGACCGCGGCGAAGAAGGCCGACAGCAGCTTGGCGGAGTCGTCCAGCGGGCCCATCGTGCCGGGGTTGCGCCACTCGGCCGCGAGGAACGCGATCGTGCCCGCCGCGATCAGCAGGGCGCTGAGCCCGACGGTGACCCGGGTCAGCAGTGACCAGCGGCTGGGGCGCCGCCAGTGGCGCAGCAGGTCGAAGACGACCGGGTAGCCCAGCCCGCCGACGATGACGGCCACGGCGACGGTCAGGCAGATCCACGGATCGGCCACGAACCGCATCAGGTTGTCCGGCCACAGCGCGAAACCGGCGTTGTTGAACGCCGACACCGCGTGGAAGACGCCCAGGTAGGCCGCCCTGCCCGGCGGCTCGCCGTACCCGACGACGAAGCGGACGGTGAGCACGGCGGCCACGGCCGCCTCGCACACCAGGCTGAACAGCACCACCTTGCGCAGCACCTGGCGCAGGTCGGCGGCCACCACGGACTTCGTCTCCAGCTGCGCGCTCAGGCGGGCGCGCAACCCCACCCTGCCGGAGACGATGACCATGATCAGCGTGGCGAGCGTCATGATGCCCAGCCCGCCGACCTGGATGAGCAGCGCGATGACCACCTCGCCGAACACCGACCAGTGCGTGGGCGTGTCCACCACGACCAGGCCGGTCACGCAGACCGCGGAGGTGGCCGTGAACAGCGCGGTCAGCCAGTGCGAGGGCTCGCCGCCGGCGGTGGCCGCAGGGGTGGCCAGCAGCAACGTGCCGACCAGCACCGCCAGCCCGAAGCCGGTGGCGATCACCACGGCCGGATGCCGGCCGCGCCCCGGCACCGCCGGCCGGCGCGGCGTCATCCCGCCTCCCGGCCGCAGGGGCCGCCCGCCCCACCGCCGCTGTCACTCATGTGGAGCCTCCGTCGAGTCGCCCGGGCTGACGCGCCGACCTCACCCGCGGCACTCCGGGCCATACGCTAGCGCAGCCCGCGGCGGCGCCGCCAACAGAGGTCGGGCGCCCGCCACCTGGGCGTCTGCCCCTTCTGAGGCTTAGGGAGGGTTGTACGCCGATCATGGCGCCATGCCCATGACTTCCCGGCTCCGTTGCACTGTGCAATCATGGAGGCGACCCCGATCGCCGCACGTCCCGGGCGGGGACGTCGCGGATGCTGGGAGCGGAGGAGCGGCATGGGGAGCGAAGACCGGACCGGGTTCACCTGCGTCGTCACCCAGCGCGATGGAGCCGCCGTCCTGACGGTGACGGGCGACCTCGACATGACCTCGGCGCCCGAGTTCCGCCGTGGCCTGCTGCAGGCGATGTCACGCCGCACGCCGCCCTTCATCATCGCCGACCTGCGTGAGGTCACCTTCTGCGACTCCTCGGGGCTGGGCGCGCTGATCTCGGCCGCCAACACCGCCGAGGCCGCGGGCGGCCGCCTCGTGCTGAGCGGGGTCCAGTCCCGCCTGGCCCGGCTGCTCAAGGTGACCGGGCTGGACAAACGTTTCCAGTTCTGCGACCCGCCCGGCGGTCTCCTGGCCACGCTGACCCGGGTCCACAACGCCGGCACGGCGGTATGGAACTGACGGGGACGTCCCTCACCGTCCGCCGGTGAAGGCACACCGCCGCGGCGGTGGATCCCCGGAGGCGTCCTCGCTCACGCGAGCTCCACGTCGTGCGCGAGCACCGTGCCCGTGCCGTCGAGCCGGCAGGTCGCCGGGTAGCCGTACACGCCGAACGCCGTGGACAGGCTCTCCCCGCGGCGCTCGGTGAAGACGCGGGCGACGGGCCGCAGGGCGCCGGCCGGCTCCGCGGTCTCGCCGGGCTCGCCGACGACGACGGCGATCACGTTGTCGTGCCGCGCGGCCAGCTCGATGAACCGGGGCAGCCGCTCGGCGCACGCGGGACCGGTCGCGGAGAAGAAGCCCACCAGCCCGGCGCCGAGGTCCTGCCTGGACATCTTCGCGCCGTCGACGTCGGCCGCCACGAAGTCACCCGGCGCGCCGCCCACCGGCAACATCACCGGCGGGCGGGCGTCGGCCGCCCGGATGGGCTCCGCCGGAGCGAACAGCACGGCGATGTCCTCGAACCGCAGCGCGGCCACGGCGCAGATCAGGGCCGCCGCACCGGCGAGCCCTCCCCCCACCGCTCCGGCACTCGCGTCCGCGCCCCCGAACAGCCCGGACAGCGCCACCGCCGCCAGAACCGTGTTGCGGACGATGTGCGGGTTCCCGAGCGGCAGCCCGCCGGGCGCGGCGCTCCACGACGAGCCGCCGAGCATTCTCGCCGGCCCCGCCCCGAAGCAGTCGCAGGGCACGGCGAGCCCTCGCCGCCGCGTCACCAGGGCGACCCCGGCGAACACGGCCAGCACCGCCGCCGCGAGGGCCAGCCCGGCCGCGCGCCACGGGGTGAGCAGCAGGACCGCCGTGACGAGCTCCGCACCGGCCACTGTGCCCGCCGCTGTGCCCGCCACTGTGCCCGCCACTGTGCCCGTCACTGTGCCCGCCCACCGGTCCGGGAGCAGCCGCAACGCGCGTACGGAGGCGGCGAAGCCGCGGAACGCCTCCGCGCCGGAGACCTTCGCCAGCGACGAGACCGCGAAGACGACCACGAGCAGCACCGGCGGAAAGACCCGCAGGAACTCCCCCATCCTCACCCCCGGCCCGTCGGCGTCGCCATCGGCACACCCTGCACCTGGCCATTGGCGTCCGGTTGGTCTTTTCGTGGCGCGCCTGGACGGCCGCGCCCTACCGGAGCGCGATCAGGTCGGCGTACCCGGGGTTCCACAGGTCCTCGGCCCCGTCGGGCAGGAGCAGCACCCGGTCGGGCCGCAGCGCCTCGACGGCCTCGGGGTCGTGCGTGACCATCACCACGGCCCCCCGGTACGCCCCGACCGCCGCCAGCACCTCCGCCTTGGACGCCGGGTCGAGGTTGTTGGTCGGCTCGTCGAGCAGCAGCACGTTGGCCCGCGAGCTGACCAGCCCGGCCAGCGCCAGCCGGGTCTTCTCCCCGCCCGACAACACTCCGACCGGTTTGTCGACGTCGTCGCCGCCGAACAGGAACGACCCGAGCACCGTCCTGGCCTCGCCGCCGGTGAGGTGCGGGGCGACGCCGGCCAGATGTTGCCCGACGGTGTGCGCCGGGTCCAGGGTGTCGTGCTCCTGGGCGAAGTAGCCGAGCCTGAGCCCGTGGCCGGGCACGACCCGGCCGGCGCTGGGACGTTCGTGCCCGGCCAGCAGCTTCAGCAGCGTCGTCTTGCCGGCGCCGTTGAGCCCCAGCACCACGAGCCTGCTCCCCCGGTCGATGGCCAGGTCGATCCCCGGCAACACCGGCACCGTGCCGTAGGACTTGGTCAGGCTGATCGCGCCGAGCGGCATCCGGCCGCAGGGCGCGGGCTCGGGCAGCCGGATGCGCGCCACCTTCTCGTCCCGCCGTGCGGGCTGCGTCTGGGCGAGCATGCGGTCGGCGCGGCGGGCCATGTCCCTGGCGCGCACGGCGGTGGCCGACCTGGCGCGCATGCGCCCGGCCTGGGCGTGCAGCGCGGCGGCCTTGCGCTCGGCGGCGGCCCGCAGCCGGGCCCTGCGCCGGTCGTCGGCCTCGCGGTCGGCCAGGTAGGTGTGCCAGCCGGTGTTGTGCACGTCGAGCGCGGCCCGGTCGCCGTCCACGTGCCAGATCCGGTTGGCGACGTCGGCCAGCAGCCCGGTGTCATGGCTGATCATGACCAGGCCGCCCGGGTAGCCGGCCAGGAAGGAGCGCAGCCAGGCGATGGAGTCGCCGTCCAGGTGGTTGGTCGGCTCGTCGAGCAGCAGGACGCCCTGCTCGGCGAAGAGGGCGCGGGCCAGCTCGACCCGGCGGCGCTGCCCGCCGGACAGGGTGCCGACCGGCCGGGCGAGGGCCTGGTCGGGCAGGCCGAGCCCGGCGGCGACCCTGGCGGCCTCGGCCTCCGCCGCGTAGCCGCCGCGGGCCTGGAACTCGGCCTCCGCACGGGCGTAGCGGGCCATCGCCCGCTCGTCCGCGGCGTCTGCGAGAGCGCTCTCGGCGGACCGCAGGGCGCGTACGGCCTGGTCGAGCCCGCGGACCGAGAGGATGCGGCCGAGGACGGAGGTGTCCGGATCGGCGGCGGCGGGGTCCTGCGGGAGGTGGACGACCGGGCCCGAGCGGGTGACGGAGCCGGCCGCGGGCTGCGCCTGGCCGGCGAGGATCTTCATGAGGGTGGTCTTGCCGGCGCCGTTGCGGCCGACCAGGCCGACGCGGTCGCCGGGGGCGACGTGGGCGGTGACGCCCGACAGCAGGAGGCGGGCGCCGACGCGCACGTCGACACCACGGAAGGTGATCATGGGATGACGCTCCGGATAAGCTCAAGGACACACGGGTGACGCGGAAGCGGGTGTCCTGGCTAAGAGATCCGGGGCGTAGACATGCGGCCAGTGTACCGGCCGCTTCGCGAACCTTCCTCCCCTTTGCCGCCGGGCCCGCGCGGCACGCCGGTCCTGTTACGCGGACGAGGCATTGACGTTTCTGGAAGCAGGGCCGATGATGCTCTGCAAGCCGATGTCAACGTTGACATATGTCAACGTTGACACTCGCACTCCCCGAGATGGAAGGCCCTGATGTCATGAGACGGCTCGCCCGCGGCTTAACGTCCCTCATCGCGCTCACCGGCATGGTCGTCGCCGCGGCTCCGGCCGCCGCCCACGCCCCCGAGCACCCCGAGTTCCCCTACCAGCCGACCACGTACACCGAGCCGTACCGGGGCCAGTTCCACTTCAGCTCGCAGGGCGGCTGGATGAACGATCCGAACGGGCTCCTCCACTACAAGGGCACCTACCACTTCTTCTACCAGCACAACCCGCACGGTCTCGGCTGGGACACCATGCACTGGGGCCACGCCACCAGCACCGACCTGGTCCACTGGACCCAGAAGCCGATCGCCCTCGAACCCGGCGTGCACCCCGGCGACCTGTGGTCAGGGGCAGGAGTCGTCGACGCGGCCAACACCTCCGGCCTGCGCGAGGGAGCCGAGGACCCGCTCGTCGTCTTCTCCGGCACCAACGGCGTCTCGGTCTTCTACAGCACCGACGCGGGCCGCACCTTCAAGGCGTACGACAACGGGCGCAAGGTCGTGACCATGCCCGGCACCAGCCGCGACCCCAAGGTGTTGTGGCACGCCGCCACCAAGCGGTGGGTGATGCTGGTCTGGTCCGACGCGGGCGGCAACGGCGTCAACATCTACTCCTCCCCCGACCTGCTCGACTGGACGTTCCAGAGCAGGTACGCGGCCGACTGGCTGTTCGAGTGCCCCGACTTCTTCGCCCTCCCCGTCGACGGGGACAGGCGCAGGACGAAGTGGGTGCTCACCGACGCGAGCGGCGAGTACGTCGTCGGCGACTTCGACGGCACGGCCTTCACCACCGGCTGGGACAGGCCGCAGCGCATGGACCACGGCACCAACCACGCCGGCGGCTCCTTCTACGCCGGGCAGGTCTTCAACGACATGCCCGACGACAGGGTGGTGCAGATGGCCTGGATGGGCGGCAACCAGGGCGCGACCTGGACGGGCAACGCCAGCTTCCCCGCCGTGCTCGGCCTGCGCACGACCGGCGACGGCGTCCGCGTCACCCGGCAGCCCATCAAGGAGCTGGAGAAGCTGCGTTACCGGACCTCCTCGTGGCACGGCCGCGGGCTCACCCCGGCGTCGGCCGCGAAGCTGCTGCGGGACCAGTCCCTCGACACGTACGAGGTGGAGGCCGAGTTCGACGTGAGAGGCGCCACCGCCAAGCGGTTCGGGTTCAAGCTGGACGTACGGCCAGGCGGCGACGCCGGGAGCGAGGTCCTCTACGACACGGCGGCCCGCACGCTCATGGGCGCTCCCCTGGAACCCTCCCGCGGCCGGGTCACGATGCGGCTCCTGGTGGACCGGGGGCAGCTGGAGGTGTTCGGCAACGACGGCCTGGCCTCGATCACCAGGAACGTGGCCTTCGATCCGCGCGCCGACAGCAGGGGCGTGGCGCTGCACGTCGAGGGCGGCGGTGTCAGGCTCGTCTCGCTCCGCATCCACGAGCTCGCCCCCGCGTGGGGCATGGGCGAGCCGACGCTGGAGCACAACCTGCCCGGCCAGTGGCGGGTGGTCAGCGGCTCGTGGACCGACGTGGCGGCCGGCAAGCAGGGCTCGGCCGGCGGCGACGCGTTCTACCTCAGCGACCACACCGGGTCGGACTTCACCTACGAGGGCGACGTGCGGCTGGTCGACGGCACCGCGGCGGCGCTCACGTTCCGGGCCGACCCGCGGGCGGGGAGGCACTACACGGCCAACGTCGACAGCAAGGCGGGCGTGGTGAAGTTGTGGCGGCCCGGCCGCGACATCGCCACGTACAGGGCGCCCATCAAGGCGGGTCAGACCTACCACCTGAAGGTCGTGACGCGGGGGCAGAACATCAAGGTCTATCTGGACGATCGTGCCGAGCCCGTCATCGACGCGCAGGACGACCAGTACGCGGGCGGCCACTTCGGGCTCAACGTCTTCGACGGCACGGCCCAGTTCCAGAACATCCGGGTGAGCTGACCACGAAAGGCCACGGCTCCAGGGCTGCGAGGCAGCCCGCCACCTCCGCGAACTTGGCATCGAGTCCCCGGCCCACCGTGCCGAGGTCCCGGTGCCGCGTCCGGGGTCACGGGCTCGGCCTCGTCACTTCCAGGACAGCAGGCGGTTCTTGAACTTCGGATGCTTGGTCTCCCAGTAACGCCAGCCCTCCACCCGGGAGGGGACGTTCGCGATGCCGGTGCCGACCTCGACGTGGCGGCACGTGCCGAGCACCCGCCAGGCCGACCAGCCGACGCGGTAGCCGAAGACGCGGTACCACATGTTGCCGTACTTGCCCTTGGTGATCTCCCGGGTGTATTCGTGCCCGGTGAAGACCATGTGCCGCTCCTCCAGGTGAGGAAGCCCCATCTTGCGCAGGGCTCTGACCACCTCGGTGACGTGGAAGCGCGAGGGGTCCTCGGGGGTACGTGTGGAGGTGACGTCGATCCTCCTCTCCCGCTCGGTCTCGAGGAAGGCGAGCACCTCGTGCTCGCGCGTGACGGACACCGTCATCGAGCCGCCGGGGCCGTCGATGAAGCGGGTGCGCGGCACGAAGAAGTTGCGCGGCGAGAGGCGCTTGACCCTGAAGAACGTGTGCGGGCTGCACCGTCCGTGGTGGTCGCGGTGACGGAACTTGCGGAGGCGGTCGTCGTCGTCCTTCGCGAGCGCCGCCGGGGCCATGGTGACGACCAGGGCCATGGTCAAGGTGCCGTGCACTGTCGATTTCGTCATACGCCGCAGCGAATGTCCCATTCTGGACCGGGCGGACATAGCTGTTTTCTCGGTTCGGGGAATAAGTGTGAACATGTACCGTTCCTTTCGGAATGCGACCCGTGGCCGCGACTGTCGGCCGGGCAAGCCAACGAGATCGGTACGATGCTTACAGTTGCCGCGACCTGCGCAACAACGCCACGCCGCGCCCGAAGTCCCAGCACCGGGAAAGAACCAGTGAAAAAAAGTCAATATCGACTCATCAGCTCGATACGGGCACTCCACGCAACCCTACTCAAGACAAGTCGACATGGCACGAAATAACGGACATTCGCCTCTATATGTTAGGCGCGACAAGAAAGCGCGAGAAACTGTGATAACGCTTGATAACTGCGATCGCACGGAAACACGAAAGGGCCGCGAGCGGATCGGACGCTCCGCTCGCGGCCCGGGGGGGGACTCGGCCACCTTCTGGACCCTGTTTTTTGGGTTTCGACAAGCCCCTTTTGTACTACCCTCCTTCCACCCCTTTTTCCCCCCCGGCTTCC
>NZ_JBVJHP010000001.1:121752-265021 GCF_055586745.1 Nonomuraea sp. NPDC049378
TTGTTTCTTTGCGTGAAAAAAAAAAAAAAGGAAGAGATATGCGTCGAGCCCGTCAGGCACCTTACAACAAACCCCCCCCCCCCCCCCCCCCCCAGCCCCCCCCCCCCCCCCCCCCCCCCCGCGGCGGCCCTAGGCCGCCGTGGACACCATGTTGTGCGGGTCGAGCACGTACTTGCGCGCGGCACCCTCGTCGAACTCGTGGTAACCCTGCGGCGCCTGGTCGAGCGAGATGGGCGTGGCGTTGACCGCCTTCGCGATCTGCACCCGGTCGTGCAGGATCGCCATCATCAGCTCTCGGTTGTACCTCATGACCGGGCACTGGCCGGTGACGAAGCTGTGCGACTTGGCCCAGCCGAGACCGATCTTGATCGACAACGATCCGTGCTTGGCGGCCTCGTCGGCCGCACCAGGGTCTCCGGTCACGTACAGGCCGGGGATGCCCAGCGCACCGCCCGCCCGCGTGACGTCCATGAGCGTGTTGAGCACCGTGGCCGGATGCTCCTCCTCCGACTCGCGCCCATGGCCGCGGGCCTCGAAACCCACGGCGTCGACGGCGCAGTCGACCTCCGGCGCGCCGAGGATCTGCTCGATCTGGTCCTTGGGCTCGCCGGCGGACACGTCAATGGTCTCGCAGCCGAAGCTGCGCGCCTGGTCCAGGCGCTCCTTGTTCAGGTCGCCGACGAACACCACGGCGGCGCCGAGCAGGAACGCCGACGCGGCGGCGGCCAGCCCCACCGGGCCGGCGCCGGCGATGTAGACGGTCGATCCCGGACCCACGCCCGCGCTCACGCAACCGTGGAAACCCGTCGGGAAGATGTCCGCGAGCATGGCCAGGTCAAGGATCTTGGCCATGGCCTGGTCCTTGTCCGGGAACTTGAGCAGATTCCAGTCCGCGTAGGGAACCAGCGCGTACTCCGCCTGTCCTCCGACCCAGCCGCCCATGTCGACGTAGCCGTACGCCGATCCGGGACGGTCGGGGTTGACGTTCTCGCAGACGCCCGTCTTGCGCTCCTTGCAGTTGCGGCAGCGCCCGCAGGAGATGTTGAACGGCACGGACACGAGGTCGCCGGTCTTGATGAACTCGACGTCCGGCCCGGTCTCCACGACCTCGCCGGTGATCTCGTGGCCCAGCACGAGGCCCGGCGGAGCCGTGGTGCGGCCGCGGACCATGTGCTGGTCGCTGCCGCAGATGTTGGTCGCGACGGTCTTCAGGATCGCGGCGTGCGGCAGTTTGCGCCCCACGTTGGCCTGGTTCACCCCCGGACCGTCCTTGAGCTCGAACTCGGGGTAGTCGGTCTCGTGTACCTCGACCTTGCCTGGACCTTCGTAGACGACGGCTTTGTTGCCAGGCATGACGTTCCTTCCCTCGCGCAGTGGAGTGACGGTCTTCTCGGAGAGAGGGCATCACCTCCAGCCGCCGCGGCTGTGCCGCGATCTGCGGAATTCATACCTCAATGCCCGATTCTACCCGTCACGACGGGAGTCACCCAGGCGCCGGACAGGGCCGGCCTCGGCGGCACGGGCGGGCCGCCGGTTTCGCCGAGCCGGCACGCATGCCTTTTCCCACTGTCTGGGCTATGGTCGGCCTTATGACGGGACCGTGGAGAACACCACGCGGGCCCATCGCGTTCACCAGCGTGATGGGCCTGGTCCTGCTGTCCCTGTTGCTGGTCGGATCCACCTACAACTGGCACGGCGGCGGCCGTGCGTACCAACCCGGCCTCGGCGCCACGCAGACGTGGACACCGGAGGCATGGGACGCGCAACTGTCGAGCATGCCGCCGCAGACGGCGACCGGCGAGCGGCAGGTGCTGCCGTTGTGGCCGCCCCTGCGCGGTGAACGCCGCCACGAGGCCGGCCGGCTCGCGATGTCGCCCGCGCCCGGGCTCGACCCGGGCGGGATCCGCGATCCCCAGCAACTCGCGCACCGCACCGCCGGGTCGCGCAGCCCGCCGCTGATCTAGCGCTCCTGTTCTCCTGCCGCTCGCGCGGCGCCGGGCCCGGTCACGCATGCCCGGGCCCGCTCGCGAGCGCTCCTTCGGCCACCCCGGAGGTGTGCCGTTTCCCGCAAGCAAGGAGCCGAACATCGACATGGCCGACGTCAGATCAGTCCACACGCACCTGCAGCACTACGAGCGGCACCTGGCGCGGCTGGAAGAACTCCGTGAGCTGCTGCAGGACCAGCTCGCGGCCGCCCTGTCCCGCCCCCGGCCGGCGGATGCCACCCCTGGCGTCACGGCCGATCCGCGCACGTCCGAGATCGAGGCCGCGCTCGACCGCATGGACCGGGGCATCTACGGCACCTGCCGGTGCTGCGGGACTTTCATCGCCTACGAACAGCTCCTGCGGAGGCCGTACCGGAGCATCTGCGACCGGTGCGCGCTCCAGAGAGGACATCAGCATGACTGACACCAACGGAACGACCCACCTCAGCAGCGTGCAGGCCGAGACGCTGCGTCAGGAGCTCCAGGAGCAACTGTCCCGGCGCAGCAACCAGCTGACCGGTCTGCAGGCGGCGGCGCGCGAGGGCAGTGGTGCCGACGACACGTGGCAGGAACTGCTCGTCAACATCGCCGCCGCCGACCGTGCCATCGCCGAGCTCGGCCAGGCCCTGGAACGACTGTCCGAGGGCACCTACGGGCGCTGCTCGCACTGCGAGGCGGGCATCCCGTTCGAGCGGCTCAAGATCCGGCCGCTGGCCCGCTACTGCATCGGCTGCCAGCGTCGGCACGAAGCCGCCTGACGGCGCCGGGCCGGGAAGAGCGGAGTCAGCCCCGCTCTTCCCTGCGCGACCATCGGGGCGCCGGCCGGCCGTACGGTTCGGCGCGCGGGAAGTACGCGTGCCACGCGCCCGGCCGGGCCCCTGGCAGCCGCCCCTTCTCCCATTCCAGGAGGAACGGCGCGGGAACCGGCCGGCCCTTGTCGACGGCCACCACCCGCTTGCCCGCGTCCTGGGCGTCGCGCACGGCGGACGGCGTCTCGTCGCCGCGCGGCCAGTCCAGCACGGTGTGCCCGTCGCAGCCCAGCCGGTAGGCGATGATCACCGCGTGCTCGCCGTACACCAGGCACGGGCCGTGTACACCGGCGGCCCGCAGGGCGCCGGCCACCTCGACGTCGGCCTGCCGTTTGGTCACCCGGAGGGCCACGACCTTGTCGAGCGTGAGCCCCTGCATCGTGAACTGGGCGAGCAGACCGGCGGCGACGAGGCCGAACCCGGCCCGCCGCGACCTCTCCAGCGCCCGGACCGCACCGTACGCGATGGGCAGGGCCAGCAGCGCGTACGCGGGAAGCAGGAACCGGGGCGCCGCGTAACCGACGAGGAAGACGTACGGCACGGCCAGCGCCAGCCCGGTGGCGGCAGGCAGCGCGCACTCGGCCAGGAGGGCCGAGCGCCGCGCCGCGTACAGGCCGAGCAGGACGAGGACCGGGATCGTGCTCCACCACACCAGCCAGGGCAGTACGACGGGCCCGCAGTGGGCGGGCGGCCGGCACAGCAGCGGCCCGTTGAGTGCCCGGGCGTGCTCGTACAGGGAGACGTGCAGGCCCGTCTCGTTCGCCGCGCCTGCGGCCTGCCAGCGTGCGGCGAGCCCGCCGAAGCGCACGTACGCCTCCACGATCCAGTCGGCCCAGCCCGCGGCCAGGCCCGTTCCGAGCGCGATCACGGCCTTGACCCGCCGCCGGCCCGGTGTGATCAGCAGCGCCACAGCCAGCGGAAGGGCGAGCCAGACGCTGTCCGGCGGGCGCAGCAGCCCCACCGCGGCCACACTCGCCGCCAGCCCCAGCAGCGGGCCGAGCCCGCCATCCTGGCGCAGGCAGCGCACGCACCACCCGGTCGCCGCGACCGCCGAGAACGCCACCCACAGGTTCGGCATGGCCTCGTTGCCGTAGAACAGCGACGACCACAAGGACGCGAACAGCAGGGCCGCCATCGGCACGACCGGTCCTGGGCGCACCCGCAGCCAGGTGCCGAACGACACGGCCAGCGCCAGCGCCGACAGCACGCACAGGTAGATTCGCAACGCCTCCGTCGACGACGTGACCAGCACGAGGGGGGCGACGATCAGGGTGATGCCGCGGGCGCGCGGCGCGATGAACTCAGCCGCGGGCACACGCGGGTCGACCTGGCTGACGTAGACGACCTCGTCCCAGCCCAGTCCCATTCCCGGGCCGACCAGGAGCAGTTGGGCGATCCCGTAGGAGGCGGCCACCAGAACGAGCAGCACGCGCCACGGGTCGGCGCGCAGCCGTGAACGCAACGATGAACTCACCGGCATGTTCTTAGCGCGCGACGCGGGCGCGGGACGGCCGTAACGGCAGGACTTTTCCGAACGTATGCCCGCCGGTGACGCTCATCCTCGATGGGCGCGCATGTCGAGATGGAGATGCGAGCGGTGCAACCGCCGCGTCCGCAGCAGCCGCCTGATGTCCCCGGCGGACTGGTGGCTGAGCTGCCAGTGGAAATAGTTCACGTACTCGGCCACCGCCAGCAGGTAGAACAGGAACCCCGGCGCCGACCCGAACCCCGGCGCCTCGCGCGCCACGGACACCGCGAGGATGACGAGCCCGGCGATCAGGCCGGCCTCGCACAACCGGCGCAACCACCCGAAGGCGCCGATGAACGGCGGCTCCGGCAGCCGCGCGCGCAGTTGCCGGACCTTGATCGCCCAGTAGCCGCCGCCGATCAGCAGGTGCACGGCCACCAGGACGAACCCCGTCACGTTGACCGCGTTCAGCGGCGCGGGCAGGAGCACGAACGCCACCACGCCGAAGATCACGATGTTCATCGGCTCGAGCACCGCCAGGTTGCGCAAGCGGCGGACGAGCATGGTGCGGGGGATGCTCCTGGACGTCACCCTTGAGAGGATGCCTCACGCCGCCACGCGGCGCATCACTGGCCGGTCGCCCCAACGGCCGCTCTAGCGGTCACGGGCCGCCTCGACCAGCGGCGTGTCCACGAGGTGCTCGATGAGGAACCACGTCTGCAGCTCTCCCGTGCGGATGACGTCGGAGACGAGCAGGTCGTTGGTGCCGTCGTCGCCCATCTCGGCGGCGCGGGCGGCCGCGTCGTGCGCCGCCACCAGGATCGCCTCGTGCGCCTCGATCAGCCGCGACAACATCGCGGGCACCTCCTCCGCGCCGTCCGGCGGGCGCGGGATGACGGTGATCTCGGAGACGTGCCGCGGATCGCCGACGGCCACGCCGCCGAGGGTCTGCACCCGCTCGGCGAGCGCGTCGACGAGCTCGAGCTGCTCCGCGGCATGCTTGTCGAGCAGCAGGTGGAGCTGGTAGAAGGTCGGGCCGCGCATCAGCCAGTGGTGCTTCTTGTACAGGCTGTAGAGGATCTGGGTGTCCGCGAGCACCTGGTTGAGGCGCTGGCAGGAGTACATCCGCGCTTCGTACGTGAGCCCGAGCGGGAACATGCGGACCGTGCCGAACTCCTGGATCTCCACGCCGTCCTGGTGAATCCACGGCTGGCTGGACCCTTTCCGGCGAGACTTGGCGGTGCGTTTGATGGTGGCCACGGTCCGATCCTTCCTGTACGGGTCACGTCGGACCGAACATTCCCCTGGACCAGGGCGTACGAGCACCACGTTCGCCCATCAATCGGAAAAGACCCGTGCGCCCGCTACAGCAGGTCGCCGGCGCCGGAGCGGGTGAGCTCGGCGAACGCGTCGTCGACGGAGTCCACCTGGTCCAGGGCGCCCAGCTCGAGGCGCTGCGCCCCGCCGCCACCCGCGACGATCATGCGTCCGCCCGACGCCCGTGCGTGCCGGTCGGCCGAGCGCAGCGTCTCGCGCCCCGAGTCGTCGGTCTCGGTGAGGCCCTCGACGTTCACGATGAACAGCGGCGGTATCCGGGCGACCAGCACCTTGACGAGGTATTGCTGGAGGACGAGCGATGCCACCCCGGCGAGACGGCCCTTCAGGTGCAGGAGCGCGATGCGGCCGTGGCGGTCGAACCCGATGTCGAAGTCAGGATGAGCCCCGTAGGCGCCTGGTTCCATCGGGTTCATGGCATCCGTCCAGGTGGGGGGAGCGTGTTGTGCGAGCCCACCCTAGCAGTCCGTTGCTTCGCGCAACGGACTGTCGCCGCATTCCGGCCCAACGCCTCGCGCCTTTTCGGCCCGCCACCTGAACGCTTCTCGCGGACGCCGCGTATCCCGTAGTGACCCGGCGCAGCCCATGCAGGGGCCGAGCCCTGAAACCCGGAGGGGATGACGGCACATGCGACTCCGACGCAGCCGTCCGGTTATCGTCGTCTGCGGCCTGGCCGCGATGGTCCCGCTCGGCGCGTGCGCCCCGTCGTTCCCCGCGCAGAGCGCCGGCCTGCCGGATGTCGCCGCCGTGCAGACCACCGCCCCGCTGCCGACGGACACGGCGTTCCCCGAGGAGACGCGGGACGCCGCGGAGACCCCCAAGGCGGATCAGGAGGGCGATTCGGGCACGTGGCTCACCAAGTGGGGGCCGCTGTCGGAGACGGACCGCTCGCTGATCAAGAAGGTCCGGCTCGCCACCCTGTGGGAGATGGTCATCGCCCAGGAGGCGGTCCAGAAGGCGAGCACGGCCAAGGTCCGCAAGATCAGCTCCGAGATCGCGTCGCAGCACCACGAGCTCGACGAGGCGGCGCGCGACCTCGCGACCAAGCTGAACGTGGAGCTGCCCGTCAGGCCCACCGACGACCAGCAGAGCTGGATGTCCGACATTTCCGGGCGCACGGGGATCGACTACGACACCACGTACGTGAAATGGCTGCGCCTGGCCCATGGCCAGATCTTCGGCCTCATCGGCACGGTCCGCGGCAGCACGCAGAACACCCTGGTCAGGACGTTCTCCGAGCAGTGCAACGCGGCCGTGCTCAACCACCAGCGCCTGCTCGAGAGCACCGGACTCACCACGCCGGAGAGCTTCCCGACCCCGAGCGACTGACGCCGGGCAGCCCCTGTCACAGCGACCCCTCCCTGGGCGACATGACCGGGCGGCCGTCCGGCACCAGGCCCAGCGAGATGGACAGCTGGCGCGCGGCCTCACCGACGGCGGCGCCGATCTCGTGCAGCCGGGCCGCCGTGTGCGTCCGGGTCACCGACACGCTGAGCGCCGCCGTGATCAGCCCCCGGTGATCGCGTACGGGCGCCGACACCCCGGCCTTGCTGTCCTCCAGCTCGACGTCCGTCACGGCGTAGCCACACGACCGTACGTGGGCCAGGTCGGCCAGCCACTCCTCCGTGCCGCTGACCGCCGAGTCGAGCCCGGAGGGCAGGGTGGTGGCGCGCAGCAGCTCGCGTATCCGCTGGTCGTCCCAGTCGGCGACCAGGGAGCGGCCCGCGGCGGCCATGAGCAGCGGCACGGAGATGCCCTCCCAGACCCGGTGGTAGACCCGCGACGACGGCACCGACATCAGCGTCAGCACCAGGTTGCCGCGCAACACGCACAGGTAGGCGTCCTCGTCGAAGGCGGTGGCCAGGCCCCGCAGGTAGGGGGCGGCGACCTGGACCAGCCTGGCGTGCTGGGTGCGTGCGGCCAGCGCGAACAGCCGCCACCCGAGGCGGTAGCGCCGGGTGATCGGGTCGCGTTCGACCATGCCTTCGAGTTCGAGCGCGCGCAGCGCTCTGGACACCTGGCTCTTCTCCCGGCCCAGCCGCTGCGCGATCCAGCTGACACCGAACCCGTCGGCATCGCGGCCATCCCCGTGACCTGCGAGAAGTTCGAGGATCTCCATGTCCCGGCGTAGACCTGCCGAGGGCACCATCGGCTTGTCCGTCATCCCTATCCGTTCATAACAGAACCATTGCACTACTGTTGCGCTAGTTGCACCTAGTTTTGCGCTCACCGCAACTAATCGCATACGTTTGCGAACCCATGCAAGCGTAAAGGAAGCCGGTACCCCCATGAATTTCAGCGAGTACGTGGTCTCACGCTGGGACACCCTCTCGCTGGCTGCAGCCGAGCACGCCCTCGTCGTGGGGATCGCCATAGCGATCGCCACCGTGGCCGGCGTCGGGATCGGGCTCCTCGCCTATGACGCCCCGAAAGTGCGGAGCACCTCGGTGGCGATCTCCGCCGGGATCCTGACGGTCCCGTCGCTCGCGCTGCTCACCCTCCTCATCCCCATCGTCGGACTGGGCTGGGGATCCACGCTGGTCTCGCTGACCGCCTACGCGTTCCTGCCGATCATCCGCAACACCGTCACCGGGATGCGCGGCCTCGACGCGGCCACCGTCGAGGCGGGCCGCGGGATGGGCCTGAGCCGCACCCGGCTGCTGCTGCGGGTCCAGCTTCCGCTGGCCTGGCCGCTGATCCTGACCGGCGTGCGCATCTCGACGCAGATGCTGATCGGGATCGCCGCCATCGCCGCCGTCGTCGACGGCCCTGGCCTGGGCACGCAGATCTTCGAGGGCCTGTCCAGGCTCGGCTCGGTGAACTCGCTCAACGCCACCCTCGCGGGAACGCTGGGCATCGTGGTCATCGCCATCCTGTTCGACCTGTTCTTCTTCGCCGTTCGCTACATCACCACCCCGAGGGGGCTTCGTGTTCGACCGTGACACCGAAGGCGTGCGCATCGAGCTGCGCTCGCTGACCAAGCACTATCCGGGCCAGCCCGCCCCAGCGGTCGACAACGTCACCCTCGACATCCCGGCCGGCGAGCTGGTCGTCTTCGTCGGCCCCTCGGGCTGCGGCAAGACGACCACCATGAAGATGATCAACCGCCTGGTCGAGCCGACGTCCGGCGAGATCCGCATCGGCGGGCAGGACGTGCTGAGCCTCGACCCCGACCAGCTGCGCCGCCACATCGGGTACGCCATCCAGCAGGTGGGCCTGTTCCCCCACCAGACCATCGCGCAGAACATCGGGCTGGTCCCCAACCTGCTCGGCTGGACGGCCGACCGGATCTCCGCCCGCGTCGACGAGCTGCTGTCGCTGGTGAACCTGGAGCCGTCGGCCTTCCGCGACCGCTACCCCCGCCAGCTCTCCGGAGGCCAGCAGCAGCGCGTGGGCGTGGCCAGGGCGCTGGCCGCCGACCCGCCCGTGATGCTCATGGACGAGCCGTTCGGCGCCACCGACCCCATCACGCGCGAGCACCTGCAGAACGAGTTCGTCAAACTGCAGAAGCAGCTGCGCAAGACGATCATCTTCGTCACGCACGACTTCGAGGAGGCCATCAAGCTGGGCGACCGCATCGCCGTGCTGCGCGAGGGCTCGCACATCGCGCAGTACGACACGCCCGCCGCCATCCTCGCCGACCCCGCCGACGACTACGTCGCGAGCTTCATCGGGCAGGACGCCACGCTCAAGCGGCTCGCGCTGATGCGCGTGTCGGACGTGCCCGCCACGGGCTCGCCGGCCGGCCCGGGCCTGCCGCGGGTGTCCGCCGACGCCAGCCTCCGCGAGGCGCTGGACACCATGATCGCCCATGGGGCCGACAGCTGCGCCACACCGGCCGGGGTGCTCACCTACTCCGCCCTGTGCGAGGCCGTGGGCACCCGGTCCGGCGCGCAGGAAGACGTGGTGTCCAGTGACCGCTGAGACCCTGGCCGTCGGGCGGTCCCGGAAGCTCGGCCGTACGTTCGGCGCGCGCCACCTGTTCACGCCCGTCGCCCTCTGCGCCGTCCTGGTCGCCCTGTACGCCTGGGTCAGCACGCTCGAACTCGACTCGATCGAGCAGCGCAGCCTCAACCAGGCGGTGATCCTGGCCAAAGCCGTCGAGCACATCCAGATGACGGTGGCCGCCACCACGCTCGTGGTGATCATCGCGATCCCGCTGGGCATCGCCGCCTCGCGGTCCAGGAACCGGCTGATCACCCCGATCATCCTCACCGTGGGCAACCTGGGCCAGGCGGTCCCGTCCATCGGCCTGCTCGTCCTGGCCACGTTCCTCATGGGCGTCGGCTTCCAGACCGCGCTGGTCGGCCTCGTCGCCTACGCCGTGCTGCCCGTCCTGCGCAACACCATGGTCGGGGTCCAGCAGGTCGACCCGGCGCTCATCGAGGCCGCCCGCGGCATGGGCATGACCAGGGGCCAGATCCTGCGCCGGGTCGAGCTCAAGCTGGCCGTGCCCGCCATCCTGGCCGGCCTGCGCACCGCGCTGGTGCTGACCGTGGGCGTCGCCACGCTCGGCGCCTTCGTCGCCGCCGGCGGCTTCGGCGAGCTGATCGTCAACGGCCTCAAGCTCAACCGCATGCCCGTGACCATCGTCGGAGGCGTGCTCACCGCGTGCATCGCCTTCTTCATCGACTGGCTCGGCGGGCTCGCCGAGGACCTGCTCAAGCCACGCGGCATGTGACCACGCTTTCGGTAATCACCCGATCACATAGCAAGAAGGTGCTTCGAATGTTCTCCCGCCCGCTTCGACGGACGTTCACCCTGCTCGCAGCCGCCGCACTCTCGATCACGACCCTGAGCGCCTGCGGTTCCTCCGACGCCGTCGAGGCCGGCAGCGCGGGCGACGAGCTCAAGGGGACCAAGTACATCGTCGGTTCCAAGGACTTCACCGAGAACATCGTCCTCGGCAAGATCGCCGTGCACCTGCTCAAGGCGCATGGGGCCGAGATCGTCGACAAGACCAACCTCGGCGGTACGGTCCCCAACCGCAAGGCCCTGGAGTCCAAAGAGATCGACATGTACTGGGACTACTCCGGCACGGGCTGGATCGAGTTCCTGAAGAACACCAAGCCGATCCAGGACTCCGCCGAGCAGTTCAAGGCCACCGCGGAGGCCGACCTCCAGAAGAACAAGATCCACTGGATCGGCCCCACCCCGCTGAACAACACCTACGCCCTGGCCATCCGCTCCGAGAAGGCCAAGGAGCTGGGCGTCAAGACGGTCTCCGACGTGGCCGAGCTGGCCAAGACCAACCCCAAGGAAGTCACGATCTGCATCGAGACGGAGTTCTCGACCCGTGACGACGGGCTGCCCGGCCTGAGCAAGGCGTACGACATGACCATCCCCAAGGACAACATCTCCCTGCTCGACACCGGCGTCGTCTACACCGAGACCGACAAGGGCGAGACCTGCAACTTCGGCGAGGTGTTCACCACCGACGGCCGCATCGCCGCTCTCGACCTCACCGTGCTGGAGGACGACAAGAAGTTCTTCCCGATCTACAACGCGGCCATGACCCTGCGGGAGGAGACCTACCAGAAGAACCCGGCGATCGAGAAGGTGCTCCAGCCCGTGATCGCCAAGCTGGACGACGCGACCATGCAGCAGCTCAACGCGCAGGTCGACGTCGAGGGCATGGAGCCGGGCAAGGTCGCCGCCGACTGGCTGGACAAGCAGGGTTTCCTCGGCAGCGCGGCCTGACCCCCCTGATCGCGCGGTCCGTCACCTGGGGTCCATCAGGTGACGGACCGCCGGACCTGGTGGCTCGCGTCCCCGGCGCTCGCCCAGGTTGCGGGCCCGTCGGGCCGGGGGGCACGTGGCGTGCCCGCTCAGGCGTCGGGCCAGCCGAGCGGGTGGCTGCCGGCTCCCAGGGCCGGCGCCGCCGGCTCGCCGCCCGCCTCGTTGAAGGCCGTCATCGCCGAGACCAGCGCCTGGCGCTCCGCCGGCGACATGCGCGAGACGATCGCCGCGATCTCGTCCCGGCGGCGGGCTGTCACCTGGCCCACGATGCGTCTGCCCTCATCGGTCAGGCGCATCAGGCTCTCCCGCCGGTTCATCGGATTGACCTCGCGGACCACCAGTCCCGCGGCGGCGAGCCGGTCGGCCATCCGCATGGCGGTGGAGGAATTGACGTCGAGCAGCTCCGCCATGGTGACGAGTTTGGTCTCGCCGTGTCCCGAGAGCACCACGAGCATCCGGAACTGCGGCAACGTCACCCGGTCGGCGACGGCGCCGAGCGAGCGCGCCGCGATCGCGACCAGCAGCCGCGAGCCCGCCAGCACCGCCGAGATGACAGCGGCCTGATCCTCACCGTTCATCTGGGCGGATTGACGCTCTGGCATAGAACTGTTCTACACGGTCGGGGCCGTGGATCCGCAGGGCGACCCGGCTGCCGATTCCGTGGATCCGCAGGTCGCCTGATCGCGGGCCGGCCTCGACGACCACGGGGAACCCCCGCGCCACGCGCGCGGGGACGGATCCCGGAACTCCGCCCGCGGTGACAGCGGAGTCACTAATGTTGCATACTGCAAGAATGTGGAGAGCCACGTTGGGAGTCCCTCAGGTGCATGTGCCCCCTCTCCAGACCGGCCGCCGTTCCCGTCATGTGGAGACGGCCTGAGACATGGCGATGTCCAGAGACGAGCGGCGAGCGCTCGCGGAGATCGAGGAGCGGCTGGCGCACGAGGATCCCGTGCTCGACAAGCTGCTGGCGGGGCCGCGCGGCAAGGGCGTCGAGCCCGATCCGCCCCGCGGGCTCGACGCCCTGAGCACTCCGGCGGTCGTGTTGTGGGCGCTGGCCGCGGCCACCAGCGTCGTCCTGGTGCTCGCGGTGGCCATCCTGCTGTCCTACCAGGACTGGTCGGGCACGCTGCGGCCGTCTCCGACCGCGATCCCCTTCAACGGCCCCTTCCCCGGCCCCGGCGCCACCGAGCTCAACGACCAGATGAGCTGACGCCGCTCCAGGGAGCGGCGGTGGAGGCGCGTTCGACCAGGTCGGGCTGGTAGACGACCTGGCGATGTTCGTGACCGGCCGGCTGGTTGGCCTCCTCCAGCAGCATCAGCGCGGCGGTGTGGCCGAGTTGCTCGCGCGGCTGCCGGATCGACGACAGCGGCACGGCAGCCGCGGCGGCGAAGTCGATGTCGTCATAGCCGAGGATCGCCACGTCGGCCGGCACCCGCAGGCCCCGCTGGGTCATCTCCTGCAACGCCCCGATCGCGACCAGGTCGTTGGCGCAGAAGAGCGCGGTGGGGCGTTCGTCGGGAGGGAGCCCGGCGATCTCCGCGCCGGCCGTGCGCCCGGTGACCACCGTGAGGTCGGGCAGCGGGATGACGGTCAGCGCGTCGGCCGGGCCCAGCACGCTCGCCAGACCGTGGTGCCGCTCGCGCACCTGGCGGACGGTGAACGGCCCGCCGGCGAAGGCGATGCGGTGATGCCCCCGCTCGCGCAGGTGCAGCCCGGCCAGGCGCCCGCCGAGCACGTCGTCCACGGCGACGGCACAGCCGTGGCTGTGCGGGGCGGAGCTGTCGAAGCGCACCACCGGGATGCCGCGGGAGAGGAGCCGGCTCAACCGCTCCTCCTCGCCGCTGTCGTTGACCGGCGTGATCAGCACGCCCAGCGGTCGCTGCTCCTCGAACGTCTGCAGCAGCCCCGCCTCGCGGGCGGCGTCCTTGTTGCTGTTGAAGACCATGACGTTGACGTCGAGCGGCTGTGCCGCGGTCTCCACGCCCCTGAGCACGTCGATGAAGAACGGGTTGGCCAGATCGAGGGCGACGACGCCGAGGGTCCGGCTGCGACCGGCCCGTAACTGCCGGGCGGAGCCGTTGCGGACGTAGCCGAGCCTGGCGATCGCCGCCTGCACCCGCAGCCGCGTCTCGGGGGCCACCATCTCGGGCCGGTTGAGCACGTTGCTCACGGTGCCGACGGAGACCCCGGCGAGCCGGGCGACCTCTTTGATGCTCGACATCGTTCCTCGTGTCCGGTGGTCACCGCTGATCCTACCGCTTCTTCGCACGGTTGTTCCTGGACGCTGCGCCGACCCGCGTCACTGCGTGGACGTGCCTTTTGTGGGTACGTGGAGCGGACACTCGTACCGTGGGGAGGGCGGATGCGCTCATCCATCAGTCTCGGCCGGATCGGGGGGATACCGGTCGGGCTCAACGCCAGCGTGCTGGTCATCGTGGTGATCCTGCTCGTCGGGCTCGCCTTCGGCCGGTTCCCCGCGGTCTTCCCCGGCTACTCTCCCGTGGTGTACCTGCTGGCCGGGCTGGCCACGGCCCTGTTGTTCCTGGCCTCGCTGCTGGCCCACGAGCTCTCCCACGCGCTCATGGCCAAGCGCCATGGCATCGACGTGGCGCACATCACGTTGTGGCTGCTCGGAGGGGTGGCGGAGCTGCGCGGCGAGCCGCGCTCGCCGGGCGCCGACCTGAAGATCGCGGCGGTGGGCCCGCTCACCAGCCTCGTGTGCGGCGTGATCTTCGGGGCCATCGCGCTCCTCGCCGCCGCCGCCGACGGGGTGCCGCTGCTGGCCGGGATGTTCGTCTACCTCGCCGCGGTCAACGTGATCCTGGCCGTGTTCAACCTGATCCCGGCCGCGCCGCTGGACGGAGGGCGCGTGCTGCGCGCCGCCCTGTGGTCGCGGTGGGGCGACCGCACCAGGGCGGCGGTGACCGCCGCCCGCGCCGGCCGGGCCTTCGGCTACGTCCTCATCGTTCTGGGCTTCCTGCAGATCGTCACCGGCAGCGGGTTCCAGGGGCTGTGGCTGGCCCTGATCGGCCTGTTCCTCGTCAACGCCGCCAGCGCCGAGGAGCAGCAGGCGCAGCTCGGCTCCGCGCTGCACGGCGTCAGGGTCGGGGACGTCATGTCGGACCGGCTGGTCGTCGCCCACCCGGACGAGACCGTGGCCGAGCTCGTCGACCGGGTCGTCATGCGCGAGCGGCTGTCGACGTATCCGCTGGTGGAGCACGACATGCGCTTCCTCGGGCTGGTCACGCTCAACCGCGTCCGGCAGGTGCCGCCGGACGCGCGGCCGGTGACGCGGCTGCGCGACATCGCCTGCCCTCCCGGCCAGGTGCCCGCCGCCCGGCCGGACGAGGCGCTGACCGACCTGCTGACCAGGATGGGCGGGTGCGCCGACGGCCGCGCCGTGGTGCTCGACCCGGACGGGCGGCTGATCGGGCTGCTCACGCCCAGCGACATCAGCCGCGTGATCCAGACCGCCGGGCTGCACGCCGGCGACCCGTACCACGCCCCCCGGGGCGCCGACCTGACGACGCGTCATCCGGACCGGCCCCTCGACCGCTCCGGCCGCTGACCCGCCGCCGCGCAGGATAGGGCAGCCGGGTGCGCGTTCCCGCACGGGGAAACGCGCACCCGCCGGGCTTACGGTTGCCTCGCAACGCACGCCGAGAGGACGGGGAGAGTAACGTGCGAGCGAGGACTGCGGCCGTCGCGGCCGCACTTTCACTGACAGGGACCCTGGTCGCGGCGAGCCCCGCGGCGGGGTCGGCGTCGTCCACCTTCTCCTTCAGGCCCGCGGTCACCACCCATGAGGCTGGCACCGACAAGTGCCCGGGCACCGACCAGTGGTTCAGGGACTCCGCCGAAGGCAAGGGGATCGCCTGGACGTGGACCAACGGCAGGCATGTCTGCGTCCAGGTCGCCTACATGGTCAGGTACACCTGGACGACGTGCGACTTCTTCTTCTACGTCCCGCCGAAGCTCGCGACGGCGGTCGTACGGTTCCACATCCGTGGGGACGGTGACTTCCGCCCGGCACGCAGTGTCGTGCGAGGGCCGGGCATCCCGGTGAATGAGGAACCGGTCAGTGGCTGGGTGCGGATCGGAAGCGGGACCCGGGTCAGGTCGATCCACTTCACCGACGCCAACAGGCAGGACTACCGGGCGGCGCGCATCGGCTGGGGCATGGAGGCCGACAACGGGATCAAGCAGGTGTGCGGCCCTGAGCACCGCCGCCCGCTCTAGCGGACGCGGCGCCGGACAGGCGGAGCCGGCCGCGGATGTCGCCGAGGCGCTCGGCGGCGTGCGCGGCCAGCACCGGGTCGATGGTGCCCCGGTGCCGGCGCAGGCGTTCCTCCGCGGCCCGTACGTCACGTTCGACCAGCTCGAACACCTCGGCCCGCCCTCGCGCGTGGCCCTCGCGCTCGGCGGCCCGTCGGCGGCGGGCGATGAGGGCGTCCAGGTCGGCGGAGTCCTGGCGCAACATCGTCCGCACGCCCGTCGCCCCCACGGCGAAGATGGCCGGCCACACCAGGATCACGAGGTCCCGCGGCTGCGGCGGCGCGGGCAGCAGCGCCGTCCCGGCCGCGACGATGGCCGCGGACGCGGCGACGGCCGCCCACCGGTGCTCGCGGCGCAGGTCCGGCCAGGAGAAGACGACGAGCGGGATGACGAAGTCCAGGAAGTAGAGGAACGGCGCGCGGATCAGGCCGCCGCTGGCCACGTTGCTCATCAGCAGCGTGCTGGTGATCGCGTCCACGGCGCCGAAGAGCAGGGCGGCCGCGACGACGCCGGGCCGCGCCGCCGCTTTCCCCGCGCGTACGGCGAGGTGCGCGCGCCAGGCCAGCAGGAGCCCGGCGCAGGCGAGGGCGACGCCCGCGGGCCACGGCACCGCCTCGAACGACGGAAGGCAATGGGCGAGCGAGCCCAGCGTGCTCAGCCCGATGATGAGCGGGCCCAGATCGTACGGCCCGGCCACGCGTCCCGGGTCGGCCGCCAGCCGCACCGGCCGGCCGTCGACGACGAGCCGGCGCTCCTGCCCCAGCGGGCCCGTGCCACGCGCCGACACGGTGACCCGGCCGCGCGGCCGCAACTCCGTCAGCACGTGACCGAGCAGCTCGACCTGGCTGGGGACGAGCAGCAGCGTGCCGTCTCCCTCCCTGACCCTGAACTCGACGTCGTGGGTGAGGTCGGGATCGGCGCTGTTGTGCAGGACCTGCCAGTTGCGCAGGGCCGTGTCCAGGAACTCGGCGTGGTCGCCGATGCTCTCCGCCAGCCGCTGCCGCCAGGCCGCCAGCGGGGAGCGCGGCACGGGTCCCGTTCCCGCCAGCAGCGGCCATACGCGGGTGGCGGCGTCCACCACGGTGTCCCGTCCGAACGCGACGCTGCCCTGCCCGGCCAGCCGAGCCCGGCTCGCGGTCGCCTCCCGCTCGGCGTCCGCCTCCCGCAGCCGCTGGGCGAGCTGCCGGTCCAGGTAGCGGCTGATGACCACCCCGCCGAGCACGCCCGCGGCCGGCCAGAGGAACGGCGCGACGGCGGGCTGCGAACCCGCCACCACCAGGGCGACGCCGGCCGACCCGCCCACGAGCAGGGTGACGAGGACCCCTCGCCGCCAGTTGCGCAGCGCGGTCTCGAAGGCCAGCGGGCAGGCAGGCAGCGCGGCCGGGTCCAGCGGCCCGCCCACCAGCACGCACCATCCGGCGACGTCGGCGCAGTCAAGCGGCAGGCGTAACCCGAGCGGCAGGCGGCGCCGCCGCAGCAGCGCGGCCAGCGCCAGGTCGTACAGGATGAAGGCCGTCGCGAGGGCGGCGGCCTGCTCCGGCGGGAGCCGCCCCGTCGCGGCCACCGTGGCGGCCGCCATGACCCGGCTGGCGACCCGGATGTTGACGAAGAACCTCGTGGCCGCCACCCCGATGGCCGCCGGGGCGGCCATCGGTCTCACGGCCGCCGCTTGATCCGGGTGGCCCATGTCAGGAACCGCTCGATCTGCCGTAAGGAGGGCAGGTCCTGCTCGCGGTCGGGCGGCAGCCCGTCGGCGTTGACCGTGGCGATCCTGGCCACCCGGCCGAACTCCGCGCGGACCCGCTCCCATGCTCTCCCCCGCGGGTTGGCCCGCTCGGCCAGCCGCCCGGGCAGGTCCTCGGCCAGCGCGTACGCCACGGCCGCGTTCACGCGGGTCAGGCGGGAGATCCCCAGCCGCTCCTCGTCCCTGGTGCGCCCCTCCTGCCGTGGCGGGCCGGCCCCGGGCACCCGGCCGGGACGCAGCACGGCCGCCAGCATGGCCGGCGGGTCCAGCACGTCACGGCGGTCGTAGAGGAAGTCGGCCCCCGCCTCGCGCATCCGGCGGCGCACCGCCTCGTCGTAGGCGTGGCCGGTCACCACCACCACGCGCGGCCGGCCCCGCCCGCACCGCCGGCGGATCTCCTCGACCACGGCCACGCCGGGGAACTGGTCGTCGGCGCGCCGGTCGTCGGCGGCGTCGACGAGGGCTACGTCGACCTCCCGCCACCCGTCGCCGAACGCGAGGGCGCCGGGGTGGTCGAGCGCTGTCACGGCGCCGATCTCCGCGCGGTCGCGGAGGAAGGTGGTGACGCCGAGCCGGACGTAATAATCGTCGTCGACGACCGCCACCCGATGCATACCGCCTCCCCACGCGATGCTAGGCGTAACCGCCCGATCTGGCCACGCCGCCCGCGATGAGCGCCGGGGTCAGCCGGCCGCGGCTCCGGGCAGGACCAACCGGCGCCCGCTGGGATGGCGGCCCACGAGCCTGGCCTGACCCGTGGTCGTGTCGACCGCGTACATGATGGTCTGTCCCTCCACGCCGTCGAAAGCCAGCGTGACCTCCTTCCTGTTCACCCACACCGAGGTCTCGACGATCATGCCGCTCTTCGGCAGGCCGCGGATGTCGACCTTGCGCAGGGCCCGCCCGGTCTTCGTGTCGAGCAGGCTGAGCGTGCGCTTCACAAGGTCCGACGTGGGATGCTTGCCCTTCTTGGTGTCGGGGAAATGGAAGGCTGTCACCGTGCGGCCATCGGGGGCGAGCTCGCTGAACATGATGTACGCGCCGTCGAAGCGCACCGGCTTGCCTCCGCCGGTGACGGGCATCAGCCACAGGTCGGTCTTGCGGTACCGGACCAGCTCGGCGACGCCGTCCTTGATGGTGACCACCTCGTACTGGCCGGGCACCGAGACCGTCCTGCCGGTCCGCACGTCGATCAGCAGCCCCGGCTTCTTGCTGCCCTCGCGCGGGTCGAAGATCAGGTGGCGGCCGTCGTCGGAGACCGCCAGCATGGAGCCGATGTCGATCTGCTCCTCCTCCACCGGAACGGGCGAGGTCGTCTCGGAGCCGGTCACCAGGTCCCTGACCACGTGCGCCTGCGCCTCGCGGCTGTAGTAGGCGAGCATGCGGCCGTCCCTGCTGACCGCCACGGGCGCAGGTCTTTCTTCCCCGGTGACAGCGAGCGCCGCGGGCACGCGATAGGTCGTGCCCGCGCTGGTGACCACCCGCCACTCGGCCATGCTGCAGTCGGACTCCTTCCGTACGGCGTCGTACTCGCAGGGAACCAGGTGTGCGCTGCCGAGCTTGCCCACGCGGCCGTCGGGCAGGTCGAGCACCGGTTCGGCACGCCGCGGCGTGGCCGCCTCGCCGCCCCGCTGTCCCGGCACCACCACCCCCGCGGACACCGCGCCCATCACCGTGCCCATCACCGTGGCGGTCGCGACCGCGGCCAGCCCCCAGCCGGCGCGCCGCCTGCGCCTGCGGCCCGCGACGGCCGTGTCCACGAGATGCGTCAGGTCCACCATCGGCGCCTCGGCCGCGATGTCGTCCAGCGCCTTCCGCAACCGGGTCATCGGTTCACCTCCACGATCTCCGGGTCCCACAGCAGGTGCCCGAGTTCGGGCGCCAGCGAGCGCAGGCGGGCCAGCGCGTGATGGCACTGGCTCTTGACGTTGCCGACCGAGCAGCGCATCACCTCAGCGGTCTGCGCCTCGGTGAGGTCCTCCCAGAAGCGCAGCACGATCACCGCGCGCTGCTTGGGCGTCAGCTTGGCCAGCGCCTGGCGCAGCACGATCCGGTCGAGCGCGGCCTCGTCGTGCGAGGCGCCGTGCTCCGGCACACTGGAGCTCAGCAGCTCTGGACGCGGCCTGCGCCTCCACGAGATGTACTGGTTGACCAGCGCCCTTCGGGTGTACGCCTCGGGATTGCCGTCCCTGGACACCCTGTGCCAGTGGCCCACGACCTTGGCCAGCACGGTCTGCAACAGGTCCTCCGCGAGATGGGCGTCTCCCGTGAGCAGGTACGCCGTCCGCATCAGCGACTGTTGCCGGGTGAGCACGAACTCGCGGAAGCCGTCATCAGCATCCAATGTGATCTCCTCTCGCCCGTCACAACGCGACCGGCCGGGCGAAAGGTTGCAGGCTCGCGCGGGGTCAGGCCTGGCGCCACTCCGCGACGCCGCCGGGCTCGTGCAGCGTGAGGTCCGGCGCGGCCTCCAGTGCCTGCTCCTCTCCCCCGGGCGTGTACGTGACGATCAGCCGCAACGGCCGCCAGGTGGTGTTGTACGTCGAGTGGTAGACGCCCGCGGGGATGTGCACCGTGTCGCCCTCCTTGATGGTGAACTCCTCGCCGTCGTCCACCATCTGGCGGCCCTCGCCCGAGATGACGTAGATGATCTCCTCGGCGCCGGGGTGGTGGTGGCGGGCGTGTCCGCGGCCCGGGTTGACGATGACCTCGCCCAGGGTGCTGCTCGCCCCCTCGACGGCCGACGGGGTGACGAACCACTTGATCGATCCCCAGTCGAAGGCCATCGTCGGCACGCTGTCGGGGCTGACGTGCATGTCGGGTTCCTCGCTTTCAGAACGTGAGGGACTTGAAGGCCCGTACCTGCTCGGTGATGGCGCGCTCGGTCGGCAGCCGCTCGACGGACGAGGCGCCGAAGAAGCCGACCACGCCCTTGGTCCGCGACAGGACGTAAGCGGCGTCGTCCGGCTCGGCGATCGGGCCGCCGTGACAGAGCACGAGCACGTCGGGCCGGACGGCGACGGCCGCGTCACGCATGGCCTGCACGCGCTCGGCGGCCTCGTCGAGGGTCAGCGCGGTGCCGGCGCCGATGCTGCCCTTGGTGGTCAGCCCCACGTGCGGCACCAGCACGTCGGCGCCCGCCTCGGCCATGGCCCGCGCCTGGGTCTCGTCGAAGACGTAGGGGGCGGTGACGAGGTCGCGTTCGCGGGCCTGGCGCACCATCTGCACCTCCAGGTCGTAGCCCATGCCGGTCTCCTCCAGGTTCTGGCGGAAGGTCCCGTCGTACAGGCCCACGGTCGGGAAGTTCTGCACGCCGGCGAACCCCATCGCCTTGAGCTGGTCGAGGAAGAGCGGCATGACGCGGAACGGGTCGGTGCCGCACACGCCGGCGAGCACCGGCGTGTCACGCACGACCGGCAGCACTTCGGCGGCCATCTCGACGACGATCTGGTTGGCGTCGCCGTACGGCAGCAGCCCGGCCAGCGAGCCGCGCCCGGCCATGCGGTAGCGGCCCGAGTTGTAGATGATGATCAGGTCGACGCCGCCGGCCTCGGCGCACTTGGCCGACAGGCCGGTGCCGGCTCCCGCGCCGACGATCGGCTGCCCGGCCGCGACCGTGCTTCGCAGCCTGTCGAGCACGTCCTGCCTGTTCACGTGGCACCTCCGGAGATCATGTGGTGCAGCCGCTCCGCCATGGCGCGGCCGAAGGCGGGGTCGTTGACGTGCAGGTCGAGCTCCTCGACGGGCACTCCGGAGCCGCGCAGCCCTTCGGCCATGGCCTCGAAGCAGGCCTCGTCGGCCTTCGGGTCGGCGAAGGCGCCGCCGGGCGCGTCCAGGGCGGACACGCCCCGGCGGGGCACGAACAGCACGGTGGGACCGCTCGCGTCGCGGAGCTTGGCGGCCACCCGGCGGCCCAGCTCGGCCATCTCCCCTGCCGTGGTGCGCATCAGCGTCACGGTGGGGTTGTGCACGTACAGCAGGCGCTCCTCGAACTCGGCGGGCACGCTGTCGCGGGGACCGAAGTTGACCATGTCGAGCGCGCCGGGCGCGACCACCTGCGGCACGCCGTGCGCGCCGGCCGCGGTGAGCCGGTCGGGCCCCGCGGACAGGACGCCGCCCACGAGGTCGTCGGCCAGCTCGGTGGTGGTCAGGTCGAGCACGCCGGCCAGCATCCGGCTCGCCGCGAGCCCTTCGAGCGCCCGCCCGCCCGCGCCGGTCGCGTGGAAGACGAGCACCTCGTAGCCGAGCTCGGCGAGCCGTTCGCGCGCGGCGTCGACGGCCGGAGTGGTCACCCCGAACATCGACGCGCCGACCAGCGGCCGGTCGGATCCGCCCGCGGTCAGCCGGGCCCTGGCGAGCTGGTGCGAGCGGGCCATCCCCGCGGCCGCGGCGGCGGCGTTGCCGAGGACGGCTCGGGAGAGCCGGTTGATGCCCGCGATGTCGACCACGCTGTACATCATCGCGACGTCCTTCGCCCCGACGTACGGCGAGACGTCTCCCGACGCCATCGTGGACACGATCAGCTTGGGCAGGCCGATGGGCAGGTCGCGCACGGCCCGCGCGGCGATCGACGAGCCGCCGCTGCCGCCCAGCGCCAGCACGGCGTCGGCGCGGCCGTCGGCGTGCAGCCGGGCCAGGATCTCCGCCGCGCCCTGGCCCATGGTGGTCACGGCGGCGCCCCGGTCGCCGGCGTCGCGCAGCGCCCGCAGGTCGCCTCCTCCCGCCTCGGCGACCTGCTCGTTGGAGACGTCGGCGAGCAGTGTCTGGCTGGGGACGCCGACGCCGGCGTCCACCACGACCACGTCGCTGCCCAGCTCCACGAGCCGGTTGCGCAGCCACGCGTACTCCTCGCCCTTGGTGTCGAGTGTGCCGATCAGCACGACGGACGGCATGTCCTGCCACACCCCTCTGTTCGGAGACCTCCTGGATGTTGCCCGCCCCGGCGCCCTCCCACGCCTGGCCCGGCAAGGCCGGCGGGCCGGGCGTGGGAGGGCGCCGGCACCCGCCCGATAACCGGTGTCGGCGGCCGGCGGCTTTCGGATAGATTCGGCACCCCGCCGGCCCAGAACCGCAGGAGCGCACATGACCCACGACCGGGCGGCCGACTTCGCCGACGTCTTCCAGCACTTCGCCGTCGGGGAAGAGGGCAGGCCCGAGCGCTCCTTCTATCCGTACGCCCCTGTCTTCCCCGTCCGGCTGAACGGCGCCAAGGCGGTGATCAAGCGGACCACCGGCCCCGTGTCGGCCGCGGCCGCGATCGCCCGATGGGTGGAGGCGCTCGCCGGGGAGGACGTCGGCGTGGTCACCCCGCTCCCCCTGCCCGTCGACAACCCGGCCCAGGTGGGCGACCGGGTCTGGGTGGCCTACCCGTGGGTCGACGGCCGCCCGTACACCGGCTCCCCTGACGACGTCGCCGCGGCCGGCGACCTCCTCGGCCGCATCCACGCCGCCCGGCCGGCCGGCGACGGCATGCCGGAGTTCGGCTGGCCCGATCACGACGCCGCCTCGGTCGAGGAGGACGTCACCGGGCTGCGGCGGGTGCTGGGCGAGCACGCGCCTGACCTGCGCGACGAGGTGATGGCCCGCTTCGAGCCGTGGCTGGAGTCCTTCATGGCGCAGACGCTGCCGCCGGTGCGCGACGGCGGGCTCCCGCGGGCCGCGGTGTCCATGGACTACAAGGCCGGCAACCTGGTCTACGTCGACGGGGCACCCGTGCTGATCGACCCCGACAACGCCGAGTACGCGCCGCGCATCCTCGACCTGGCGCTGGCCGCCCTGCTGTTCCACAACGAGATGGCCACCGCGCCGCCCCGGCTCTTCACGGGCGGCGAGTGGTCGGCGTTCTCCTCGGCGTACCGGCGGCACGTCCGGCTCACCGAGGCCGAACTGGCCCTGTGGCCGGTGGCCGTGCGCTACATGCTCCTGGAATGGGGCGTGTGGACGCTGATCGACGCCGCCGAGTGGAACGACTGGGACGACCCCCGCAAACGCGGCTTCCTGCGCGACCTCGCCACGGTGGACCCCGGCCGGTTCCCGCTGCGCTGACGGCAGGCGCCCGGCGTCACCTGAGCGCGACGTCCCGCAGGGCGAGGGCGCGCTCCTCCCCGAGCCGGAACCCGGTCTCGCGGTGCACGGCGAGGGCCTGCCCGGCGCACTCCGCCGAGCGCCTCGGGTCGCCGAGGGCACGGTGGATCTCGGCCATGGTGGTGAGGGCGTTGCCTTCCTCGACCCGGTATCCGCCGGCGCGCGCGATGGCGAGGGCCCGGCTGACCTGCGGCATCGCCGTTTCCATGGAGCCGAGGCCGAGGTAGGCGCGGCCCAGGCCGAGCAGCGTTCTGACGATCACGTAGTTCATGCCGGCGGCGCGCGCCTGGCCCAGCACGGCGGTGTGGACGCCGGCGGCCGCCGCGTGATCGCCGGCGGCGGTGTGCACCGTGCCGAGGATGGTGGTGACCAGGCACAGCGCGTAGCCGTTCCTGACCTCCCTGGCCAGGCGCTCGGCCTGCCGCGCGTGGTCGAGGGCCAGGTCGAGGCGGCCCGCGTCGCGGTGGATCTGCGCCAGGACGCCGAGGCTCTTGGGCACCTCCACGGAGCGGCCGCTCTCGCAGTTGCTCTCGAGCCCCCGCCCGGCGAGCTGGAGCGCCTCGTCGATGTGCCCGAGCAGCCGGCGGACGCTCGCCAGGTTGGTGAGCTCGATGCCGTTGAGTCCCTCGCCGGCAGCCTCGCGCAACCTCTCGGCGTCGCGGATGTGCCCCTCCGCCTCATGCAGCGCGCCGAGCTGCAGGCAGACCGCGCCCAGGTTGGAGGCGACGACCGCCTGGGTCCTGAGCTGCCCGGCGGCGTGGTAGATCTCCCGGGCGGCGTGCAAGGTCCCCTTCGCCTCCCGCAACGCGCCCCGTTCCACGTGGACGGCGGCCAGGTTGTTGTGCGCCGCGGCCGCACCCTGCGGCCAGCCGGCCCGCCGGGCCAGCACGGCGGCCGCCTCGAAAGCCGCCACCGCCTCGGCGTAGCGGGAGCGCAGGCGGCTGGTCATGGCCAGGCTGAGCTGGGCCGTCACCTGGCCCAGCGGCTCGTTCTCCGCGGCGGCGGCCCGCATCGCGGCCTCGGCCAGCGCCTCCGCGTCGGCGGGCTCGGCCCCGAAACCGAAGTAGGGGCGCAGGACTTCGGCGATCTGCCAGGCGAAGCGGCGGGGCCCCTCGTCGGCGGCGTGCGCCGCGACGGCGACGAGGTTGGCGCGCTCGACGTCCAGCCAGGCCACCGCGTCGGCACTGCTCACCGGCTCGGGGCCGGAGCTCGCGGACGGGCTCACCGGCTCCTGGCCGGACCCCGCGGGCCGGCTCACCGGCTCCTGGCCGGACCCCGCGGAGCGGCTCACCGGCTCCTGGCCGGGCTCCGCCGCTGTCGGTGAGGTGGTGGGCGCCCAGGTCCGTGACGGGTAGGCGACGCGGGCGACGCGCGTCGCCGTCGAGACGTACCAGGAGCAGAGCCGTTCGACCGCCGCGAGCCGGTCGGCGGGCGCGTCGTCCTGCTCGGCCTGGCTTCTGGCGTGCCGGCGCATCAGGTCGTGGAAGGCGTAGCGGCGTGGCAGGTGCTCGTCGACGAGGTGCGCGGCGGCGAGCCGGTCGAGCAGGCGGGCGGCCTGCTCGGTGCCGGAGCCGGCCAGGGCCGCCGCCGCCTCGGCGGTGATGTCGGGGCCGGGCGCGAGCCCGAGCAGGCGGAACAGCCGCTGGGCGCCGGGAGCGAGCCGCGCGTACGACAGGCCGAAGGCGGCGCGCACCGCCGACTCGCCGTCGATCTCCAGGGAGCCCAGCCGGTCGGCGGCCAGCGCCGCCGCGTAGCCGGCGATCGACCAGTGCGGGTTGACCGCGATGTTGGCGGCGGCCACCCCCAGGGCCAGCGGAAGGTGGGCGCAGAGACGTACGAGCTCCACCGCGGCCTCCGGCTCGTCGGCCACGCGGTCATGGCCGACCGCGGAAGCCAGCAGGGCCAGCGCGTCGGCATGGCCGAGCACGTCGAGCTTGAGCTGCCGGGCGCCGTGGCTGGCGACGAGCCCGGCCAGCCGGCTGCGGCTCGTGACCAGCGCCAGGCAGCCGGGAGCGGCCGGCAGCAGGGGGCGTACCTGCTCGGCGGTCAGGGCGTTGTCGAGGAGCACGAGCACGCGCCTGCCCGCCAGGCACGACCGGTAGAGCCCGGCGGCCGCCTCCTCGTCCTGCGGGATCTGCTCGGCCGGGACGCCCAGCGAGCCGAGCATCCGGATGAGTGCCTCGACCGGCGCCATCGCCGGGCCCTGGGAGTGGCCGCGCAGGTTGACGTACAGCTGCCCGTCGGGGAACGAGGCGGCGTGCCGGTGGCCGACGTGCACGGCGAGGCTGGTCTTGCCCACGCCCGCGGTGCCGGCGATGGCCACGACCGCGGGCGCCGTCTCCGCCGCCAGGCACTCGGCCAGCACGGCGAGCTCGCCGTCGCGGCCCACGAACCCGCCCGAGCCCGCGGGGAGCTCCGCGGGGACCAGCAGCACCGGCGCGCCCGCTTGCCGCGCGGGACGCGGCGGCGCGCGGAGCTCCGGGTCGTCGGCCAGGATGGCCGCCTCCAGCCGGCGCAGCTCCGGCCCGGGGTCGAGCCCGAGCTCGTCGGCCAGCAGCCGCCGCCCCGTGCGGTAGACCTCCAGCGCGCCGGCCCGCCGTCCCGACCGGTAGAGCGCCAGCATGAGCAGGCCGCGCAGGCGCTCGCGCAGCGGATGCTCGGCCAGCAGCGCCTCGAGCTCGGCCGCCAGCTCGCTGTGCCGGCCGAGCCGCAGCTCCAGCTCGGCCCGCTCCTCGGCGACGGCCAGCCGCATCTCCTCCCACCGGGCCGCGGCGGCGCGGACGTCCTCCGTCTCCATCTCGGTCAGGACGGGGCCGCGCCACAGCGCCAGCGCCTCGCCGAACAGCGTGCTCGCCTCGGCCTCCCGCCCTTCCTCGGCGGCGCGTCGCCCCTCCGCGATCCTGCTCTCCGCGACCGCCGCGTCGGTCGCGGGGGCGCTCAGGCGGTAGCCCGAGCTCTCCGTCGCGATGGCACCGGGATCGGCGCCGGCCTCCCGCAGCGCCCGGCGCAGCACGGCCACGGCGATCGTCACCTGGTTGCGCACCGATGTCGGGGGGTCATCGCCCCACGCCGTGGCCAGCCGGTCGGTGCTCACGACCTGGCCCTCGGCCACCAGGAGCATCGCAAGCACCGCCCTGGCCCGCTGCCCCCGCAGCCGCACCCGCTGCCCGCCGGCCACGGCCTCGAGAGGACCCAGAATCTTGAACGCCACCTCATGCCGCGCCATCCCCGACATGCTATCGCCGGGACCGGGAGTCCTGAGGCGTCGTGCGGCCGGAGCCGTGACCTGCCGTGTTCCCGTCGCGCCGGGAAAGGGTAGGAGTCTGGCGGGCTCGCGAATCACCGTGAACGGCGTCATCGGGGGATAAGTCGCAATGGACGGTGTCTACGGGCAGCGGGTGAGTGGTCTGACCTTCGAGGTGCTGGAGCCGGCGCCCGTGGGGATCGCGGTGACGCGCGGGCCCGACCACCGGCTGCTGTACACCAACGAGGCGTACCGGTCCCTGTTCGGAGAGCGGCCGATCGGGTCCCCGCTCAGGATCGCCTTTCCGCACGTGGCCCAGGAGGACTACGTCCCCATCTTCGACCAGGTGCTCAGGACGGGCACGCCGGTGGTCCGCACCGACGCCCCCGGCGGCGAGTCCCTGGAGGACCGGGAACGTTTCTTCACATCCAGCCTCTCGCGGGTCTCCTTCGAGGACGGCACGTACGGCGTCCTCGCGGTCTTCCTGGACGTCACCGACCCGGCCACCGTGGCGCAGCGGCTCCAGGCGGTGGCCGACGAGCGCCGCCGCATCCTGCGGCGATACCAGAGCCTGGTCCGGGTCAGCGCGCAGATCGTCTGGGTGGCCGACCCCGGCGGCCTGGTGATCGAGCCGAGCCTGGGATGGGAGCGGACGACCGGCCAGTCATGGGACGACTTCCGCGACGACGGCTGGATGAACGCCGTCCACCCGGACGACCGCGCCTCCACGCAGGCGTCGTGGACCAGCGCGGTCAAGGAGGTCTCCGAGGTGTGGGAGCACGTCTACCGGCTCCGCACGACCGACGGCACGTACCGGCACTTCCAGGCTCGCGCCGTGCCGATCCAGGAGAACGGCCGTCTCGTGGAGTGGGTGGGCACCTGCACCGACATCGAGCAGCAGTGGCAGGAGCAGCGGCGCCAGCGGCTGCTCGACTCGGCCGCCGCCGCGACGGCCGACCGGACGAGCCTGGAGGGCATGCTCGGCGCGCTGGCGAACGTCATCGTGCCCGACCTGGCCGACGGATGCGGCGTGCACCTGGTGATCGACCTCGCCGACGGGCTGGCGCGAGGCGGCGACTTCGTGGCCGAGCGCATCGCCACCGCCGCCCGCACCGGGCTGCCCAGGCTCCCGCCGTTCAGCGAGGAACGCCTGGCCGCGGACAGCGGGTTCGCCGCCGTGGTACGCCGGCGAAGGCCGTTCCGCACGACATTCGCCCCCGGGTCGCCGCTGGGTGATCTCGTGCCGGCGGGCACGCGCACCTGGCTGGAGGCCACCAGGGCCAACAGCATCGCGCTCCTGCCCGTCGTGGTCGACGGCACGCTCGCGGCGGTGGTCACGGCGGCCGCCTGCGGTGACCGCGCGCCGATCGGCCAGAGCACCGTCGCCCTGCTGCGCGAGATGATCGAGCAGGCCCATGACAACCTGAGCAGCGCGATGCGGTTCCAGCGCACGCACAAGGTCGCGGTGGCCCTGCAGCACAGCCTGCTGGCGCAACCGCCGCGGGTGCCCGGCATGCAGATCGCCGCACGCTACCGCGCCAGCCCCACCGCCGCCGACGTGGGCGGCGACTGGTACGACTCGTTCGTGCTGCCCGACGGCGCCACCGTGCTGGCCATCGGCGACGTCGCGGGGCACGACCTGCGCGCCGCGGTCACCATGGGTCAGCTGCGCAACATGCTCAGAGGACTGGTCGTGGACCGGCAGGAGCCTCCTGGGGAGATCCTCGCCCGGCTGAACATCGCGATGAAGACCCTCTACGGCGAGGAGACCGCGACCTGCGTGCTGGCCAGGGTCGAGAAGGACGAGGGCGGTCACCGGCTGAACTACGCGGTGGCCGGCCATCCGCCGCCCCTGCTGGTCACCGGCGAGGGCGCGGGCCGTTTCCTCGAGGACGGCGCCAACCCGCTGCTCGGCATCCCGTACGACACCCGGTGCGTGTCCGCGCGGGAGCCGCTGCCTGCGCTGAGCACGTTGCTGCTCTACACCGACGGCCTCGTGGAACGGCACGACGAGCACCTCGACGAGGGCCTGGAGCGGCTGCGCGGGCACGCGTGCGCGCTCGCGCGCCAGCCTCTCGACCGGTTCTGCGACGAGTTGCTCAGTGCTCTGCCGCTGTCGGCCGACGACGACGTGGCCATGATCGCGCTGCGGATCCCTGAGCCGGCCGCCCGGCACGAGGTGAAAGGCAGGGCGCCGGTCGAGGACCGGTGAAGCGGTGGTCCTGGCGGACGGCCGGCTCCCACGGGGGCGTAACGGATCAGTCGTCCCGCGGTATGGCGGTGGTTCGGGCGGGATCGCCAGGGTAGCGAAGGCTGGTCGGGCTGGTGGCCGGCGGCACGCTCGTACAGGGGCCCTGGCCGGCCGATACCCGTTGAGCTGGGAAGACGGAGACCGTACATGACCACCTTCAAGCCCCGGGACGAGCCGCTCGCCTCGCCGCCGGAGCCGCCACGGCTCCGCCGCAAGGGCAGGCTCATCGCGGCCTGGCTGGCCTCGACCGATCACAAGGTGATCGGCTACATGTACTTGATCGCGTCGTTCGCCTTCTTCCTCTTCGCCGGTCTGATGGCGCTGGTCATCCGGAGCCAGCTGATCCAGCCGGACCTGCAGCTCGTCAGCCCGCAGCTGTACAACCAGCTGTTCACCATGCACGGCACGCTCATGATGCTGCTCTTCGCGACCCCGCTGTTCGCCGGGTTCGCGAACGTCGTCATGCCGCTGCAGATCGGCGCGCCCGACGTCGCCTTCCCCCGGCTGAACGCGGTCAGCTTCTGGTTGTTCCTGTTCGGCGGGCTGATCGTGGCGAGCGGGTTCTTCACCGCCTACGGGGCGGCCGACTTCGGCTGGTTCGCCTACACGCCGCTGTCGGACTCGGTCTACAGCCCCATCACGGGCGGCGACCTGTGGATCATGGGGCTGGTGCTGGCAGGTCTCGGGACCATCCTCGGCTCGGTCAACTTCATCACCACGATCATCTGCATGCGCGCTCCCGGCATGACCATGTTCCGCATGCCGATCTTCACCTGGAACGTGCTGCTGACCAGCATGCTCGTGCTGATGGCGTTCCCGGTGCTGGCCGCCGCGCTGCTCGCGCTGGAGGCCGACCGCAGGTTCGGCACCCAGGTCTACCTGGCCGAGAACGGGGGGCCGATGCTCTGGCAGCACCTGTTCTGGTTCTTCGGCCATCCCGAGGTCTACATCATCGCGCTGCCGTTCTTCGGCATCGTCACCGAGGTCATCCCGGTCTTCAGCCGCAAGCCCGTCTTCGGCTACATCGGGCTCGTGGGCGCCACCATCGCCATCGCCGGGCTGTCGATGACCGTGTGGGCGCACCACATGTTCGCGACCGGGCAGGTGCTGCTGCCGTTCTTCTCGTTCATGACGTTCCTCATCGCGGTGCCGACGGGCGTGAAGTTCTTCAACTGGGTCGGCACGATGTGGCGCGGGCACCTGAGCTTCGAGTCGCCGATGTTGTTCTCGGTCGGCTTCCTGGTGACGTTCCTCCTGGGCGGCCTGACCGGCGTCATCCTCGGTTCGCCGCCGCTCGACTTCCACGTCACCGACTCCTACTTCGTCGTCGCGCACTTCCACTACGTGGTGTTCGGCACCGTGGTGTTCGCCATGTTCGCGGGGTTCTACTTCTGGTGGCCGAAGATGACCGGCAAGATGCTCGACGACCGGCTCGGCGCCTGGCACTTCTGGACCCTGTTCATCGGCTTCCACACCACATTTCTCGTGCAGCACTGGCTGGGCGTGGCCGGGATGCCGCGGCGCTACGCCAGCTACAGCGCCATCGACGGGTTCACGGGCCTGCACCTGATCTCCTCGATCGGCGCCTTCATCCTCGGCCTGTCGACGCTGCCGTTCCTGTACAACGTCTGGCGTACGGCCCGCCGGGCCCCGCGCGTCACCGTCGATGACCCGTGGGGGTTCGGCAACTCGCTGGAATGGGCGACGTCCTGCCCGCCGCCGCGCCACAACTTCACGTCCATGCCCCGCATCCGTTCGGAACGGCCGGCGTTCGACCTGCACTATCCGCACATGTGGCACCCTCGGCACGACACGGAGATCGAGCAGGCGAAGCGCGAGACCTGAGCGACGGCGTCTAGCGGCGGACGGCCGCGTCGAGGAACAGCTCCAGGTGTGAGGCGGCGCGACGCCTGCCCTCGTCGTGCAGGTCATCGGGCCCGTGCAGGTAGGTGAGCCGGATGAACACCAGCGGCGCCAGCAGTTCCCAGGCCAGCTCGCCGCCGTCCAGCTCGCCGGCCAGCAGCCGCGCGCGCACGCGCGGCGACAGCAGGCCGCGCTCGGCCCACCGGGAGAAGATCGGGCCGAGCGTCCGCGTGCCCTGGGAGATCATCTCGTTGACGACGCCGGGGTTGTCGGCGATCTCCTCGCGCAGCAGGAGCCGGCTGAACTTGCGCGCGGCCGGCTTCTCGAAGAACTCGATCACGCGGGCGACGCACTCGCGCAGGAACGTCTCGGGGTCGTCCGGCGTCGCCTCGGGGCCGGGGAACAGCTCCACGATCACCTGCCCCACCGCGCCGGGGCCGGCCGAGGCCAGCAGCTCGTCGTAGATCGCGCGCTTGCCGGCGAAGTGGCCGTAGAGGCCGGCGTCGCTGAGCCCGGCGGCTCGGGCGATCATGCGGACGGACGTTGCGGCGTAGCCCTTCTCGACGAACAGGTCGAGGGCGACCTCCAGCAGCACGGCCCGCGTGTCCTTGGCGTCTTCCTTGCGCGGCCGTCCCGCGCGGCGCGGCCTGCCCGTCGTGGTGCTCACACCGCCGATGGTAGGCGGTCCGGCGGGCGGCACCGCGCGGCGGACACGAGGGCCGGGACCGGTCAGGCCGGCCCCGGCCCAGGTGCGGAGGGGGTCAGGGACGCCCGGCTTCGGGAAGCTCGAACCAGACGGCCTCGTCACCCGCCGTCATGGAGACACCCCAGCAGCAGGCCAGGCGGTCGAGCAGCTTCCGCGCCCGGCGAGCCGGACCGGTGCACTGCCCGACCTCGCACCTGCACCACCCGTCCTCGGCGGACAAGCTGATCACGATCTTGCCGGCGGTGTGCCGCAGCGCCTCGTCGACCAGCATGCCGACCAGTGTCTCGGCGGCCTCGACCCGGTCCCGCAGCCCCCACGCCCGCAGCCGGGTCGCGACCATCCGCCGGGCGCTCGGCACCGCCGACGGCGTCGCCGACAACTCCCAGGACACCGCCGGCTCGTCAGCGCCCCATCCGACCCACAGGGCCACATTGTCCCGAAACGCCAGAAATCGGTTCCCGGTCAGGGCATCCAGACTCATACGGGCGCTCTGCGGCTGTTCAGTGGCTCGCGGCATGGCCCCTCCCCTCTGGTGTGCACCTCACCAGCGTGCCTCCCGCCACCGGGGAAAGGGAGGTGAGAAATCCCCGTATCGCTACCCATATACGGGAACGTAGGTACGCCGCGCGCCCCCGCCCCGTCGACCGCCGGCGGTCAGCGCGAGACCGCGGCGCGCCCGCGGGTCAGCAGCACCCCCAGCGCGATCATGCCGACGCCGAGGACCAGGTGGAGCCAGTTGTCAGCGGTGTTGAGCGGAACGAAGTTGGCCGCGCTCTCCTGGTTGACGAGCAGCCCGTACAGCCAGAGCGCCAGGTAGATGATCCCGCCGACGATCAGGTAGGCGCGCGCGCCCGGCCACGACCGGGCCAGCGTGACACCGGCGATGCCGAAGAGCAGGTGCACGATGTTGTGCAGGATCGACACCTGGAAGATGCCGAGCAGCATCGCCTCGGAGTGGTGGCCGGCGAACTGGAGATCGCCGTAGTCGGTCGTGATGCCCGGGACGAAGCCGAGCACTCCGACGAGCAGGAACACCAGGCCGACGACCAGCGCGGCGAGTTGCACGGGCGAGCGCGTCGCCGACTTGTGCGAAGTACTCATGCTGAGCCTCCTTGACGTTGACCGGTTTCCCGCTACCCTCCCTCGGGCGGATAAGTCGCACCCACCTGGGCTCGCGTATCGTGTGGCGGTGCACGAGACCACAAGCGTTGGAGAGCCATGAGCACGGGTGTCAGACTGATCCGCAACGAGCGGCTGGCGCAGGACGTCGAATACGCCTACGCCTCGGCCGTGGACGCGCCGCTGCGCACCATCTGGGTGGCGGGCGCGTGCCCGCTCGACGCCAAGGGTGCGACGGTGGCGCCGGGCGACTACGCCGAGCAGGCTCACCAGGTGATGCGCAACCTCGTCACGGCGCTCGACGGCGCCGGGGCCACGCTGACGGACATCGTCAAGACCACGGTCTACGTCGCCTCCTCCGACCAGGCCGACCTGGTGACGGCCTGGCGGGTCTACCGGGAGTACATGGGGACGCACGACGTGCCCAGCACCCTGCTGGGCGTCACCGTGCTGGGCTACGACCACCAGCTCGTCGAGGTCGAAGCGGTCGCCGTGATCGCCGGCGCCTAGCCTGGCCGGGGACGTGCACGTCCATGACGTACGGCCCTCACCAACCACCGCTCCCCCCGCAACACCCCGGCTTCGCACCGCCTCCCGTCGTGATCGACGTCGGCGGGGACGCCAGGGTCAGGGCGCTGATCGGCGGCTCCGTCGCGGGAGTGATCGGACTCATCTCGATCGTCTCGGCGCTCACCGGCCAGGTGGAGGGCGGCGCGGGCACCGCGGTCGTCGCCGGGATCCTCGGGCTGATCTTCCTGGGTATCGGCCTGCTGCCGGTCATCGCCTGGCGCAGGATCGGCCGGCCGCGCCGGCTCGTCCTCGACGCCGTCGGAGTGCGCTGGGACGATCCCCAGGGCAAGCCGTGGGTCGCGCCGTGGGCCGAGCTGTCCGGGGTCGGCATCTCGCGCACGCGGCAGCGCCGCGTCGAACTCGCCGACTCCATCATGCGCAAGACGATGGTCCGCCTCGACCTCTTCCCCGCCGACCCGGGCTTCCGCTCACGCCACCAGGAGATGGAGCACCTGTGGGAGTTCCACACGGTCAAGAACGGCTACCGGCTGCCGCTCGGCTCCAACCCGAAGTACATCCCGGTCATCGAGGACGACATGCGGCGGTTCCGCCCGGCGGCGTACCTGGGGATCAAGGACGAGGGCTTCATGGTCGGCCTGGTCTGACGCCGCACGTCAGTCCCAGCCGTAGTCGAAGGGGATCCCGATGTCCAGCGACTGCGTGATGGTCAGCACCGGCTTGCCCTCCTTGCTGGTCACCGTGACGGGAATGGGCGTCCCGCACCCGATCTCGTAGCCGATCGAGAGCGGCACCGACTGCGGGTCGTAGTCGGGCTTGCACTGGCGTTGGGCCTTGGCCAGGGCCTGCCTGGCCTCGTTCTGCAGCTTCTTGTTGCCGGGCCACAGGTGGACCACCGCGATCTCGAAGGCGTCGGTGGCCAGGGCGGCGGTGTTCTTGACGGTGGTGCCCTGGTTCTCGGCGTGCGTCGAGGCCACGATGTCGACCTCGGTCATCGCGGCGCCCTTCGCGCGGTCGTGGGTCTCGTAGCCGATGGAGACGCGCTTCGTGTACGCCTGGTCGACACTGTTCACGGCCTGGCACTCGGGGTCCCTCACCTTGTAGCCGGAACGGTCCTTCTCCCCCGCCTCGTAACACCGCCACTTCAGCGCCTTCTCGATGCGGGCCAGGAAGTCGGGTCCCCGCGTCGTGGACGGGAAACAGTGCCGGCCGCGCTTCTTGCCCGGCTCGCAGGGCACCGGCGCCTCGGCCGCCTTCGGCCGGTCCGGCGTCGCGCTGGGCTCCTTCTCCCGCGTGCTGGGCCGGGTCGGCGCCACCTGCGCCACGGCGGGCTCGGCCGGCCCTCGGTTCAGCACGACCACCACCACGACCGCCGCCGCCAGCACGGCCACGGCGGCCACGCAGCCGGCGACGATCCAGAGCGTGTGGTCCTGCTTCTTGCGCGGCGCCTGGTGCGGGAAGCGCGGGTCGCCCCCGCAGTGCCGCCCGTTCCACTGGTCCACCCACCATCCCGGCGCGTGCCTGTCGGCCTGGATCGGAGCTCCGCAGCGCGCGCAGGGACTCGCTGTCATGGTGATGTCGGTTTCCTTCCCCCGCCCGGCAGGCCGTACGGCTTCCCGCGCGACCCTAGGGCCGGGCGCGCCGGGCGGGGCCTCCTTTCGAGGATCCTCGAAGCATGTGCCGGGCCCGCTTCAGGGGCCGGCCTCGTCGTACTCGACCGCGTAGTCCATGTGGGCGCGGTCCTTGAGCGCGAACGCGGCGGCCACGCTGATCAGGCCGCAGATCGCCATGTAGACGGCGATGGCGAACGAGCTCTCATAGGTGGCGTACAGCCAGACGGCGATCAGCGGGGCCGGCCCGCCCGCCGTGACCGAGGCCAGCTGGTAGCCGAGCGAGGCACCGCTGTAGCGTAACCGCCCGGTGAAGCTCTCGGCGATGAACGTGGCCTGCGGACCGTACTGGATGTCGTGGATGGGCGCCGCCGCCACGATGGCCAGGAAGACCAGCGCGGGCACGCGGGTGTCGAGCAGCGGCCAGTAGACGAACGACCAGACCACCATGGCCGCGGCGCCGATGATGTAGAGCCTCCGGCGGCCGACCACGTCGGAGATGTAGCCCCAGAACGGCACGGTGAACAGCGAGACGACGCCCGCGACGATGACGTACAGGTAGACGTCGCTCGCCTCGAAGCCGAGCGTCTTGGTGGCGTAGGTGAGGATGAAGACGGTGAAGATGTAGAACGGCGCCTGCTGACCCGTGCGCAGCAGGGCGCTCAGCACGATCTCCCGCCAGTTCTTCACGATGACCTGGCGTACGGGGACGCGCTCGACCTTGTTCTCCCGCAGGACCTTGGTGAAGACCGGCGTCTCCAGGATGCCGAGCCTGATGTAGAGGCCGACCCCGGCCATCACGATGCTGAGCAGGAACGGGATGCGCCAGCCCCAGTAGGGGTCGAGCGGCTGGAAGATCTGCAGCGCGAGATAGCCGAGCACGAGCCCGACAGGGACGCCGAACTGCGGCCAGCTGCCCAGGAACCCGCGCCGGCCGCCGCGCGTCTTGCCCCACTCGGTGGCGAGGAGCACGGACCCGCCCCATTCGCCGCCGACGCTGATGCCCTGGAGCAGGCGGAGCAGCGTCAGCAGGATGCCGCCCCAGATGCCGATCTGCGCGTACGTGGGCACCAGGCCGACGAGGGCGGTGGCGACGCCCATGGTCATGAGGGTGATGATGAGGGTGGCCTTGCGGCCGATGCGGTCACCGTAGTGGCCGAAGATCGCGGCGCCGATCGGGCGGGCGGCGAACCCGCCGAAGTAGGTGCCGAGGGCGAGCAGGAGGCCGGTCGTGGGGTCACTGGTGGGGAAGAACAGCTCCGCGAAGATGGTGCTGGCGGCGAAGCCGTACAGGAAGAAGTCGTACCATTCGATCGAGGTGCCGACGGCCGAGGCGATCACCGCCCGGACAACCTGCCGTCGCTTCTGCTGATCTGTCGCGTCGAGTCGCTGGTCCTCTGCCATCTACCGCTCCTCCGGTAGTGCCGCGTTATCCGCGACGCTACAGGACGTGTCGCCGATGGTCATCATGCTCTTTTCGCCGGTTTTCCCGTGCCTGCGCGGGTTCGCGGCGGGCGGCGGTTGGACGGGGTCGTCACGGGTAGCGACTGGGCGATGACGGAGGTGCCGAAGGGGGTTGGGTGCGATGCGTCCCATCGTCTCTGCCATGGTCGCCGTGGCGCTGGCCGCCTCCGGGTGCTCGGCGGCCGAGATCGACAGGGTGCAGTGGCGTCCGCAGAACGACGGCGCCAACGCCGACGGTCAGGGCGGTGTGCGCCTGCGCAACGTCTTCCTCCTGGGTGGCGCCCACCCGGCCCAACCGCCGCCGCGGTTCCCTCTGTACGGCGTGCTGATCAACGCCGGTGACAGACCGCTGCAACTCGAACGGATCACCGTCGAAGGGGGCGGCACGGTGCGGTTGCCCGGCCCTGTCACCCTGCGCCCCGACCAGCCCGTCGGCACGGCCGAGCAGCCGCTCGCCACGGCCAGCGGGATCCGGGGTGGCCTGGTGCCGCTGACGTTCACCTTCCGCGGTGCGCCTCCTCTGCGCGTATCCGTGCCGGTCAAGCCGCGAACGGGTCATTTCGCCCACCTGGGGACCTCGCCCCCGGTCCCGCCGTCGCCCACGTCCGCCACCACTGCCCCGCCGGCCCCGGAGACGCCGCGCTAGCCGGGGCGGCCTGGGGCGTAGCCGGCGAATCCGCCGGCCAGCATGGCCAGGGCGCGGCGGGCGGCGGCGACGGCGCGCGGCCCGAGCTGGTCACCAGGCGTGCCGTCCAGCAGGCCGGCGCGCATCAGGGCGAGTGACTCCCGGTGCACGACCATCAGCGCCTCGGCGAGAAGCCGGGGACGCATGTCGTCGGGTGCCGCGCGCTGCTCCCCGGCGATCAGGGCGCACAGGGCGTCGGCGTAGCGGGCGTGGATCCGGCGCTCGCGGGCCCGCAGCGCCGGGCTGGCCGCGACAAGGGTCGCGAACATGCGCGCCCGCTCCCCCGACGCCGGGTCCGTCGCGAGGCGCCGGTAACGCCCGAGGAGGAAACGTTCGGCGGCGGCGAGCGCCGGCTCCCCGGCCGGCCGGGCGCGCACGCTCTCCAGCAGCTCCGCCTCGAAGGCCCGGTCCTCGCCGTAGACGAGGTCCTCCTTGGTCTCGAAGTGGTTGAAGACCGTCTTCTCCGTCACCCCCGCGGCCCTGGCGACCTCCGCCACGGTGACGGCGTCGAAACCCTGGCCGGCGAACAGCCGCAGGGCCGTCTCGGCGATGCGCCGCCTGGTCTCGCGCTTCTTCAGCTCGCGAACGCCCTCGACCATCCGTCGCCCCTTCGGTACAGTGACTGAACTTACAGTCACTGTACCGAAAGGCCGACCATGCCGGTGCTCGCCGAGCTCGTCCCGATGCTGGCCAGGATCCAGGAAGCCCGTCAGCACGTACCGGACGCCTCCACCCCGGTCGCCGAGCGGCGCGCCGCCATCCATCGCGGCATGGACCAGCGGGCCGCCATGGTGGCGCGGCCCGCGCCTCCCGTGACGGTCACGGACCACGAGATCGAGGTCGACGGCGGGAGCATCACGGTGCGCGGCTACACGCCCGAACGTCCCGGGCCGCTGCCCTGCCACGTCTACGTCCACGGGGGCGGGTGGTGGCTCGGCGAGCTGCGCCACCGCGACGCCGTCTGCGGCCGCCTCGCCGCCGAGGCCGGCTGCGTGGTGGTCTCGGTCGCCCACCGGCTCGCGCCCGAGCACCGCTTCCCCGTGCCGGTCCACGACTGCCACACCGCCGTCCGGTGGGTCGCCGGCCAGGCGGACCTGCTCGGCATCGACCCCGCGCGGCTGTCGATCGGCGGCGACTCCTCTGGAGCCAACCTGGCCGCCGCCACCGCCCTCATGCTCCGCGACCAGGGCGGGCCCGCGCTGCGCGCCCAGGTGCTGGAGATCCCCGTACTCGACCTCACGGCCGGCCGGCAGGCCGTCGACCCGGGCACGGTCGTGCTGACGCCGGAAGAGCTGGCCGCGAACGTCGAGCAGTACTGCGCTCCGGAGCAGCGCCGGCACGCGTACGCCTCGCCGCTGCTGGCGGACGACCTGACCGGGCTGCCGCCCGCCCTGATCATGACGGCGGAGTACGACATCCTCCGCGGCGACGGCGAGTCGTACGCCCGGGCGCTGACCAGGGCGGGGATCGCGGCCCATGTGACCTGCTGGCCGGGGCACGTGCACGGGTCGCACGAGCTGACCGCGATGCTGGAGTCGGCACGGGAGTGGCAGGCGCGGGTCGCGGCGTTCCTGCGGGCCGAACTCGCCGCCTGACAGCACCGCGGTGCGAGCTCCGGATCAGCGGGTGCGGTAGAAGCGGACGTAGTCGAACTCGGCCTCGACAGCGGGCTGGGCCCCGCCGTGGGCGACCAGGCCGATGCGCGGGGACGTGTCCTTGCCGAACGTCCACACCCCGGCCCACGTCCACGTCTTGCCGTCACGACTCGACCCGGCGCGGAACTCGTGTTCCCCGGTCTCCCGGTCCACGTGGTGGGCGAGCCGGAGCCAGGTCGTCCTCGCCGGGGCTCCGGCGATGTTCCCGCCGTACGACAGCCGGTCGGCGAACGGCAGCTCGCGGCCGTACTCCACCTGCCGGGTGTTCCAGATGGCCACCTGGGAGAGCCGGGCGAAGTCGTCGTCGGAGGCGTAGGCGACGAGGCCCGCCTGCTGGTGGTTGCGTACGGTGTCCTCGCCCAGGTCGAGCGTCACCTTGGTCTCCACGATGTAGTCGCCGCGCGGCGGCGTGCGCAGCAGCACGCTCGCCGAGTTGCCCGTTCCCACCAGGTCGCCGTTCTGCACCGGCCAGCGCAGCGCGCCGCCGGCGACGCGGGCGGCGGGGTCCTCGCGCACCCACTGCCAGGCGCGGTCCAGGGTGCCGAACTCCTCGGCGTCGAGCTTCCTGCCGGGCTCGGGGACGGGCGCCATGCGGGTGACCGGCTTGGCGAGCCTGGCCACGCTGACGTTGTCGAACTCCGCCGTGCCCTTGGCGACCAGCCCGAACGCGCCGGACAGCGGGACGGGCGAGTCCAGGCTCACGGTGGCCTGGGGGTCTCCGAGCCGGGCCGAGGTCACCTCGGCGATGATCGTCCTGCCCTTGACGGTGACGGCCAGGTTCCGCCAGGTGGAAGCGCCTCCCGGCAGCGTGGCCGTGCGGCGCTCGCCTCCCGCCGTGACGGTCAGGCCGGAGTCCGACACCACCGCGGTGGCCGCGCCGATCCGCAGTCCCGCCGTGCCACCGGGGCGCGCGTCGGCGAGCCGGAGGTCGGTCTCGGCCCGGCGGTCGCCGCCGAGGCCCTTCCTGGACGTCAGCGTCGCCTGCTCACCACCGTCATGCCGGACATATCCGTCCTGTACGGCCCAACCCCCGGTGTCACGCCACCCGGACAGGCCGCCGGAGAACCGTTCCTCGACGTGCCCGCTCGTCACGGGCCGCTCGGAGGAGCGTTCGGACGGTCCCGCCCCGGCGCGGACGACCGGCCAGCCGTCGATCCAGTCGAGCCGGTCGAGCAGCATGGGCCGCTCGTTGACGCCGTACGGCTCGTCCAGGAAGGGGTCGTCGCGGTCGATCGCGTGGTAGAGCATCCAGTCCTGCCCGGCCAGGTCGGTCAGCTGGGCGTGGTGGCCGACGCCGATCCAGCGGTTGCCGTTCTGCGCGACCACGGGGGTGCCGCCGGCGCGGGAGGCGAGCAGAGGCTGTCCCTCCCGGTCGGTGAACGGCCCGAGCGGGCTGGTGGCACGCCCGGCCAGCACCGAGTAGCCGGTGGTGGGGCCGGCGCAGCAGTTCGCCGACGAGGCCAGCAGGTAGTAGTAGCCGTCGCGGCGCACGACGTACGAGCCTTCGAACTTGTTGTCCACGGCGACCTGGGTGGGCCGGCCGACGGGCCTGAGGCCGTCCGCGGACAGCTCGGTCACCCACACGCCGCCGAAGAACCCGCCGAAGTACAGGTACTTCTTGCCGTCCACGTCCGTGAACTGCGAGGGGTCGATCGTGTTCCAGTACGCGTCGCCGGACGGGCGCGGCGGAACCACCGGCTCGGGTGCGGGCGTCCACGGCCCCGTCGGCGTGGGCGCGGTGGCGGCGCCGATCGAGTAGTCCCATTGGTGTGGCGTGCCCGCCGAGTTGGTGACCGTGAAGTACATGACGTACCGGCCGTCGAGATAGCGGACGTCCGGCGCCCAGAGCAGGGTGCTCGGATCCGCGTACGACGGCAGGTCGTCCTGCCCGAACGCGTCGCCCACGTACGTCCACTCCACCAGGTCGCTGGAGCGGGCGATGGGCAGGCGGTGATGTTCGCCCTCTCCCTCGCGCAGCGGGTCGGAGGTGCCGTAGGAGTACCAGTAGCCGTCGAGCCCGCGGATCACGGCGGGGTCGGCGAAGGTGTCGGCGAAGTCCCGCGACACGGGATTGTCATAGGACGGGGCGCCCACCAGCGACAGGATGAGCGAGGCAACCGCTGCGATATGCATATATCAGCCTTTCAACCCACTGCGAGAGATGCCCTCGATGACGTAACGCTGGGTCAGCGCGAACAGGATCAGCACCGGAACGCTGGCCAGCACGGCGCCCGCCATGATCACCGGATAGTCGATCGTGTAGGCGCCCTGGAGGATGGACAGCCCTGGCGGGAGCGTGAAGTACTCCGGGCTGAAGATCACGAAGATCGGCCAGATGAAGTCGTTCCAGTTGGCCAGGAAGCTCAGTACCGCGAGCGTGGCCAGCGCGGGCTTCGACAGCGGCAGCGTGATCCTGGTGAAGATCTGCCAGTGGTTGGCCCCTTCGACCAGCGCGGCCTCGTCGAGCTCGCGGGGCAGGCCGAGGAAGAACTGACGCAGGAAGAACACCCCGAACGCGCCCGCCGCGCCCGGCACGATCAGCGCGGTCAGGCTGTCGAGCCAGCCCAGCTGGTCGATGATCAGGAACTGCGGGATGAGGAAGACGAACCCCGGCACCAGCAGCGTGCCGACGATGACGGCGAACATCAGCCGCTTGCCCCGGAACTCCAGCCTGGCCAGCGCGTACGCGGCCAGCGACGACACCACGAGGACGAGCAGCATGTGCAGGGTGGCCGCGATCAGGCTGTTGGCGAACCAGCGCAGCACCGGCGTCTGCGTCGTGCCTTCGAAGAGGGTCCCGTACGCCCGGGTGACCGGCTCGGTCGGGAACAACGTCGGCGGCATCCTGGTGGCCTCCGACTGGCTCTTCAGCGAGGTGCCGAGCGCCCACAGCAGCGGCGACACGAACACCACGGCCAGCGCGGCGAGCAGCGTGTAGCGCTTCACGAGCGCCTCCTGAACAGGCGGAAGTTGAGCACGCTGACCAGGATCAGGGCGAGCGTCAGCACGTAGCTCATGGCCGCGGCGCTGCCCATCTTGTACTGGCTGAGACCCTGGTCGAGGATGTAGTAGATCGCCGTCCTGGTCTCACCGCCCGGCGCCCCCTGGGTCAGCAGGTACGACTGGCCGAACATGTTGGCCGAGGCCAGGATCGTCGTGGTGACCACGAACAACGCGACGGGCCGCAGGCCGGGCAGCGTCACGTGGCGGAACTCGGCCCACCTGCCGGCGCCGTCCACCTTGGCGGCGTCGTAGAGGTCGCGCGGGATGTCCTGCATGCCCGCGAGATAGATCACGCCGTTGAAGCCGATCGTCCACCAGACGGTCACGCCGACCAGCGCGATCCACGCCCAGGGGAGCGAGGTCGTCCAGCCGATGTCGGTGCCGAGCAGCCAGTCGACCAGGCCGAGGTTCGGGTCGAGCAGCAGCCGCCACATGAGGCTGACCACGGCCACCCCCAGCACGTACGGCGCGAAGAACAGCCCGCGGAAGAACGTCCGCCCCCTGAACGGCCGGTGGAGCAACAGCGCCAGCCCGAGCGGCAGCACCACCAGGAACGGCACGCTGAACAGCGTGAAGATGCCGGTGGCCCGCATCGACATCCAGAAGTCGGCGTAGACCGCCGATTCCGGATCGAACAGGGCGGTGTAGTTGCCCAGCCCGACGAACGGCCTGGCCTCCAGCAGGTAGTCCCAGTCGTGCAGGCTGATCCAGATCCCGTAGATCGCCGGGGCCAGCACGAACACGACGAAGAGCAGCAGGTAGGGGGCCAGGAAGAGGTAGGGGGTGGCGCGTCCCGACCGGGGAACGGCGGTGGCCGTGCGGGACGCGGCACCCTTCAGGGTGAGCGAGACCATCAGGCGCCGTACTTCTTCCGGTTCTGCTCAAGGATCTTGTCCGCCTTGGCCGCCGCCTCGGTGAGGGCGTCCTTGGGGCTCTTCTTCAGCAGGATCGCCGCGTTGACGGCCTGGTCGACCACCGCGGAGGCGTCGCCGATGCCGGCCACGGGCGGCAGGAAGTACAGGTGGTCGATCTGGGAGCCGATCGCCGCCTGCTCCTTCAGCCCTTTGAACTCCGCGCTCTCGCGGATGCTCTTGCGCGCGGGCACCTGCCCGGCCTTGGCCCACTCGATGGAGTGGCCGCTGATCCAGTTGATGAACACCTTGGCGGCGGTCAGCTTGTTCTGGTCGGGCCGGCGCTGCTTGAAGATCACGAACTGGTGCGAGCCGGCCCAGGCGGCGGGCTCGGTGCCGATCTGGGGCAGCGGCGCCACGCCCCACTCCAGGTCCTCGTGCTCCCGGAGCGTGTTGATGGACCAGATGCCGTTCCAGTTGAAGGCGGCCTTGCCGTTCTGCAGGGCGATGAAGTCGGCGTCCTGGCCCACGTTCTTCGGGCTGTAGCCCTTGTCGACCAGATCGACCAGCCAGGTGAGCGCCTGCACGCCGGGCTCCTCGGCGAAGCGGGAGACGCCGGCGTCGTCGGCGAACAGCCGGCCGCCGTTCTGGTGGAGCAGGCTGCCGAACTGCATGCTCCCGGTGAAGGGGAACGGCGTGGCCCAGTGACCCTGCACCCCGGCCTTCTTCAGGGTTTCCAGCGCGGCCAGGTATTCCTCGCCCGTCTTGGGCGGGTTGTCCGGGTCGAGCCCCGCCTTGGACAGGACGGTCTTGTTGTAGAACATGCCGAGCGGGTGCACGTCGAGCGGGATGGAGTAGCGCGCGCCCTTGTAGACGCCGGCCTGCCAGACGGGCGGCGAGAAGTCCGCCTCGGTAAGGCTGAGCGAGGCGGCCAGGTCGTCGAGCGGCAGCACGACCTGCCGGGCGGCGTTGGTTGCCACGCTGTCGACGTGCATGATGCCGAGGTCGGGCCCCCTGCCTGCGGACACCGCCGCGGGCACCTTCGAGTAGTAGTCGGACCACTGATAGACGTTCATCGTGATCTTGATGTTCGGGTGGGCGCTGTTGAACTGCTCGACGAGCCGCTTCATGAAGGGCCCGTCGCCGCCGGTGAACCCGTTCCAGAAGGCGAGGGACACCGTGGGGCCCGTGTAGCTGGTGGGCGCCGCCGTGGCCGGTCCGCTCGACTGCTGGGCCGCCTGCTTCGGGCCGCCGCCCCCGCCGCATCCGGCGAGCACCATCGCTCCGAGGCCGAGGCCGAGCGCGCGTCGCCGGGTCAGGCTCTCCAGGGACATGTGAATCACTCCTGCCCATGTGATGTTGCCCCGTTCTACATCGTTGGTTCTAACGTTGTAAACAGGCAGCGCGAAAGTCGTTACAGCGTTGTAAACCGGGCACTGTAGGGTCATCGGCGGCGGAAGGGGGCCGGAGTGCGGGCACGACTCAAGGACGTCGCGGAGCGCGCCGGAGTGTCCATCAAGACCGTCTCCAACGTGGTCAACGGCCATCCGCACGTGAGCGCGGCCACCAGGGAACGGGTGCAGGCCGCCATCGCCGAGCTGTCCTACCGGCCCAACCTGTCGGCCAGGAACCTGCGGTCGGGCCGCTCCGGCGTGGTCGCCCTGGCCGTGCCCGACCTGGACAACCCCTACTTCGCCGAGCTGGCCACCCACGTCATCTCCGCCGCCGGCCAGCGGGGCTGGACCGTGCTCGTCGACCAGACCCAGGGCGACCCGGACAAGGAGCGCCTCGTCGTCGGAGGCAGCCGGTCCCACCTGATCGACGGCCTGCTGTTCAGCCCGCTCGCCCTCACCCAGCGCGACCTGACCGGGCGGGAGGACCGCACGCCGATGGTGCTGCTGGGCGAGCGCGTCGGCCGGCGAGCCCCGTACGACCATGCCGGCATCGACAACGTGGCCGCCGCCCGCGCGGCCACCCTCCACCTGGCCGAGCGGGGACGGCGCCGGATAGCGGCGCTCGGCGCCCAGCGCGCGCCCTCGGCGGCGACCGCCCGCCTGCGGCTGAAGGGCTACCGGCAGGCGCTGGCCGCCTGCGGTCTGGCGGCGGACCCGTCGCTCATCGCCCACGCCCCGGCGTGGCACCGGACGGGCGGGGCCGAGGCGATGGCGGCGCTGCTGGAGGCGGACGCGCCCGACGCGGTCTTCTGCTTCAACGACGCCCTGGCGCTCGGCGCCCTGCGCACGCTGCTCTCGCGCGGATACCGGGTGCCGCAGGACGTCATGGTGATGGGCTTCGACGACATCGAGGACGGCCGTTTCGCCACGCCCTCGCTGTCGACCGTCTCCCCCGGCAAGGCGCTGATCGCCGAGTCGGCGGTGTCGCTGCTCGCCGACCGCCTCGCCGGCGCCACGGGCGAGCCGAGAGAGGTGCGCGTCCCCCACCGGCTGACGCCCCGCGAAAGCAGCTCGTCCGGCGCGTTCCCGTGACCGGCCCGTTCCTTCATCATGCCCCTCTGACCAGCGCGTTCATTTGTCCAACGTCCGCTGGACAATGTTCGGACATTGATGGCTTGGCAGGAGCCTGGGCGGCGGGCAACAGTGGTGGGGGAAAGCACCGCGACGGCAACCGGCCCTCGACGTCGTGCGCGGCAGGACCAGGTGCTTCACCTGCTCCTACGGCGACGAGGGCATCCGCACCGTCACCGCCTCCTTCCCCCACCGCTGCGGCGGCTGACACGCCGCTCCTGATCGCCTGGGCGCTCGCCGCCGAGGCGCCTCGGGGCCCCGGCCGAGTGAATTCGCGGTGGCATCCACCCGGCCGGGGCCCGCACCCGAGAGGGCTCCCGCCAGGGGTCCGGCCGGCCAGGACACCTTTGATAACCTCGTTCCGTCTGGACGTGGTGCGGTTCTGCAGCCGCACGGGCGCTCGACCGAAGCAGGGGTGGGATGGCGGAGTCCTCCGGACCGCAGGACGAAGGCACGGGATCCCGGCGAGGGCGCCGGCCGATCCGGCCTGACCCTGGCGCCGGTCCCGTTTCCCTGCTCGCCCACCGCCTCTGGGAGCTCAAGGAGGAGGCGGGCGACCCTTCGTTCGCCGACATGGCCGGCCGGCTCGGCGCGGCGGCCTCGAAGTCGTCGCTGGCGGCCGCCGCCCGGGGCAGCGCGCTGCCGAGCTGGGAGACGACGTGGGAGTTCGTCCGCGTCCTGGCGGTCGACCGGCTCGGCCGCGATCCCGAGCAGGTCAGGCGCGAGTGGCGGAGGCTCTGGGAGCAGGCGCAGGCAGGGGAGGCCGGCGCACCGCTCGACGGTCCCGGACCACCTACCGATGGTTCCGCACCATCCTCCGGCGGCCCGGAACCGTCCTCCGGCCCGCGACCGGGCGCTCGCCGTACGCCGCCGGTCAAGAAGGCGACCGTGCTCGCCGCGGCGACCGGCGTGATCGGGGTCGCCGCCATCCTGCTCGGCTGGGTGCTGCCGCTGCTCGGAGAGAGCGACGAGAACGAACCCACGGCCCAGCCCACCCCGTCGCAGACCGTCTCGCCGCGCGACGACTCCGCCTTCGAAGGGGACGTGACCTTCCCCGACGGGAGCGTGGTGGAGCGGGGCGCCTCCTTCGACAAGGTCTGGCGCATCCGCAACGCGGGCACCGTCCCGTGGCAGGACCGCTATCTGACCCGCATGAACGACACCCCGTGCAAGGCGCCGGAACGGGTCGGGATCGGACCGGTGCTGCCCGGGGAGACGGTCGACATCAAAGTACGCGTGCGCGCCGCCGACTCCCCCGGCCGCTGCAAGATCTTCTGGAAGATGACCGACGAGGACGGCACCCCGCTGCTGGCCGGCAAGAAGCCCATCTTCCTCGACGTCACCGTCGGCTGAGACGTGGGGTCCGCACTCGTGTGAGCGCATGCTGCGCGAACACCCGGATCGGCGCTTGACGGGCCGTCAGTTCGTCGGGAACGGCAGAGCGAGGAGGTTGTAGGTCATGGCCATCTTGAAGAACATCACACCGGCCAGGGCGAGCGCCGTGTAGTACAGCCGTCCTGGCCGGCCCCACCAGCCCTTCACCCAGGCCGCCACCGCGCAGCAGGCGACCAGGACGGAGACCACGAGCCCGGCCGTGGCGACGATCGGCAGCACGGCCAGCCGGGGCGCGTAGAGAGTGGTCAGCTCTATGACCACGTTCGGGTCGGACATGGTCATGGCGATCCCGCCGACGAAGACCGTCACCAGGGCGGCGGTGATCCAGGCCATCAGCCGGGCGACACGGGCACCGGCCGGCTGCGGCCGGGCTCCGGGACGGGAACGCCCGCGCAGGACCCGGACCAAGGCCGTGATCGGCAGGGTGAGGAAGGCCAGCACGAAGACCAGGGCGCTGGAGCCCAACAGGACCATGTGCAGCATCGGCTCTTCTGACCAGGCCAGCTTCTCCAGCGCCTCGGACGGGTTCATCGAGCTGGACAGCGTGCCCTCGTCGTCGAAGGCGATCTTCGCCTGGCCGTCGCGCTCCTGGAAGAGACCCGGCCCGATCGGCACCCAGTGCTGGGTCGTCCTTTCCGGATCCGGCGAAAGGCCAGTGGTGGTGAGCGTGCCGTCGGTGTTGGCCTGGACGCTTGGCGTGGCGAACAGCGCGCTGACCTTCATGAGGCTGGTCCGGCTGGTGCGGGTAGAGCGGTAGGTGCCGGCGTAGCGCGTCATGTCCCCGCCGGAGACGGCCAGTGTGCCGGCCGGGGGCAGGGGAAAATACTGGTCGATGATCTGATTGACGAGGCTCTGACCGCTCCAGCCCGCGACCTGGCCGACGCCGTCGCCGTTGTAGACGACGTAGATCCCGAGGTCCTGCTCCGGGAGCAGAGCCATGACGTTGTGGTGGCCAGGCACCTCGCCGTCCTTATAGACAAGCCGGTGGCCGTTGCGCGAGCGCTGCTCGAAGGCGTAGCCCATACCCGGGATGCGTGGGTCCTGGGCATAGTGCTGCTCCCGAAGGCGGCGGGCGACGTTCTCGCCCATGCGCGGATCGTCGCTGAGGTGGGCGAGCATGAAGCGGCCCATGTCGGCGGGGGTGGAGACGGGGCCGGTTCCCGTGGGAGCCCAAGGGCCGTACTGGCCTTTGACCGTGGCGTAGCCCTCCGCGCTCGGGCGGTAGGCGCCGGCGAGGGCGGCGTCGAGTGCCGCGGCGTGCGGTACGGCCAGGCTGGTGGCGTTCATGCCGAGCGGCTCGAGTACGTGCTGCTCGACGTACTCCGCGTACGGCTGTCCGGAGGCGGCCTCCACGAGGTGGCCGGCCAGGGCCATGCCGTAGTTGTCGTAGGCGACGCGCGTGCCGGGCGGACGTACCCGGCGCGGTTGCCGGCCGGCCAGGCTGTCCCGCAGAGAGCCGACGTCTTCCGCATCGGCCTCGGCGAGCCCGACGATGTCGTCGTCGAAGCCAGCCGTGTACGTCAGGAGGTGTTCCAGGGTGACCGGCCGCCCTGGAAAGGTATTCTTGATCTTGAACGTGGTCAGATACCTGTTGACGTCCGCTCGCAGGTCGAGCTTGCCGTCGTCCACGAGTTGCAGCGCGGCCGTGGCGGTGAACAGCTTGGCGAGCGAACCGGTGAAGAAGCCGGTGCGCCGGGGGTCGACCGGCCGGCGCGTGGCCACGTCGGCGACACCGTATCCCTTGGCGAGGACCGTACGCCCGCCGGAGACCACGACGACCGCCGCGCCGGGAATGCGCTCCTTGGCCAACTGCTCGGGGACGATCCGGTCGACCATCTCGGCCAGTCCAGGCAGGTCGGTCATCGGCGTGACCGGGCTTGCGGATGCCGTGGCCTGGCCTGCTGTGAGGATCACGGCGCCGGCCAGTGCCGTGGCCACGATGCGGGTGAGGTGCGCTTTCATGAGCGCAACCCTGCCGATCTGTGGTGATATCGGACCAGTGTCAGGGACACCAGTGCTCTTGACGAAATGCACGATCCGTACATCTCGGTATAATTCTTCGCCGTGGTGATCATCCTGGTGGTCCTGGCCGGGGTGGCGTTCGATCCGCTGGCGCCGCTGCCCGGCGTTCCCGCGATCGTCATGGTGATCCTGCAGGTCGTCCACAGCCTGCCGCGCCCGCGCCGCCTGGTCGGCCCGTGGACCCTCGTGGCGCAGGCCTTGTTGTTCGTGTGGGCCGGGCAGGGCGCTCCCGGGCTGCTCGCCGCCTCCGTGCTCCTGATCGTGCGCGGCCCCGCGCGCTGGGTGCTGACCGGAGCCGTTGTGGCCGTCACCGGCCTGCTCAACACGGCCGACGCCTACACCTGCGTGAACGCCATGGTCAACGCACTCACGCAAGGCCTGGTGGTGTTCGGCGTCACCCGGCTGAACGACCTGCGCGCCGAACTGCACGCCGCCCGCGACGAACTGGCCGAGGCGACGGTCGCCGAAGAACGCGAGCGTGCCTCACTCGAGTTCGAAAGCGTCCTGGGCTCCAGCTTGTCGGCCATCACCGCCCTGGCGGAGCAGGGGCGTACCGGCGAGATCGTCGCCCTGGCCCGCAGGGCCGCCGCGCGTGCCAGGCAGGCTCCTCCAGCCCCGGCCCAGCCCAACGTCGACGACCTCACACCCCGGCTCGCGCTCCCCATCCTGGTGACCGCACACCTGGGGTTCCTGATCGTCTCTGCGGTGTTCCTGTGGCGTGCGGCGATGCCTCCCGCCGTCCTGGCCCTCAGCCTCCTGATCCTGACCGGGGTCACGGGCCTGCAACTGCGCCACTCATGGCCCCGGCCGCCCGGCGTCCGGCCCGCGCACGCGGCATGGACGCTTCCGCTGCAACTTGCCCTCGCCCTGGCGCCGCTGTTCTTCCCCGAGCGTCCCTACCCGCAGCTGATCGGCTTCGTCGCGGGCTCGCTGCTCATCTTGTGGACACGCTGGGCGGCATTCCCTGCGGTCGGCGCCGTGCTGGCGGCGACCGCCGTCGCGATGGCACTGCGCGGCGTCGCTCCGGCGGAAAACCTGTACTGGACGTTCAACGCTCTGGCCATCGCGGTCATGTTCCATGGCCTGGCCCTGCACACCGACATGGTCGCCCAGGTTCGCCAGGCCCGCCTGGCTCTGGCCGGGATCGCACTGGAGAGGGAGCGCCGCCGCATCGCCCGTGATGTCCACGATCTGCTGGGCTACAGCCTGTCGGCCATCGTGGTGAAGGGAGAGCTGGCCGTCCGGATGCCTGAGCGGAGTGCCGAGCAGCTCGCCGACATCACCCGCATCGCCGAGCGTGCCCTCGCCGACGTGGCCGCCATCCCCCGCGACCGCGGCCAGAAGTTGTCGCTGGCGACCGAGCTGGCCTCCGCCCATGAGGTGCTGTCCGCCGCGGGAGCCGGTGTCCACGCCGATCCCGTCGTCGGACTCCCCTCCGAGATCGACGCGCTGCTGGCCACGGTGCTGCGCGAGGCGGTCACCAACGTCCTGCGCCACAGCCGTGCCCAGCTCTGCCGCATCGAGCTCACCTCGCAGGACGCCATCGCATGCCTGCGGATCGCCAACGACGGCGTCACCGACACCGGCGCCGCCCCGCCCGGCCAGGGCCTGCGCAACCTGACCCAGCGGGTGAGCGCCCACGGCGGCACCCTGCGCGCCTCCCATGTCCCCGGAGGGTATGAGCTCCTCGTCCTACAGCCAACCGGCTTCGGTCGCGATGCGGACGGCGTCGAGCCGGTTGCGCGCACCTAGCTTGGTGACGATCGCCCCCAGGTAGTTGCGCACCGTGCCTTTGGACAGGTAGAGCGTCGAGGCGATCTCCGAGGCCTCCATGCCACCTGCCGCCATCCGCAGCACCCCGATCTCCCGCTCGCTCAGAGGGTTCGGTCTGCTCATGATCGCCTGCGCGGCCAGATCCGGGTCGAGCACGCGCTCTCCCGCGACCACCTTGCGGATCGCCTCCGCCAGCTGCGCGGGGGGCGCGTCCTTGAGCATGAACCCGCTGGCCTCGGACGCCAGCGCCTGGCGCAACGTCTCCGGCCGCCCCAGCGATGTCAAAATCACCACCCGGCACTCGGGCAACCGCTCCGCCAGGACACCGGCCGCAGCGAGCCCGTCCAGCTCACCGGGCATGAGCACGTCGAGCACCGCCACGTCCGGCCGGTGCTCCAGGGCCGCCGCCACCGCCGCATCCCCCGAGCCCACCTCGGCGACGACCGTCAGATCGCTCTCCAACTCCAGCAGCGCGACGATGGCCCCGCGGACGAGCTCCATGTCCTCCGCCAGCAACACCCGAATCACGATCGTCCGTCCTTCCCGTGCCCAAGGGACGCAGGGTTCGTCATCTCTGCCCCGCCTCCGAACCTGAGTGCGGCGCTCCCGGTCAGCCAGACGCGCTCCCCCACCACTGCGTCAAGGTGACCGAGCATACGGAGGGCGAGCGCGCCGGGGTGAGCCCGGGCATCCCGGCGCCGGCCTTGGCACTCCGCCCCGGCTCCTGCCGCGGTCGAAGATGCGGTCGTCGTGGCGGACGCCGGCCGAAGCCTGTGTGTCCTGCCCGTTCCTTCGCACGGCGACCGTCCTCGCGCAGGCCACGTAGCTCCATACCACCGTAATAGGGGCGATTTGGGACGTCTCCCGGACGCGTGGCGCACATACCGTTGCGGCACCCCACCCCCGAGGAGGCCCCCATGCCACGATCCCTCCGTCTCATGCTCTCCTTAGCCGTCGGCCTCGCGATCCTGCTGGTCAGCTCGCCCGCGCAGGCCGCATCCATGGTCAGGGTGATCCGGTACGACGCGAGCCGCGCGGCCGAGTTCGTGAGCGCCGTGGACCGGGCGGCGCAGGTCTGGAACTCCAGCGTGTCGAACGTCCGGCTCGTCCGTGGCACACCCGCCGACTTCGTCGTGTACGCCGACAACGGCTGGCCGCGGGCGCTGCCCACCGGGCTGGGCCGCGGCACGATCTGGATGGGCCGGCAGGCGACCGGCCAGGGCTACGACCCGCTGCGCATCGCCGCCCACGAGATGGGCCACATCCTGGGTCTCCCGGACCGGCGCACCGGCCGGTGCTCTGACCTGATGTCGGGGTCGAGCGCGCCGGTGAGCTGCACGAACGCGAACCCGAGCAGCGCCGAGCGGGCCGAGGTCGACCGCAACTTCGCCGGCGCGACCCCGCGGATCGAGTTCGGCAGGCTGCACGTGGACCGCTGACCCTCCGTCCGGCCGGGTGGCCTGGAAGCCGAAGGACGTGGCGGGTGCGAGCGCGCCGTCTCCTCCCCATCGTCCAGCCCGCCCGCGGTGACGTGCCGCTCATCGTCGACGCGGACGCCCGAGCACGGCTCGCAAGAGGGGCCGATCAACCCCTTTCCTGACAAGATCGTGCGATGTATGTTCGGGGCGAAGGAAAGTTTCAAGCATGGAGGAACGTTGGGCAAGAAGCTTCACATGCTGGCGTTACCGATCGCCGCCGCCGCTCTGGCCGCCCTGGCGACCCCGGCCCAGGCGGCCGACGGGTACGACCGCTGCCGTGACGGCTATTACTGCATGTTCTCCGGCCTCGACGGCACGGGCGACCTCATCGAGATCAACGCCGACACCCCCGACCTCGCCGCCCTGGGCATGGCCGACCGCGCCAAGTCCGACTGGAACCGTACCGACTCGTGGATCCACCTGTTCTCCGAGGCCGATTACGGCGGCTGCTCCGCGGTGACCAGCCCGCGCGACCAGGGGAACTTCTACCCCGACTTCCGCGACTTCTTCGACTCCGTCCGCTTCGACGGCCCGAACGGCCCGTCCTGCCAGACCACGCTCAAGGGCACCGTCACCGACTCGCACGGCTGATCAACGCCTGAGCGCCTCCAGGAAGCGGTCGGCCTCCGCGGCGAGCCGCGGCAGGTCGGCCGCCGGGTCCTGGGAGCGGGCCAGCAACATCCCGCCCTCGCACAGGGCACCGAAGACGAGCCGGGCGCGGACGGGCAGATCACCGTCCGCGGCCTGGCCGCCCGCGACCGCCACGCGCAGGCCGTCGTGCAGGACCCGCAGCAGGTGATCGTGCTCGATCGCCCGCACGGTCTCCCAGCTCAGCACCGACGGCGCGTCCAGCAGCACGATCTGCCGGAACCCCGGGTCGAGGCAGTGCTCCAAGAAGGTGCGGCAACCGCGCCGCAGCGCCTCCATCGGCTCGCGTTCCTCGCCCGCCGCCCGTTCCAGCGCGGCGCAGACCTCCTCCAACTCGCGCACGAACGCGGCGCGGAACAGGGCGACCTTGCCGCCGAAGTGGTGGTAGGCGGCTCCCTTGGTGACGCCCGCGGCGGCGGCCACCGCGTCGATCGACGTGGACGCGTACCCCCCGGCGCCGAACATCTGGCGAGCGGCTCGCACCAGCCGCCCCGTGGTCTCGTCTGAGCGCTCTGCCTGCGTGCGGCCGGCCATCGTTCTCCCCTTGACTTGCATACTCGCGGTACGTAACTTCGAGGCTAGTTACGTACCCTCAGTATGGAACATGGAGGCGAGCCGTGTCCGCACCGCAGCACATCGCCGTCTACGGCGCCACCGGCCACACCGGGCGCCTCGTGGCGGCCGAGCTCCATGCCCGCGGCCGCGAGGTCATCCTGGCCGGGCGCGACGAGGGCGGGCTGAAGGCCCTGTCCGGCGAGCTCGGCGGCGCGCCCGTGCACCGGGCCGCGCTCGACGACCCCGCCGCGTTACGACGGCTCGCCGAGCGGGCCGCCGTGCTGATCCACTGCGCGGGCCCCTTCACGCACACCGGCGGTCCCGTCGCCACCGCCGCGGCCGAAGGCGGCTGCCACTACGTGGACCACGCCCTGGAGCAGCACCACACGAAGTGGATGTTCGACGCCATGTCCGAGCCGGCCCGGCGGGCGGGCATCACCATGGTCACGGCGATGAGCTTCTACGGCGGCCTGGGAGACCTGCTCGCCGGCGCCGTGGCGGCGGGCATGACGGGCGTCGACCGGGTGATCACCGCGTACGCGGTGAGCGGCTGGCGGCTGACCACGGGCGCCAAGAGCACGGCGGAGCTGCTGTTCGCCGACACCCGGCGCATCACCTACGCCGACGGCGCCCAGCACATCGGCTACGTCGAGCCGCGCAACGCCGTCTTCCCCTTCCCTCCGCCGCTCGGCCCGCGCACGATGATCGCGCCCGTCCCGTTCTCCGAGGTGCTGACCGTGCCCAGGCACGTGCCGGCGCGGCAGGTCGAGGCGCAGCTCACGGCGCACACGTTCCAGGAGGAGCAGGTGTTCGCCAGCGAGCACGTCGACGCCGCCACCAGGGCGGGCTCCGACTTCACCGTGGCCACACAGGTGATCGCCGAGGACGGGGGCCGCGCGGGGCGGGCGAGCGGCCGTGACCTGTGGCGGATGAGCGCGCTGACCTCCGTGGAGGCCGCCGTGCGCCTGGCAGACGGCGCGGGCCCCGCCTCCCCCGGCGTGTACGGCCCGGCCGAGGCGTTCCCCGCCGAGCCGTTCCTGCGCGACCTGGAGCGGCTCGGGCTGTTCACCCTGAACCTGCCGGAGGAACGATGATCCTCGTCACGGGCGCGGCGGGCGGGCCGCAGGGATCCACCGGCCGGCACGTCGCCGAACTGCTGCTGGAAAGCGGCGTGCAGGTGCGGGCGTTCGTGCGCTCCGACGACCGCCGGGCCGGCGAGCTGCGCGAGCGCGGCGCGGAGGTGGTGGTCGGCGACCTGCGGGAGATCACCTCGGTACGGCAGGCCGTGCGCGGCGTCCATCGGGCGTTCCTCACCTACCCGGTGACGGCGGGCCTGCTGGACGCCACGGCCGTGCTGGCGGCGGCGGCCAGGGAGGAAGGGCTGGAACGGGTCGTCGACGTGTCGCAGCTGGACGCCTCACCCGAGGCGCTGACGCCCCGCATGCGCCGGCACTGGGTGGCCGAGCAGGTCCTCGACCGGGCCGGAGTGGGCGCGGTGCACCTGCGGGCCGCGGTCTTCTTCGAGAACCTGGCCGTGGCCGCCGAGGGCGACCGGCTGGCGCTCCCGCTGGGGCCGCGCGACACGCGGATCCCCCTCGTCGCCGCCGCCGACGTGGCCAGGGTTGCGGCCGGCCTGCTGCTCGACCCGGCGCCCGCCGACCCGGTGTGCCTGGTGACGGGGCAGATGGCGACGATCGGCGAGGTGGCCGACGCCTTCGGGGCGGAGTACGCCGACGTGCCGCCCGAGGAGTGGCAGGCCAGGGCCATGAAGGTCTACGGCGACCCGTACACGGTCGAGCACCTGACGCACCTGTGGGCGATCTTCCGCCTCATCGGGTCCGGCGACCACCCGCTCTACCGGGTCACCGAGAGCATCGAGCGCTACGGCGGCCGGCCGCCGACCACGCTGCGCGAGTTCCGGCGCTGATCGCCGCAGGCGCACGCCCCAACCTACTGCTGCATGTTGTCGAACGATGAGGCGCCAGCACTCAACCTGGAGGCCCCATGGGAGCAGCCGGTACCATGGGGTACCAGGAAAGGGTGTGTGCAATGGCCAAGACAGCAGGGTCCGGCGCGACCGAGAAGACCAGCCGGGCCACCGCCCCGCTGAAGGTCGCCCCCGAGGTCGACCAGTTGATCTCTGACGGTGCTCACTTCCTGGGCCTGACGAAGAAGGACCTGGTCGCCGAAGCAGTCCGGGTTTACCTGGAACTACGGCGCGAGGAGATCCGCTCCAGCATGATGGAGTCCATGCGCAAGCTCGACGGCTCCAACCTCTCCCGCGTCGCACTGCTCACCGGCCTCACCGTCGAGCAGATCAATGCCGTCGGCGGTGTCCGGGAGGACTGACACGGCAATGGAGCACGCCCGCCCCACCCTCCGCACCCTTCGCGACGATCTGCGCCTGCCGACACCGCCAGTGGATGATCCACTCGATGAGATCAACCATCCGGTGCTGGTGAAGGCGTCCGCCATGTTCGCCGACGCCGGCACCCCACACGAGCGGATCCGCGCGATCACCGATCAGATTCTGTTCAAGGTGAAGATCCAGCGTTGGCGCGCAGCCGCTTGGCTGGAAGCGGACCTGCCGTGGATCATCGCCGCGGGCATGCGCGAGGACGGCGCCGTCGACGACTTCTACGCCGCGCTGGAAGCCAACGCGAAGGCTGCCCGGACCCGATACAACACCGAACACACCCAGCCGATCAACGGAGCCACGTATATCGGGCATCTCCTTCCCTCCGATGAGGACCGCATCCGCTACCAAGCCGAAAGCGGTGTCCGCGCGCTGCGTCACCTGCGCCAGCCGTCCACAGGTTGACCTGCGCCTCACTGGGTGACGGGTACGAACACAGCGTCGACCTGGGAACCAGTGTGGTAGGCGTCCAGGTACGCGCCGACGATGGCCACGAAACCTACTGCGCTGTCCGGATCACCGGACCCGTCCCTGCCGACCTGGTAGCCCTCGTCCTAGAACTCGTGCCGGGATGCGATCCGCAGAGCAGGGCGCCCGAGGCACGGATGCCCCACCGTTCCTTGATCGGGAACGAGCAGATCTGGTCCACTCTCATGGACCCTCATGCGGCCGCCAAGCTTCTTGATTCCGAAGCAGAACCATAAATCTCAGTCACCTGCGTACGGCCGGCCGCCGACCACGCTGCGCGAGTTCCGGCGCTGATCGCCGCGGGCGCCGCCGGGAGGGTGGCGCCCGCGGCTGTCCGTCAGACGCCGAACGGAGGCGCGTAGCGGATCGTGCCGGACGGCAGCGGCGCACCGTCCAGCGACAGGGCCATCAACGCCTCGTCAGGCACGTCGAAGGTGACGCCGATGCCGTGGCGGGAGGCGATGGTGAAGCCGAAACGGGGATAGTACGGGGGGTGCCCGAGCACGATCACGGCACTTTCGCCGCGTTCCCGCGCCTCCCGCAGCACGTCCTCGACGACCAGCGTGCCCAGCCCCTGGCGCTGCTTCTCGGGCAGGACCGCGACCGGGCCCAGGGCGAGCGCGGGTGTCTCGCCGACGAGACAGCGGGTGAGCAGGGCGTGGGCGACGACACGGCCACCGGAGACCGCCACCCGTGACAGGGCGGGGATCCAGGCCGGGTCGCGGCGGAGCGCCTCGACGAGGTCGGCCTCCTCCGCCCTGCCGAAGGCGGCCGCGGTCACGGCCCTGATGGCTGCCTCGTCACCGGCCGTCTCGGCGCGCAGGGTGAGATCGTCGGTCATGCGTGTGCTCCAGTCGTGTGCGGCGGGCAGGGTGAGGTGGACGTCGTCGCATCCGCGAACAGGGATGGATCGAACAACGGAGAAGCCCTTCTCAGAGGGAGGACTCCCGCGCCGGCGCGCAGGGCGGGGCCCGCGTGACACCACGCGGCGACCCGGCTCAGCTGCGGTGACCGGCTCCCGGGGAGCCCGGACGGGCAGAGGAACGGATGCTGCTCGCGGCAGCCACCCAGCGGGCGGTCATACGCTCCTCGCTCCTTCCTGCTCCTCCGGCGACGCCTCAGGGCGCTCGCCACACCACCATGCCTTCGTGTCGACAGAAGGCACCGATTAGGGCACGACCTTACCCGACGACCACAGAGCCCGCCAACAGGCTCCACGGACACGCGAAACCCCCGGCAGGGCGGGCCCGGCCGGGGGTTCGTCGTGCGCGAGGATCAGCCGGTGAAGCCGATCGACGTCCAGTCGTTGTACTTGTAGCCCTCGGCGCCGTAGTTGGCGAGGGTCTTCTTGGTCGCCTGGATGTCAGGACGCTGGTACAGCGGGATGGTGTGCACCATGTCCCAGATCAGCTTGTCGGCCTCGTTGGCCAGCTGGGCGGCCTGCTCCGGGTCCGTCGCGGACACCGCGGCGTCGATCGCCTTGTCCACGGCCGGGTCGTCGGACTTCGGGAAGTTGCTCTCGGACCCGGTCTTGTAGATCTGCGCCAGGCTGCCGATCGGGAGCGGCGTGCCGATCCAGGAGAAGGGCACCAGGTCGAAGTCACCCTTGATGATGAAGTCGGTGAAGAACTTGTCATCGGGCACCGGGCGGATGGTCAGGCCGATGCCGGCCTCCTTGAGCATGGCCTGGGTCAGCTCGCCCTCCGTCTTCGCGTACGGCACGCCCGCCGGGACGACGAAGGTCAGCGACATCTCCTTGCCGTCCTTCTTGCGGAGCTGGCCCTCCGCCTCCTGCTTCCAGCCGGCCGCGTCGAGCAGCTGCTTGGCCTTCTCCAGGTTGTACTTGCCGAGGTCGCCGGAGTTGTCGACGTAGCTCTTGTGGTTGTTCATGAAGACGTGGTTGCCGAGCGTCTGCAGCGGCCAGTCCATGTCCTTCAGGTCGGACTGCGTGATCACGTCACGGTTGATCGCGTACTGCACGGCCTGCCGGACCGACTTCTCCTTCAGGAAGTCGCTCTGGTTGTTGACCGTGATGTGCCGCCAGTTGGGGCTCAGCGCCTTGCGGATGTCCACGTCGGGGACTTCCTTGGCCCGCTTGAGGTCGGCAGGGCTGCCCGGCGGGATCTCCACGGCGTCGATCTCGCCGTTGGCGAAGGCGTTCACCTGCGCGGCGGGCGTCTCGATCGTCCGGAAGATGACCTTCTCGAGCTTGGGCTTCTTGCCCCACCACTTGTCGTCGGCCACCAGGGTGAGGGTCTTGGTGCCCTCGTCGAGCTTCTCGACCTTGAAGGGCCCGGCGGTGACCGGGATCTTCTGCAGGTAGTCCTTGTCGTACGCCTCAGGCGTCTCGATGTGCTTGGCCGGCAGCAGGTGCGAGGTGCCGCGGTTGAACATGCCCTGCCACTCGAGGTAGGGCTGCTTGAAGGTCACGATGGCGACCTTGTCGGAGTCGCCCTTCTCGACCGACTCGATCTTGTCCCAGCCGTCCTTCGAGGCGGGCTTGAACTTCTCGTTCTGGCCGCTGTTGGCCTTCCACTGGGCCTCGAGGTCCTTCCACGTGATCGGCGTGCCGTCCGACCACTGGGCCTTGTCGTTGAGCGTGTAGGTGACGACCTGCTTGCCGTCGGCGACCTCGCTCTTGACGTCGGTCAGGTAGTCGGGGTTGGCGGTGAAAGTGGCATTCTCGTCGGAGACCATCAGCTGCGGCAGGAACGCGTCGAGCATGAACGCGGTGTCGGCCTGGTTGCCGTCCACGTGCTGGCCGTTCCACTGGCTCGGCCACTGGCCGATCGCCACGGTCAGCGTGCCGCCGTCCTTGACCTGCTCGTACGGGACGGGGTTGATGCTGATGGCCGGGGTCTCCGACATCTGCTGCTGAGCCTGCTTGGGCTGCTCGGCGTTCGGTTGCTTGGTCTCGCCGCCGCCGCCACAGGCGGCGACGGCCATGGCCAGGACCGTCAGCCCAGCGGCTGCACGGTAACGAACCTTCACTCTTCCTCCTGATTGTCCGAGGCCGTGATGACCTCGACTTCCTCCGCGTAGTGACAGGCGGCGCCGTGGTCGACGGCGTTCGCCAGCCTGGCAACCGAGGGCTCCTCGTCCACACACCGCCGCCGCTCCGCCTCGCTGAGCACGGCGAACTTGGGGCAGCGGGTGCGGAACCTGCATCCAGACGGCGGGTCGGCCGGGCTGGGCAGGTCGCCTTCGAGCAGGATCCGCTTGCGGGTGCGTTCCATCTCGGGGTCGGGCAGCGGGATCGCCGACAGCAGAGCCTGCGTGTACGGGTGCGCGGGGCTGTCGTAGACGTCCTCGACCGTGCCGATCTCGGCGATCCTGCCCAGGTACATGACGGCCACGCGGTCGGCCAGATGCCTGACCACCGCCAGATCGTGCGCCACGAACAGGTAGGACAGGCCGAGCCTGCTCTTGAGCTCGTCCAGCAGGTTGATCACGCCCGCCTGGATGGACACGTCGAGCGCGGAGACCGGCTCGTCGAGCACCAGCAGCTTCGGCTCCAGCGCGAGCGCGCGGGCGATGCCGATGCGCTGGCGCTGGCCGCCGGAGAACTGCTGGGGGTAACGCTCGGCGTGCTCCGCGGCCAGCCCGACGAGCTCCAGCAGCTCCTCGACCTTCTCGCGCACCTCTTTCTTGCCGTGCGCCCGCAGCGGCTCGGCGATGATGTCGCCGACCGGCATGCGCGGGTCGAGCGCGGCCATCGGGTCCTGGAAGACGATCTGCAGATCGCGGCGGAGGCTCTTACGCCCTGCCTTGTCCAGTTCGGCGCTGTCCTTGCCGAGCACCACGACGCGCCCGCCCTCCGGCGGCTGCAGCTGCATGATCTGCTGCAGCGTGGTGGTCTTGCCGCAGCCGGACTCGCCGACCAGGGCCAGCGTCTCGCCCTGCGCGATGTCGAAGCTGATGCCGTCGACGGCGTAGACGGTGCCGACGCGGCGCTTGACGATCGCGCCCTTCAGCAGCGGGTAGTGCTTGATCATGTCGTCGAGCTCGAGCACCGTGGGGCGCTCGGCGCGCGGCACCCTGACCACCTCGTTGGGCGGGATGACCGGCACCGGGAACACGTCGGCCCCGGTCAGGCCCTTGTGCTCGATCTCGTGCGAGCGGATGCAGGCCACGTGGCGCCCGCTGCCGAACGGGGTCAGCGGCGGCTCCTCGTCGTCGCACATGTCCACCTTCATCGGGCAGCGCGGCGCGAAGGGGCAGCCGGGCGGCAGCGACGCGGGCGAGGGCGGGTTGCCGTCGATGGGCACGAGCGGGCCCTCCTCGCCGTCGATCCTCGGGATCGAGGCGAGCAGGCCCATCGTGTACGGCATCCGCGGCCGGTAGTAGATGTCGTCCACGAGACCCTGCTCGACCGGGCGGCCCGCGTACATGACGACCACCCGGTCGGCCATGCCCGCGATGACGCCCAGGTCGTGCGTGATCATCACGATGCCGGCGCCGGTCTCCTGCTGGGCGGTCTTGAGCACCTCCAGCACCTGGGCCTGGATGGTCACGTCGAGCGCTGTGGTGGGCTCGTCGCAGATGAGCAGGTCGGGGTCGTTGGCGACGGCCATGGCGATCATCGCGCGCTGCCGCATGCCGCCGGAGAACTCGTGCGGGAACGCCTTCGCGCGCAGGCTCGGATTGGGGATGCCGACCAGGTCGAGCAGTTCGACGGCGCGCTTGGCGGCTTTGTCCTTGCCGACGTTCTGGTGGACGCGGACGGCTTCGGCGATCTGGTCGCCGATGGTGTAGACGGGCGTGAACGCCGACAGCGGATCCTGGAAGATCATGCTGATCGTCTTGCCGCGTACCTTGATCTGCTCGTCCTCCTTCATGCCGAGCAGTTCCTGACCGTGCAGCTTGACCGAGCCGCTGACCACGGCGTTCGCCGGCAGCAGGCCCATGACCGCGAGAGAGGTGACGGACTTGCCCGAGCCGGACTCGCCGACGATGCCGAGCACCTCGCCGCGCTCAACCTCGTAGCTGACGCCGCGCACGGCCTGGATGCCGCCGGGGAAGGTGACGGTGAGGTCCTTGACCTCCAAGATGCTCACGAGTTGCTCCCCGGGTCGAGTGCGTCACGCAGGCCGTCGCCGATCAGGTTCACGCTGAGCACGAGCAGCACCAGCAGGCCCGCGGGGAAGGCGAACAGCCAGGGGTAGCCGGTGGCGTTGCGCGAGCCCTCGGCGATCAGCGTGCCGAGGGAGACGTCCGGCGGCTGGATGCCGAAGCCGAAGAAGGACAGCGCCGCCTCGCCGATGATCGCGCCGCTGACGTTGAGCGTGGCGTCGATGATCAGCAGCGACGACAGGTTGGGCACGATGTGCCGGAAGATGATCTTCCAGCGGGGGATGCCCATGTAGACGGCGGCCTGCACGTACTCCCGCTCGCGGAGCGAGAGCGTCATGCTGCGCACCACCCTGGAGGTGATCATCCAGGAGAACGCGGCGAGCAGCGCCACGAACCAGAGCCAGGAGGCGCCCTCCCGCAGCCGCGGCGAGATGATGGCGATGATCAGGAAGCTCGGCAGGACCAGCAGCAGGTCCACACCCCACATGAGCGTCTTGTCCACCCAGCCACCGAAATATCCGGCGAACGCACCCACGATCGCGGCGAGCCCTGTGGAGATGAGCGCCACGAGCAGGCCGATGATGATCGACTTCTGCATGCCGCGGAGCGTGACCGCGTACATGTCCTGGCCGATCGTGGTGGTGCCCCACCAGTGGTCGCCGCCGGGCGGCGACAGGAAGGCCAGGAAGTCCTTCTCGGTCCAGTCGTACGGGCCGACGAACGGCCCGAGGTAGGCCAGGCCCACCAGCACGACCAGGGCGATGGAGCCATAGCGGGCCTGCTTGTTGCGGAGCAGGCGCCGCAGGACGACTTTCGAACGCATGTCAGCTCACCCGCACCCGAGGATCGAGAGCCGCCACCAGCAGGTCTGACAGGAAGGCGGCGAACAGCACGCAGACGGCGGTGAAGAAGGTCACCGCGGCGACGGAGTTGACGTCGTTCTGGTTGATCGAGTCGACCAGCCAGGCTCCCATGCCGTGCCAGGCGAAGATCTTCTCGGTGAAGGTGGCGCCCGTGAACATCGTCCCGAACGCGAAGGCGAAATAGGTGGCGGCGGGGATCAGCGCGGTGCGCAGCGCGTGTTTGGTCAGCGCCGTCCTGCGTCTCAGGCCCTTGGCCATGGCGGTGCGGACGAAGTCCTGGTTGAGCACGTCGAGCATCATGTTGCGCTGGATGCGGCTGTAGAAGGCGATCAGGCCGAGGCTGAGCGAGATCGTCGGCAGGATCAGATGGTTCAGCCGGTTGAGGAACTGGTCGAAGCCCGACAGCCGGGGGTTGTACTCGCCGGTGTACTCGATGAGCGAGAACCCCAGCCCTCTGTTCAGGTTGTACGTGGCGATCGCAAGGAGGGTGGCCAGCACGAACACCGGAACGGCCATGATCACGAAGGAGCTGACCCCGATGAACCGGTCGGTGAGTTTGTACTGTTTCACGGCGGAGATCGCGCCGAGCGCCACACCGACGGCGAAGCCGACCAGCGTGCCGATGAGCAGCAGCCGGAGGCTCACCATGATCCGCCGGCCCATCTCGTTGTTGACCGAACCGCCGTTCCAGGTGCGGCCGAAGTCGCCGGTGATGACGCCCTTCGCCCACGTGCCGTAACGGACGAGCACCGGAGTCTTGTCGTTCAGGTTGTACTCATCGAGCGTCGCGTCGATGACCGCCTCTGCGACCGGTGGCTGGCGACCTTCGTACGCCCCCCGCGGGTTCATGGTGGTGGCCGCGAGCATGTACGCCAGGCTGGCCGCGATGGCGACCAAGATCACATTTATTGCCAACCTGCGGAGCAGGTACTTGCCCATTACTCTCCGTTCGCGCTGACCGCGGGCGCGGACTTCCGGCAGGAGAGAGGCGCCCTCGCAACGTAAACCCATCTCGCTCGGTGAAATCCACTTGACGCCGAGATGGCGATCAGAGCGCAGAATATATGTAAAAATATAACGGGCAGAAACCGTTCGGCGTAACGTTCAGGTCAAGCGCATTAGCCCCGCGATCCCCGCCACGCACCCCTCGATCACCGGCTTCACCTGCGACGACATCTCCTCATCTGATGCGCTTCACGGCACTTCCGCCGGGGGTAATGTCACAGAATCCGGACACTATTTGACGATCGCGCAAGGTGATCCACCTTGTCGTTGCGAATGTGCTGTGCGCGGCGTCAAGGGCGGCGCCGTCTCCCGGCGGAGCGTTCGCCGAGCGGCCGGCGGAGGGGGCGCCCAGCCGCGGACAGCGGGCACTACGGCATCCACTTGCCGCCCGCGACGTCGATCGTCAGCCCGGTGATCCACGAGGAGGCGCCGGAGGCCAGGAAGGCGGTCACGTTCGCGACGTCGAGCGGTGTGCCGAGCCGCCCCAGCGGATGCTCGGCCCGCAGGCGGTCCTTGAACTCCTGCGGCATCCGCTCCTCCAGCCGGTCCGTCATGATCGTCGAAGGGGCGACGGCATTGACCCGGATTCCCGCGGGGCCGAGTTCGTGCGCCAGTTGCCTGGTCAGCGCGATGACTCCGGCCTTCGCCGCCGTGTAGGCCACGGAGGCGGGCGTGGGGCTGCGCGCCGCCAGGGACGCCATCGTGATGATCGAGCCACTCCCCTGCCGCCGCATGCCGGGCAGGAAGCTCCTGACGGCCAGGAACGTCGAGGTGAGGTTGGCGTGCACGGTGGCGTGCCAGTCGTCCTCGCTCATCTGGTCGATGGGCCGCGGCCGGCCCGTGCCACCGCCGGCGAAGACCGCCAGCACGTCGACGGGGCCCAGCCGGCGCTCCACCTCCTCGCGCATCGACTCTACGGAGGCGGGGTCGGTGCTGTCCGCCGCGACGCCGATCGCCGTCCCGCCGATGGACCGCACGACGTCCTCGACGGCGACAGGGTCGCGGCCGTTCACCACCACCCGCATGCCCTGCCCGGCCAGCACCCGGGCGGTCTCGCTCCCGATGCCTCCAGAACCGCCGGTGACCAGCGCCACCTTTCCCTCAAGATCCGGATACATCATGACCGTGCTCCCTCCGCCGTCGGTGTTTCCGGCTTCACCTTGCCCGGTGCGGGCGGCCGGCGGCGTCGGACACACGGGTGTTTCCCGCCTGCGTCTCCAGGAGTGCGCGCCACCGCCCCGGTACTCCTCCCGTCGTATCCGCCCGGCTACCGCGCCGCGGATCCCAGGCTGGGCGGGGAGAGACGGCACTGTGTCGGTCGGCGGACGCGGATCAGCGGGTGGCGGCGAGGCCGGCCGCGGCGCGGAGGAAGAAGTCGTCGCCGCCCACCTGGCCGCCCTTCAGCGCCACCTCGACCCCGTCGACCGCGGGATCGTCCGAGGCCAGCACGCACACCGGCCCGCCGGCGGCCAGGCTGCCGGTCACGTCCAGCGACCGGGCGCCGAGCGCCGCGACGACCTGCCCCGAGGTGTCGCCGCCCGCGACCACCAGCCGCCGCACCAGCCCGGCGCGCACCATGGTCGCGGCGATCCGGCCGAGCGACTTCCCGATGCCGTCAGGGTCCCTCGCCGGTCCACGCGTCGACTCGACGACGGTGTGACGGCCGTCGCGCAGGCTCGCCTCGACCTGCTCGACGAGGCCGGCAGGCCCCGACAGGTCTCCGAGCACCCGCCACCCCGCGCGCTCGGCGGTGTCGATCTGGCGGGCGGTGATCGGCGACCGGCTCCCCGACAGGACGAGCACCGGCGCGACCGCTCCCAGCGCTCCCTGCCCCACCGTTGTCGCCGGGGTGGGGGCGGCGGTGAGGGCTGAGGCGAGGGCGCGGCTGAGGCCGCCGGAGCCGACGCAGCACAGCGGGGTGCGGGTGGCGGCGTCGGCGAGCAGCAGCCGGCCGAGCGCCCTGACGTGGTCGTCCGTCATCGCGTCCGCGACGAAGGCCGCGTTCCCGGTGTCCCCGGCCCTCGCCCGGTACGCCTCCTCCGACGGCGACGCGGGCAGCCATCCGGTCCGGCCGGCGCCCTGCCCGGCCAGGCGCGCCCGCAGGTCCGCCTCCGTCGCGGGGGTGACCGGGTGGTCGCGCGCCGGCGGATACCGGTCGAGCCGGTGGACCTCGTCGCCCGCCCGTACGAAATGGTTGGCGAACCACGTGTAGCGGCCCAGCTCGGGCTGCGCGGCCAGCACCGGCACGGGGCCCCGCGCCAGGCCCGCACGGCGCAGGGCCGCGATGACGGCCCCGATGCTCCCGCGCTCCGGGGACGAGTCGAAGGTCGAGCAGACCTTGTACTGGATGGCCAGCGGCCGCAGCGCCGCCAGCGCCGTGAACGCGGGCAGCACCACGGACGCCGGGTCGGCCGACGCCCGAGCCGTGGTGGCGATGCCGATGACGTCGTCCCGGTCGTGCAGGTGCGTCACGCCGGTGACGAGGGATCCGCTCAGCCCGAGCCGTCTGAACTGCCACAACGCGTCGGTCGCGCCCGTGAAGTCGTCGGCGGCGAAGGCGATGCGCGTCATAGCGGCCTCACTTCCGCACCACCCCGCCGAAGTACCGCAGCGCCCGGGCCAGCTCGGGCTCGCGCACCTCGGCCAGCGGCACGCCCGCCTCCGCCGCCGCCCACGCCTGCCGGATGCTGGTGATCCCGGCCGCGGGCCCGTCGGGGTGGCCGAGCACGCCGCCTCCCGCCAGGACGAGCAGATCGCTGGTGCCGGTGCGTTCCAGGGTGACCGGCGCGGTGCCGGCCCACTGGGCGGACGACAACACGGGCAGGCACGGGAAACCGCCGAGCAGCGGTTCGCGCACGGCCGCCACCGTCCGCTGTACGTCGTCGTCGGTGACGTAGAACTTGCTGTGGAACCCGCCGCAGTGCAGGTGGTCGACCCCGGCCAGGCGGGCCAGCTTCTGGTAGGCGACGTGCGCGATGCCGATCCCCGGGTGGCGGAACAGCGCTCCGGTGCCGGTGACGTGCCCGTGGATCGGCACGCGGGAGTGCCGCCGCAACATCGCGACGGCCGGGAGGCCCACGACGTTCAGGTTGACCATGACGCAGGTGCCCCCCGCCGCCACGACGAGGTCGTGGTTGGCGAGCATCCGGTCGGGTTCGTCGCTGATGTTGAACGCGTACATCGGCCGCCGCCCGGTCCGCCGTTCGACCTCGTCCAGCGCGCCCGTGACCGCGCGCACCCGCTGCGGCAGCGGCGCGGGCGGGCAGTCGCCGTTCACCTCGTCGTCCTTGATGAAGTCGGCCCCGGACAGCCCGAGTTCGAGCACCAGGTCCACGTAGTCGGAAGGGCGCAGCCCGACGTTGGGCTTGACGATGGTGCCGATCAGCACCCCGTCCGGACGTCCTGCCAGCCGGCGCGTGCCCTCCACCGCGAACCGGGCGGGCAGGTACGCCTCCCCGAAGGCCGCGGGCAGGTCGAGGTCGGCCAGCTTCAGCCCGGCCAGCTCGCGCAGCTCGAACAGGTTGCCCGCGACCACGGGGAGCAGGTTGGTGAGCGACGGCCCGGTGTTGGCCAGCGGGAACCCGATCCGCACCAGGCCCGCCGTGAGCGGCCCGTCGCCGGCGGCGCCCGGCAGTGCCTCGGCGACCGGCGCGGGGATCTCGGTCATGCCGAGCACCACCGCGCCGTGCCGGGCGCGCAGCTCGTCGCTCTCCCCCGCCACGCTGACGAACGTGCCGGTGCTCTGCTCGCCCGCGATCGCGCTCACCGCCTGGTCGAGCGGGAGGCGGGTGAGCACGTGGTACGTGGCGACGGTCAGCTCGCGCCCCGCCCCGTGCGAGGCGGCCGGTACGTGTTCCGTCCCCGGAGAGGTGGTCATCGGCGCGTCCGCCCGCCCAGGAGCTCCCCGGCCAGGTGTTCCATGGCGAGGGGCGGGCTGGCCAGGATCGGCGCCGCCGAGGGCACCGTACCGGCGACGCGGGCCATCGACGCCTGGGCCAGCACGACCACGTCGGCGTCCCCGCTGAGCTCGCTCAGGGCCTGCGCCACGCGCGCGTCGTGGGTGGCGGCGTCGCCGCTCATCAGCGCCTCGAACGCGCCCTCGCACACCCTGGCGGTCAGCTCGATCTCCTTGCCGGCCGCGGCGGCGCGCCGGCGTACCAGGTCGGCGGTCGGTTCGAGGGTGGTGCTCAGGGTGGCGAGCACGCCGATCCGGCGGCCGAGCGCGACGGCGCGGTCGGCCATCGGGCGGTCCACCCGCGTCACCGGCACGCCGGTCAGCGGCTCGGCGGCCTCGACGGCGGCGCCGATGGAGGAGCAGGTCACCAGGATGTGATCGGCCCCCGCGGCCTCGGCGGAGCCGACGTGACCGGCGACGCGACGCGCGGTCCTGGGGGTGAGGCGGCCCGCGGCGATGGTGTTCTTGATCAGGCTGTCGTCGACGATGTTGAACGTGTCGATGCCGGGGAGGTGCTCGGCGCACAGCTTGGCGAACACGTCGACCAGCGTCGCCGAGGTGTGGATCAGTCCCAGCCTCATGGTGTCTCCCTATGGGGTCGGTGACCAGCGATGGCGGGTGGCGGTCTGCTCGGGTGGCTGGTCGTGCCGCTCCCAGGCAACGTACTACCGAGATCGCGGATTGTTAAGAGTCTTCATCGGATGAAGTTCGAACTTCATCCGATGAAGGGTCTAGGAAAAGGCGCGCGCTCGGGGTACCTTGCGGAACCGTGGCAACAGATCCCCAGCCGGACGCGGCCCGGCACGTCCAGGTCGTCCAGGCGCTCGGCGCCCAGATCGTCGGGGGCGCGCTGGCCCCCGGCACGTCCATCCCCATCGAGGAGGAGCTGGTCGGCGAGCTCGGCGTGGGCCGGTCCGCCGTCCGGGAGGGCGTGAAGGTGCTGGCCGGCAAGGGCCTGCTGGAGACCAGGAGGAGTGCGGGCACCATCGTGCGCCCCCGCGAGTCCTGGAACCTGCTCGACGCCGACGTCCTGAGCTGGCGGTTCATGCCCGAGCCGCGGCCCGGCGACATCCGGGTGCTGGCCGACCTGCGGGTCGCGCTGGAGCCCGGGGCGGCGCGGGTGGCGGCCGAGCGGGCGGACGCGGCGGCCGTCCGGCGCATCGACGAGGCACTGGCCGCCCTCTACGCCACCGCCGACGACCCCGAGCCGTTCATCGAGGCCGACCTGGCCTTCCACAAGGCGGTGTTCGCCGCGGCGGACAACGACCTGCTGCTCTACGTCTACGACATGATCAGCATCGCCCTGCGGTCCGTGCGCCAGGTGCACACCCGCTCGGTCGCCCACAACAAGGAGACGCTGCCCGGCCACGAGCGGGTGGCCGTGGCGATCAGGCGCCACCACCACCGCAAGGCCGAAGAGGCGATGCGCGAGGTGGTCGAGGTCGCCCGCGCCGACGCCGAGCAGCACGCCCGCCTCTGCTGCTGAAGACCTCACCGAATCGAAATGAGCGAACACGTGCACGTTCACGTCGACGTCGACGGCCCCGTGGCCGTCGTCACCCTGAACAGACCCGCCAAGCTCAACGCCATCACCCCCGGCATGGCCGCCGCGCTCCGCGCCGGCCTGGACCGGGTCGGCTCCGACCCGGCCGTACGGGTGGCCGTGCTCACGGGCGCGGGCGAGCGCTCGTTCTGCGTCGGCAGCGACATCGGCGAGCTCGACGACTACGCGACGCCGTGGGAGTTCCGCAACCGCGGCGACTACGGTGACGCCGTACGAGCCCTGCGCAAGCCGATCATCGCGGCCGTCAACGGCTACGCCTACGGCGGCGGCCTGGAACTGGCCCTGGCCTGCGACATCCGGCTGGCCGCCGACACCGCGACGTTCGCCGCGCCCGAGATCAAGCTGGGCTGGATCGGCGGCAGCGGCCAGTCGGCGCTGCTCGCCCACGCCGTCGGCTCGAGCAACGCGGCCACCATGCTGCTCACCGGCGACCCGATCGACGCCGCCCGCGCCCTGCGCTGGGGGCTGGTCACCGAGCTCCACCCGAGGGAGGAGCTGCTGCCGGCCGCGCTGGAGCTGGCCGGCCGGATCGCGGCCAGGCCGCCGATCGCCGCGCAGACGGCCAAGGCCAACGTCAGGGCGGCCTACTCCATGCCGCTGGAGCAGGCCATCCAGTACGAGCGCGACCTGCAGACCGTCTGTTTCGCGACCGCCGACGCGGCCGAGGGCAGGGCCGCCTTCGCCGAGCGGCGCGAGCCCGTCTTCGAGGGGCGCTGATGGGCGTTCTCGACGGTTACCGCGTGGTCGACCTGTCCATCGCGATGGCGGGTCCGCTGGCCGCCATGCGGCTGGGCGACCTGGGCGCCGACGTGGTCAAGGTGGAGCCGGTGACCGGCGAGTGGCAGCGGCACGCCCCGGCGGGCGGGGCGACGGGCAACCGGGTGAACGCGTCGTTCCTGTCGCTCAACCGCAACAAGCGCAGCCTGGCCGTGAACCTGAAGGCGGACGAGGGCCGGGCCATCGTGCACAGGCTGGCCGCGACGGCCGACGTGTTCCTGCAGAACTACCGTCCCGGCGTGGCCGAGCGGCTCGGCATGGACTACGCCACGATCAGCGAGATCAACCCCCGCATCGTGTACGTCTCCATGTCCGGCTACGGCGAGACCGGGCCGTACGCGTCGCGGCCTGGCCAGGACCTGCTGCTGCAGGCCATGAGCGGCGCCATGCTGAGCACCGGCCGCGAGGGGGACCCGCCGGCCCCCGCGGGCACGTACGCCATCGACGCCATCACCGCCTACAGCGCCTTCGAGGGCGCGCTCGCCGCGCTGCTGCACCGCGAGCGCACCGGCGAGGGCCAGCGGGTGAGCGTCAACATGCTGGACGCGGCCGTCGCCGTGCAGATGCAGGAGCTGTCGATCTTCACGGTCGGCGGCGTGCCGCAGCGCCGCGGGAGCGAGCCGCACGGCCACACCTACATCCGCGCGCCCTACGGCGTGTTCGCCACGAAGGACGGCTATCTCGCGCTCGGCATGCCCCGGCTCGACGCGCTGGCCGTCGCCCTCGACCTGCCCGAGCTCGCGGGCATGGACGGCGACGCCGACGGCCACACCAGGCGCGACGAGATCACCGCGATCGTGGCCCGCCGCCTGCCCGCCCGCACGACCGCCGAGTGGCTGGAGATCTGCGCCCGCCACGACCTGTGGGCCGGCCCGGTGTACGGCTACGCCGACCTGGTGGCCGATCCGCAGGTCAGGCAGAACGGGTCGTTCGTCACCTACGACCACCGCACCGAGGGCACGGTGACCACGCCCGGCTTCCCGTACGGCTTCAGCGCCACCCCTCCGGAGGTGCGCAGGGGCGCGCCGCTGGTGGGCGAGCACACCAGGGAGCTGCTCGACGAGCTCGGATACCCGCCGGAGCGCACGGCCGAGCTGGTGGCGGAGGGCGTGCTGGCATGCGAGGACTGACCTGGGACCATCCGAGGGGGTACGCCCCGCTCGACGAGCTGACCCGGCTCGACCTGGCCGGCTCGAACCCGTACGGCGATGTGCCCGAGCCGATCGTGTGGGACCGGCAGCCGCTCGAGGGGTTCGAGTCGGAGCCGATCGCTGGGCTCTGCGAGACGTACGACGTGCTCGTCATCGACCATCCGGGGCTGGGCGCGGCGGTGGACGCGCTGGTGCCGATGGAGGAGCTGTTCGAGCCGGACGAGCTGGCGGGCCTGCGAGCCCGCTCGGCGGGTCGTTGCTTCGACAGCTACCACCTGGACGGGCGCCAGTGGGCGCTGCCGCTCGACGCGGCGACGCAGGTGGCGGCGGCCAGGCCGGGCGTGCGGGTGCCGGCGGAGTGGACGGAGATGGCGGCGTTCGCCCGGGGCACGCGGATGGCGTTGTGCCTGGGCGGGCCGCACGCGTTCCTCATGTTCTGCGCGCTCTGCTCGGGCGACTTCCTGGACGAGGAGGCCGGGGTCAGGGCGCTGGAGCTGATGGCGGAGCTGCTGGCCGCCGCCGACCCCGGGCTGTCGCTGCGCAACCCGATCGGCGTGCTCGACGCGCTGGCGGCGGGTGAGATCGACTGCTGCCCCCTGCTGTACGGCTACGGCTCCTACCCGCTGACCTTCTCCGACGCCCCCGCCTGGCCGGGCCTGCCGCCGGGCAGCGTGCTCGGCGGCACCGGGCTGGCCGTCTCCAGGCGGCGCGCCGGCACGATCCGCGAGGCGGTCCGCGCCCACCTGCGCCGCCTGCTGTCGGAGCCGGTGCAGGCGGGGCTGTTCCCCGCCACCGGCGGGCAGCCCGCGGCCCGCGCCGTGTGGGAGACGGGCGGCTTCTACCGCGACACCCGGGCCACCTTGGAGGCCGCCTGGATCAGGCCGCGCTTCCCCGGCTACATCGCCCTGCAGGAGAGGGCGTCCGCGCTGATCCGCGACGGGCTGCTCGCCCGCGTCCCGGCCCTCGACCTGTTCAAGGACCTGCACAACGAATGGAGGCACAGATGACCACGGCCCTCGTCACCGGCGCCGCCGGCGCGCTCGGCCGCGCGATCGTCCGCCGGCTGGCCGCCGACGGCCACCGGGTGGCGGCACTCGACGTCGACGCGAAGACGCTCGAAGGCGCGCTCAACCTGGAGACCGACCTGCGCGATCCGGCCGCCGTCGAGGCCGCGTTCGCCGAGACGGAGGCGCGGCTGGGGCCGGTCGGCATCCTCGTCAACAACGCGGCCGTCTACCCGGCCCGGCCCTTCCTGGAGGTGCCGCTGAGCGAGTACGACGACGTGCACGCGGTCAACCAGCGCGCGTACTGGCTGGCGGCCCAGCTCGCGGCCCAGCAGATGAGCAGGCAGATGAGCAGGCAGGTGGGCGGCCTGGGCGGCGCGATCGTCAACATCGCCTCCATCACCATGCACGGCGGCTGGTCCGACCTGGCCGCCTACGTCGCCACCAAGGGCGCCGCCGCCGCGCTCACCAGGGCGCTGGCCCGCGAGCTCGGCCCGAAGGAGATCCGGGTCAACTGCGTCTCGCCCGGCGCGTTCCCGACGGCGGCGGAGAGCATCCATCCGGATCCGGAGGCGTACGACCGGATGGTGCTGGAGCGGCAGGCGCTCCAGCGGCGCGGCAAGCCGGAGGAGCTGGCGGCCGTGGTGTCGTTCCTGACCGGCCCGGACGCCTCCTTCGTCACGGGCCAGACCATCGAAGTCAACGGAGGGTGGGTGATGGCATGACGCCGGACCGCAGGCGGCTGGCCGAGCTGACGGGCGATCTGAGCGCGGCCGGCGGGGTCCGGCTGGTGACGCTCGGCGACGGGGCCGAGCGCGGCATCAGGACGCTGGAGTTCAGGACGGGCTCGGGGCTGGCGTTCGACGTGCTGGTGGACAGGTGCATGGACATCGGGCACGCCGAGCACGGCGGGCGCGCGTTCGGCTGGCGCTCCCCCACGGGTTTCCGCCATCCGGGGCTGCACGAGAACGCCGACGAGGACGGGCTGTCCTGGTTGCGCTCGTTCTCCGGGCTCATCGTCACGGCCGGGCTCGACCACACGCTGTTCGGCGGCGACGTGCCCGCCGGCACCTACCGCTACCCGCCTCGCACGTCGGTGCGGCATGGCCTGCACGGGCGCGCGGGCAACCTGCCCGCCCGGCTGACCGGCTACGGCGAGCGCTGGGACGGCGAGCGCTGCGTGTTGTGGGCCGAGGGCGAGGTGCGCCAGGCCGCGGTCTTCGCCGAGAACCTGCGCCTGGTGCGGCGGATCGAGGCCGACCTCGGCGGCGAGGAGATCAGGCTGGTGGACACCGTCACCAACGCGGGGTTCGAGCCGACGCCGCACATGTACCTCTACCACATCAACCTGGGCTGGCCGCTGCTCGACGAGGGCGCCAGGTTCGAGGCCGCCATCCGCGAGACGCTCTGGCAGAGCGACAGCGTGGCCGAGCAGAAGGCCGATCACATCGTCTTCCCCGGGCCGGTGCCGGGGTTCGTGGAGCAGGTGTACGAGCACGCGCTCGTCCCCGGCGACGACGGGCTGCACCGGGTGGCCGTGGTCAACGACCGGCTCGGGATGAAGGTGTCCGTGGAGTGGCCGGCGGAGGAGTTCCCGTACTTCTTCGAGTGGCTGAACCTGCGCTCGGGCAACTACGCGGTCGGGCTCGAACCGTCCACGCACCACGTCGCCGGCGACGCCGCGGCGAGGGAGGACGGCAGCATGATCTGGCTCGGCCCGCAGGAGTCGCGGACCTACCACACCACGTTCCGTGTCGAGGCGCCCTGAGGCCGCCGGGCGGGCGTCAGTCCAGCCGGTACGCCCGCCGCGCCGCCCCGGCGAAGACGTCGGCGCGCTCGCTGTCCGACAGGCCCGCGCAGAGCTCGTCCGCGGCCTCGGCGACCTGTCCGTAGCCGGCCGCGAGCAGGCACACGGGCCAGTCGGAGCCGAACATCACCCGCTCGGGCCCGAACGCCTCCAGAACGGTCTCGGCGTACGGCCGCAGGTCGGCCACCTGCCAGGACGCCCGGTCGGCCTCGGTGACCATCCCGGACAACTTGCAGAAGACGTTGGGATGGCGGGCCAGCTCCAGGATCCGGTCGCGCCACGGCTCCAGCTCGCCCGAGGCGATCGGCGGCTTGGACAGGTGGTCGAGCACGAACGTCAGCTCCGGCACGGCGGCCACCGTGTCGATGGCGGCGGGCAGCTGGTGCGGGAGCGTGAGCAGGTCGTAGGCCAGCCCGGCGGCGGCCACGGCGGCGAGCCCGCGGCGCACGTCGGCGCGGGTCAGCCAGCCGGGGTCGGGCTCGGACTGCACGCCGTGCCTGACGGCGACCAGCCCGCCGCGCTGTCCATGGGGCAGCCCGGCGAGGGTGTCGGCGGCGTCGGGCGCGGTCAGGTCGATCCAGCCGACGACGCCCGCGACGAGCTCGGACCGGGCGGCCAGGGCCAGGAACTCGCGGGTCTCGTCAAGGTCGGGCAGCACCTGCACCAGCACGGTGCGGCTCACCCCGGCCGCGGCGGCGGGCCCGGCGAGGTCGTCGAGGGTGAACGTGCGGCGCACGGGGGCCATGGGCTCCGGGTCGAGCCAGGCGTGGGGGCGGACGGACAGATCCCAGACGTGGTGGTGGGCGTCGATGCGGGTCATCACGGCTTCCGGCTCGGTCGGGAGCCGGCGGCGGCCGCCCACTCCACGAGGAGATCGTTTCCGGACCGGAACCTAACATACATCCTACGTTAGAGCCAGAAATGAGGGAGGTATAGACATCAGAGCCCTCTTCGCGTAGACATACATCCCATGTTCGCGGCGAACCTCCGCTGAACGACTCGCCTTCGACGTCCCCCGCGGTCCGAGAGACATCCGGACCCCTGACGGTGCGATCGCCCTCATCGCTCTCATGACATCCCGCCCCGGCGGCGGCATGCGTTCTGGAAGAGGAGTAACGGTGACCAACGACGGCTACACACGACGAGGCGTGCTCGCGACGGGCTTAGGCGCCGCGGCCGGATCCATGCTCGTGACCGGGGTGAGCGCCGGTCCCGCGCGGGCCGGTACGCCGCACGGCCCGGAGGGCAACCCGCTCACCCTCTGGTACACCCGCCCGGCCGAGGAGTGGCTCGAAGCGCTGCCCGTCGGCTGCGGGCGGATCGGCGCCATGGTGTTCGGCGGCGTGGCCACCGAGCGGTTCCAGCTCAACGAGGACAGCATCTGGGCCGGCGGGCCGCACACCTACGACAACCCCGAGGCGCTGGCCGCCCTCCCGCAGATCCGGCAGTGGGTCTGGGAGGACAAGTGGCAGAAGGCGCAGAACCTGGCCGACGAGAAGTTCCTCGGCATCCCGAGCGAGCAGGCGCCGTACCAGGTGCTCGGCGACCTCACCCTGACCTTCCCCGGGCCGGCCGAGTTCACCGACTACCGGCGCGAGCTCGACCTGACCCGAGCCGTCACCACCGTCACCTACGTCCGCGACGGCGTCCGCCACACCCGCGAGGTCTTCGCCAGCAACCCCGGCCAGGTCATCGTCGTGCGCCACACGGCCGACAAGCCCGGCTCGGTGACGTTCCAGGCGGCCTTCTCCAGCCCGCAGGCCACCACGACGGCCGCCGCCGGCTCCGCCACCATCGCCCTCGACGGCGTCAGCGGCGACACCCAGGGGCTCAGGGGCGAAGTGCGCTTCCGCGCCCTGGCCAGGGCCGAGGCGAAGGGCGGGACGGTCGGCACCGACGGCGGCACGCTCACCGTGACCGGCGCCGACGAGGTGACGCTGCTCATCTCCATGGGCTCCAGCTACCGCAGCTTCAAGGACGTCGGCGGCGACCCCGCCGAGGTGGCCGAACGGCATCTGAAGCGGGCCGCCGGGCAGCCGTACGAGGTGCTGCGGCGCAAGCACGTCCACGACTACCGGAAGCTGTTCGGCAGGGTCGAGATCGACCTCGGCACGTCGGAGGCGGTCGCGCTGCCGACCGGCGAGCGCATCGCCCGCCAGCAGCTCGACACGGACCCGCAGCTGGCCGCCCTCTACTTCCAGTACGGCCGCTACCTGCTGATCTCCTGCTCCCGGGCGCCCGGCCACGCGGCCAACCTGCAGGGCATCTGGAACGACTCCCTCACGCCGGCGTGGGAGTCGAAGTACACCATCAACATCAACTGCGAGATGAACTACTGGCCGGCCGGTCCCGGCAACCTCATCGAGTGCATGGACCCGCTGTTCGACCTGATCAAGGACCTGGCCGAGACCGGCGCGCGCACCGCCAGGACGCAGTACGGCGCGAAGGGCTGGGTCGCCCACCACAACACCGACGGCTGGCGCGGCACGGCGCCCGTGGACTTCGCGTTCTACGGCGTGTGGCCGACCGGCGGGGCGTGGTTGTGCCTGACGCTGTGGGAGCACTACCTCTACACCGGCGACGAGCGGCGGTTGCGCGAGCACTTCCCGCTCATCAAGGGCTCGGTGGAGTTCTTCCTCGACACCCTCCAGACCGACCCCAGGACCGGCCACCTGGTGACCAACCCCTCCCACTCGCCGGAGGTGGGCCATCACGAGGACGGCGACGAGAACGTCAGCATCTGCGCGGGGCCCACCATGGACATGCAGATCCTGCGGGACCTGTTCGGCGCGTTCGCGGAGGCGTCGGAGGTCCTCGGGGTCGAGGAGGACCTGCGCGCGAAGGCCGGCGAGGCCCGCTCGCGGCTCGTGCCCAACCAGGTGGGGCATCTCGGGCAGATCCAGGAATGGCAGGAGGACTACCGCGGCGACGCCGCCCTGTCGCGCAGCCGGCACATCTCCCACCTGTGGGGGCTGTTCCCCGGCCACCAGATCGACCCGCGCCTCTCCCCCGACCTGGCCCAGGCGGCCCGCCGGACGCTGGAGCTGCGTGGCGAGGCGGGTGCGGGATGGTCGCTCGCCTGGAAGATCAACTTCTGGGCGCGGCTGCTGGACTCCGCCGAGGCGTACAAGCGGCTGGGCAACCTGCTCGTGCCCGCGCGCACCGCCCCCAACATGTTCGACCTGCACCCGCCGTTCCAGATCGACGGGAACTTCGGCGGGGTCTCCGGGATCACGGAGATGTTGCTGCAGAGCCACGGCGACCAGGTGCACCTGCTGCCCGCCCTGCCCGGCGCATGGCCCGCCGGGTCGTACCGGGGGTTGCGGGCGCGCGGCGGGTTCGAGGTGGACCTCGCGTGGGAGGGCGGCGCCCTGCGGCGCGGCCGGATCCGCTCGGACCTCGGACGCGAGCTCACCCTCCGCACCGCCCGCCCGGTCACCGTCACGGAACGAGGCCGCCCCGTCAAGGCCGACCGGCCCGAACCCGGGGTCCTCGTCTTCGGCACCCGCAAGGGCGCGACGTACGAGATCACCCCGGCCTGACGTCCTCCCGGCCCGGCGGGGCGGCGCCGGGCCGGGAACGCGGGCGCGTGCGGGAGGCCTCGCCGCGGGCGTGGGCGGCGAAGAGGCGGGCCGCCTCGTCCGGGTCGCCGGACGACAGGGCCGTCACCAGGTCGTCGTGGTGGCCGGCCATCGCCGTCCAGTCGCCTTCGTAGAGCGGGTTGCCCACCACGTGCAGGCTCCACAGGTTCGACTCGATGGTCCGCCACAACCGCAGCAGGAAGGAGTTTCCGCACGCGGCGCACACCCGCCGGTGGAAGGCGAGGTCGGCGTCCCTGAACGCTCCGATGTCGCCGTCGCCCGCCGCCCGCCGCATGGCCAGCACATCCCCCGCGAGCTGCTGCAACGTCTCGGGCTGGATGCGGACGGCGGCGCCGCGTGCGGCATACTCCTCCAGCAACACCCTGATGTCACGCACCTCCCGGGCCTGCTCGTCGGAGATCTCCGCGACGTAGCTGCCCCGGTTGGGATAGGAGATGACCAGTCCCTCGTGCGCCAATCGCTTGATAGCCTCTCTCGCCGGGGCCTGGCTGGTGCCGACCCGGCGGGCGATCTCGGCCTCCACCAGCCGCTGCCCGGCCACGAGCTCCCCCGAGACGATCCAGCCGCGCAGCAGCGCGTAGACGCGGTCGGACAGCAGCTCCCTGGGCAGCACCTGGCTGGCGGGCGGCGCGATCTGCTGCTCCTGCCAGATGCGCGCGACCGTCGACTGCGACAGCCCGAGCTGCCTGGCCATCGAGCGGGTGGAGGGCAGGAGGGAGGGCGCTGCGGAGCCGTGGGCCGCGGCGGCGATCACGCGCTCGGCCTCCTGCCGCTCCGTGCTGCGCGGCCGCCCGGGTCTCGGCGCGTCGGCCAGGCCGTCGAGGCCGCGCTCCACGAAGCGGGCGCGCCACTTCGCGACGGTCGCCGAGCTGACGTCGAGCCGGGCCGCGATCTCCTTGCGCGGCAGCCCGTCGGCGCACGCCAGCACGATGCGGCTGCGCAGGCCCAGCCCGCCCCCGGCTTCCTCCGCCCACGCCTCGAGCGTGGCGCGCTCCTCGGCGCCCATTACCAGCCGTTTGTCGTCAACGCGTCCAGTCACGCCCCGACTCTAACGTACTTATGACTCAGATAGTCGCCGGAAACGTATTTGTAGCAGAGCAAAACCCCTTGACCGACCCCGGTTGCCAACGTATTAAATAATCGCTAATCGAGTATCGACCCATTAAAAAGGCGTCGCAGATCTCGCCCCTTGGAGGTGCGATGCGGTCCCCCCGTTCATTCCCCGTCCTGTCAGGCATCGGATGCCTGCTCCTGCTCACCGGCTGCGGCGGGGGCGGCTTCGCCGGCGACTCCCAAGCACAGCAGAGCGAGGGCGGCCAGGTCACCGTCAGGATGCTGGTCAACATCAGCCCGAACCTCACGCAGGCGTTCTGGGACGGCCTGGTCAAGCCGTTCGAGCAGGCGAACCCCGGCATCGACGTGAAGATCGAGGCGCCTACCGGCAAGGGCGTGGCCGACACGCTGCCGCAGCAGCTCGCCGCCGGCAACGCCCCCGACGTGGTCGAGACGCTGATGGCCGACGAGACGCTGGCCAAGCAGATGCTCGACCTGAGCGACCAGCCGTGGGCGAAGGACACGCCGCTGGTCGAGCAGGCCAGGCTGGGCGGCAAGATCTACACCGTCGGCGTCGGCGTGCAGGCCCAGTCGCTGGTCTTCTACAACAAGGCCGCCTTCGGCAAGGCCGGGATCGACAAGCCGCCGACCACGTGGGACGAGCTCGACGCGGCCATGGGCAAGCTCAAGTCGGCCGGCTACCTGCCGCTGCAGACCGGCGGCGACTTCCTGACCGGCCTGCAACTGCTCCAGCTCTCCAACCCCTCCCGGGCCCAGCACCACCCCACCTGGCAGCAGGACGTCACGTCGGGCAAGATCAAGGCCGGCGAGTCGCTGCTGCCGTACCTGGAGCGCTACCACGGCTGGATCGGCAAGGGGTACGTCGACAAGAACGCCCTGGGCATGAAGTACGCCGACGCCGAGACCGCGTTCCTGTCCGGCAAGTCGGGCATGTACGTCATGGGCAGCTGGTTCACCGCCGCCGAGGCCAAGGCCGAGAAGGACTTCGAGGTCGGCGTCTTCCCTGCCCCGGTCGACAAGGGCCAGCAGCACCCCGGCCCGCAGGGCGCGACGCTCGCGGCCCCGTACATGATCCTCAAGTCCAGCCCGCAGAAGGACGCGGCGCTCAAGCTGGTCCAGTGGCTCGTCACCGACCCGGCCGCGGTCAAGAGCCAGCTCAAGCAGGACGGCAACTTCCGCACCGGCGTCGAGCGCGAGTTCACCCCGCTGGAGAAGCAGGTGCAGGAGATCCTCGACCAGGCGCCGGCCGGCGTCCCGCAGGGCGAGGGCTACGGCGACGCCACCCTCCCCAAGGGCTTCAACTCCGCGTGGAACACCGAGGTCCAGGGCCTGTACGTGGGCAAGTCGCCCAAGGAGGTCGCCGAGGGCGTGGACCGCTGGCTGGCCGGACGCTCATGACCCTCACCCGGGAAGCACCCGTGGCCACCGCGCGCGAGACGCCGCGCAGGCCCAGGCGGCGGCACGACGGCCTGACGACCGCGCTGATGGCCGGCCCGGCCACCATCCTCTACGTGGTGATGCTGGTCATCCCGGTCGGCCTGGCCTTCTACCTGAGCCTGACCGACTGGGACGGCTTCAGCGCCGACCCCGCCTTCGTCGGCGCCGCCAACTACGCGAGCCTGCTCGACGACCCCGAGCTGCGCCGCGCGGCCCTGGTCACCCTGCTGATCGCGGCGGCGGGCACGGCCGGGCTCAACCTGCTCGGCCTCGGCTTCGCCCTCCTGGTGAACGGTGCCTCCCGGGCCAACACGTTCTTCCGGATCGTGCTGTTCTACCCGCACGTGCTCAGCGCCCTCGTGGTCGGCTTCCTCTGGTCGGCCATCCTCGGCACCACCGGCGCGGTCAACAACCTGGTGACCACGTGGGGCGGTGAGGTGCTGCCGTTCCTGTCCGACCCTGCCTGGGCCACGGTCACGATGATCGCGGTGCTGGTGTGGGCCGGGTTCGGCGTCAACGTCGTGCTCTACCTGGCCGGGCTCCAGGCGGTGCCGCACTCGCTGATCGAGGCCGCGAAGATCGACGGGGCGACCCGGTGGCAGGTGTTCAGGAACGTGACACTGCCCGCGCTGGGGCCGTCGGTGACGATCAACATCGTGCTGTCGCTGGTGACGCTGCTCAAGACGTACGACCTGGTGGTGTCGCTGACGGCGGGCGGCCCCGCCGGGCAGACCCAGACCGTCGCCTACCTCATCCTGTGGAACTCCTTCCACGACGCCCGCCTCGGCTTCGGCTCGGCGCAGTCGGTGATCCTCATGCTGGTCACCGCGGCGCTGGCGTTCGTGGTGACCAAGCTGCGCCGGCGCGGCGAGATGGCGGTGCACCAGTGAGAAAGACCTTCCTCTGGGCGACCGTCGCCTTCATGCTCGTCCCGCTCTACGTGCTGACCGTCAACGCGTTCAAGGGCCAGCAGGACATCCTGAGCGACCCGTTCGGCCTGGGCGGCCTCACGCTGGAACCGCTCGGCAGGGCGCTGACGAACCCGCAGTTCGACGTGGTCAAGGGGTACGCGGTCACGCTGCTGTTCGTGGTGGCCGTCAACGTGCTGTCGGTGCTGCTGGCCGCGCCCGCCGCGTACACGATCGCGCGCAGCCCCAAGCGCCGGTTCCGGGTGCTCATGCTGTTCTTCCTGGCCGGGACGTTCATCCCGGGCCAGGTGCTGGTCATCCCCGTCGTGTACGTGCTCAAGACCCTCGGCCTCATGGGCACCATCCGCGGGTTCGTGCTGTTCGAGACCACGCTCACGCTGCCGTTCTCGATCTTCCTGTACGCCGGCTACATCGCCACCATCCCCGCCGTGCTCGACCAGGCGGCGGCCGTCGACGGGGCGGGGCGGCTGCGCACGTTCTGGCAGATCGTCTTCCCCCTGATGCGGCCCGCGGTCGCCACGATGGTCATCCTCAACACGTTCTCGGTGTGGAACGACTTCGTGAACCCGCAGATCATCCTGGGCCCCGGCAGCGGCCTCTACACGGTGACCACGGGCGTCTACGCCGCCGTCAGCCAGTACTCCACCGATTACACGGTGGTGTTCCCGACGCTGCTGCTGGCCATCGCCCCGCTCCTCGTCTTCTTCGTCTTCATGCAACGGCACATCATCAGCGGCCTCACCGCCGGGGCCACGAAAGGTTGAAGATGCGCACAGTGCCCTCACCGTCCGAGCCCTCGAAACCCGAGTCCCCCGAGTCCCCCGAGTTCTCGGCGCCCTCCGACCCCGCCGTGCCCTCCGTCACCGCGACCGTCCCGCTCGGCACGCCGCCCGCCTGGGCGGTGCTGGAGCGCCGCCTGTTCGACACGCTCGACGAGGCCTGGCGGGCCTTCGCCGCCCGCTACTGCGGGCCCGACGGGCGGCTCATCTACCACGGGCCGGCAGCCGACCGGGACGGCGCCGACGACTTCTACGAGGCGTTCTTCAACTGGCCGACGCTCTACCAGCTGGGCGGCGCGGACGACCTGCTGGACGCCGCCAAGCACCACTGGGAGGGCGTCACCACGCAGCTCACGGAGCTCGGCTACCTGGTGGACGAGTTCGAGCGCGGCTATGACTGGTTCCACCAGGGCGAGTCGCTGCTGCTGTTCTACGGCATCTGCGCCGCGGACCCGCGCGACGAACGTTTCCGCGAGCGCGCCCGCCGCTTCGCCGACCTCTACCTCCCGGGCTCGGCCAACTACGACGCCGAGCGCGACATCATCCGCGCCCCGCACAACGGCGCCGGCGGCCCCCGCTACGGCCTGCAGTGGGAGTGGGCCTCCTACCACACCGACCTGGTCAGCATGCGGCCGTTCGGCCTGCCGCTGCGCGACCTGCCGGGCATCACGCGGTGGGAGGACCTGGCCGACCCGTGCAACGCCGCCCGCATGGGCGCGGCGATGAGCGAGCGCATCGGCCGCGGCGACGTGGCCGTCAACCTGGCCGCGACGAGCCTGGCCGTCAACGCCTGGCTGTACGACGGCGACGAGCGTTACCGCGACTGGGCGCTGCGCTACATCGGCGCCTGGCAGCGCAGGGCGGAGGCCAACGGCGGGATCCTGCCCGACAACGTCGGCCCGTCCGGCGCCGTCGGCGAGCTGCACGGCGGTCGCTGGTACGGCGGCAACTACGGCTGGCAGTGGCCGCACGGCATCTACAGCGTGGGCGCCGCCGCCGCGATCGCCGCGGTCAACGCCCACCTGCTGACCGGCGACGACGCCGCCCTGGCCATCGGCCGCGACCCTCTGGAGGCCGTGTACGGCCACGCCGTCCAGGCGAGCGTCACCGAGACGGACATGAGCATCAGCGACCGCTGGCTGGCCGAGCTCGGCGACGAGGCGGGCAAGCCCACCATGCTGGTGCCCAACCGGCACGACGACCAGGGCTGGTTCGACTTCCAGCCACCGCAGCTGGGCCTGCCGGTCTGGCTCTGGCACGCGAGCCAGTCCGGCGGCGACGCCGACCGGCTCGACCGGCTGCGGGCCGGCTCCGGCTACGACTGGACGACCGTGCGCCCGTTCCGCAACAAGGAGGAGGCCGGGCACGAGGCGCCCTGGCTGGAGTTCCTGCGCGGCGCCAACCCCGGCTTCCCCGAGGCCATGCTGTCGGCGGCGCTCGGCCAGGTGCAGCGGCGCATGGCGCTCATCGACGCCGACACCGCGGACCTGTCCACCATCCACGTGCACCACTGGCAGCGGCTCAACCCGGTCGTCACGGAGGCGCTGCTGCAGCTGGCCACCGGCACCCCGCAGGTGCTCTACAACGGCGGGCTGCTGCCCGCCCGGCTCGCCTACTTCGACGCCGACCGCCGCCGTCCCGGCCTGCCTCCGGACGTGGCCGCGCTGGTCGACTCGGTACGCCCCGGCGCCACCGGCGTCGAGCTGGTCAACCTCGGCGTCGCCCGCACCCGCAGCGTCGTGGTGCAGGCGGGCGCGTTCGGCGAGCACCGGATCGACCGCGCGGTGGTCACCAGGTCCAGCGGCGACGGCTACCCGGGCGACCCGCGCGCCTACACCCCTCCCCCGATCACCGAGGCCGGGCAGGAGGTGGCGGTGGACGGCCCGCGCCTGCTCGTGGAGCTGCCGCCCGGCCGCCGCATCCGGCTCGACCTGCACACGACCGCGCGCGCCCGCACGCCGTCGCACCAGCACTACTGAGGAGTTTCATGGACGACGCCATCTGGGATCTGCCTGTTCGCGGAGAACTGCCCGCCGAACCCGATCCCGCCCTCGTGGAGGGGCTGTCCCGGATCAGCGCGGCCACCGCCTGCGCCAAGCTGCACGCGCAGGGCATCCGGCGCACCTTCATCGAGGGACCGCGTCCCATCGCCCAAGGACAGAAGATCGCCGGCCGGGTGCGCACGCTGCAGTTCATGCCGCAGCGCGAGGACATCGCCTCCGGGCTCGGCCAGGAGTACGTGGAGCGGCACACCGCCCTGTGGGCCGTGCTCGAGGAGATCCGGCCCGGCGACGTGCTGGTCGTGCAGGCGTACGGCAGCGCCTACACCGGGTGCTTCGGCGACATGCTGGTCCGCTACTTCAAGCGCAAGGGCGGCGCGGGCATCGTCGTCGACGGCCGGATCAGGGATCTGCCCAGGGTGGGCGGCCTCGGCCTGCCGATCTGGTCGACGGGCGCCACCCCCCACTACGCCTCGCAGGCGGAGCTGTTCCCGTGGGCGTACGACGTGCCGGTGGCCGTCGGCGGGACGCTGGCGCTGCCCGGCGACCTGTGCGTGGCCGACGACGACGGCGCGGTGGTCGTGCCGCGCCGTCGCGCCCAGCAGGTGCTGGAGGCGGCGGCCGACCACGAGCAGTGGGAGCTCTACAGCCGCGCCCGCATCGAAGAGGGCGGGGCGCTTTCCGACTACTACCCACTCACCCCCGAAACCCGCGCCGAGTACGAGCGGTGGCGGAACGTCAAGGAGAGCCAGTGATCATCAGGTCTGTCGGCGCGATCATCTTACTCATCGGCGGATTGACCGCCCCGGCCTCCGCCTCCGCTCCTTCGGCGGCGGCCAAGCCCACCTGTGACTACTACGTCTCCCCCTCGGGCGGCGACCGGGGCGACGGCACCGAAAAGCGCCCGTGGAAGTCGATCGAGCAGGCCCGCGACGCCCTGCGGGCCGACAAGAAGCCCCAGAAGTGCGACATCGTGGTCAACGTCAAGGCCGGCGACTACGTCGTCGACAAGACCATCGAGTTCACCGAGGCCGACTCGGGCGAGAACGGCCACACGATCACCTACCGCAGCGCGGACGGGCCGGGCAAGGCCCGCCTGCTCGGCGCCAAGCCGCTCACCGGCTGGCAGAAGTACAAGGGCGACATCTACAAGACCAAGATCGACCGGAACTTCTACACGCTGTTCGAGGACGGCAAGCGCGCCACCACCGCCCGCCACCCGAACAGGACGAGCGACGAGCTGTGGTCCCCCTACCTGTTCTCCATCCTCGGCGAGCCGGAGAAGGAGGCGGTGCGCCAGTGGCTGTACTTCAAGCCGGAGGACGTGCCGCAGGAGTGGGACGCCGACTTCGACCAGAACGCCCAGGTCGTGGTCTGGTCGGGCGGCTCGTGGAGCTGGTTCACCGACACCGTGCCGCTGGGCGGCGCCGACTTCCGCAAGAACTTCTTCACGCTCAACCACTGGGCCCGCTACTCGTTCGTCAACAGCCGCAGCGGCTCGCGCTACTTCCTGCAGAACACGCTGCGCTTCCTCGACCAGCCGGGTGAGTACTACTTCGACTTCGCCAAGGGCGAGGTCTACTACTGGCCGCGCGGCTCGATCGACAAGGTCATGGCGCCGACGGTGAAGACGATCCTGCAGATCGCGGGCAGCACCCCCGAGCAGCGGGTGCACGACCTCGCCTTCGACGGGCTGGCGCTGCAGTACAGCGACTTCGTGGACTGGTATCGCGCGGGCTGGATCAGCGAGGGCGACTCGGGCTACGTGCACAAGTACCCGGTCTACGACCGGCAGATCGAGATGCCGCGCAACCGGTTCGGCATGATCACGGTGACGAACTCGCGGGACATCGACCTGACCAGGCTGCACCTGTCGGACAGCGGCTTCATGGGCGTCTACATGTTGTTCGCCAACGAGCGGGTCAGGGTGTCGGACAGCCTGCTGGAGAACATCGGCGCCGACGGGATCAAGGTCGAGGGCGGCTATCCCGGCGAGGGCGACATCTCGGGTCATCACACGATCACCAACAACTACATCCACCACGTCGGCGAGCTCGTCCCCGGCGACGCGGCCGGCATCGAGCTGATGAGCACGGGCAACAACGAGATCAGCCACATCAACGTCCGGCACAGCGCCCGCTACGGCATCAGCCTCGAGGTCCGTCCCGAGATCAAGGACGAGGACAACTACGCCCGCAACAACCGCTTCTCCTACATCCGCATCGACGAGGCAGGGCTGGACAGCGGCGACATGGGCGCCTTCTACACCTACGGCGTCAGCAACACCGAGCCGCACGAGATCGACAACCACGTCTCGCAGATGGTGATCGGCGACGTCATCAACGACCCGGCCGGCGCGATGCCGGACAGCGGCACCCGGGGCGTGCACATGGACGCCGGCGGCTGCGGCTTCTCCTTCGCCGACATCGAGGTCGGCGAGGTCAGCGACGACAAGTACCAGAGCTACCAGTGCAACGAGGTCACCAACGCCAACTGGGCGGACGGCTTCGACGCCTCGAAGATGGAGTACGACAAGATCGGCGTGACCGACGCGTTCCCGTACCCGCTGCCGGAGGCCAAGGCGGCGCCCGGGAAGGTGCGGCAGTGAAGGTCGTGAGCGCGGCGGTGGTCGTCCTGGCGGCGCTGGTCGTCGCGCCGGCCGCGAGCGCGCAGGCCCCGTGCAAGCCGGTGGAGTTCTACGTCGCGCCCGACGGCGCGGACCGTGGGGCGGGCAACGCGCAACGCCCGTGGAAGACGATCGAGCACGCCCGCGACCAGGTCAGGGCCAAGAAGAAGCACCAGAAGTGCGACATCGTGGTCAACGTCAAGGCCGGCGACTACGTCGTCGACAAGACCATCGAGTTCACCGAGGCCGACTCGGGCGAGAACGGCCACCGGATCATCTACCGCAGCGCGGACGGGCCGGGCAAGGCCCGCCTGCTCGGCGCCGAGCCGCTCACCGGCTGGCAGAAGTACAAGGGCGACATCTACAAGACGAAGGTCGACCGGACCTTCTACACGCTGTTCGAGGACGGCAGGCGCGCCACCACCGCCCGCTTCCCCAACCGCAGGTCCGACGACGTGTGGGCGCCCTACCTCACCTCCGTGCTCAAGGAGCCGGAGAAGGAGGCGGTGCACCAGTGGCTCTACTCCAACCCGGGCGAGTGGGACAAGAGCTGGAACCTCGACAACGCGCAGGTGACGGTCTGGTCGGGCGGCAGCTGGAGCTGGTTCACCGACACCGTCCCGATCCAGAACCCGTCGTGGGACGACAACCAGATCACCCTCGAACACTGGACGCGCTACGCCCTGGTCAACAGCCGCGGCGGCTCGCGCTACTTCCTGCAGAACTCCCTCGACTTCCTCGACCAGCCGGGTGAGTACTTCTTCGACTTCGGCAAGGGCGAGGTCTACTACTGGCCGCGCGGCTCGATCGACGAGGTCATGGCGCCGACGGTGCAGACGATCGTCTCGCTGGCGGGCAGCACCCCGGACAAGCGGGTCCAGAACCTCACCCTCGACGGGCTGGCCCTGCAGTACAGCGACTTCGTCGGCTGGTACCGCAACGGCTGGATCAGCGCGGGCGACGCCGGCGTGCCGCACAAGTACCCCGAGTACGACCGGCAGATCGAGATGCCGCGCAACCGGTTCGGCGCGGTCACCCTCACCAACACCCGGGGCGTCGACCTGACCCGGCTGCACATCGCCGACACCGGCTTCACGGCGGTCTACCTGCTGTTCGCCAACGACCACATCCGGATCTCCGACAGCCTGCTGGAGAACATCGGCGCCGACGGCATCAAGGTCGAGGGCGGCTACCCGGGCGAAGGCGACGTGGCGGGTCACAACGTCTTCACCAACAACTACATCCACCACGTCGGCGAGCTCGTGCCCGGCGACGCGGCCGGCGTCGAGCTCATGAACACCGGCAACAACGAGGTCAGCCACACGGTCGTCCGGCACAGCGCCCGCTACGGCGTCAGCCTGGAGGTGCGCCCCGAGGTCAAGGACGGCGACGGGTACGCGCACGGCAACGTGTTCAAGTATCTCCGCATCGAGGAGGCGGGCCTGGACAGCGGTGACATGGGCGCCTTCTACACCTACGGCGTCAGCAACACCGATCCGCACCCGATCACCAACCACGTCTCCCAGGTCGTGATCGGCGACGTCATCCCCGACGCGTCGATGCCCGACAGCGGGACGCGAGGGGTGCACATGGACGCCGGCGGCTGCGGCTTCTCCTTCGCCGACATCGAGGTCGGCAAGGTGACCGACGACAAGTACCAGAGCTACCAGTGCAACGAGGTCACCAACGCCAACTGGGCGGACGGCTTCGACGCCTCGAAGATGGAGTACGACAAGATCGGCGTGACCAGCGCCTTCCCGTACCCCGTCCCGAGTTAGACGGCGCCCGCGGGCGGCGACCGATCCCCCGCCCGCGGGCGTTCTCCACCCCCGCCCTCCGGCCCGCTGGAGCATCCCCCATGAACGATCTGACGCGCCGCGGCTTCCTCTTCCTGAGCACCGCCACGGCCACGCTCGCCCTTTCCGGAACGCCCGCCGCCGGTGGGCCGGGGAGGATCTGGTCCTCTCGTCCGGCCCGGTCCGCGCGGCCCATGGTGCGCTGGTGGTGGCCCGACGCCCACGTCGATCCCGCCGAGATCCGGCGGGAGGTCGACCAGCTCGCCGCCGCCGGGTTCGGCGGCGCGGAGATCGCGGCGGTGCACCACAGCATCCGCGACAAGTCCGTGCTCGACCCCGCCCGCCACGGCTGGGGCACCCCCGCGTGGAACGCCGCCGTCGAGGCCGCGCTCGACCAGGCGGCCAGGCGCGGCATCCGCATCGACCTGACCATCGGCCCGTCCTGGCCGGCGGCGGTGCCGTCCATCACCCCGGACAGCCCGGCCGCGGTCAAGGAGCTCGCCCACGGCTCGGTCACGGTCGCCGCGGGCGCCACGTACGCGGGCGCCGCGCCGCCACCGGCCGTGCCGCCCGGCGAGGGCGTCACCGAGCGGAAACTGCTGCTCGTCCAGGCCGCCAGGATCGAGCCCGCCCACTCCACCGGCGACGAGACCGGCCTCGACCCCGCCTCCGTGCGGGAGGTGCCCGTGACCGGCGAGAACGTCACCTGGACCGCGCCCGCCGACGGCGAGTGGGTGCTGATCTCCTACTGGGAGCGCGGCTCCGGCCAGCGCCCCGAGTCCGGCCCGCACACCGCGCCCGAGGCGTACGTGGTCGACCACTTCAGCGCGGCGGGCACCCAGGCGGTCATCGACCACTGGGAGTCGGAGCTGCTCACGCCCGCCACGCGCCGGCTGCTGAAGAAGGCGGGCGGCGCGCTGTTCGAGGACTCCATCGAGATCGAGACCGACGCGCTGCCGTGGACGCCGGGGCTGCTGGAGGAGTTCGGGCGGCGGCGGGGCCACCCGCTCGCGCCCCTGCTGCCGGTGGTGCTGCTGGCCGAGGAGGACCCGGTCTTCGCGTACGAGGCCGCCATGACCCGGCACGCCCGCAAGGACTACTGGGACACGATCTCCGAGCTGTTCAACGAGCACCACTTCGCCGGGCTGCGCGACTGGGCCCACTCGCTCGGGCTGAAGCTGCGCGCGCAGCCGTACGGGTTGCGGACCGACGCCATCGCGGCGGCGGCCGTGCTGGACATCCCCGAGGGCGAGTCGCTCGGGTTCAAGAACCTCGACGACTACCGCTGCCTGGCCGGCGGCCGGGACCTGGCGGGGCACGAGCTGCTGTCCAGCGAGGCGGGGGCGTACGCTGGCGGCGCCTACACCACGACGTGGACGAGGCTGCTCACCACCATGGGGGGCGCGTACGCGGCGGGGCTCAACCAGACGGTGCTGCACGGGTTCAGCTACGCGAGCGCGCCGGGGGCGGCCTGGCCGGGGTTCGCCGCGTTCACGCCGTACGACGGGACGGCCGGCTACGCCGAGTCGTGGGGGCCGCGCCAGCCGACCTGGCACCACGTATCCGATATTTCTGGATATCTCGCCCGTGTCCACGAGGTCCTGCGTGAGGGCGTGCCCCGAGCCGACGTCGCCGTCCTGCGGCAGACCGGCTACACCAAGACCGGCATCGGCGCCTCCTGGTTCACCGGCGACGGCATCCCCACCGGCTGGACCCACCAGTTCGTCAGCGGCCCCCTGCTCGACCTGCCCGCCGCCCGCGTCTCCGGCGGCCGGCTCGCGCCGTCGGGGCCCGCCTACAAGGCGCTGTTCGTCGAGGGCGACAAGTTCTACGCGGCCGAGCCCACGATGACGGTGCCGGTGGCCGGGCGCCTGCTGGAGTACGCGCGGGCCGGGCTGCCCATCGTGCTGCTCGGCGCGTGGGAGTCGGCCTCGGTGCCGGGCCTGCCCCGGGACGGCGAGAACGAGCGGCTGCGCGAACTCGTCGCCGCGCTGCTGGCCGAGCCCACGGTGCGGATGGTCGCCGGCCAGGCCGACGTCCCCGGCGCGCTCGCCTCCCTCGGCGTGCGGCCCGACGTGCGGTACGCCGCCCCCAGCACGCTGCTCACCCTGCGACGGTCAGCCGGGAAGATCGACTACTACTACCTGTGCAACGGCAAGCACGTCGAGAACCCCAAACCGCCGGTCGCCCCGATCGACCACGACGTCACGCTGGCCCGCGCGGACCGCCACGGAGTCCCGTACCTGCTGGACCCGTGGACCGGGCGGGCCGAGCGGATCGCGCTGTACACGGAGGAGCCCGACGGGATCCGCCTGCGCGTCGCCCTCCGGCCCGGGCAGGCCCGGATCGTCGCGATCGCGCGGGCCGGGCTGTTCGGCGACCGTACGGGCCGGCTCCCCCACGCCACCGCCACCGACGCGGACCGCGCCCTCTACACCGGCGGCGACCTCTCCATCCGGGCCGCCAAGGCAGGCGCCTACACCACCACCCTCTCCACCGGCCGCACCGTCACCACGGCCGTCGGCGAGGTCCCCCCGCCTGTGGAGCTGTCGTCGTGGCGGCTCAGGGTCGAGGACTGGCAGCCCGGCGCCACGCCGACGCAGACCTCGAAAGTCATCCACGAGCTGGACCTGGACACGCTCGCTCCCTGGGCGGAGCTCCCCGGACTGGCCGACGTGTCGGGCATCGGGACCTACACCACCACGGTCGACCTGGACGGCCCGGCGTACCTGGAGCTGGGCGAGGTGACCGACACGTGCCGGGTGCGCGTCAACGGCCGGCGCCTGGACCCCGTCGACCAGCTCCACCCGATCGTGGACCTCGGCCCGCACGTCCGGCGCGGCCCCAACACCATCGAGGTCGAGGTGGCCACCCCGCTGGGCAACCGGCTCAGGGTGGCGGACCCGGACGTCTACGGCGGGCTGAAGCGGCAACCGTACGGGCTGAAGGGACCGGTCAGAGTGGTTCCGTACCGAGAGGAACGGGTGCGCCCATAGGGCTCGCCTCGACCTTGGTGGGCACACGCGTCGCTAACGAGCATTTCCCGCGAGCAGTTCGTACCACAGCCGCTTCGCCTCCGCGACGTGCACCCACGGGCTCTCGCTGACCTGAGGACCGCCGGCCGTCCTTTCCGTCCTGCGGATGTGGCTCAAGCCACCCGCCATGCAGAGCTCGTACGACGTCACCAGGCATGCGCACGTATGGTCACGGACCCGGATGGGAGTACATCTTGTCACGGGGTCGGACCAGTCGATGACGACGTGCCCCTCCGCCGCGGCCTTCGGGTGTGCACCGTGATACTCGTCCATGCTCATACCGACTTCCAGAACGGCCGCGATGTCGGCCTCCGGACAGAAATTGCCGCGCGAAGCGGTGCGTACAGGGTTGAGCGCCTGTCTTCACCGGCACCGGCGGTCCGGGAAAGAAGTCACAGGAGCACGCTGTCTGCACCTGCCCACTGTACTGCCATATGAAAATGGCAGCAAGGTCGGTCGGCTGTCCACCTTACTGGCTTACGAGTATGGTGATGAAGTAGGACGAGTCGATCGGAGAGCGTAGGACATGCGTCCCTCAGGGTGGGTCAACACCTCAATGCCTTATGTCCGGCCTCGCCACGAAGGTTCTGACGCCTGGGCTGACGAAGCCGCCCAGCGGGGACACGTGGGCACGAACGAGCTCCGCGAAGTCGGCGAGATCCCAGCGCCCCCGGACATCGCCCGTGACCTGAGCATTGAGGGCGGACAACACGTGGTGGTCCGGCGCCGCATCGTGTTGCTGGACGGCGCTCCGGTCGAGCTCGCCGACTCCTACTATCCAGCCTCGATCGCTTGCGGTACGCCTCTCGCACGAACAGGGAAGATCCGTGGCGGCGCGGTGCGACTGCTCGCCGAACTCGGCCACAGGGTGCGTAAGGTCGAGGAAGCGGTGAGCGCCCGGCCGGCCACGGCGATCGAGCGAAACCTCCTGAACCTCGGTGAGACCGACTGGGTCCTGGTGCTTCGTCGCGTCGTCCGGGACGAAGCAGGAACCCCGTTCGAGAGCACCATGATGACTATGATCGCCAGCGGTCGCGAACTGCGGTACGAACACGAGGAAGGCTGAACGTGGTGAAACGGGTTGACAGCCGGCCTCGGCATCAGCAGGTGGCCGCAGACCTGCGAGCCGAGATCATGTCCGGGATTCTTCCCGCCAGCGCACAACTGCCCTCGACGCAGCAACTCGCGGAGCAGTACGGATGCGCACCCGCCACCATCCAGGGAGCGATCAAGCTCCTGAAAGAGGAGCGCTTCCTGGAGGGGCACCCCGGCAAGGGTGTCTTCGTACGGCAACGGCAGCCCTTCACCGTCACGGCCACCGCGTACAAGACACCCGCACCGGGCGGCTACGGCTACCACCTGCTGCATGTGCGTGAGGTCGAGCCACCGGCAGACGTCGCGTACGCGCTCGATCTCGGCAAAGGCGAGCGGTGCGTGGAGCGCCACCGTGTCCTGCTGCACGCGGGCGATCCGATCGAACTTTCGTGGTCGTACTATCCCCTCGCCATCGCTCAGGGGACACCCCTCGCCCGGCAGGTAAAGATCAGAGGCGGTGCTCCCAAGGCACTCGCCGACCTGGGCTTCCCTGAGCGGACCTTCGAGGATCGGGTTTCGGTGCGGCAACCGCGTACCGACGAGGTCGTGGTACTCGACCTGCCACCCGACGTGCCGGTGATCAGGCAGTTCCGGGTGGTCCGCAGTGACGCTGAGCGCCCTGTTGAGGCGTCGATTCTGATCAAGGGCGGCCACCTGTTCGAGGTGCTCTACCGGCAGCAGGCCCTGCCCGAGCCTGGTGAACGATAGCGGGAAGACGGCATGAGGCGCGCCCGCCGGAGCCGGTCCGGATCGAGCGCGCCACGTGGCCGTTGCCTCGGTGTACAGCTCACCTGGCCAGGGAGCGGCCGGTGGCCCAGACGGCCAGGCCGGCGACGACGCCGAGTGCCGCGCCGATCCACAGGACGCCGGTGGTGCCGGTCATCGAAACGATGACGCCGCCGACCGCCGCGCCCACAGCGATCGCCAGGTTGAACATCGAGGTGTTCAGCGCGGTGGCGGCCTCGGCTGCCTCAGGAGCGGCCTTGAAGATCCAGCTCTGCACGCCCACGGGCACCCCGCCGAAGGCCAGGCCCCAGACGACCAGCAGGACCAGGCCGCCGGCCGGCGTGGCGCCGACGAGGGGGAACAGGGCCAGGGAGGCGGCCAGCAGCACACCGGCGACGATGAGCGCGCGGCGCGGGTCGCGGGCGGCGGCGGACCCGGCGACGAAGGTGCCGAGGATCCCGGCGACGCCGAAGGCCAGTTGCGCGGGGCCGATCAGCGTGGCGTCGAGCCCGGAGGTCTGCTGCAGGATCGGGCTGATGAAGGTGAAGGCGGCCCAGTGCGCCCCGACCAGGAGGAAGGTGGCGGTCACCGCGGCGCGCACGGCGGGGTTGCGCAGCTGGGCGACCAGGGTGCGCGGCGAGACGGTCGTGGTGGCGGGCAGCTTGGGCAGCAGGGCGTGCAGCGCGACGGCGACCAGGGCGCCGAGGGCGGCGACCACACCGAAGGCGATCCGCCAGTCGGTCAGCCCGCCGATCAGGGTGGCGGCGGGAGCGCCCAGCACGTTGGCGGCGGTGGCGCCGCCGAAGGCCAGCGAGGTGGCGCGGGGGATGTGACGTTCGGGTACGAGCCGGACGGCGACGCTGGCGGCCAGCGCCCAGAAGCCGCCGATGGCGATGCCGACGAAGACGCGGGAGGCCAGCAGCACGCCGAAGTTGGGCGCGAGCGCGGATGTGAGGGTCGCCGCGAGCATGACCGTGAGCAGGCTCAGCAGCACCAGACGCCGGTCGAGCCGGCGGATCAGGATCGGCAGGACCGGGGCTGAGATCGCCGCCAGCAGCCCCGGCAGGGTCACGGTCAGCCCGGCCAGCCCTGGGGAGACGCCGAGACCGCCGCTGATGGCGGTGAGCAGCCCCACCGGCAGCGACTCCACGGTGACCATCGCGAAGGTGGCGGTGGCCACCGCGATGACGGCCAGCCAGCTCCGCAGCGGAACGTTCGGGGACGGGGGCGCCGGCGTGGCGCTGGCGACGGGTGCGGTGTCCACGGACATGACAACCACCTCAAAATCTCAATGTTGAACTTTTCAACACTGAGGATCGTAGAAGATGGGTTATCTTGGTGTCAAACACTTCAATGTTAAGGAGTCTTGATGGAGCACTCCGAGGACCACGTCGACCACGTGCTGCGTCAGTGGCGGGCCGAGCGCCCCGACATCGACCCCTCGCCCATGGGCGTGATCGGCCGCATCTCCCGCGCCGCCCAGACGCTCAGCAAGCGCAATCGTGCCGTGTTCGCCCGCCATGAACTCCAGCCCTGGGAGTTCGACATCCTGGCGACGCTGCGCCGGTCAGGGCCGCCGTACCAGATGACCGCCGGCGGCCTCAGCGGCGCGTCGATGGTCACCTCTGGCGCGATCACCAACCGGATCGACCACCTCGTGAGCCGCGACCTGGTCACCCGCGAAACCGACCCGGACAACCGCCGCAGCGTCCTGATCACCCTCACCGACGCCGGCCGTGACCTCATCGACCAGGCCGTCACCGACCACGTCAGCGGCGAGTCCCGGTCCCTGGCCGCGCTGTCACCCACCGAACAGGACCAGCTGGCCGCCCTGCTGCGCAAACTCCTGCTCAGCCACGGGGACGCCCCGGCCGGGGCGCAGGCGGGCGCGGCGCCGTCCCGCAGATGACCGGCCATCCCACGCGCGGGCCCGCCGCCGCCGGCCCGCGCGTGGGATCACCCGCGGGCCGATCTCCATACCGCTGGCGTTCTCTCGCGCAGGGGCCGCTGTTCAGCTAGCTCCGAAAAGATCGTCCGGCCGGCCATGACGGCCGCACCGAACGACTCACCGGAGAACGCTTATGTTGAGTCCCTCCCGAGCAGGCATCAGACTCCGCGTCGCCCTGACCCTCACCTCCCTGGCCGCCGGCTCAGCCGTCGCGATCGGCCCCGCCTCGGGCGCCGCGGCGAGCACGCTGCACGGTGCCTGGAACACCACCGCCTACCGCGGCCACGTCGAGGTCGTCCGCACCCCTGACGGCCCGGCCGACCCCTCGGTCCTGACCGGGACCGTCTTCGACGACCGTGACCGAGACAGCGTCCACGACCGGCACGAGCGCGGCCTGCGCGACGTCGTGGTGTCGAACGGGCGCGACGTGGTGACCACCGACTCCCGCGGCCGCTACCGGCTACCCGTCCACGACAACATGACGGTGTTCATCACGCAGCCGGCCGGCTACCAGGTGCCGGTGGACGCGTCCAACGTGGCGCAGTTCCACTACAACCACCTGCCCGAGGGCTCGCCCGAGCTGCGCTACGGCGGCATCGCCCCCACCGGCGCCCTTCCGAACGCGGTGAACTTCCCCGTCGTCCGGAGCACGCGGACGAAGACCAGGGAACAGCACTGCGTGATCGCGGGCGACCTGCAGCCCTACAACAAGACGGAAATCGGCTACGCCCGCAAGGGTGCGATGGCCGACCTCGCGAAGCGCCACGACTACCAGGGATGCGGCACCCTCTTCATCGGTGACGTCGTCGGTGACGACCTGTCGCTCTACCCGGACGTGAAGGAGCTCACGAGCCTGACCAACGGGCCGGCCCGGTTCCTGCCCGGCAACCACGACCTCGACTTCGACGCCGAGACCGCCGAGCACTCGTTCGACACCTTCCGCGCGCAGCTCGCGCCCGCGTACTACTCGTACGACGTGGGCGAGGTGCACGTCGTCGCGCTGAACACGGTGCGCTACCCGTGCACCCCCGACGTCGACAACGCCGACGGCCTGCGGCCCCAGTGCGACGACCCGGCGGGCAAGCCGGCGTACAACGGCAGGCTCAGCGAGGACCAGCTCACGTGGCTGGAGCGGGACCTGGCCGAGGTCGACCGTGGCAAGCTCATCGTGGTCGCCAGCCACATCTCCCTGCTGAACTGGGCCGACGAGGGCAGCCCGATCCACAACGTCGACCAGGTCCGCAAGGTGCACGAACTGCTGGACGGCCGCAAGGCCGTCGCCGTCTCCGGGCACAGCCACTCCATCGAGAACATGAAGACCGGCGACCTCGCCCAGGGCTGGCGTGACCTCTTCGGCGTCGAAGGGCTGCCGTTCCCGCACATCACGGCGGGCGCCATCTCCAGTGACTGGTACTCGGGTGAGCTGACCGACGAGGGCTACCCCGTGGCCGTCGGACGCGACGGCGGCATGCCGGGCCTGCTCACCCTCGACATCAGGGGCAGCTCCTTCAAGGAGCGGTACACGGTGACCGGCAAGAGCGACAGGGTGCAGACGCAGCTGGGCCTCAACAGCCCGGCCTATCGTGAGTGGTACGCCGCGCGGCAGGCCTGGAACGAGGATCAGCAAGGAGAGGCGCCGGAACTGGGTGACCCCAATGTCGTGGATCGCGATGATCTGAACGGGCGCACCTGGCTCACGACCAACTTCTGGATGGGCTCCACCGGCTCCACGGTCAAGGTCTCGATCGACCACGGCCCGGCGCGCGAGGCCACGCGTACGCAGGAGCTCCGTGGCGAGGACCAGCTGGTCGGCCCCGAGTGGTCCGACCCGCACGCCGTCGCGCGGCAACTGGTGGGCGACGCCAGCATCGCGGACCGGTCGATGCATCTCTGGCGGTTCGAGCTGCCCGCCGACCTCGCCGAGGGCGAGCACAGGGCGAGGGTCACCGCGACCGACTCCTACGGCCGGAAGTTCACCGACGAGTTGCGCTTCACCGTCGCCGAACAACGGTAGGGCTCTCCCGCCCGTCTCTCCAGGGCCGCCACCCGCATCGGGTGGCGGCCTTCGCGCGTCCGCGGCCTCTCCTCGTCGGCCCTTTCCCGGCCTGGGAACCTGCCCGACGCCCTGCGGAAGCCATGGATGCGAGCGAACAGAGGGCTTTGCGGCCTTGACCGGACCTGTTGAGACGTATACATATTTATTCACAGCCAACTATCCATTCGCCATGAGAGGTGCAGGTGAAGGCAACCATCACGGTGCTCGCGACCGCGGCGGCGCTCGTCTTATGCCCGGTGACCGCACAGGCCGAGGCGGGTGACGAGCCGCGCTTCTCGGTGCCCGGGCGGGGCGGAGGGACCTGCGTCGACGCGCCCCTGACCATCACGTTCCCCGAGCCGCCGGCCCTGGGCACGACCGGCGCGATCGAGGTGCGCCGCGCCGACGGCACGCTCGCCGACCGCATCGAGGCCGCCACCGCCAGGACCGACAGGAAGAACGTCGGGAGCGCGATCTCCGACACGGGACTGCCGCACGACTTCTCGTACGAATCGATCATGATCGAGGGGCGCCGGGCCGACGTCTACCTGCACCACGGGCTGGAGTACGGCCAGGAGTACTACGTCACCGTCGACCAGGGCGTGTTCGCGGGCTTCGACGGCGTGCGGGACCCACGGGCCTGGCGGTTCACGACGACCAGGCGCGAGCCCAAGCCGGGCCGGCTGACGGTGTCGGCCAAGGGAACCGGCGACTTCTGCACCGTGCAGGGCGCCATCGACGCGGTGCCGACCGGCAACACGACCCCGGTGACGATCGACGTGCGGCCCGGCGTCTACACCGAGATCGTCTACGTCCGCGAGGACCGCCCGCACATCACCATCAAGGGCTCGGGCGCGAAGCGCACCGTGATCCGCTATCCCAACAACGACCTGCGCAACGGCGACAAGGCGCTGAGCGACGGCGGCCCCGAGGACGTGTGCCCGCGCCGCGTGCTGGAGACGTCCGACCTGCACAACTGCTGGCGGGCCTCGTTCGGGGTGGACGCGTCCGACTTCCGGATGAGCGACGTCACCTTGCACAACACGACGCCGGACGGCGGCTCGCAGGCCGAGGCGTTCCGGGGCAACAACGAGCGCATCGCGCTCGAACGCGTGCACCTGCGCAGCTTCCAGGACACGCTGCGCCTGCAGGGCAAGGGCTTCGTGAGCGACAGCCACATCAGCGGCGACACCGACTTCGTCTGGGGCACCGGCACGGTGTTCATCCAGGACACGGTGCTGGAGTCGACGGACCGCGGCTACATCTCGCAGAGCCGCAACGACGAGACCCGCCCGGGCACGGTGTTCGTCAGGACCAAGCTGACACGGGCGCCCGGCGTGCCGGACGGCTCGGTCGCGCTGAGCCGCAGCGCGGTGTGGCGGTTCACGCACAGCCAGGTCGTGTACATCGACACCGAGATGGACGGCCACATCGACCCGGCCGGCTGGCAGATCGACCCGAACGACTGCGCGCAGGCCCAGCAGACGTCCTTCTGGGAGCACGGCAGCACCGACCTGTCCGGCCGCGCGATCGACACCTCGCAGCGGCTGGCCTGCTCGCGCCAGCTCACGGACGCCGAGGCGAAGCAGTGGAGCGACCCGGCGTTCGTCCTGGGCGGCTGGGATCCGGAGCGGGGCCACCGCGGAGAGCACGGGAGCCGATCTGATGCACACGAGTGACGAGAAGGGCCCCGGCGCGGCCGGCCCTGTGAGTGGCGCGGCGAGCCGGCGCGGCGTGCTGGGCGGGATTCTGGGCGGGCTCGGCGCGGCCGCCGTCGCGGGCGCGGCGGCGCCGGCCTCGGCGGCCACGACCCGGAGCCCGGCCCGGGCCACGACGGGGACGGCCGCGGCGGGCGGGCCCGGGGCCAAGCGGCCGCCGCGCCCGGTGGCGCCGGTGAACCAGGAGATCGCCGCCAGGTTCGGCCCCGAGTACCGGACGCTGCCCGGGGCCGTGGCGGGCGTCGACATCGAGCCGCTGATCGGCATCCACTCGGCCGCCGACATCGCGGCCAGGCGCACGGCCATGGCGGACTACATCTGGAAGGGCGCGGGCCTGCCCACGTCACTGCCGGAGGTGGAGAAGGGCGTCGACGCGCCCGACTTCGCCTCGCTGACCGGCGTGCGCAGGATCGACCTGCTGACGGTCCCGCTGCGCTACCGCGTCTCGGCCAAGGTGTACGACCTCCTGCCGCGCAAGGGCTGGAACCGGCGGCTGGCCCTCTACCACAACGGGCACGGCGAGCCGTTCGACACCATGCTCCGCACCGTCCAGGCGCTGCTGGACAGGGGCTACCGGGTGATGGCGTACGCGATGCCGTTCCACCACTGGAACGCCCAGCAGATCGCCGACCCGGACGACCCGGACACGCTGCTGCCCGGCCCCTCGCACAAGGAGCTTCCGCCCTGGGAGAGGTCCGGGTTCTCGACGCTGACCTTCTTCCTCGAACCGCTCACGGTGACCCTGAACTACGCGGCGGCGACGTACCGGCCGGCCTCCGTGGAGATGGTCGGATTGTCGGGCGGCGGCTGGACGACCACGGTCTACTCCGCGCTCGACCCGCGGGTGACGCGCAGCTATCCGGTGGCCGGGTCGCTGCCGTTCTTCCTGCGCCCGGCCTCGCCCAAGCCGAGCCCGACGATCGGCGACTTCGAGCAGACGAAGGCGGCGCTGCCGGGCTTCTACGCCGCCGAGTCCGACGACTTCCTCGACATGTACGTGCTGGCCTCGATCGGCCGGGGGCGTGGCCAGCTGCAGATTCTCAACCGGTTCGACGACTGCTGCTTCAACGGGGTCGGGCACCGCGCCTACCACGCCCCGGTGCGCGACCGGGTGGCGCTGCTCGCGGGCGGGCGGCCCGAGGAGGGGCGGTGGGACATCCTCGAGGACGCCACGCACGAGGACCACACCATCTCGCCGCACGCGCTGTCCGTGATCCTCTGGGATCTTGACACCTCAAATATCACAACCTAATATCGGAATATAGATACATTACTGAATAAATATTCAGGCGGAGGATTCCGTGGCGGTCAGGACTTTTTCCCACCGGCGCCGGGTGATCGTGAACACCGATGCCAAAAATGAGGCGGACGACCAATTCGCGATCGTGCACGCCCTGCTCTCCCCGAGCCTCGACATTCGAGGTCTGGTGCCCGCGCATTTCGGCAACAGACGCACCCGGTCGAGCCTGGAGGAAAGCCGGGAGGAGATCGAGCTGCTGCTGCGGCTGATGAAGCTCGACGGCCAGGTGCCGGTGGCCGACGGCATGCCGTACGCGCTGCCCGACGTCGGCACCCCGGTCATGACGCCGGGCGTCGAGCTGATCATCTCCGAGGCCATGCGCGACGTGGCCGAGCCGCTCTTCGTGGCGTTCCTCGGCCCGCTCACCGACATGGCCTCGGCCCTGCTCCTGGAGCCGCGCATCGCCGAGCGGGACGTGACCGTGATCTGGATCGGCGGCGGCGGTTACGACGGCAGAGGGGGCGACCCGGGACGCCCCGAGTTCAACCTGTCCAACGACATCGTGGCGGCCAACATCGTGTTCTCGTCGGCGCTGCGGGTCTGGCAGATCCCCGCGCCGACGTACCGGATGATGGCGGTCGGCTACGCCGAGCTGGACGAGAAGGTCGCGCCGTACGGCGAGATCGGCGACTACCTCGTGCGCCAGCTCGTCGAGTGGAACGAGAGCCAGCACGGCGGGTCGATCGAGTTCCGCGTGCTGGGCGACTCCCCCGCGATCGGCCTGATGTTGCACCCGGCCTGCGGGACCTGGGTGGAGCGGCCCGCGCCGAACTTCCGCCACGACGGCTCGCACGACTTCTCCGTCGCGAACCGGCCGATCCGCACCTACGACTCGATCGACGCACGGTTCATCCACGAGGACTTCTTCGCCAAACTGCGGGCCTTCGCGCAGAGGAGGGTGTGACATGAGCGGGCTGACGTTCGGCGCCGGGATATGGGCGTTCGGGCAGATCGTCGACCGGTACGCGACCGACGGCTACGGGCCGTCGAGGACGATGACCGAGATGCTCGACCTGGCGGCGTCCGTGGACGGGCTGGAGTGCCTCGACATCAACGTGCCGTTCGCCGAGGGCGTCTCCAAGACGTCCGAGCTGGCGGCGGCGCTGGCCGAGCGCGGCCTGCGGGCCAGGGCGATCACGCCGCACCTGTACACGCGGGAGTTCGTCAAGGGGGCGTTCACCAACCCCGATCCCGCCGTGCGCGAGCGCGCCGTGGAGCGCGTGCACGAGGCGGTCGCCGTCGCGCGGGAGCTCGGTGCCGGCTACGTGAAGTTCTGGCCCGGCCAGGACGGCTTCGACATGCCGGGACAGGCCGACTACGCGCGGTTGTGGGACCTGACCGTCTCCGCGATCCGGGAGCTGGCCTCGGCACACCCGGACGTGCAGTTCGCGATCGAGTACAAGGCCAAGGAGCCGCGGGTGCGCATCACGCTCTCCGACGCGGCCCGCACCCTGCTGGCCATCGAGGAGGCCGGCCAGCCGAACGTCGGCATCGTCATGGACTTCGGCCACTCCCTGCTGGCCGGCGAGACGCCCGCGGAGGCGGTGCAGCTCGTGCACCGGCGCGGGCGGCTCGTGTCGGTGGAGCTGAACGACAACTGGCGCGGCTGGGACGACGACCTGCCGGTGGCGTCGGTGCACCTGTTCGAGACCATCGAATACCTGCTGGCGGTGCGGCGCATCGGCTGGAGCGCGCCGGTCCTGCTCGACCAGTTCCCCTTCAGGGAGGACCCGGTGCGTGCGCTGTCGCAGAGCATCGCCACGATCCGCATGCTGGAGCAGGTGTGCGACCGCGTCGACCTCGACGAGCTGCGTGACGCGCAGGAGCGGCAGGACGCGCTCAGGGCCCAGGCGCTGCTCTGGGCGGCGCTCGGAACCGCACGCGAGACGCCGTGACCCTCACGCAGACCGCCGGCGGCCTCCTGCTGCCCGACCACGACGCCATCGGTGAATGGCGCCGGCTACGCGACCGCCTCGCACACGCCGACCGGGCCGCCTCGGCCGCCGCGCTGGCCGCGCTGGCGGGCGGGATCCGGCGCACGGTGATCAGCACGATCCACGCGGCGGGCCTCGGTCACACCGGAGGCGACCTGTCCGTGACCGACATTCTCACCACGCTGTACGGCGCCGTGCTGCGCATCGACCCGGCCAGGCCGGACTGGCCCGAGCGCGACCGCCTCATCCTGAGCAAGGGACACTGCTCGGTCGCGCTCTACACCACGCTCGCGACCTGCGGCTTCTTCCCCGCGGACCGGCTGGCCACGTTCGCGGCCCCGATGTCGCCGCTCAACGGCCATCCCAGCCGCAAGGCGGTGCCGGGGGTCGAGACCAGCTCGGGCCCGCTCGGGCACGGCCTGCCCGTCGGCGTCGGCGTGGCGGTCGGGCTGCGCCTGCGCGGGTCACCGGCCAGGACCGTGGTCGTTCTCGGCGACGGCGAGCTGCAGGAGGGCAGCAACTGGGAGGCCGCCATGACGGCGGCCCACCGGGGGTTGTCGTCCCTGACGGCCGTCATCGACCGCAACGGACTGCAGCAGGGCGCGCCCACCGGCGACACCAACGACCTGGAACCGCTCGCGGACAAGTGGCGGGCGTTCGGGTGGGAGGTCGCCGAGGTCGACGGGCACGACCATCTGGCGCTGCTGGACGCCGTGACCGCGCCGCGAGCCGGACGGAGGCCGCGGTGCGTGATCGCGAGGACCGTGAAGGGGCGAGGGGTGTCGTTCATGGAGGACCGGGTGGAATGGCATCACAAGGTGCCGGATGCCGAGCAGACCCGCATGGCGCTCGAGGAACTGCGTTGATCGTCGAGGAGACGCACGACTGCAGGGACGCCTTCGCCGCGGAGCTGGTGCGGCTGGCCCGCGCCGACAGCCGGATCGTGGCCGTGTGCAACGACTCGGTGGGATCGAGCAAGCTGGGCGCCTTCGCCCAGGAGTTCCCCGACCGGCTGATCAACGTCGGCATCGCCGAGCAGGACATGGTGGGCATCGGCGCGGGGCTGGCCAACGCCGGGCTGGTGCCGTTCGTGTGCGGGGCGGCGACGTTCCTGACCGCGCGGGCGCTGGAGCAGATCAAGGCCGACATCGCCTACAGCCTGGCCAACGTCAAGTTGTGCGGGATGAGCCCCGGGCTCGCCTACGGCGCGCTCGGGCCCACCCACCACTCGACGGAGGACCTGTCGTGGTTGCGGGCCATCGCCGACCTGCCCGTCGTCGTGCCCGCCGATCCAGCGCAGACCAGCGCGGCGATCCGGTGGGCGGCGGAGACGACGGGGCCGGTGTTCCTGCGGATCGGCCGCTTCCCCGTGCCGGACGTCTCGCCGCCCGGCGGCCCCGCCTTCGCCTACGGGCGGGCGGCACGGCTGCGGGACGGCGACGACGCGACGCTCGTGGCGACCGGCACGATGGTCAGCCGCGCGCTCCAGGCCGCCGCGCTGCTCGCCGAGCACGGAGTGGACGCCCGGGTGGTGAACGTGTCGACGATCTCCCCGCTCGACCGCGAGGAGATCGTCGCCGCCGCCCGGCAGACCAGGGCGGTCGTCACGGCCGAGGAGGCGGTGCCCACCGGCGGGCTCGGGGCGGCGGTGGCGGAGGTCGTGCTGGAGACCAGGCCGGTGCCGATGCGGCTGCTCGGCCCCCGTACGTTCGCGCCGACCGGCGAGACGGCGTTCCTGCTGGAACACTTCGGGCTCACCGCCGAGGGCATCGCCCGCTCGGCGCTGGACGTGCTGGGCCTCGGGCACGGCGACCTCGGAGGTGCTGACCTCCCGGCCGCTGACCTCGGAGGCGGCGGCCGCGAAGGCGGCGGCCACGGCGGCGACCTTGCGGGTGCGGACCATGACGGCTGACCCGCTGGTCCTGGGCGTCGACCAGGGAACCAGCGCCACCAAGGCGATCCTCGTGGACGCCGCGGGCGAGACGGTGGCGCGTGCCTCCGTGCCGCTCGCGCAGCGGCATCCGGCTCCGGGCATGGTCGAGCAGGACGGCGAGGAGCTGTGGCGCGGCGTCCGCGACGCGGTGTCGGCCTGCCTGGCCGGTGCGCCGCCGGGACGGGTGGTCGCCGTGGGGCTGAGCGTGCAGCGCGAGTCGCTGATCCTCTGGGACCGCGCGTCGGGCGCGCCGCTCAGCCCGCTGGTGAGCTGGCAGGACCGCCGGGGCACCGCCCTGTGCGCCCGGCTGGCCGCCTCCGGCGCCGCGCCCATGGTGCGCGGGATCAGCGGCCTGCCCCTGGACCCGATGTTCTCGGCGGCCAAGGCGGCCTGGCTGCTCGACCACCACGGCCGGGAGAACGGCCGGCCGGGCGGGCTCTGTCTGGGCACGGTCGACTCGTGGTTGTTGCACCGGCTGGGCGCCGGGCACGTGATCGAGGTCGGCAGCGCCTCCCGTACCCAGCTCATGGACGTCCGGGAACGCCGGTGGAGCCCGGAGCTGCTGGAGTTGTTCGGGATCCCCGAGGAGACGCTGCCCGCGATCGCGCCGTCCGCGGCGCCCTCCGTCAAGGAGCACGCCGACGCCGCCGCGCTGCACCCGTCCCTGGCCGGCGTGCCGGTCAGCGCGGTGCTCGGCGACTCGCACGCCGCCCTGTTCGCGCACGCGGCGGGCCGTCCTGGACGGGTCAAGGTCACGTACGGCACGGGCTCCTCGGTGATGGGACTGGCCGACCCGGGAGCCGACGGGGACGAGGGGTTGTGCCTGACCATCGGCTGGCAGGACGAGGCGCCCGCGTACGCCCTGGAGGGCAACATCCTGTCCGCGGGGGCGACGATCACCTGGCTGGCCGGGGTGCTCGGCACGGAGCCGGAGGAGCTGGCGCGGCTGGCGACCCGGGGCCGCAGGGGCGCGGTGCAGCTCGTGCCGGCCTTCGGCGGCCTCGGCGCGCCGTGGTGGGACGACCAGGCGGTGGCGGTCATGACGGGGTTCGGCCTCGGCACCGGCAGGGAGGACCTCGCCAGGGCGGCGGTCGACTCGGTCGCGCTGCAGGTCGGCGATGTCGTGGCGGCCCTGGAGCGGGCGGCGGGCCCGGTCGACGAGCTGCTGGCCGACGGGGGTCCCACCGCCAACGCCGACCTCATGCAGTGGCAGGCCGACGTGACCGGGCGCGCGGTGCGGGTGGCGCGACGGCCCGAGCTGTCCGCGCTGGGGGCCGCTCACCTGGCCGGGGTGTCGTCCGGTGTGTGGTCCCGCCGGGAGCTGTCCGGGCTGCCCCGCCACGGCCGGTGCTACACGCCCGGCCTTCCGGTGTGCGAGCGCCGCCGCGCCCTAGCAGAATGGCACTCAGCAGTGGGCCGGGCTCGCCACCGGACCAGCAGGAGCGGCGGAGCCGAAGCGGAGGCCAGCGATCGTGGGAGCTGACAGTCAGTTCGAGAAGAGCCGTGTCGGCGGCGAGCCCGTGAGATACTCCGGGCGCCGGCTCAGCCAGGAGTCCGAGCGCATGCGGCTGCTGGTGCGGGTCGCGCGTCTCTACCACGAGCACGGCGTGCGCCAGCCGCAGATCGCCGCCCAGCTGCGCATCTCGCAGCCGCGGGTGTCCCGGCTGCTCAAGGAGGCCGCGGAGATCGGCATCGTGCGCACGGTCGTCGTGGTGCCCAGCGGCGTGCACGCGCTGCTGGAGGAGGACCTCGAGCGCAAGTACGGCGTGGAGCAGATCATCGTCGTGGACGCCGCGGGCGACAACCACGACGTGGTGGCCGCGCTGGGCTCGGCCGGGGCGACCCACCTCGACGCCACCCTCATCGGCGGCGAGCACCTCGGCATCTCGTCGTGGAGCGCGAGCCTGCTGGCCACGGTCGAGGCGATGCAGCGCCGTCCGGTGCGGGTGGCCGAGGAGGTCGTGCAGCTCATCGGCGGCGTGGGCAAGGGCTCGGCGCAGGTGCAGGCCACCCGGCTGGCCGCTCACCTGGCGGATCTGACGGGCGCCGAGCCGGTGTTCCTGCCCGCTCCGGGTCTGGTCGGCACGCCGGAGGCCCGCCGGGCCCTGTCGGAGGATCACGTGGTGCGGCAGGTCGTCGAAGCGTGGTCGCGGCTGACGACCGTGCTGGTCGGCGTCGGCAGCCTCGACCCGTCGCCGTTGCTGCGTGACAGCGGCAACGCCATCGACGAGGAGGAGCTGGAGACGCTGCGCGGTCTGGGCGCGGTGGGCGACGTGTGCCTGCGGTTCTTCGACGCCGACGGCCACCTGATCGACTCGCCGCTGGAGCGGCGCATCCTGGGCATTCCGGCCGACGACCTGCTGCGGGTGCCCCGGCGCATCGCGATCGCCGGGGGCCGGCGCAAGGCTGCCGCCATCCGCGCGGCGCTCAAGGGCGGCTGGGTGAACACTCTGATCACGGATGTGGGCGTGGCCGAGCAGCTGCTCAAGGACTGACCCCCGCTCCCCCCGGGGCGGCCATTCCGCCCCTGGGCTCTCTCTCGTGCGCGAAGGCCGCCGGGCATCTGGCCCGGCGGCCTTCGCCGTCTCCGCTCCCAGGACGCCGTGACGCGTCTGTTAACTGACTGTTTCATCCACGTACGTAACCACTCTTGACAGCCACAACCGTGTCGTTCACGATGTGATGAATCCACTCCATTCATGCCTGAATAAAAATTCTCAGCAAGCGCCAGCGTGGTTCCGGAGTCGTGCCGAAAGACGGCACAGCCCTGTCTGTTCGGGGCGGAAAGAGAGCGTTCCGCATGACCGAGGCCCTTGGCTTCGATCGCCATCATTCATCATTCAGCCGCCGGAATTTCGTGCGATCCGCGGCGTTGGCCCCGCCCGCCGTGGCATGGGCGAGCACATCGAGCGTGGCGGCGAAGCCGAGCCCGAGCCCGAGCCCGACCCCCACGGTCGAGGCGAAGGTGCGGGCCAAGGGCGTGCCCGCCTTCCCCGGCGCCGAAGGGGCCGGGATGTACACCACGGGCGGCCGGGGCGGCGCCGTGTACGAGGTGACCACCCTTGACGACGACGGCCCCGGCTCGTTACGCGAGGCGGTGGCGAAGTCCGACGGGACGATCGTCTTCCGGGTCGCCGGCAACATCCGGATCAAGGGCGGCCTCGACATCACCGGCTCCAACCTCACCATCGCCGGCCAGACCGCTCCCGGCCACGGCGTCACCGTCATCGGCAACGAGACGCAGATCAAGGGTGACAACATCATCCTGCGCCACCTGCGCTTCCGCGGCGGCGACGAGCTCGGCACCCCCATCGACACCTTCGGCGCCCGCGGCGTGCGGGACCTCATCATCGACCACTGCTCGTTCAGCTGGGGCGTGGACGAGTGCTTCTCCGTCTACGGCAACACCAACGTGACCGTCCAGTGGTGCGTCATCTCCGAGGGCCTGGTGAACTCGGTGCACCCCAAGGGCCGCCACGGCATGGGCGGCCTGTGGGGCGGCGACACCATCACCTACCACCACAACCTGCTCGTCCACGAGAACGGCCGCAACCCGCGCTTCAGCTTCACCGAGGGCATGAGCCTGGTCGTGGACCACCGCAACAACGTGATCTACAACCCCGGCATCACGTCCTGCTACGGCGGCGAGTGGTCCAACGGCATCAACATCGTCGGCAACTACTACAAGCCAGGACCGAACACGCGGCCCCCGATCGCCAGGACGATCGTGGCGCCAGGACGCTTCGGCCAGTGGCACGTCAGCGGCAACACGGTCGAGGGCCACGACGACATCACGGCCGACAACACGCTCGGCATCACCTACCCGGTCGGCGGCATCACGCTGCTGCCCAGGCCGGTGGAGTTCGAGAACGGCATCACGGAGCAGACGCCGGCGCAGGCGTACGCCACGGTCCTGGAGCAGGCCGGAGCGACCCTGCCGCGGCGGGACGCCATCGACGCCCGGCTGGTCAACGAGGCGCGCACCGGCACGGGGCGGCACATCAACTCGCAGAAGGACGTGGGCGGCCCGCTGCCGCTGCCGTCCGAGGTGCCCGCCCCCGCCGACGGCGACCACGACGGCATGCCGGACGACTGGGAGACCGCGCAGGGGCTGGACCCGGAGAACGCCGACGACGCCAGGACGGTGGACGGCAGCGGGTACACGAACCTGGAGCGCTACCTGAACTCCATCCAGCGGGCCGGGGCCCGCAACCCCGAGGTGGCGATCCTGTCCCCCAAGGCCGACCAGCTGTTCGCGGCCGACCAGGACAAGCAGTCCATCGTGGTCAAGGCCGACGCCAAGGCCCTCGACGGCGCGTCCATCGCCACGGTCGAGTTCTTCCACGGCGACAAGAAGATCGGCGAGGCCACCGCGGCGCCGTACCAGGTGACCTGGGCGGACGCGACCGACGGCAGCCACTGCCTGACGGCCCGCGCGACCGACAGCACGGGATCGGCGACCACCTCGTCGCTGGTGCCGATCCACGTCACCCGCACCAGGACCCACAAGCCGTGGAAGGCGCAGGACATCGGAGAGGTGCCCATCCCCGGGAGCACGGCGCTGAAGGACGGCGTGCTCACGTTGAAGGGATCAGGGAAGATCGCCGGCTGGAAGGACTCCTTCCACTTCGCCCACCAGGCGGTCGGGTTCACCAAGCGGGGGCAGGTCGTCGAGATCACCGCGCGGCTGGACAGCATGAGCGCGGGTCACATCGACGCCGTGGCGGGCATCATGGTGCGCCAGGACCTCGCGCCGAACTCGCCGTTCATGATGGCCGGCATCGGTTACTCCGCGAGCGGCGACGACGGCGCCGGCCTGCGCGCCAAGGCCATCAGGGTCGCCCAGAACGGCAAGGAGCCCAGCGTCGGCCTCTGGCCGTACGACGGCGAGGATCCGCTCAGCGTGAAGCCGTACTGGCTGCGCCTGGTCTGCCGGAGCCTGCCGACCGGCGACCACGAGTTCGAGGCCTTCCTCTCGGACAACTCGCTGAACTGGGACCGCATCGGCTACGAGCGCATCGCGATGCGCAGCGGCCGGTTCTACATCGGCCTCGCGGTCGACGGGAACCAGGAGGCGATCGCCGTCCGCAACTACACCACGGCGCAGTTCAGCCTCGTGAAGATCAATGGCTGACCAGACAGGAGCATGCTCATGACACCACAACCGTTGACGAGGAGGGGTCTGCTCGCCGGCGGCGGCTTCCTGCTGCTGGCCTCCGCCAGTGGATGCGGCTTCTTCGACACCAGCCCCGACACGGGCGGCAAGGTCGCGAAGGCGGCCGACCTGTCGGCCAAGGAGGCTCCCGCGCTGGCCGAGCTGGTCAGGAACGGCAAGCTGCCGCCGCTCGCCGAGCGCCTGCCCAAGAACCCCCTGGTGGTCAAGCCGCTGAAGGAGCCCGGCTCGTACGGCGGCACGTGGAACTCGGCCATGGTGGGCGAGGACGACTGGGACTGGCTGATCTACACCCTCGCCTACGAGCCCCTCGTCCGGCTCAAGCCCGGCACCAACGGCCAGAAGGGGCCGGACGACATCATCCCCAACGTGGCCGAGTTCGAGGTCAAGGACGACGGCCGGGAGTACGTCTTCCGGCTGCGCGACGGCCTGAAGTGGTCCGACGGGCAGCCCTGCACGGCCGACGACCTGCTGTTCGGCTTCGAGGACGTGACCGTCTACAAGGGCCTGCACACGACCGGCGTCTACGACCTCTTCCTGGAGAACGGCACCACGGACGAGCTGGTCAAGGTGGAGAAGGTGGACGAGCGGACGGTCCGCTACGTCTACAAGGAGCCGAAGGCGGGCCTGCTGTTCCAGATCGCGGTCGCCACGTTCGAGCGTGGCGGAGCCACCGGCCTCCTGCTGCCCAAGCACTACCTCAAGCAGTTCCACAAGAAGTACAACCCGGACGCCGACAAGCTCGCCAAGGAACAGCAGTTCGAGGACTGGACGCAGCTGTTCATGCAGAAGAACGACTGGGCGCACAACGCCGACATCCCGACGCTGCACCCGTGGAAGATCACCACCGCGATCGGCGACGGCACGGCGGTGGTGGCCGAGCGGAACCCGTACTACTGGAAGGTCGACGACCAGGGGCGCCAGCTTCCCTACATGGACCGGTTCAGGTCGGACCTCCTCGGCGACGTCGAGGTGGAGCTGCTGAAGATCATGAACGGCGAGATCCACATGCAGCTCCGCAACTTCAACACGCCGGAGAACAAGCCGCTGGTCGCGCAGAACGCAGGGAAGGGCAAGTACCGGCTGTTCAACGTGCCGAGCCGGCTGAGCAACACGATGATCATCCAGTTCAACCAGACGATCGGCGACGACGACCTGCGCGAGTTGTTCCAGAAGAAGGACTTCCGGATCGGGCTGTCGTACGCGATCAACCGCAAGGAGATCATCGACGGCGTGTACGCGGGGCAGGGCGAGCCCTGGCAGGCCGCGCCGTCCAAGAACAACGCCGTCTACGACGCGGAGTTCGCCAAGCAGTACACGGAGTACGACGTCGCCAAGGCGGGCGAGTACCTGGACAAGGCCGGGCTGACCAAGAAGGACTCCGCCGGCAGGCGGCTGGGCCCCGACGGCAAGCCGCTGGTCGTCACCGTCATGACCAGCGCGGAGTTCCCGCACCACGTCCAGGCGCTGGAGTTCGTCAAGAAGCACTGGGAGGCGGTCGGGGTCAGCCTGCGCGTCGATCCGGTCTCGGACACGCTGTTCACCGAGCGCACGATGGGCAACAACCCGCAGGCGTCCACGTTCACGTGCAGCGACTTCGACGTGATCACCGGCACCGGCGGCAGCCACTACTACGTGCCGAGCAACTCCGGCAGCGCCCGCTACGCCATCCGCTGGGCCCTGTGGTACGGCAGCAAGGGCAAGAACGGCGACGAGCCGCCGGCGGTGGTGCGCGAGCAGCTCGAGGCGTTCACCGCGATGCGCACCGAGCCGGACATCAACAAGGCGCTGGAGCACGCCAAGGAGGTCGTGCGGATCGCCAAGGACCAGTTCTACGCGATCGGCGTCAGCTCGCACCCCGACGAGTACGGCATCGTCTCCAACGAGGTCAAGAACGTGCCCGACTCCATGTCCGTCTGTCCCGTGAACCCCGGGCCGACCCAGCCCGAGCAGTACTCCTTCTGAGGCGCCGGCATGCTGGGTTATTTCGGCCGCCGCCTGCTGTACGTGGTGGTGACGATGTGGGCGATCTCGATCGCCACCTTCGTCATCATCAACCTGCCGCCGGGCGACTACGTCTCGACGCTGATCGCGAACGCGCAGGCGGGCGGCGAGGGCCTCACTCCGGCGGAGATCGAGAACCTCAGGCTGCGCTACGGCCTGGACGATCCGATCTTCCTGCAGTACTGGCGCTGGATCACCGCGATCCTGCTCCACGGCGACTTCGGTCAATCGTTTGCCTGGAACCAGCCGGTCGCCACGCTCATCGGCGAGCGGGTCGCGCTCTCGGCGATCCTGTCGATCAGCTCGCTGCTCATGGTCTGGGCGATCGCGTTCCCCATCGGGATCTACAGCGCGGTCAAGCAGTACTCCTGGGGTGACTACGGGTTCTCCTTCCTCGGCTTCATCGGGATGGCGGTCCCCGAGTTCATGCTGGCGCTGGTCCTCATGTACATCGGGTTCCGCTACTTCGGGGCGAGCGTGGGCGGCCTGTTCTCGCCGGAGTTCCAGGACGCGGCCTGGAACCTGGGCAAGGTCCTGGACCTGGCGGGACATCTGTGGGTGCCGATCCTGGTCATCGGGGTGTCCGGCACGGCCGGCATGATCCGGGTGACCAGGGCGAACCTGCTCGACGAGCTCTACCGGCCCTACGTGCACACGGCCAGGGCCAAGGGGCTGCCGGAGTGGAAGCTGCTGCTGAAGTACCCGGTGCGGATGTCGCTCAGCCCGTTCTTCAGCACGGTGGGCTGGCTGCTCCCGGGGCTCATCGGCGGGGAGACCATCGTGTCGGTCGTCATGAGCCTGCCGACAGGGGGCCCGCTGCTGCTCAGCGGGGTCATGAGCCAGGACATGTACCTGGTCGGCAGCTTCATCATGATCCTCAGCACGCTGACCGTGGTCGGCACCGTGGTGAGCGATCTGGCGCTGGCGTGGTGGGACCCGCGAATCCGCAAACGGTACAAGAGAGAGTAGCGCCACATGTTCCTCAGGCGACCGACGAAGGAAGTAGGGACGCTGCCGCAGTGGCGGCTGATGTGGCGGCAGTTCCGCCGGCACCGGCTCGCGATGGTCGGCGCGGCGATCCTGATCCCGGTGTACTTCGTGGCGATCTTCGCGGAGTTCTTCGCGCCGATGTCCAGCTCGACGGCGAACACGTCGATGACGTACGCGCCGCCGCAGACGGTGCGGTACTCGGGTGAGCACGGCCTGCACGTCTACGGGTACACGACCGAACGCGACGCGACGACGTACGCGCAGACCTACACCGAGGACCCCGCCAAGGTGATCAGGGTGGGGCTGTTCGTGCACGGCGACGAGTACAAGCTGCTCGGGCTGATCCCGTCCGACATCCACCTGATCGGCCCGGTCACCAAGGGCGAGCCGGTCTTCCTGCTGGGCTCCGACGAGAACGGCAGGGACCTGCTGTCCAGGCTCATCCACGGCGCCCGCGTGTCGTTGTCGATCGGGCTGGTCGGGGTCGCCGCCAGCTTCTTACTCGGCATGCTCATAGGCGGCATTTCCGGATATTTCGGGGGCGGCGTCGACAACGTCGTGCAGCGGGTCATCGAATTCCTGATGGCGATCCCGACGTTGCCCCTGTGGATGGCGCTGTCGGCCGCGCTCCCCACGGACTGGGGGCCGCTGACCCGATATTTCGCCATCACGGTGTTGCTGTCGCTGATCGGATGGACCGGTCTGGCCAGGGACGTGCGCGGGCGGTTCCTGTCGCTGCGCGAGGAGGACTTCGTCACCGCCGCCCGGCTGGACGGCGTCGGCCGGCTGTCGATCATCTTCCGGCACATGATCCCGTCGTTCGCCAGCCACATCATCGCCTCGCTGTCGCTGGCCATCCCGGCCATGATCCTCGGCGAGACCAGCCTGAGCTTCCTCGGCCTGGGGCTGCAGGCGCCGGCGGTGAGCTGGGGCGTGCTGCTGGAGGGCGCGCAGAACGTGCGCGTCGTCGCGAACGCTCCGTGGCTGCTGGCTCCGGGCGTCGCGGTGGTGGTCGTCGTGGTCGCCATGAACTTCTTCGGAGACGGCTTGAGAGACGCGGCCGACCCGTACGGATCGAAGAGCCGGGCCCGGAAAAGGAAGCCCTTCTGGCGCCGCGCGAGCACGACCATCAACCCGGCGACAGGAAGGTGAGCAGGCGTGCCCGCGGACGACGTGCTGCTTGAGATCGAGGACCTGCGCACCCACTTCCTGCTCGACGACGGCGTGGTGTGCGCGGTCGACGGCGTGGACCTGCGCGTTCACAGAGGCGAGACGCTGGCCATCGTCGGCGAGTCCGGCTGCGGGAAGAGCGTCATGGCCCGCTCGATCCTGCGCCTGGTGGACCCGCCGGGACAGATCGAGGGCGGGCGGATCACGCTGCACCGGGAGGACGGACCCGTCGAGCTGGTCGGGGCGGACAAGCGGCTGCTCCGGCAGGTCCGCTGGCAGGACATCGCGATGGTGTTCCAGGAGCCGATGGCCTCGTTGAGCCTGGTGCACACCATCGGCAGCCAGATCGTCGAGGCGGTCCGGCTGCACGACAACGTCGGCAAGGCCGAGGCGCGCGAGCGGGCCATCGACATGCTCGACCGCGTCGGCATCCCCAAGCCGCGGCGCCGGGTCGACGCCTACCCGTTCGAGCTGAGCGGCGGCATGCGGCAGCGGGCGATGATCGCGATGGCGCTGTCGTGCCGCCCGAGCCTGCTCATCGCCGACGAGCCGACGACCGCGCTGGACGTGACCACCCAGGCGCAGATCCTGGAGCTGCTCAGGGACCTGCAGGCGGAGTTCGGCATGGCGATCATGCTGATCACGCACGACCTCGGCGTGGCCGCGCAGGTGGCCGACCGGATGGCGGTCATGTACCTGGGCCGGGTGGTCGAGTACGGAGCCGCCGAGCAGGTGCTCTCCGCGCCCAAACATCCGTACGCGCAGGCGCTGCTGCGCTCGATGCCCCGGCTCGGGCGCGCCTCGCGGACCCGGCTGGCGGCGATCAAGGGCATGGTGCCGCCGCCGTTCGCGCGGCCGGGCGGCTGCACGTTCCACCCGCGCTGCGACAGCGCCATGGCCGGCCGGTGCGACACCGTGACCCCGAGCCGCATCCCGGTGGGCGACCGCGAGGTCTCCTGCCTCCTCTACGACGACGAGCAGGAGGAGCGTCCATGAGCACGGAACCCCTGCTCAAGATCGAAGGGCTGACCAAGCACTTCCCCATCCGCAGCGGCCTGCTCGGCCGGCAGGTCGGCGCGGTCAAGGCCGTGGACGCGGTGGACCTGACCATCGAGGAGGGCACCACGATCGGGCTGGTCGGGGAGTCCGGCTGCGGCAAGACCACGCTGGGCCGGTGCATCGTGCGGGCGCACGACCCCACCGGCGGGCGCATGCTCTACCGGCGGCCGGACGGCTCGGTGGTCAACGTGGCGGGCCTGAAGGAGAAGGAGCTCAAGCCGTACAGGGGGCAGGTGCGGATGATCTTCCAGGACCCGCACTCGTCGCTCAACCCGCGCAAGACGCTGCGCGAGATCATCGGCGAGCCCATGCGGGCGCACCAGTACGGCACCAAGGAGGAGATCCACGACCGCGTCGGCGAGCTGCTCGACCGCGTCGGCCTGCGCCCGGAGTACGCCAACCGCTACCCGCACGCCTTCAGCGGCGGCGAGCGCCAGCGGGTCGGGATCGCGCGGGCGCTGGCCCTGTCGCCCCGGCTGGTCGTCGCCGACGAGGCGGTGAGCGCGCTCGACGTGTCGGTCCGCGCGCAGATCCTCAACCTGCTGACCGACCTGCAGGAGGAGTCGGGCATCGGCTTCCTGTTCGTCAGCCACGACCTCGGCATCATCGAGCACGTCGCCGACGTCGTCGCGGTGATGTACCTCGGCAAGGTCGTCGAGCAGGGCCCGACCGGCGAGCTCTACGGCCGCCCCATGCACCCCTACACCGAGGCGCTGCTGTCGGCGGTGCCCGACCCCGACCCGGCGGCCAGGAAACGCCGCGAGCGCATCAAGCTGCTCGGCGACATCGCCGACCCGGCGAACGTGCCGGCCGGCTGTCCCTTCCACCCGCGCTGCGTGTACGCCAAGGACGTGTGCCGCACGGAGCAGCCGCCGCTGCGCGAGGTCGGAGGGCGCCGCGTCGCCTGCCATTTCGCGGAGGAACTCGAACTGCGCGGCGTCCCGGACCCGGACGTACGCGAGGACCCGAAGGTGAACGCATGACCGACCCCCGTTTCGACGGCGTCATCCGCCCGTCCGGCGCGCTGCCGGGCGTGCGGGAGGCGCTGCTGCCCGCGCCGCACGGCCCGGACAACCACGCCGCCAACCTGCTGCGCACCCGGGACGGCGAGCTGCTGTGCACCTGGTTCAGCGGCCCCGAGGAGGGCGCCCCCGGCACCAACGTGGTCGTCTCCAGGCTGGCCGGCGAGCGCTGGGAGACCCCCCTGCTGGTCGCCGCGGACCCGCGGCGCAGCGAGCAGAACCCGGTGCTGTTCGACGGCGGCGACGGGCTGATCCGGCTGCTGCACACCTCCGGCGAGCCGTACGACCAGACGACGGCGCACATCGTGGTCAGGACGTCTGCCGACGCGGGCCGCACCTGGAGCGAGCCGGACGTGCTCTTCTCCGAGCCTGGCACGTGGGTGCGGAACCCGCCGGTCGTCCTGGCCGGCGGGACGTGGCTGCTGCCCGTCTACCACTGCGGCAAGTCCGGCGACCGCAGCGCGATCCAGGTCAGCGACGACGGCGGGCGCACGTGGACCGAGCACGCGGTCCCCGACAGCGGCGACCTCGTGCAGATGACCATCGCCGAGCGGCCCGACGGGCGCCTGCTGGCGATGTACCGCGACCGGCGGGCGGGGCGGATCTACGCCTCCACCTCGGCCGACGGCCGGGCATGGTCGGTTCCGGAACGGACCGGCCTGCCGAACAACGACTCCTCCGTCCAGCTCACGAAGCTCCGGGACGGACGGCTGGCGCTCGTCCACAACGACGCGAGCCTGGAGCGCGAGCAGTACAGGTGGGTGGTCAAGAACGGCAAGCAGCGCAAGAAGGCGCTGCGCACCCCCTTGGTGCTCGCGGTGTCGGACGACGGCGGCGAGAGCTGGCCGTACCGGCGGGTCCTGCAGGACTCCGACAGCGAGTACTGGCAGAACGAGCTCGGCTACTCCTATCCGAGCGTCATTGACGGCGGTGACGGGCGTGCGGACGTCGCCTTCTCCTATCTCCGGAAAACCATCAAGTATCTAGAGATTGGCCTGTGATGAAACTTCGGCAGAGCATGTTATACGGCGCTCTGGCGGTGGCAGTGGCGGTCCCCTCTTCCCTCTCCAACAGTGCCGGCGACAGAGACGGCGACGTGCGGGTGGAGCCGACCGGCTCCTACGCCTGCCGCCAGGACGTCGCCGCGCCCGACCCGGACGTCCCCAAGGTGCACGCGGCCGGGCTGGCGCAGGCGCCGAACGGCGACATGCTGACCGTCTACTACGGCGGCACCACGGAAGGGGCGCCGAACCAGGCGCTCTACATGTCGCGGCTGGCGGCGGGCAAGCACGCCTGGTCCGCGCCCGCGGTGGTGTTCGACGAGGCGGACAAGGCCGACGGCAACCCCGTGTTGTGGTCGGACGGCAAGCGGCTCTACCTGTTCTTCGTGACGATCGAGGGACACGGCTGGGAACAGGCCCCGATCCGGCTGATCACCTCGGACGACAGCGGGAAGACCTGGAGCGAACCCACCACCGTCCGCAAGGAGTGGGGATGGATGGTGGGCACCAACCCGATCCGCATGTCCAACGGCGAAGTGCTGCTGCCCATCTACGACGAGGGCGGCTCCAGCTCCGGCTTCTACGTCTTCAGCGAGGACATGTCGTCGTGGAAGGCGTACCCGGAGGAGCACGGCAGCTGGATCCGCACGCCCGAGGGGTCGATCCAGCCGACCGTCGTGGAGGTCGAGCCGGGACGGTTGCGCGCCTACATGCGCACCGGTGACGGCGCCATCTACACGAGCGACTCGACCGACTTCGCGCGCACGTGGAGCGCTCCCGTCGCCGAGCCCATCGGCAACCCCAACTCGCGCGTCGCCGCGCACAAGCTCGACAACGGCAAGCTCGTGCTGGCCTACAACCCGTGGGTCGAGCACCGCTCCCCCATGCGGCTGTCGCTCTCGCCCGACAAGGGCCGCACGTGGGAGAACTCCGTCGACGTGGAGGCGCAGTCAGGGCCGCAGTTCACCTATCCCGTGCTGACGCAGAGCAGCGACGGCTTCATCCACATGGTCTATTCCTACAACCGCAACAACATCCGGCACGTGGTCTTCAACGAGCCGTATCTCCGCGACGCGGTGGGCCTGCTGTCCAACTGGCCCGAGCACACGATCACCGAGTTCAAGAACGGCGTCCGGCGCAACGTGGTGCGCCGTTGCAGTTACTCGCCCTCGAAATAATCTCAGGGAGATCACATGAAGAAGTCCCGCGGCTTCGCGCTGCTCGCGCTCGCCCTCGCCATGACCACCGCCGTCCCCGCCGCCGCCAACGCCTCACCGCAGCCGTCGGCCGCCTGCAAGGACGTGCCCAACCAGTACAACGTGCCGTTCAGCGTCTGCGACGACGAACTGTTCATCTTCGCCGCCAACTACAAGCCGTTCGAGTCGACCGTCCAAGGTGAGCAGGAATCCGCGACCAGGGTCTTCGACGAGATCATCGGCAAGAAGCTGCGCGCGGCGTTCCCCGACGTGAAGATCAAGTACGCGACGTGGGACTACCCGGTGCGGTACGAGGAACTCAAGGCCGCCGGGGTCACCCCGGACATCGTCATCGAGGACCCGAAGAACCGCATCGACCGCGACCTCGAGCCGATGGGCTGGGTCGGCGACCTCACCGCCGACCTCGAGAAGGCCGGCATCGACCTGAACACGCTGAACAAGTCCGCGGTGGAGCTGACCAGGTCGCGCTCCGACGGCGGGATCTACGGCGTGCCGCTGTTCATCGACGAGCACGTGCTGCTCTACAACAAGAAGATCTTCGACAAGTTCCGCGTCAAGCACCCCAAGCCCGGCATGACGTACGACGAGGCGTTCAAGAAGGCCAAGCAGCTGACCAAGGACGACGGCCTTGATCACTACAAGGGCTACATGCAGCACCCCGACCAGTACCTGGACTTCAACCAGGCCGGTCTCTACCCGTTCCTGCCGACGACGAGCGAGGAGCCCAAGCCCGAGGACGTCAAGGTCGACATCAGCAGTGACGCCTGGAAGACGTACGTCGACAACCTGTACCGCTTCCTGGAGATCCCGCGCAACGACTTCACCACCGTCACCGACTACTTCAAGGGCGACATGAGCCAGCCGGGCCACCTGGCCATGGCGGTCGACACGCTGTCGCGGCTGAACATGTACGCCGGCAGCGAGCTGTTCATCGAGGACGGCGACGAGGCCGCCTTCGCCGAGCAGGCCAAGAGCGTCGACATCGGCGTCAGCTCGATCCCGATGCTCGAGAAGGGCGCCAAGACGATCTACCAGCCGAACACGCGGGCCGCGTTCATCCCGCCGTCCTCGCCCAAGAAGGACCAGGCGCTGCAGATCGTGAAGTGGCTGGTCTCCGAGGAGGGCCAGACCGAATTCTCCAGCCACGGCGTCAAGGCGGTCCTGCAGACCGACAAGGTCGTGCAGAGCTTCGGCAAGGCCATCCCCGAACTGGCCAAGATCGACGCCTCGGCCGTCTACTGGGGTGAGAACGCCGTGATCTCGAACTACCAGAACACCGAGTACTGGGACCTGCCGCTGTGGTCGGTCTACCGCCAGCACATCCTGCGTGACGGCGGGACGCCCGAGCAGGCGCTGAGCCTGTCCCAGCAGCAGGACATCCCCAACTACATCAAGGCACAGGCGGAAGCGGGCAAGGACTGGTGACCTTCTCCACCACCGTGGAACGCTGGGGCGTCCACGAGATCGAACTGGCCGGACCGACCGGCGGCAACCCCTTCGCGGACGTTCGCCTGTCGGCCCGGTACCAGTACCGCAACCGCGTCGTCGAGGCCGAGGGCTTCTACGACGGGGACGGCGTCTACCGCGTCCGGTTCATGCCGGACGCGGTGGGTCCGTGGCGGTTCACGACTGTCAGCAACGTGGAAGAGCTGGACGGATGCTCGGGCGGCTTCGAGGTGGGGCCGCCCGGCCCGGGCAACCACGGCCCCGTGCGGGCCGCCGGCACCGGCTTCGAATACGCGGACGGCACGCCGTACCTGCCGTTCGGCACGACCGCGTACCACTGGACGCACGACATGGACCGGGAGCGGGAACGCCAGACGCTGCGGACGCTCAAGGCGTCGCCGTTCAACAAGCTGCGCATGTGCGTGCTGCCGACGGGGCCGATGGCGCCGCCGGAGGTGCCGTTCGCCGGGAAGGACCCGGACGGGCTGGACCTGACCCGGTTCAACCCGGTGTTCTTCCGCCACCTGGAGGCGGGGGTCCGCGAGCTGCGTGACCTCGGCGTGGAGGCGGACGTGATCCTCTTCCACCCGTACGACGGCGGGGTGCGCGGCTTCCAGGACATGGGCCGCGAGGTCGACCACGCCTTCGTGCGCCACGTCATCGCCCGCCTGGCCGCCTACCGCAACGTGTGGTGGTCGGCCGCCAACGAGTACGACTTCAACCGGTCGAAGACCGTGGCCGACTGGGACGACATCCTCCGCACGATCGTGCGGCACGACCCGTACGAGCACCTGCGCTCCATCCACAACGGGACGCGCATGTTCGAGGTCGCGTCGATGTACGACTTCACCAGGCCGTGGATCACGCACCAGAGCATCCAGCACTGGGACGCCACCCCGACCGACGCCTGGCTGGCGGCCTGCCCCAAGCCCGTCGTGATCGACGAGATCTCCTACGAGGGCAACATCGGCAAACGCTGGGGCAACGTCACCGGCCAGGAGCTGATGGACCGGTTCTGGGAGGGCATGACGCGCGGCGGCTACGTGGGCCACGGCGAGTCGCTGGCCGGCTTCCAGGACCGCGCGTGGATCGGCAACGGCGGCGGCCTGTACGGCGAGAGCCCCGCCAGGATCGCCTTCCTGCGCACGATCATGGAGGAGCGCCGTGACGGCACCCTCCTGCGCTACCTGGGGCGGCGCCAACCGGCCCAGGTCACGGTGGACCTGCCGGCGGGCGAAGCCTACGAGGTCGAGCTGATCGACACCTGGAACATGACCATCACCCCGATCGACGGGGTGCACCGCGAACAGGTGCGGGTCGGCCTGCCGCGCAGGCCGTACCTGGCGCTGCGGATGACGAGAGTGGGAGACCGATGAGCATCGGGCCGATGGCGACCACCGCGCTCGGCTGGCACCTGCACGACGAGAAGCGGCGGACGCGGACCCTGGCCTCGCTGGAGTCGTCGCCGTTCGACCGGGTGCGGATGGCGGCGTTCGCCACCCGCTGCTCGCTCGACGCGCTGGAGGAGCGGGTGGCGGAGCTGGCCGGGATCGGCGTGACCGCCGAGCTGGTGCTCATGCATCCCGGCGAGGGCGTGTCCGACGTCGAGACCGCCTGCCGCTACGTGCGCGACGTGGTGCCCCGCCTGGCCGCGCACCCGAACGTGTGGTGGTCGCTCACCGCCGACCCGTCGCCGTTCCCCGCGTTCACCGAGCACGACTGGGTGCGGCTGGCCGACCTGGTGGCCGAGGAGGACCCCGGCCACCATCCGCGCTCGATCACCGTCCCCGCGGACTCGCCGCTGTTGTGGCGGCGCACCTTCACGCACGGCAGCGTCCGCGCGCCCAGCCCGCGCGACGCGTGGGTGCCCACGCGCGACCACCACAAGCCGGTGCTGATGGACGCGTGCGGGTACGAGGGCGACGGCGAGGACCCGTCGCTGAGCCTGCCGCCCGAGAAGGTCGTCACCATGGCCTGGGACGGGTCGGTACGGCGGCGTTACCTGACGCACGGCGAGTCGTACGCGGACGACGACGGGCTGACCTGGTCGCAGGACGGCGGCACGCTCACCGGCGCCGCCGTGCCCAGGCTCGCGCTGCTGCGCCAGGTCATCGCCGGGACCCCGGACGAGGCGCGCTACCGGGATCGGGACGCGCCGATGCTGGAGGTGCCCGGGGAGTTCTACCTGGAGTACTGCGGGGAGCACCGCTTCCCCGACAGGACGTACGAGGTGCCGGAGGGGCGGTACGAGGTCGAGGTGATCGACACGTGGGAGATGACCGTCACGCCGCTCGGAGTGCTGGACGGCGGGACGATCGCGGTGCCGCTGCCGGGGACGGTCGGCCAGGCCGTCAGGATCCGGCGGCGCCCATGACGGCGGGCGTCCTCATGGCCGTCGAGGAGCCGGGCGGGAAGGTCGTCGAGGTGGTGGCCGGTTCTGGCGGGCCCGAACTGGTGCTGCGCCGCCGCGACGTGGACGGGCCGCACCTGCGGGCCCCGCTGAGCGGCATGCTCACCGCGTCCACGGGCCGCCCGTGGCGCATCGAGCCCGCCTTCGGCGACTCCGTCCGCGTACGTTCGGCGGGCGGGACCATCGTGGTCACGGCCGGGCTCGGGCCGCTGAGCGCCCGGCTCGAGCTGGCCTTCGCCCCCGGCGGCCTGCTCACCCTCACCACCACCTGGCGCAACGACGCCGGGCAGGAGGTCGCCGACGTGGCGGCCGGCCTCCTGCTGCCCCTCCCCACCACGGACGCGCACGTCACCATGCCCGGCGTCCTCTACAACGGCAACCCCTCGTCCGACCCGCGCAAGAAGGTCCCCCGCGAGGGGTTCGTGAGCGAGGAGCACCGCCTGCCCATCCCCGCCGTCAACGCCGCCTGGGACGGCCGCTACGTCAGCCTGTTCGCCCATCCCGCGGCGACCAGGCTCGGCGACGGAACGGTCGCGTACGGCTCGCTCGGCGTCGTACGGTCGCCGGGCCTCACCGTCGCGGCCATGACCGGCGTGATCGCCTTCGACGGCAGGCCGGACGTCTGCTACGTCAGCAAGGCGGAGGTGGCGGACCGTCCCGTCGGCTACCGTGACCTGGCACCCGGCGAGACCGTCACCACCCGCCACACCCTCGACTGGGGCCCGGTCGAGCCGCGCGGCCTCGGCTTCACGAAACTCCTCCGCACGGGGCTCTACGACGGCCGGGGAGCCAGGCCGCTGTCCCGCGACGAGATCGTGCGGCTCAAGACGAACGCCATGGACGCGCGCTGGGCGGGCGACGGCTACCTCGCCTACGACAGACCCCGGCCGGGCAAGCCCCGGTCGTACCTGTACGGCTGGACGGGCCAGTGCATGAAACTGGCCCGCTGCGACGCCGAGCTCGGCCTCGGCCGCGACGAGCCGGAGCGGGTCGGGCGCGCCCGCCGCGCCGCCGGCTTCTACGTCGAGGGCAGCACGGCCTCCGTACGCGGGTTGCGCCACGGCCGCTACCTGCTCGACGAGGACCGGTGGGAGACGTTCCGCAAGGACGGCGCCGCCTTCTTCTCCAGCCGCGCCCACGGCGAGACGGTCGCCGACCTGGCCGAGCTCGCGCTGCGGTTCCGCGAGGCGGGCCTGACGGCGCCGCCGGCCTGGGAGGAGGCGGTGGAGGACGCCGCCGCGTTCTTCTGGCGGACCCGGCTGCCCGAGGGCATCGTGCCGCTCGGCTGGACCCCCGGCGGCGTCCCGTTCTCAACCATGATCACCGCGGCCGGGGTGTCGTGCGTGCAGGCCCTGCTGGGCGCGTACCGGCTGAGCGGCGAGCAGGTGTGGCTGCGGCGCGCGGAGGAACTGCTGGGCCGCTACCACCGGCTGCACGCGGCCACGTTCGAGCGGCCCTTCGCCCACGCCACCCTCGACGCCAGCGGAGAGGACAAGGAGGCCGGGATGTACTACTTCCAGGCCGCCTTCGAGCTCTACCGCCTCACCGGGCGCGAGACGTACGCGCGATGGGCGGAGACGGCGGCCGACTGGCTGCTGACGTTCGTCTACGTGTGGTCGCCCGAGTTCGACGCGGGCAGCACGTTCGAGCGGCGCGGCTTCAAGGCGTGCGGCTGGCCCTCGGTCAGCGTGCAGAACCACCACCTCGACGTGTTCTTCCCGACGTCCGAGCTGATGGAGTTCGGCCTGATGACCGGCAGGACGCACTACGCGGAACGCGCCGAGACGATCCTGCACGCCATGGGGCAGGGCATCTGCACGGAGCCCGGCGACTGGGGCTTCGACGTGCCCGGCGAGCAGGGCGAGGGGTTCTTCCAGACCAACTGGCAGCGCAAGGGCGAGGCGAACACGTGGAACCCGTCCTGGGTGATCGCCCTGCCCCTCCACCACGCCCTGCACGCAAGGAAGGTGTCATGAACGAGGAAGAGGCCTGGCGGTACGCGGACGAGCTGCGCGAGCGGGTACGGCCGCCCGAGTTCCCCGACCGGTGGTTCGACGTCACCGGCTTCGGGGACGGGGACACGTGGACCGGGGCGTTCCGCGCCGCGATCGAGACCTGCCACGAGAGCGGCGGCGGGCACGTGCGGGTGCCGCCCGGCACCTACCTCACCGGCGCGATCCACCTGCTCAGCAACGTGGACCTGCACGTGGAGGAAGGCGCGACGATCCTGTTCAGCACCGACCCCGCCGACTACCTCCCGGCCGTCTTCACCCGCTTCTCCGCCATCGAGTGCTACAACTACTCCCCCTTCATCTACGCCCACGGCCAGGAGAACATCGCCATCACCGGCGCCGGGACGCTCGACGGCGGGGCCGGGCCCGAGCACTGGTGGTGGTGGGTGGGCACGCCCGCCTTCGGCTGGGAGCCCGGCATGCCGGACGAGGCCGGCGACTGGGCCGCGTTGCAGCGGATGGCCGCGGAGGGGGTGCCGGTCGAGGAGCGCGTGTTCGGCGCGGGGCACCACCTGCGGCCGAACATGATCCAGCCGTACCTGTGCCGCAACGTGCTCGTCGAGGGTGTGCGCATCGTGCGCTCCCCCATGTGGGAGATCCATCCGGTGCGGTGCGAGAACGTCCTGGTCAGGAACGTGTCGATCTATTCGCGCGGGCCCAACAACGACGGCTGCGACCCGGAGAGCTGCCGCTCCGTGGTGATCTCGGGCTGCGTCTTCGACGTCGGCGACGACTGCATCGCCATCAAGGCCGGCCGCGGTCCCGACGGGCGGCGGGTGGGGGTGCCGTGCGAGGACGTGCTGATCGAGGACTGCGACATGCGTTACCGGTACGGCTCGGTCGCCATCGGCACCGACACGACCGGCGGCATCCGCAACGTCTTCGTCCGCCGCTGCCGCTGGGGCGGCCCCGGGCTCTACTTCGGCCTCTACATCAAGACGAACTCCGTGCGGGGCGGATACGTCGAGAACGTCTTCGTCAAGGACGTCGAGATCAGCGAGCTGACCAAGGAGGCCGTCTCCATCGACCTCTACCACGGCGACGGCCACAACGGCGACGACCCGCCCCCCATCCGCAACATCAACGTGGCGGGGCTGCGCAGCGACCGCACGCGCAGCGCGTACCTGCTGCGGGGGTATCCCGAGCAGCCGCTGCGGGACGTCACGATCAGGGACAGCACGTTCGCCCACGTGCAGCGCGCGGACGTGGCCGCCGACATAACCGGCCTGACCCTCACGAACGTCAAGGTGGCCGCACCACCGTCCGGACCGTGACGACGGGCTCAGTCCGTTCCTTCAGGAGCCTTTCGTACGGCGAACGCGACGGAAGACAGCAACGGGCGCTCAGCGCTGTCTAGAGATCGACCTTTCGGACGACAAGGCGGGTGCCGCACCGCCTGATCGTTTCTTCCGGGCTCGGCCATGTCCCGGGACCGGCGGCACCAGGAGAGGAGGGCGAACTCGTGTGTCCCCTTCAGCTTTCAGGCTTGGCGAGGGCGGCCAGGACCTGATCGAGACGCGACTCCACACCGGACAGGCGACGTTCCACCGTGCCCTCAAGACTGCCCAGGCGGTCCGTAAGACGGCGTTCCAGGGCTTCCAGGTCCTGCCGCGTTGCGCGGGTGGCGCAACTAGCCATCGGCGCGGTGTGCACCAGCAGTTCTTGACGGGCCACAGGAAGGTGCTCGATCGCGGCTTTGATGTCCGCGATCTCCCCATCCGCACGGAATGCCCACGATTCCAAACGCTGGACGCGCTCGGCTATGTGCGCGCGATGCTGGGGAGCGGTCATGCCGTCATGATAGTCCGCCCATCGAACGTGGACCCGCAAGTCCGAACAACCAGGTAACACGGCTGAAGAGATCCGCCGGGGCGTCGCCGCCGTCAACGGGCGCGGCCGTTGAGGAGGTCCTCCCACAGCTGCTTGGCCTGCCCGATCCGGAGCCAAGGACTCTCGCTGACCTGGACGCCTGCGCTCGATCTCCTCGTACGGCGGATGTGGCCGAGGCCGCCCGCCACGCATAGTTCGTACGACGTCGTCGAGCACACGCAGGTGTGGGCTCGGACCCGGATGGACCCACACCTCGCGATCACGGCGGACCAGGCGATACCGGTGTGCCCCTCTCGCGAGGGCTGGGGATGCGGGCCGTGGAACTCCTCCAAAGCCATGCCGACCTCCAGAACATGTTGTACGTGCCGAGGGTTACGAGGCGGGGCGGCGGAGCGGGCAGGGGTGGGAGGTGTGGCGGTTGGGACAGCAGATCACTCCGAGCGTCACGAACCGGCCGCCGTGCAGCCATTCGCCCCACTGCACGTCCACGCCCCGGGACAGCAGGTCGCGGGCGGAGTCGAGTCGTTCCTCCACCGGAACGCCCCCGGGCCGCAGCGCCTCCCGGACCTTGCCGTACTCCCCCGCCAGCCATCCGACGGCCTGCTCCACCTCATGGAAGGTTCCCGCGATGCGCGAGGCGGGCTTGGCCAGCCAGTCGCCGGTCCGCATCGGCGGCACCATCGACGACGCGAAGGCCGGCGAGGACGGCCGGCGCTCGGCCTCGTTCTCGCGGTCAGTTCCCGTACCGACCCACTGGTAGGCATGCCAATGCATCATGAGGAACTCCCGTAGAGTTGCGAGGGCGGTGGTCCCTGTCTGCTTCGATCAGGCAGGGACCGCCGTTCATCGCGCAGTTCCTAGAGAGTGGACAACCCGGCGGCGCGAAGCTCGTCACCGGTGAACCGGAGCGTCCCGGCATCCGGGTTCTTCGAGTCACGCAGCGCGTAGGCGTCCTCCACTCCCGGGATCGGGGCGATCAGGACACACGACTCCATGTCCTCCTCCTGCTGGTTCCCGCCACACACCCGATGGAACGACACCTCCCCGAGGTGACTGCCGTACAGATCCATGTGCTCTCCTCTAGATCAGGCCAGAAGCCGCTGGTCACGGCCGACTCTAGCGCAACCTGTTAGGTGCTGTCATGTGATGTAAGCTGAATTCATGTACATACAGCTTCTATGGCGTGAGGTCAATAGCCCTTTAGCGTTATCAGCGTGACCGATCACGATGAGTTCGCGTGGGATCAGACGCTCTACAAGTACGAGCAGATCGCTCAGGTCATCGCCGAGCGGATCCGTAAGGACGTCTACCCGCCGCAGTCCGTCCTGAGCGAGGTGCGCTTCGAGGACGAGTTCGGCGTTTCCCGGCCCACCGTGCGCCTCGCCTTCAAGCTCCTCCGGGAAGAAGGACTGATCGTCACCAGGCGCGGCAAGGGGTCCGTCGTCGTGCACAAGGACCACCGCCCGCCGCGCTGACCCGTACGAACAAGCCACCCGGTCACGGCTGCACGAAAGCGGGCCCACCCGGCTCGATCGCTCTGATCACCTCGTCGAGAAGGCTGCCCATGAGCGGGACCCGGCGTTCGGTATGGTCGTCGATCGCCAGCAGGGCCACGCTCACGCCCAGGCCGGGCACCCGGGCGTGCAGGGCGCGCAGACGGGACCAGCCTCCCCCGTGCCGGTAGACGCGGTGGCCGGCGTGTGACCGGACGCCGATCCCCCAGGCGTAGTCGATCGATGTTCCGTCGTCGAGCCGTCCCGGGGTCTGCATGAGCTCTGAGATGCCGAGCGCATCGGCGTTGAGCGCCTGGCCCCAGCGCAGCAGGTCGCTGAGCGTCGTCCACACACCTCCGTCACCAAGGGACAGCGGGGCAGGACGAGGGCGGGCAAGCGGTGCGGCACCTGGGGGTGTGGGGCCGGGCCCGGACCAGTAGCGGGTGTCGGCCATCCCCAGCGGGGAGAAGAGGTGGCGCTGGGCGAAGTCAGGCAACGCTGTGTCCGCCGCTCTTTCCACCACCGCGGCCAGGCAGACGTATCCGGCGTTGGAATAGACGTGTGCCGTTCCCGGCCGGCGGTCCAGGACGTCGAATCGGGCGAGCGCGTCGATGACGTCGGAGGTGGTCCGGTCGGCGTCGCCGACGGTGGCATCGATCCTCGCGTCGGCGGGCAAGGCCGCTGTGTGATGGACGAGGTGACGCACCCGGACGGTGGCGGCCCACGCCGGCAGGCGGGGCAACCAGCGAGACAGGGGCGATTCCAGGTCGAGCGCCCCCTGTTGGGCGAGCAGCGCCGCGCAGGCAGCGGTCATCTGCTTCGACAGCGACGCGGCGTAGATACGGGTCGTGGCGGTCACCGGCTGATCGGCGGCGGTCACCCCTTGGGCCAGGACCACCGGCGGCTCGTCGTGTCGCTGCACCCCGACGACGATGGGTTCGTCGCCGCGGTAGCCGGCTCCGGAGACAAGCGCCGTCATACGTTGCTGCGGCGGGAACACATCCTGATTCTTCCAATGCCGTCGGCCCCGGGCTACCCAGATCCGCGGTGCTGCAGAATGTCTGCATGGTCTCGGTGGTGCAGAACGTGGCGATCGATTGTGTGGATGCGTACGGACTCGCCCGGTTCTGGAGTCAGGTAACCGGCTGGCCCATGCATCCTGAAGACAGGCCCGGAGACGAGGAGACGCAGGTCCTGCTACCGCAGGGGCCACTCCTGCACTTCAACCAAGTGCCGGAGCGCAAGACGAGCAAGAATCGGCTCCACCTCTGCCTGCGTCCCGAGACCTCGCGCGAACAGGAGGTCGATCGCCTCCTGGGGCTGGGCGCCACGTTCGTCGCCGACCACCGCAATCCCGATGGCACGGGCTGGGCCATTCTCGCCGACCCCGAGGGCAACGAGTTCTGCGTCCTTCGCAGCGAGCCCGAACGGGCCGCGACAACCCCGTAAGGCCGCTGAGTAACCCCGGCGGGCCGGGCATGACGACCCGACGGCGTCTACTGGTTCAGCGGCGGGCTGGATATACCTGTCCCGCCCGGGAGGTCCGCGCCGAATTGCGCGATGACCGCGTCCATGTCCAGCGGGGCGGAGGCCTCGCGGGTCACCTCGGCGATCCTGTCGGCGGGCACCAGCCAGCACACTTCGAACTGCAGGCCGTCCGGGTCGCTGGCGTACAGCGACTTGGTGGTGCCGTGGTCGATCTGGGGTGATCTCCGGTTGACCGCTCACTCGGAGCCGGCGAAAGGCGTACGCGCCGCGTCGGGAACTATCCGGGGCATCACGGTTGCGAAATTACTCACCTGGGGCGGATCCGTGAAGGCCCCGGAGAATGTCAGGCGTCGTTGTCGATCAGCAGGAAGTCGGGCCGGTTGTCGCGCCATTCGGGCACGTCCATGGAGTTCAGGACTGAGATCAGCTTCTTCTCCTCGTAGATGAAGTGCGTCTGCATGACCGCCGACAGCGCCCCCACCTCCTCGCGCACCTTGGCCGCCGTGGCAGGGTCCGGCTCTTCGGGGAGGGAGTCGAGGAGCTTGCGCAGGTTCCCCATGAGCCAGTCGATCTGGTTGTGGTCGGTACGCAGGTCGGAGAGCACCTTGCGCAACTCGGGGAACTCCTCGGCGATCGCCGGGAACGCGCCCTTGTCCTCGCCGGTGTGGTGGCGGGTCAGCGCAGTGCAGAAGGACAGGCAGTGGGCGCGCAGGTCACGGGGCGGCATGCCCTTGCCGTCCACGTAGTCGTCGATGCCGTCCTGGAGGTCGTCCAGCATCTCGCGCAACCAGAGGTGCACCTCCAGCAGCTGCGTACCCAGTGCGGTGAGGCGCTCGCCCGCCCCGGAACGCGTGTTCACCCAGTCTCTTCCCTCGCCTGAAACGCCCGCTAGGACCGGGCGCTCCCGTGCCCGATCTCGCGGGACACGGCGCGGGCCGCCTCGGCCACCGCGGCCCCGTGACGCAGAATGTGCTCCGCGAACCGCTCCCGCGGCCCGCACAGCGAGATGGAGCCGACGACCTCGCCCCACGCGTCGCGGATGGCGGTCGCGACGCTGGCCGCGCCGGCCTGGCGCTCGCCGTAGCTCACCGCGTACCCTCGCTGGCGGATCTCGGCGATGTCGTCGCGGAGCGCGTCGGCCGACGTGATCGTCCGCGAGGTGAAACTGGCCCGCGCGTGCTGGGCGAGGAACTCTTCGATCGTCTCGTCGGACAGCACGGCCAGGATCGCCTTCGACGAAGATCCCGCGTGCAGTGGGTACATCCGGCCGAGCGCCACCGACATCCGCACCTCGTGCGGGGAGAGCACCTGATCGACGTAGACCCGCTGCCAGCCCTGGCGGATGGAGAGCGTGGCGGTCTCGCCGCTGGCCTCCACCAGGCGCGCGAGGTGGGGGCGGGCGGTTCTGGGCACGTCGAGTGTGCGGAGCGCCGCAAGCCCCACGGTGAGCGCGCCCGGGCCGAGCCGGTACTGCTTGGTCGTGGTGTCGAAGGCGAGGAAGGCGTCGGCCGCCAGTTCCTTGAGGATCCGGTGGGCGACCGTCTTGGGCATCTGGAGGTCACGCGCGATCGCCGACACCCCGAGCGCCTCCGGTGCCTTCGAGGCGAGCAGGTTGATGATCGAGAACGTCCGGGCCAGCCCTGACCGAGCCCGGCCGGCGGCCTCGGGATCGGCGCCGACCGGCGGCTGGGGCTGCGCGACCGCGTCCACGACGGTGGGGACGATGCTCGACGCGGTCATCTCACAACCTCCTTCACACGATGGTCGACACCAATGGTGCCGAAAGATCGAGCAGACACGTTAATCGGACGACCGCACCGTCCGCATCAGGTTGTCCACATCTGTCTCCGGCACAGCGGCCGCCTCGTCGATCAGCCGGTCGACGAGTGTTTCCGGCCAGACGCCGGCCAGCAGCCGCCGCACCTTGCCGGCCACACGATCGAAGCCGAGGGGGTTCCCTGCGTGCCCGCTCGCGGCGAGCACCTCGACGGTGGCCTGCCTCCCACCGCGGGCCGTGAGCCGGATCCGGGCGCCGAGATGCCGGGGCGGCAGGCGGTCGAGCCGGTGGTCGACAACGAGCCGCGTCACCGACTGCAGGCGACGGAGCTCCGGGTCGGCGATCTGCTCGGCATCGAGGTGCGAGAGGTCGAATCCCCCGTCGCGCACCCCGCACGCGATCACGTACGGCGTGCTCATGCTCGCCGCCAGCGCCGTCGCCGGGTGCCTCCGGCCGAGCACGTCGACCATCTCGCGGAACCCCCAGCCGTCGATCGCGACGATCTCCGCCGCGTCGCAGCCGAGCTCGCCGCGGGCGGCCACCGCGGCTTCCAGAGCGGCGTGCGTCGCGCCGGAGGACGGATAAAGCTTCTGGCCCGACTGCATCAGCATCGGCTCGCCACCCAGGCCATCGGTGAGAACGCCGAGGTCGATCCGGTCCGAGGCCGCTGCCAGGTAACCGCGCTCGGCCGCCAGCGGCTCGTCCGTGGCCCGCAGCCCGGCCCGCGCGCCGAGCGCGGCGAGCAGCCCTTCCCTGGACGCCTGGCCTGAGAGCGCGTACCAGGCGTCGGAGAAGTACGCGGCGCCGACCACGCCGGCCGCGGCGTTCACGGCCAGGCCCAAGGCCGCGTGGTAGACGTCGGCGCGCTGCTCGCCGGCGACCTTGAGGGCGGCCACGGCGGCGGCGGCGGTGTTGCAACCGCCGCGGGGATGCCAGCCGCGGTCGAACGCGGAGCGGCCGAGGGCCGAGCCGATCCGCATCGCGACCTCGTAGCCGACCACGGCCGCCTCGACCAGGGCTGTGCCGGGCGCCCGTACCTCTTCGCCGCGCGCGAGCAGGGCGGGGAACGTGCCGACGCCCGGATGCCCGAGTGAGCCGTGCCAGACGTCGTCGAGGTTGGGGCCGGACGAGCCGGCGACGCCGTTGAGGAAGGCCGCCCGGTCAGGTGCGACGCGCAGCGAGGTGCCGGTCACGGTGCTCACACCGGGCTCGCCGCCCGCCAGGCCGAGCTCGGCCGCGGCCCAGCGCCGGTGGTGCTCGCGGGTGCTGCCGAGCACCGCCACCCCGAGGTGGTCGAGCAGCAGCCCGCGTACGCGGTCCACCACGCCGGGCGGCAGCGCGTCGTACCGTACGCCGGCGGCCCAGCGGGCGAGGTATGCGGTGGGATGCATGTCAGCCCTGCTTCCACCGGGTCGCCCAGCGCTCCACCATGATGATCAGCTGGGAGAGCAGGACCGACACGAACGCGACCAGGGCGACGCCGGCCAGCACGCCGGTCGTGTTGAAGAAGGAGGCGGCGTTGGCGATGATGTAGCCGATGCCCTGGTTGGACGAGATCAGCTCGCCGACGACGGCGCCGATCACGGCCTGGGGCACGGCGATGCGCAGACCGGTCATCACCCACACCGCGGCCGACGGCATGATCACCCGGCGATAGATGGTCAGCCGGTTGGCTCCCATGATCCGCAGCGAGTCGATGTAGAGGGGGTCGACGTCACGCGCGCCGGTGAAGGTGTTGTAGAAGACCAGGAAGAACGAGATCAGACCGACAAGGACGATCTTGGACCCGAACCCGATGCCGAACCAGAGCACGAACAGCGGCGCGAGGGCCAGCTTCGGCATGCTGTAGACGACCGTGACGAACGGGTTGAGTATGGCCGCCGTGGTCGGCAGCCGGCCCAGGGTGAAGCCCACGACCACGCCGACCACGCTGCCCACCAGCAGGCCGGCGCCGAACTCCTGCAACGTGATCAACAGGTGCACCCAGATCGAGCCCGTACTGAACCATTCGGCCAGCTGCTGCCCGATGGCGCTGGGCGAGCTGGAGAAGAACGGGTCGATCACCCGGCCGGACAGCCACTCCCATGAACCGAGCCAGACGATCACCACCACGATCTGCCCCAGGGCGATCGTGACCTTCGGGCTGAGCTTGCGACGTGGGTGCGAGCCGGCCGGCGGGTCGGCCACGACACTCTTGGCGAGCGTCTCCGTGTCACTCATCGTTGGCCATCTCCTTGTCAGCGGCGTGGATCTCCTGCCCGAGGTTCTGCCAGACCCGGCGCCGGACCTCCTGGTACCCAGACGTGAACTGCAGTTGCTCCAGGTCGCGCGGCCGGGCCAGGTCGACCTCGATCTCGTCGATGATGCGGGCGGGGCGGGCGCTCATCACCACGACCCGGTCGGCCAGCGTGATGGCCTCGTCCATGTCGTGGGTGACGAACAGGACCGCCGCCCCGAGCTTCTCCGTCAGGGCGAGGAGCTCGGCCTGCATGCGCAGCCGCAGGATCGCGTCGAGCGCGCCGAACGGCTCGTCCAGCAACAGCGTCTCCGGCTCGTACACGAGTGCCTGGGCGAGGCCGACCCGCTTGCGCATGCCGCCGGACAGACCCGCCGGGTAGGTCTTCTCGAAGCCTTTGAGTCCGACCATCTCGACGTAGGCGGCGGTCCTTGCCAGCCGCTCCCGCGCGGGCATGTGACGGATCTGCAGCGGGAGCTCGATGTTCTCCGCGACGGTCAGCCACGGCAGGATCGAGTCCCGCTGGGTCATGTACCCGATGCTGGTGTTCGGGCCGTCGATGCTCTCGCCGCGGTAGGTCAGCGTCCCGCTGGTCGGCGCGATCAGGCCGGAGACCATGTTCAGGAGCGTCGACTTGCCGCAGCCGGACGGGCCCAGCAGCGCGACGAACTCGCCCTGCCTGAGCGTGAAGTCCACATGGGACAGGGCGTTCACCGCGCCGCGGCGCCCGTGGTAGGTCATGGACACGCCCTCCGCCGACACGACGGCGGCAGGGGCTTGTCCGGGCTGTTCTGCGTGCATCCGCATCTCCCTGGGTTCCGCTCGTCAGGCCGGCTGGAGCATGGACCGGTCGACCTCGGCCACGCTCGACCGTCCGAGCAGCGCGAGCGACTTCACCATCTCCGCCGCCAGCATCTCCAGGGCCAGGCGTACCCCGTCCCGGCCGCCGGCGCAGAGCCCCATGGCCGCCAGGCGGCCGATCACCACGAGGTCGGCGCCGAGGGCGAGGGCCTTCAGCACGTCGGTGCCGCGCCGGATGCCGCCGTCGACGGCGACGCTGATCCGGCCGCCGACCGCCTCGACCACCTCAGGCAACTGCCGCAGCGTGGCGGGCGTGCAATCGAGCTGGCGTCCGCCGTGGTTGCTGACGATGACGCCGTCGGCGCCCATCTCCGCGGCGAGGAGGGCGTCCTCGCCGGTCATGACGCCCTTGATCACTACCGGCAGCGAGGTCTCGCCGAGCGCCTCCGCCAGGTAGTCGAACGTCCACACCGGCTGGGTCATGGCGCGGAACTCGCCGAACATCTCCGCCGCGTGCTCCTCCTCACCGCGGTAGTTGCCGCGCATGACGTCCTCGTACACGAACTGGTTGGCGAGGTTGCGGTCACGGTAGCCCGCGGTCGGGCAGTCGGCGGTGATGACGAGGCCGCGGTAGCCGGCCGACTCGGCCCGGCGGACCAGCCGCCGGAAGTTGGCGAGACTCCCGACCGGATGCAGCTGGAACATCAGCGCCGCGTCGGGCGCCACCTCGCGGATCTTCTCCAGCGGGTGGGTGGAGACGTGCGGCGCCAGGGCGAGCGCGCCGGCGTCCTGCGCGGCCCCCGCCACGGCCAGCTGGCCCTCCGGGTGGAACACGCCGTCAGCGCCGAACGGCGCGGTGGCCACCGGCAGCCGCAACGGCCAGCCGAGGTAGGTCGTCTCCAGCGACGGCGGCTTGCTGCCGGAGAGGATCCGCGGCCGGAAGGTCCACCGGTCGAACTCGCCGGTGTTGGCGGCGACACTGCGCTCGGCGCCGGCGCCGCCCTCCAGGAAGTCCCACACGGCCCGGCGCGCCCCATTGCGGGCGGCGGCCTCGAGATCCCCGAAGTTCTTGATATGGGTGGAGTTCACCCCTGGTACCACAGTCACGTTCGCCTCTTGTTCGGGAAGCCGACGCCGGGCCGGCTACGGGTGGGTGCGGTCAGGTGGAGGTGCCGACCTTGTCGAGGGCCTCCTGCGCGAATTTGGCGTTCCAGCTGTCCTCGAAGCCGATCTTCTTGGCCGCGGCCGCCTCGCTGACGCTTCCGTTGATCTCGAACGCGGTGACGACGAACTCTCTGGCCTGCTCGAACTGGGGCTGGGTGGGGACGACGCTGTCGGCGTAGATCGGGTAGTTCGCCTCGAACGCCGTCTTGAAGACCTCGGGCCTGATGTCGGTGAAGAGACCGGCGAGCAGGTCGCGGAACGCGTCCTTCTCGGCCTTGATGAAGTTGAGCGAGCGCTGGATCGCCCGGCAGTAGGCGCCGATGGCGTCCGGGTTCCGCTCCAGGAATTCCTGCTTGCACGAGGCCACGATGTAGGGGAAGCCGACCAGCGGCTCGACCGGGTCCGTCGACATGTCGAACAGGTACTTCATGCCGAGGTCGGCAATCGCCTGGTCCGAGATCGGCGACGAGATCGCCATGCCGTCGATCTGCTTGTTCTGGACCGCCGCGAGCATCGCCGATCCGCCGCCCTGAATGGGCACGATCTTGAGGTCCTTGTTGGGGTCGAGCTTGCCCAGGTTGCGGGAGACGTACCGGATGAGCAGGTCCGGCGTGCCGGCGACGCCGGTGGACGCGAGTCGCATGCCGCGCATGGCCGCGGCCCGCTGCTCCGCGGTGCTGGCCTCGGTGAGGCCGGCCTTCTCGAACGCCTCAGCGCTGATGACGACGTTGGTGGCGAGCGTGGTCAGCATGTTGCAGAAGCTGATCAGCGGCTGGCCCACCGCGGTGGACTTCATCGTGTCCATCGGTGCGCCGACGACGAAGTCGGCGTCGCCGGAGAGCACGATGTTGGCCACGACGCCCTGCCCTGCGACCCTGCCCTTCTGGTTCAGCCCTTCGTCCGCGAAGTAGCCGTTCGTCTCGGCGACGAGGAACGGCGCCCAGATGTAGGAGACGGCGGTCGAGCGTATCGTCGAGTAGGCCCCGCCGTCGTCACCTCCCGCGGTCGGCGCGCCAGGAGGGCGGGAGCACGCGGCCAGCAGGCCGCCGGCTCCGGCCAGCGCGCCGAGTCTGATCAGGTGGCGGCGGGAGAGGTGGGTTCGGTGCGACATGCTTGCTGCTCCAAGGGTGAGTGCCGGAGGAAGCGTGGTGGCGGGCTCAGAGCCGGCCGAGGGAGCCGAACGCGGCCGGTGACTCGCCGAGGCCGGCCGCCCGGAAGGCCGCCCAGATGCTCGCCTGGTTGGCCGTGACCACGGGTACGGCGAGGTCGCGTTCGAGTTCCGCGACGAGCCCGAGGGTCGACAGGTTCGTGCAGCTGATGAAGAGTGCCTCGGCATCGGGATGTGCGGCGGCGCGGGCGAGCCGGTAGACCACCTCCTCCGACTGCTGCGCGATGGCCGAGACGGGAGTGCGGGCGAGGGGGAAGTGCTCGGTACGCTCCCGCAGGCCGAGGCCGACGAGGCTGACCACGTCGAGACCGTGCGCCGCGAAGAAGGCGCGTAGCCGCTCGTTGATGGTGTCGTCGTAGGGGGTGGCGACGGCGATCCTGGTGACGCCGAGCGCCCGGAGTGCCGTGACGCCGGCGCCCGACGCGGACAGCGCCGGGCAGCCGACCCGTTCGGCGATCCGGTTCACCAGGTCGGATTCGTATTCGTGACCGCCGACGAAGCTGCCGGAGGTGCAGCCGAAGACGACGACGTCGGCGTCCAGTTCGGAGAGCTGCCCGGCTGCCCGCAGCGAGTCGTGGGCCATCTGGACCAGGCCGTCGGGGTCGAGCCGCGGGATCACCATCCGCGCCGCGTGGGCGGATCCGCCCCGGGGCAGCACGGAGTTGATCTCGGGCTCCATCGTCATGTTGACATGGGGAATGATTAATCCGATACGGGCTCGCCAGCCGTGCATGGTTGTCACCTCCTGGCGGCCCCGGACGGGACGCGAGCTGAGGGAGCGGGATTCGTTCGCCTCTGCGGAACGTCGTTCCCTTGGAATACCCGGGACGGTAATGGCTGGCCCCGAGAACCGTCAAGGGTCGTGACACAGCCGGCGCGAGCGACAGGACCCGGTCACCGCCAGCGGCCGATCAGGTCGTTGGCCAGGCACGAAGCCTCGGCCGCCGGCGCCGGGAGACGGAGCAGGGCGCGGTACGCGGCCGCCAGGGACGACGAAAGCACCGGCACGCCCAGTTCGTCGCCGACCGTGGCGATCGCTTCGACCGTCGGCATCCCCGTTCCGCTGAGCAGCACCGCCGTATCCCGGTCGGGCCGCAGGTCACGCAGCAGTGCCGTGACCTCGTCCGGGGCGATGGCGTAGATGCCGTCCGGCGCCGGCACCTTGCGAACTCCCGCCACCGCGAGCCCGGCGGCGCTCCAGTGCGCGACCGCGAGGTCGGTCAACCAGTCCGGGTAGGGCGAGACCACCAGCACCCTGCGCCGGCGCAGCTGGGCGAGGGTCTCCAGGATCGCGCGGGCGGCAGTGAGGCCGCGCCCCGCGCCGGCCGCGTCGATCGCGTCGTGCAGCGCGGCGTCGCGATCGGGCCCCACCAGGTACGAAGAGCCCGTACAGGCGAAGTAGGCGACGTCCGGCCGCTGTCCGCGCAGGAGTTCCGCCGTGGCGGTGAGGGCGTCGTTGTAGCCGAGCAGCCGCTCCTTCAGCGCTCCGGGGATCACCGGCAGCGGTGCGGTGTGGACCGGCAGACCGCGCGGCAACAGGGCGCGCAACTCGGCCGCTACGGTCGGGTTCTCCGGCGGGACCAGCGCGCCGACGCCGCCCCAGCCGCTCTTCTCGCCCGTAGCCGCGCCGGTCGGATCCGGCTCGATACCCATGACAACCACCCGCCATCCAGTTGGGATGAATCCGCGACGTTCGGCCGGGCCGTTGACAGCCCGGGCCGTCGCACGACAGTATCCGTTTGATTCCGCCTGGGGAACCGCCGTTCGCTTCAACGGAACAATTTCGATCGAGGCTGCTCTCCGGGAACTCCGAGGCAAAGGTGCGAAGCCTGACATGTGGAACCGTCCGGACGTCGACTTCATATCGACCCATGACCTGCCGTGGACCCCGGTGTCGCCCGGGCACTTCGGCGCGGACCACGGCGGCGGATTGCGCAAGACACTGTCCGCCGACGTGGAGAACGGCGCCCGTACGGAACTGCTGGCCTTCACCAACCGGCAGCGGGGCGTGCTGCGCAGCGCGTGCGACATCTTCGTCCTCACCGGCCGGGGCACGGTCAACGACCAGCCGTACGCCCCTGGCACGTACCTGCACGCCCAGCCCCTGACCGAGCTCGACTGGGTGCCCGGCCCCGGCCGGACCGTGCTCTACTTCGGACCGCACGGCGCGCCCGACTTCGCGCCCGGTCAGGGGGCCGGCGAGCTCACGACACTGCCCGAGACCCGTGACGAGTGGGTCTCCATGAGCTGGCGCGGGGACGAGCCGCAGCCCGCGGACGTACGCATCCGGTGGCTGCGCCGCGACGAGGCCGGCATCGTCTTCCTCGTCGGCATGCTGCCCGGCTACACCGCGGTCAACGAGGAGAAACACCCCGTCTACGAGGAGTCCTTCAAGATCGCCGGCGACCTGATGCTGGGGCGCCGGGGCGTGGTCAAACCCGGTGGCTACTTCTTCCGCAGCCCGCAAACCTGGCACGGCCCGCTCTACAGCCGTACCGGCAACCTGTCCCTGATCAGGAAGAACGACTTCGGCAGCACCGACTACCGCGAGCCGCTGCCAGGACACGATCTCAACACCCTCATACCGGCCCTGTACGACCACGACGCCTCGTTGACGCCCAGCCTGACGCCGGGGCTGTGATGAGCGCGCCCGACCAGCTCGCCAGGATCCGGGCCGAGCGCGGTTACACGCTGTCGTACCACGAGATCTACGCCCGCACGGAGCCCGGCTTCCTCGACGCCTACACCCGGCTCTACCGGAGCTTCACCCTCGACGCGCGCCACCTCTCCGCCCGCGAGCGGGAGCTGATCTGGGTGGGCCTCCTCGTCGCCGACGAGGAGGCGGTGGGCACACTGCACGTCGAGCGCGGCTTCGAGGCGGGACTGACCGCCGACGAGATGGCGCAGGCCGTCGCCGTGGCCGGCGCCGTCGCCGCGTGGCGGCCGATCTTCTTCGCCGCGCGGTCCTGGGCGCACGCCCTGCCGATGGACGGCCACGAACGGTACGCCGCACTCCTCGCCGCCGCCGCCCCCGGCCTGTCCGAGCGCGAGGTCGACCTCATCGCGGTGGTGGTGCACGCGGTGCACCAGCAGGAGGACCCGTTCCTGCACCACCTCGACCGGCTGTACGCGGCCGGGGTCGAGGAACGCGACGTGGCCGAGGCGATCAGCTATCTGCTGCTGCCGCGCGGGGCGAACGCGCTGCTCTGGGCCACCGACCTGTGGCTGGCCGCCGTCGACTCCGGCCGCGTCGCGCCCGCCGCCGACCTGACCGGCGTCAATACCGAGACCCGCCGGTCATGACCGCGCTGGTGGTGGGTGGCCGGGGGGCGATCGGATCGGCCGTGGCCGAAACCCTGCGCAGGGACGGCGACACCGTTCACGTCCTCGACCGGGCCGACGGCGTGGACGCCGCCGACCCGCGACAGGTCCAGGAGTTCCTGGACGCGTTGCCCGCGGCGCCGACCCGCCTGGCGCACGTCGCCGGGTCCGTCGGCTACGGCGGTCTGCTGGACGTCTCGCCCGAGCAGTGGCGCGACGTCCTGGCCGACAGCCTGACCAGTTCCTTCATCGTGGTACGTGCCGTGCTGCCCGGCATGCTGGCCGCCGGCGCCGGCGCGATCGTGCTGATGAGCTCGATCAACGGGCGGCACGGGGGCAACACCCTGTCCGGTCCCGCCTACGCCGCCGCGAAGGCGGGCGTGCTGGCGCTGACCCGCAATATCGCGAAGGAGTTCGGCGGCCGGGGCGTCCGGGCCAACGCGGTCGCTCCCGGCCCCGTGCGCTCGCCGATGACCGCGCGTCTCCCGGCGCCGGAGATGGCGGACCTGGTCGGGCAGGTACCGCTCGGCCGCGCCGCTGATCCGGAGGAGGTCGCCGAGACGATCGCCTTCCTGCTCAGCGACCGGGCGAGCTACGTCAACGGGGCCACCGTCGACGTCAACGGCGGGCTGTGGACCGGATGACCGCAGGCCACACAGGACGAACAGGAGCCTACCCGTGACACCCTCGACCAACGCCTCTGCCGGAGACCCGCTCCTCGCGGCCGTCCGGCGCGGGGTCACCGTCTACGACCTGGGGCGCCGGCTCTCCGTCGGGATGCCGCAGTCCCCTAACCATCCCGCGTACTGGCACTCCCTTCCCCGACGGCACGGGGACATGGTCAGGTCCGACGGCGGCTCGGCCGCGAACGACATGATCACCATGGGCACCCACGTGGGAACCCACGTCGACGCGCTCGCCCATGTGTCGCACCTCGGCCGCCTGCACGGCGGGGCGGACGCCGTGGAAGCGGGCCAGGGCGGGCGATACGTGGACCTGGGCGCGCACACGATCGCGCCGATGGTGCGCCGTGGCGTGCTGCTCGACGTGCCCCGGGCCATCGGCGCCGGCGAGGGCTGTGGGGCCGGCTACGAGATCACCCCCGACGACCTGGCGGCCACCGAAGCGGCGCAGGGCACGCCGATCGGCGCCGGAGACGTCGCCCTGGTGCGCAGCGGCTGGGGCCGCTTCTTCGACCACCCCGATCGCACGGTCTACATGGGGCTGGAGTCCGGCGTGCCGGGAGTGGGCGAGGCCGGCGCGACATGGCTCGCCGGCCGCCGAGTGCACGCCGCCGGCGCCGACACGATCGCCTTCGAGTGCCTGCGCCCCGGCGCGGCGCACAGCGTGCTGCCCGCGCACCGGGTGCTGCTGGTCGAGCACGGCGTCTACATCATCGAGGCGATGGCGCTCGACGAACTCGCCGCCGCCGGCGTGCACGAGTTCACCTTCGTGCTGGCGCCGCTCCCGCTCTTCGGCGCGACCGGCTCACCGGTCCGCCCGCTGGCGGTGATCGGCCATGGCTGAGCCCGCGCTGGCCGAGCGCGTCGCCGCGTTCGCCGCGACCACCGCCAGGACCGGGCCCCCGGACGACGTACGGCACAGCGTCCGCCAGCGGGTGCTGGACGTGCTCGGCCTCTGCGTCGCCGCGCACCGGTTGCCCACCAGCGCCGCGGCGGTCGAGTTCGTGGCGGACCAGGGCGGCCGGTCCGAGGCGCACGCGGTGGGCCTGCCCGCCGCGGTGCCCGCGGCGCAGGCCGCCTTCGCCAACGGTGTCCTGGCCCACTCGCTCGACTACGACGACACGCACCTCCCGTCGGTGCTGCATCCGAGCGCGGGCGTGGTGCCGGCCGCGCTGGCCGCCGCGCAGGCGGCCGGCGCCACCGGCGGGCAGACGGTCGCCGCCATCGCGGTCGGGCTCGAACTGGCCGTCCGGCTGGGCATGGCCGGCTACGACCGGGAGCTGGGCAACTCGGTCTTCTTCGAGCACGGTCAGCACGCCACATCCATCTGCGGCGCGATGGGAGGCGCCGCCTCCGCGGCGCTGCTGTTCGGGCTCGGCGCCGACGGCGTCTCGCACGCCCTCGGCCTGACCGCCTCGTTCGCCTCCGGCATCATCGAGGCGAACCGGACAGGTGGCACCGTGAAACGGCTGCACTGTGGCTGGGCGGCGCACTCCGCGGTCACCGCGGCGCAACTCGTACGCCGCGGCTTCACCGGGCCGCCCACCGTCCTGGAGGGACGGTTCGGCTTCTTCCGCGCGTTCCTGCGCGACGATGCCGACCTCGGCCAGCTCACCGACGGCCTGGGCGAGCGCTGGTCGGTGCCGGAGATCTTCTTCAAGCCCTACCCGGCCAACCACTTCACCCACGCGGCGATCGACGCCGGGCTCCGGCTGCGGGAACGTGGCGTGCCGGTGGACCGGATCGCCCGGATCGAGCTGCGGGTGCCGACGGCGGTCATCCGCACCATCGGCCAGCCGATCGAGGTCAAGCGGGCGCCGGACACCGGCTACCAGGCGCAGTTCTCCGGGCCGTACGCCGTCGTCGCCGGCCTGCTCGGTGGCTCCGGGCTCGGCGTCGGGCTGGCCGACTACACCGACGAGCTGGCCCGCGACCCGCGCCGCCGCGCGCTGATGGCCACGGTGGACGTCGTCGCCGACGCGCGTTGCGACGCCATCTTCCCGTACCAGTTCCCGGCGATCGTCACGGTCCGCGCCGACGACGGCCGCGAGTGGACGGAGGAGGTGCCGGTCAACCGGGGCGGTCCGCAGCACCCGCTCACGGACGACGAACTCGCGGTCAAGTTCCGGGAGAACGTCGCGGGCCGCCTCACCGCCGAACGCGCGCGGCAGGTCGAGGGCCTCGTCCTGCGCCTGGACGACCTCGGCTCCGTCGACGAGATACTCCGGCCGCTGGCCCGCCTGGAATCCACCTCACACACACTCCGGAGGAACGCATGACGTCCATCGACGTCCTCGTGACGAACGTCCGCGTCGTACGGCACGCGTGGACCGAGCCGCGGCAGGTTGACATCGCCGTCCGCGACGGCCGCATCGTCCGCGTCGCCGCCGGCATCGACCCGGCGCCGGCCCGCACCGTGGTCGACGGGGGCGGCAAGCTCGCCTTCGCCGGCGTGGTCGACGCGCACCAGCACTGGGGCATCTACAACCCCCTTGACGAGGACGCGGCCTCGGAAAGCCGGGCGGCCGCCCAGGGCGGGGTGACCTCGGCCATCACGTACATGCGCACCGGGCAGTACTACCTCAACCGGGGCGGTGCCTACGCCGACTTCTTCCCCGACGTGCTCGCCGCCACCGCGGATCGGGCTTATGTCGACTACGCCTTCCACCTCGCGCCGATGTCGAAGCAGCACATCACCGAGATCCCCGAGCTGGTCGAGAAGCACGGCGTCACCTCGTTCAAGGTCTTCATGTTCTACGGCAGCCACGGCCTGCACGGCCGGTCGGCCGACCAGAGCCGGTTCCTGATGATCCCAGAGGACGAACGGTACGACTACGCGCACTTCGAGTTCGTGATGCGCGGCGTGCAGGCGGCTCGGGAGCGCTTCCCCGACCTGGCCGGCGAGATATCCCTGTCGCTGCACTGCGAGACGGCCGAGATCATGAACGCGTACACCCGGATGGTGGAGGAGGACGGGTCGCTGTCGGGGCTCGCCGCCTACCATGCCTCCCGGCCGCCGCACTCCGAGGGGCTGGCGGTCAGCATCGCCTCCTACCTGGCCCACGAGACCGGCCTGCCGACGATCAACCTGCTGCACCTTTCCTCGCGCAAGGCCGTCGACGCCGCCGTCCGGATGTCCCAGGCCTTCCCGCACATCGACTTCCGCCGCGAGGTCACGATCGGCCACCTCCTCGCCGACATCGACACCGCCAACGGCCTCGGCGCCAAGGTGAACCCTCCGATCCGGCCTCGCGAGGACGTCGAGGCCCTGTGGGAGTACGTGCTGGACGGAAAGATCGACTGGGTCGTCAGCGACCACGCCTGCTGCCGCGACGAGGTGAAGTTCGGCGAACCCCGCGACGACGTCTTCGTGGCCAAGTCCGGTTTCGGCGGCGCCGAATACCTGCTGCCCGGCTTGATCTCCGAGGGTGCGCGCCGTGGCCTGCCGTACCACCGGATCGCGGAGCTGACCGCGTGGAACCCGGCCAGGCGGTTCGGGCTGCGCACCAAGGGCGACATCGCCGAGGGCTTCGACGCCGACTTCTGCCTCGTGGATCCGGACCACACCTGGACCGTCAGGGCCGCCGACTCCGAGTCGGCACAGGAGTACACGCCGTTCGAGGGCTTCGAGCTGAACGCCAAGGTCACCGACACGTTCCTGCGCGGTGAGCGGGTGCTGGAAGCGGGCGAGGTCGTCGGGGCGCCACGCGGGCGTTACCTGGCCAGGGGGGTGTCAGCTTCTCGGCCGTGAACGGGCGGCCGGGTCGGTCCTCACGGTGCGCTGAGGACGCGGGCGAGCGTGCGCAGGGTTTCCGGCTCCGTGCCCGGGGCCGGCGAGACGCGGAGCACGGGCTCGCGCAGGTCCAGCGGCGCTCTGGCGACGGGGGCGGCCCCCACGAGCAGTCCCGCCCCGGCGGCGCGGGCCCTTGCGGCCTCCACCGAGTCGCCCGCCGGAGGCCGGAGGGTGACGATGGCGGAGGGTTCGTCGAGCGGCTCGGCCACCTGCCAGCCGCCGGCGCCGTGGAGGAGGTGCCGGGCCGTGCGGCCCAGGTCCGCCATGTGCTCGTGCAGGTCCGCGGGGCCGAGGTCCTGGTACTCCCGTACGGCGACGCCGAGTCCCACCCGCGACGCGATCGCTCCTTCCGAGCTCTCGTAGCGGATCGCCCCGGGCAGCGGCTCCGGAACGTCGTCCGCCCATACGTGCCCGCCGAGTGCGGGGGCGGCGGCGTCCATCCCCGCCGCGAGCCCCGGGACGATGAGGAAGCCGGCCCCGCGCGGGCCGGCGAGCCACTTGCGGGACGTGCCCACGTAGGCGGTCGCGCCGGCCCCGCTCACGTCCGTGTGGCCGAAGGACTGGCAGGCGTCCAGCACCAGCGGGACCCCGGCGGCGCGGCACAACGCGCCGGCCTCCCGCGCGGGCTGGACGACGCCCCGGTGGGAGGCGATGTGGACCAGGGTGACCAGGTCCAGTCCCGCGGCCAGCGCGGATCCGAGGCCGTCGAGGTCGAGGCGGGAGTCGGCGTCCACGGGCAGCTCGACGAGCGTCCATGAGCGGCCGGCGGCCAGGCGGCGCAGCAGCATCAGCGTGCTGCCGTACTCCGTGCGGGCGAAGCCGACGCGGCTGCCCGGCGGGAGCCGCCAGCCGCCGAGCAGCGCCGCCATGGCCGCCGTGCCGCTCTCCACGAACGCCACATCCCCGGGAGACGCGCCGTCCCCGCCTCCCCGGCCGTCCGCGCCGATCAGGGAGCCGACGCTGGAGGTCTGGCCGTCCGCGGTGATCAGGGTGGTCAGGGACGCCTTGGCCTCCGTGAGGTCGGGGGGGGGGGGGGGGGCGCCCCCCCCACCCTCGCGGCACCGGTGTCCCACCCACGCAGCCAAAACCCCCTCCCTGGGCGCGTGCTCGGCGGCACCGTCGAGGGCGAGCTAGTTGGGAGAA
>NZ_JBVJHP010000001.1:265031-412541 GCF_055586745.1 Nonomuraea sp. NPDC049378
AAGAGGGGACTAGTTAGTGGTTGTGCCTCCCCCCAATCGCCCCACAGACCGAACCCCCCCCCCCCCCCCCCCCCCCCCTCCTCCCCCTCCTCCCCCCCCCCTCCCCCCCCCCCCCCCCCCTCCCCCCCGCCCCCCCCCCCCCCCCCCCCCCCCCCCCCCCGCCCGCGTTCGAGCCGCAGGTGCCCGACGACCGCGTCGAACACCTGGTCGCTGGGCACGTTGCAGCCGGCCGCGTCGAGGTGGCCGGGCGGCACGACGGATCGTGCCGCCCGCCACGTCTTGCCGATCACGTCTTGCCGATCATGCCTGGGCCAGCACCAGGCCGAAGTCGTCCGCGGGGTCGGTGAACCAGCGGATGACGGTGAAGCCGGCCGCGGTCAGCTCGGCGCGCAGCCCGTCGGGGCGGAACTTGGCGCTGATCTCCGTACGCGTCTCCTCCCCCTCGGCGAAGTCCACGTCGAGGTCGAGCGCCGCGACGTGCACCCGCATGGCCCGGGACGCCCGTAGCCGCATCTCGATCCAGTCGTGCTCCTCGTCGTAGCGGGCGACGTGGTCGAACGCGTCCGGCTCGAAGTCGGCGTCCAGCTCCCGGTTGATGACGTGCAGCACGTTGCGGTTGAAGGCGGCCGTCACGCCGGCCGCGTCGTCGTAGGCGGCGACCAGCCGCTTCCTGTCCTTCACCAGGTCGGCCCCGAGCAGGAACGTGTCCCCGGGACGGAGCGTGCCGCGCAGCTCCTTCATGAAGACCCGGCGGGCGTCGGGTTCGAGGTTGCCGATCGTGCCGCCGAGGAAGGCCACCATGCGCCGGCCGGTGCGGGGCAGCAGCCGCAGGTGGCGTTCGAAGTCGGCGCACACCGCGCGTACGGCGAGCCCGGGGTGGCGTTCGGCCAGCCGCTGCGCCGCCGCGGCGAGCGTGACCGCGTCGACGTCGACCGGCGTGTAGCCGCGCAACGTCCCGGCCTCGGTGAGGGCGTCGAGCAGCAGCACGGTCTTCTCGCTGGTGCCCGATCCCAGCTCGACCAGCGTGTCGGCGCCGCTGGCGGCGGCGAGCTCGGCGGCTCGTGCCCGCAGGATGGCCAGCTCGCGCCGGGTCGGGTAGTACTCGGGCAGCCTGGTGATCTGCGAGAACAGGTCACTGCCTGTCTCGTCGTAGAACCATTTGGGCGGCAGGGACTTCGGCATCGATGTCAGGCCGATCCTGACATCGTTTTCGAGGGAGGAGCGCAGGTAGTCGAGGTCGAGGTGGTTGATCAGACGCACGGTCGAATGGCTGACGGGCACGGTGCCTCCTCAAGGAAAGGGTCACATGGGCTGGACGCGCACGCCTTCCGACGAGGCGAGCAGCAGGCTGCGGTCCGGCACGGCCCGCCAGCCGGGCAGGTCGTCGAGCGGTTCGCTCGCCACGACCACGCCGTCCTGGTGACGGTGGACGAAGAGCGTGTCGCCCCAGGCGGTCGCGGCGATGGACGCGCCGTCGCAGGCGAGCAGGTTCAGGCGGGCGCCGGGGTCCTTCTCCCCGGCGTGGGCGACGACCTCCGCGAGGGCCTCCCCGAGGTCGGGCCCGGCGCGCAGCCGCTGGAAGACGGCGGCGGCGAGCCAGGCGGAGTCGCAGGCGCTCTCGGCGCCGTCCGCGAGCGCCCTGACCGCGTCCCGTTCGACGCGGCCGTTGTGGCTGAGCATCCACCGGCCGTCGGTGAACGGCGCGGTGGCGCTCTCCTCGACCGGCATGCCGACGGTGGCGCACCGTACCGCTCCCAGCAGGCAGCCCGAGCGGGCGACCTGGGCGAGCGCGGGCAAATTGGCGTCGGCCCACATCGGGATGGCGCGCCGGTAGCGGACGGGCTCGGCGCGGGCGGGGTCGTACCAGCCCATGCCGAAGCCGTCGGCGTTGACCGTGCCGTGCCGCTGCCGCCGGGGCGCGTACGACTGGGCGAGCAGGCCGTGCTCGGGCTCCTGGATCAGCGTGGCCAGGGCACGGGGTGCGCCGAGCCAGGCCGCGTGCCGGCACACTAGGGCCGCTCCGCGTCACGGGCGCAGCGGAAGCCGGTGAAGATCTGCCGGCGGATCGGGTAGTCCCAGTTCCTGAACGTGGTGCGGATCGCCGCCGGGTCGGCCGCCCACGAGCCGCCGCGCAGCACGCGGTACTCCTGGCCGAAGAAGACCTCGCTGTACTCCCGGTAGGGGAAGCTGCGGAACCCCGGGTAGCCGTCGAACCACGTGCCGGTCCACTCCCACACGTCGCCGATCATCTGCTCGGTCCCGTACGCGCCGGCGCCGGCCGGGTAGGCGCCGAGCGGGGCGGGCCGGGCGGCGCGGTGGCCGAGGTTGGCCAGGGCGGGGGTGGGCTCGTGGTCGCCCCACGGGTATTTCCGCGCCCGGCCCGCCTCGGGGTCCCAGCCGCAGGCCTTCTCCCACTCGGCCTCGGTGGGCAGCCGCTTGCCGGCCCAGCGGGCGTAGGCGTCGGCCTCGTACCAGGACACGTGCTGCACCGGCTCGTCCATGGGCACGGGCTCGGTGCGGCCGAAGCGGATGCGGTGCCAGGCGCCGCCGTCCCTGGTCCAGAACAGCGGGGCGAAGACGCCTTGCCGCTGCCGCCACTCCCAGCCTTCCCTGGTCCACCAGCGGGGGTCGTGGTAGCCGCCGTCCTCGATGAACGCGGTGTAGGCGCCGTTGCCGACGGGCAGCCGGTCGATCCAGTAGCCGGGCAGGTCGACGCGGTGGGCGGGGCGCTCGTTGTCGTAGGCCCACGGCTGGGTGTCGGTGCCCATGAGGAAGGGGCCGGCGGGCACGTACACCTCGTCCTGTCCGGTGGTGCGGGCCGGCGGCAGGTCCCCGTCGCGTACCACGCCGGGCTCCTTCGACAGTTGCAGCGTGGCCAGCATGGTCTCGTCGTGCTGGTGCTCGTGCTGGATGACCAGGCCGAAGACGAAGCCGTCGCGGCGCAGCGGCGCGGGGTCGTCGAAGTCGACGGCGTCCAGGACGTCGAGGACGCGGCCGCGCACGCCCTCGATGTAGCGGCGGGCCTCCGCCGGTCCGAGGATGGGCAGGCTGGGGCGGTCCTTGCGCGGGGTCTTGAAGGCGTCGTAGATGTCGTCGATCTCGGGCCTGAGCGGGGTGATGCCGCCGGCCTCGCGCAGCACCCACAGCTCCTCGTAGTTGCCGACGTGCGCCAGATCCCACACCAGGGGCGACATCAGCGGTGAGTGCTGGCGTACGAGCAGGTCGTCGTCGGCCTCCGTGTAGGCCAGGGACCGGCTGCGCACCGCGAGCAGATCGTTCGCGATGCGTTCCTTGAAGTCGCTCATCCTCGTCCCTCTTCGGTCAGCCAGGCCGGCAGGCGCCGCCCCGGTTCTCTCACCAGATCCATCAGGTCGGCCGCCGGGGAGCGGCCGGTCGTCACGTACCGGTCGGCGAAGGCCGCCACCTCGCCGATCAGGGCGGGGGTGGCGCCCAGGCGGGGCAGCGCCTCGATGGCGGCTCGGAAGCAGGCGTCCGCGGCGCGGGCGAGCCGGGGGTCGGACAGGCCGCGGCGCGCGGCCGCCGCCCACGTCGCGCGCTCCGGTCCGGCCCCCTGCCGCCACCGGGGTCCCAAGCAGGACTCGACGGCGGCGAGCGCGGCGTCGGCGGCGCGGTCGTCGCTGATCAGGGCGTGGGTGACGGCCACGCACACCGGCCAGTCCGCCGGACGCTGCGCGTCCAGGAAGCGGATCTCCAGCCAGCCCCTGGGCCGCACGGGCGGGAACACCGTGGTGGCGTGGTAGGCCAGGTCCTCGGCGGTGGGCGGGCGCTCGCGCGAGCCCAGCCAGTCGCGGAAGGTCGAGCCGTCGCGGACCGTGCGGCAGCGTTCCTCGCCCTCCCGAACGAGCATGACGCGGGCGTCGAGCAGGTAGCGGGCCCAATCGTCAGCCGGGTCGTCCGCCGGGTCGGCGGACGCGGGTACGGGCGCCGTCCTGGTGGGGTCGAGGTGCTCCCACACGGCCTGGCGGCCCGACATCCATCCGCACGGACGGCCCCGGCTGAGCGGCGAGTTGGCGAAGGCGGCGGTCAGCACCGGGCCGAGCAGGTGTGCCCGCTCCCACCGCGTGCGGGGTTGCTCTCCCAGGTCCAGGTTGACCTGGATGGACGCCGTGCAGCACATCATCAGCGCGCCGTACGGCCGGCCGAGGAACTCCGCCATCGCGTCGTAGCGTGGCTGCTGTAACTGCCGCACCGCCGGGCGCATCGGGTCGAGGCCCACGCCCGCCAGCACCATGCCGTCGCGCGCCAGGGCCTGGCGGGCGGCGGCCACGTCGGCGGTGAGGCCGGCGATCGCGCCGGTCAGCGAGCCGGCCGGGCCGGACAGCTCCAGCTGGCCCCCCGGTTCGAAGGTGACCCGGCTCCCGCCGGGCAGTGGCGGCAGCGCCCGCTCGACCCGGTCCATCGGGACGTGGCGGGTGGCCGACCTGCGGTCGAAGACGAGGAACTCCAGCTCCACGCCCACCCGGTCGTCACCGGTGGAGCGGAAGCACCGGCGCGCGTAGTCTCCGACCTCCGAGGCGTCTCTCAGCGGCGAGCCCTCGGCCGTGAGCCCGATCATCGTCTTGCCCTCGCGTGGCACATAGCTCTATAGAGCCGCCGGCCGCGCGAGCGTTACGGGGGAATTGTCAGGATTGTCGGCGCTGCTTGAAGGCGGACATCAGCCGCTCGCGCGTGCGGCCCGACAGCTTCTCCGGGGGCTGGTCGCCGACCGCCCGGATGGTGACGCGGAACTGGTGGACGTAGCGCCGGCAGTCGTCGCAGCAGGCCGCGTGGGCCTCGAATGCGGCGCGAGCGGGCGGGTCGAGGGCGTCGTCGAGGTAAGCGGTGATGGATTCAACCAGTTCGCCGCACGTGAACCGCTTCACGACGTTAACCGCCTTACCTTCTGCGTATTGAACCGTTTCACCTATTCTGGCTGCTTCACCGACTCGAAGTAACTCTCCAACAACTCGCGAACCGCCGTACGGGCTCGATGCAACAGCACCCGCTGGTTGACGGCGGAGATCTCCAGGATCTCGCACACCTCCTCGGAGGTGCATCCCTCCACGTCGCGCAGCGTGATCACGATGCGCTGCCGCGGGGGCAACGTCGCCAGCGCCTCGCCGATCAGGCCCCGCACCTCCGCGGCGAGCGCCTGCCCTTCGGGCGTCGGCCAGACCGCGGGTGCCTCCTTCCAGCTGCCCGGCAGGGCCGCGTCGATCCCGTTGAACCGGGCGGGATCGACGGCCGGGCCGGCGTCCCGCTCGAAGGCGCTCCACGGCAGTGTACGGCTCTCGCGCACGCTGCGCCTCTTCGCCGTGTTCACGAGGATGCGGTAGACCCAGGTCTTCACGGACGAGCGGCCCTCGAAACCGTCGATGGCGCCGATCACCGCCAGCCACGTGTCCTGCACGACCTCTTCCGCGGAGTCGTCGGTGGAGACGTAGGAGCGGGCCACCCGCAACATGCCCCGCGCCCAGGTGTCGAGCAGTGTCGCGAACATCTCCTCGTCGCCCGCCCGCAGAGCGGAGACGACGACGTCATCCGGGGGCAGCCCGCTGCCCGCGAGGGACCCCACGATCGCTTCCTCCCCGTAGCGTTGGGGACATCATCACATCCCGCCGTCCACCGCTTCCACCGGGGCCGCCTCCGCTCTCGGGCTCTGCGTCGGGCGCACACGGAAGTCATCGCGAACAGCCGCTACGACATACCCGTTTTCCACCTGTGATCACAGATCATGACGTTTCCTTTGCCTGAGCCGGCCGTGCGAGCGAGCGCGTCCGGCAGGACGCGCTCGCGGCACGCGGGTCAGGCCCGGTGCATGGGTGTCCAGACCGTCATCGGCCCGGCGCCGCGGTTGGCCCACGCGTAGTACGGGACGAACGTCAGATCGGCCGGGCCCGCGTGCTCCGGCTCCTGGGGGGCGGCGGCGGTGCGGTAGGGGAAACCGCCGTCGTCCTCCCGGTGCACGTGGGCCCGGCCGCGCGCGGTGACCGGCACCACGTCGGCGGGCAGCCCGGCGACCGCGCTCGCGTCGCGGAGGTCCGCCGCGGCCAGGCACAGGTCGTCGACGATCACCCCCGGGTGGTCGGCCTGCTCCAGGCAGTAGACCAGCGGCCCGCGCTCGACCGCGACCTGGCCGCGGGCGACGTCGAGCCGGGGCACGGCGGCCGTCAGCCGGGGCCGGATCCCGAGGTCGAGCACCACCCGGTCGCCCGGCCGCCACGCCCTGCGCACGCGGTGGTAGCCGCCCGGCTCGGCCGGCCGCCCGTCCATCCCGGCCGCGTCGGCCCAGGCGGGGACGCGGGCCGACAGGGTCCACGGCTGGTCGGGGGTCTCCCTGACCACGATCTCGACGCGGCCGGTCCACGGGTAGCCGGTCTCCACCTCGAGCAGCACGCCGCCGGCGCGCACGGTGCCGGGCGCGTACAGGTGGAGCTGGACGCCGTCGCCGTCGCCGGTGGCCAGGTAGTGGTCGAGGGAGGAGAACAGGCGCATCACGTTCGGCGGGCAGCAGGCGGTGCCGTACCATCCCTGCCGGCCCCGGGCGGGGGCGCGCAGGTCGTCGGGGTCGGCGCCCGCGCGCACGCGCAGCGCGTTGACGTAGAAGAAGTGCTCGCCGTCGAGCGAGACGCCGGGCAGCACGGCGTTGTAGAGGGTGCGCTCGATGAGGTCGGCGAACGCGGCGTCGCCGGTCGCCAGCAACATCCGCCACGACCACTGGATGCTGCCGATCGCCGCGCAGGTCTCGCAGTACGCGGTGTCGGGCGCCAGCTCGTGGTGGCCGCCGAACGCCTCGCCGTACCAGTTGGAGCCGAGACCGCCGGTCAGGTAGGTCTTGGTGGCCACCATGTCGCGCCACTGCCGGTGGAGGGCGGCGAGCAGGTCGAGGTCGGAGGTCTCGACGGCGACGTCGGTCGCCCCCGCGGCGAGGTACATCGCGCGCACCGCGTGCCCCTCGACCGTGGTGGCCTCGGCTACCGGCACGCGGTCCTGCCGGTAGCCGGGGCCGTGGTGGCCCTTCAGCTGGATGAGCGAGCGGCCCCTCGCGGCCACCTGGCGGGCGGCGAGATCGAGGTACGCGGGCACGCCGGTCTCGCGGTGCAGCTCGGCCAGGCCCATCTCGACCTCGGGATGCCCGTCGAGCGCGTCGGCGGGGAGGTCCTTGGCCAGGTGGTCGGCGAAGCGGGCGGCCACCCGGAGCAACGTCTCGTCGCCGGTGGCGCGCCGGCCCGCGACGGCGGCCTGCATGAGGTGGCCCGCGCAGTAGAGCTCATGGCTGGAGGCCAGGTCGGAATAGCGTCGCCGGCCGGTGAGCTGGGTGTGCGTGTGGAGGTAGCCGTCGGCGCACTGCGCGGCGGCGACCAGCTCCGACGCCTGCGCGTACGACCGGGCGAGGCCGTCGTCCTCGCGTCTGCCCCGCTCCCAGGCCAGCGCCTCCAGCCACTTGTAGACGTCGGAGTCGGCGAAGATCTTCCCCCTGTGTTCGGCGGGGTGCTCCCCTCCGCCACCGCGGGCGGCCTGCCGCAGGTTGTCGAAGGCGCCGGACTCGTGCACCCGCTCGCCGCCCAGCGGGATCGTCACCTCGCGGTTGACCCGCTGCCGCGCCCCCCAGAACCCGTCCCGCAGGCGGGCTCCCGTCACGGGCCGCAGGGTCACCGCCGCACCAGCACCTGGCCGCACCACCGGATCAACGCTCATGCCACCATCCTCTCCCAGCGCTACATATCCAACAAGATACGAATATTTATGCACGCCTTGACGCGAGTCAACCGGCGAAGCAGGCTGAATGCGACATCTATGCACAGTTGAATATTTATGTGCGACGAAGGGATGGCCATGCCAGAGATCCCCGACACCGTGCTGCTCGAAGAGCGGGCCGAGCTGGCGATGAACGCGGTGGCCGGACTGCCCGACACCGACCCAGACACGGGCATGGACGGCATTCCGTACTTCAGCGCCGACCTGCTCGCCCGCCCCGCGGCGCTGCGGCACGGCGACTGGGACTACGGCTCCAGCCACGGCCGGCTGCTCGACGCGTGCCTGCTCGCCCGGCACATGACCGGCAAGGACACCTGGCGGGAGGTCGAGGACGGCTTCCGGCGCCGGCTGACGAGCTTCTTCGGCCCCGACGGGCTGAGCTACCGGCGGGCCCGCCCCGAGGCCGGCTGGGCCCCGAACGCCAACCTCATCGACCAGCGGGCCGTGCTCCTGTCGCTCACCACGTGGTACGTCTCCGACGGCGACCCCAGGGCCAAGGAACTGGCCGACCGGCACGTGGCCGCCCTCAAACGGATCGCGATCAAGGAGCGGGACGTCTGGTTCTACCCCGCCTCCGAGTACACCCCCGACGGCTGGCCCTCCCCCAACGCCATCGCGCTGCACCTGGCCCCCGACCCGGCGTCGTTCAGCGGCCGGCTGATCATGCCGCTGCTCCGCTACCACCAGGCGACCGGCAACGAGGACGCGCTGGAGTTGTGCGGCTGGTTCGCCCGGCTGATCGTGCACAAGAGCGGCGTCTACCACGAGGACGGCAGCTTCAACGCCGCCCGCGCCTACCGCAGCGGCCACTTCCACACCCGCCTCGGCACCCTCGAAGGGCTGGCCCGCTACGCCCGCCACACCGGCGACCACGAGCTGACCGCGTTCGTACGCCGCTCCTACGACTGGGCGCTCACCCAGGCCACCAGGTTCGGCTGGACGCCCGGCGACCTCGAAGGCCAGCGCTACGAGCATGAGAGCTGCTCACTGGTCGACCTGATCGGCACCGGCGTCACGCTCGCCCGGTCAGGGCACACCGCCTACTGGGGCGTGGTGGAGCGGTTCCTGCGCAACCACCTCGTCGAGTCCCAGCTGCTCGACCTGAGCTGGGTCGAGTCGGCCCTCGACACCTCGGGCGACGAGCCCGGCTGGGTGACGCACGTGCGGGTGGGCGAGCGGGTGCGCGGCGCCTTCGCCGGGTACGGCGCGCCCAACGACTACGTCTGCGACATCGAGCTGGGCCGCGGGCACACCGCCGACGTGCAGGCCTGCTGCGTCGGCTCCGGCCTGCGCGGGCTGTTCTGGGGGTGGAACTCCATCGTCACCGGCGACGACCGTGACGTGCGGATCAACCTGCTGCTCACCCGGGCCACCGAGCGGGTCACCGTGCTCAGCCACCTCCCCCACGAGGGCCGCGTCGACCTCGACGTGCACCAGGACCTGCGCGAGCTGCGGATGCGGGTGCCCGAATGGGCCGGGTACGCCAAGGTGCGCGTGACCCGCGACGGCGACGGGTTCGGCGGGACCGAGACGGGGGCGTGGGCGCCCGACGGCTACCTGTCCGTCCGCGCGCCCAGGCGGGGCGAGCGGATCACCGTCACGTTCCCCGTACCCGAGTCGACGAGCACGGAAGTCGCCTCCGGCCGGGAGTTCCAGGTGCGCTGGCGCGGCGACGACGTGATCGGCATCAGCCCCGAGGGCACCGCCCGGCCGATGTACAGCGGGCGCAAGATCCACCCCACCGCGCCACGGCGCGACTACACGCTGGCCCGGCCGGCCACGGAATGGGCCTGGTGAGCACCCTGATGAGCACCGTGAACGGATGGACTCTCCCCGCGGTTCCCGCCGGCGCCGCGCTGCACCCGTACGACCTGCGCTGCGAGCACCTCGCCACCCCGCAGGGCATCGCCACCCGCGCGCCCAGGCTGAGCTGGCGGCTGGCATCCGACCGGCGCGGCGACGCGCAGGCCGCGTACCGGATCACGGTCCGCGCCGGCGGCGCTCCCGCCTGGGACAGCGGCTGGATCGACGGCGAGGACACCAGCGCCTGCTACGGAGGCGCGCCACTGGCGTCGTTCGCCCGCTACACCTGGCAGGTCCAGGTCCGCTCCGCGGATGGCGGGACGGCGGCGGCCGAGTCGTGGTTCGGCACCGGCGTGCTGCACCCGGACGAGTGGGCGGCCGCCTGGATCGGCCACGACCCGGAGACCCTGCCGCCGTTCGAACCGCCCGCCGACGACCGTGAGCCCCGCAGCGTACGCACCGGGTCGCTGCCCGCGCCCCGCTACTTCCGGCGCGTCGTCGACCTGTCGCCGGTGACCGCCGTACGCGTCGCGTGCACCGCCCGCGGCCTGTACGAGCTGCGCGTCAACGGCCACCGGGTGGGCGACGGCGAGCTGACCCCCGGCTGGACCGACTACCGCTACCGCGTCCCGTACCAGGTGTACGACGTCACCGACCTGATCGGCGACGGCCCCGCCTGCGTGGGGGCGGTGCTCGCGGACGGCTGGTGGTCGGGCAGCCTCGGCTGGGACGGCCGGCAGCAGGCCCAGCGCTACGGCAGACGTCCCGAACTGCTCGTCCAGCTCGTGGCCGACCACGCCGACGGCTCGCGCACGGTCGTCGGCACCGACGGGAGCTGGCGGGAGAGCACCGGGCCGCTGCGCTACGCCGACCTGCTGATGGGCGAGTGGTACGACGCCCGCCTGGAGCAGCCCGGCTGGGACCTGCCCGGCTTCGACGACTCGTCGTGGGCCCCCGCCCGCGTCGTCGACACCCGCCACGACGTCCTCGTGCCCGCCGCGGCCGAGCCCGTCCGCGTCACCGAGGACCTCGTGCCCGTCGAGACCCGGCGGGACGGTGACGGCCGCACCATCGTCGACCTGGGGCAGAACATCGCCGGCCGGGTGCGGCTGACGCTGCGCGGCGCCCCGGCCGGCACCCGCGTCACGCTGCGCCACGGCGAGACGCTCGACGACGGCGGCGGCCTCTACACCGCCAACCTGCGCTCGGCCGAGGCGACCGACCACTACGTGGCCGCGGGACGGCCGGAGGAGACGTTCGAGCCGCGCTTCACCGTCCACGGCTTCCGGTACGTGGAGGTCACCGGGCACGCCGACGTCGACCTGGTCGGCCGGGCCATGCACTCGGACACGCCGGTCGCCGGCGAGTTCTCCTGCTCCGACGACATGGTGCGGCGGCTCACGAGCAACATCCGGTGGAGCCAGCGGGGCAACTTCGTGTCCGTGCCGACCGACTGCCCGCAGCGGGACGAGCGGCTCGGCTGGACCGCCGACGCGCAGGTGTTCCTGCCCACCGCCTGCTACAACGCCGACGTGGCCGCGTTCTTCACCGGCTGGCTGGCCGACCTGCGCTGCGCGCAGACCGCCGAGGGCGCGGTGCCCGACGTGGTGCCGCACGTGATGACGGAGCGGCACGGCGCCCCCGGCTGGGGCGACGCCGCCACCGTCGTGCCGTGGCACCTCTACCGGGTCTACGGCGACGAGCGGATCCTGCGCGACAGCCTGCCCAGCATGCGCCGGTGGGTCGACCACGTCGAACGCCACAACCCCGGCCTGATCTGGCGCGACCGGGTGGGCAGCCACTACGGCGACTGGCTGCAGGCGGGCGTGCGGACCTCCCGCGACGTGATGGCCACCGCGTACTTCGCGCTGAGCGCCGGCCTCACCGCCCGGGCCGCCTCCGTGCTGGGTCACGCGGACGTCGCCGAACGGTACGCGGGGCTGCGGGCGCGGATCGGGGAGGCGTTCGCAGGCGAGTTCGTCTCCGCCGACGGGCGGGTCTCGGGCGACACGCAGACGGGATACCTGCTCGCGCTCGCGCACGGGCTCGTCCCCGACGAGCTGGTGCCCGCCGCCGTGGGACACCTGGTGGCCGACCTGGAGCGGCGGGGGCGGCGGCTGACCACCGGGTTCGCCGGCGTGGGGCTGCTGGGGCCCGTCCTGTCCGCGTACGGGCACCACGACCTCGCCTACGACCTGCTGCACGACGACCGCTACCCGTCCTGGGGCTACTCGATCAAGCGCGGGGCCACCACGATCTGGGAGCGGTGGGACGGCTGGACGGAGGAGAACGGCTTCGGGCCCGTCGCCATGAACTCCTTCAACCACTACGCGCTCGGCTCGGTGGGCGAGTGGCTGTACAGCGGGGTGGCGGGGATCGGGCAGGAGGAGGACTCGGTGGGATACCGGCGGCCGCTCGTCCGGCCGCTGCCCGGCGGCCGGCTGCGGTGGGCCGCGGCGGCGTACGACACGCCGCTGGGGCGGCTGAGCAGCCGGTGGGAGATCTCCGGCGGCGAGCTGACGCTGGAGGTGCGCGTCCCGCCGGGCGCGCTCGCCACCGTCCACGTGCCCACCACGGACCCGTCGTCGGTCCGCGAGTCCGGCGCGCCGCTTGCCGCCGCGGGCATCGACGTGATCGAGTCGACCGAAGCCGCTTCGGTGTGCCGGGTCGGCTCCGGCCGGTACACGTTCACCGCGTCGTGGGGACGGTGACGCACCGGCCGGTGACCACGTGGGCCGCCGCCGCGGAACGCCTCGGCGGCGGCCTGCGTGACCTGACCGTGCGCAACGTCGTGCGGACCACCGTGGGCGGGAGCGGCCTGCGCGTCCGGCTGACCAACGCCTTCGGGGACCGGCCCGTGACGTTCGGGCACGTCCACGTGGGCGTCCCGCTGGCCGGGGCGGCGCTGGAGCCGGGGTCGAACCGGATGCTGGCGTTCGGCGGGAGCCCCGAGGTGACGGTGGCACCGGGCGCGACGACCCTCAGCGACCCGCTCCCCGTACGGGTGCGCCCGCGCCGCCGCCTCGCCATCAGCCTGCACGTCCGCGGCGAGGCCGGCGTCCTGACCGGGCGCAACCGCGCCACCGCCCCCGCCTACCCGCCGCCCGGCACCGGCATGGAGCGGCCGCCGGAACCCGCCACCGCGCCGGCTTACCGGTCGATCCCCGGTGATCACGCCGCCGACGAGGGCTCGGAGGCGTTCACCGAGGAGGTGGCGGTCTGGCACTGGCTGGACGCGCTGACGGTCACCGCGCCCGCCCCCGTGTCGACCGTGGCGGTGCTGGGAGACTCGATCGCCACCGGTGTCGGCTCCGAGACCGGCCACGGCTGGGTGGACCTCCTCGCCGACCCGGCCGTACGCGGGTCTCCCCCGCTGGCCGTGGTCAACGAGGGCGTCTCCGGCGGCCGCGTGCTGGCGGCGGGCACCGGACGCTCCGCCGAGGCCCGCCTGGCCGCCGAGGTGCTGACCAAGCCGGGCATCGGCACCGTGATCCTGCTGGCCGGGCTCAACGACCTCGGCGCGGGCGCGCGGGCCGAGGACCTCGTCGCCGCGTACGCCCGCATCGCAGCGACAGCCCGCGCCGCCGGGGTCCGCGTGGTCGGCGGCACGCTCACCCCGTTCGCGGGCGCGGAATACCACACCGAGCAGGGGGAACGGGCCCGGCAGCAGGTCAACGCGTACGTCCGGCGCGGGGGCGCGTTCGACGGCGTGGCCGACTTCGACGCCGCCCTCCGCGACCCCGCCGACCCTGCCCGCCTGCTCCCCTGCCACGACTGCGGCGACCACCTCCACCCGAGCGCGGCCGGCCACCGGGCGATGGCCGCCGCCGTCGAGACGGGTGCACCGATCAGGGGCGGGGCCGCCTGACCTGTTCACTCGCCCACCCAGAACCCTCCGGGAGGGTTGTCTAACCTGTTCCCGAATGACGTCGGCGAGGCGTTCCCCAACGTGGAGGCGTCCGCGATACCGACGTGGGGCAGGTGCGGCGCTTGTGGATCAGGGCTGATGTGCCGAGCCCGTCAGCGCCTGCTCGGCGACCGCAGCCGGTCGAGCCGACGTGCTCGTGGTCACCTCCTGCGGCTTGAACAGCAGCGATCCCGGACGATGCCCGATCGGATCGCTGACTACCAGACCTCCTCGCCAGCGTCCGGCCTCGTTCTTGTACCTGTGTTGGAGGTTCTGCAGCCTGCCTCCGAAGTGGTCGCTGGCAGCGAAGAGAGGTATTTCGCGAAGGGCGGGGTAGGGATCGCCGCCAGTGCGCCACTTCTGCGTGAAGATTGAATGGGCCACAGTGCGGTTGGCGTGATGATTTCGTCCATCCGCGATGACGATGCCGACACTGTTCTGCGCCGCCAGTAATTGGGCGAAGTGTGCGCTTATATCTTGGATGGCATAACAGTAGCTCCTTCTGGTCTCATGACCTTTCCTGGCTCTTTGATCCAGATTCTCCCTATAAGGCGGCATCTATGTTCTTCGACTAGGTCCAAGAGTTCCGATCGGAAGCGATGAGCCTGGCGGCGTTTATTCCGCGACTGCGCTCTCGTCATCTGCAGGATCTCGCTGCCCTAAACCTCTATCAAGATGTGGTCCTGGGCACGCCCAGCAGCTAAGCGGCCTGGGAAGTGCAACCGTTTCAGCGCAAGGAAGTCTCGCGTGAGAGCGGGGATCGAGGCGGCATCCACGACAAGCCCGGAGATCACCATGACGGGTGTTGCTGAGCTGTTTCTATCAGGTGCCTCGCAGCCGCCCGCTTCGTCGAGGTAGCAGATCTGCATGGGGCACCATAGCGTTAAGGCCGCCCCATGGGGACGGCCTTAGGATGTGGTGTTCGGAGCCAAGCCCCTAGGCACCTGTAGAGGATTTCTGCCCACAGTTAAGCACGACAATCCGTTGTGGGCAAAGGGACTGACGTTTTGCCTACTTTAGTTCCCTTGGTGCTCATTTGACGTTCCAGACCAGACGCCCCGGGCGGGCGGCGGGAGTGCTCACCCCGGCGGCTGCCAGGCACAGAGCCGCCCGAACGACGGACCCGGCAGCTCCCATCAGGCGGCGGGCATGACGCCGAGGGCGGTCAGGAGCATCGGCACGGCCAGCAGGAGCAGCCCCAGCGCAACGGGCCCGCCCACGACGCCGAGGGCGATGACGCCCTTGCGGATCTCGAAGCGCCGCGAGTAGGAGATCGCCAGGGCGCCGAATCCGATCGCCATCAGCGTGAAGAACAGCACGTAACCGACTCCGGCCAGGGTGATCTGATCGGCCGAGCCCATCAGGCCCAGCGCCATGCCGAACGCCTGAACGACGGCGCCCAGAGCGTAGATGGACAGCAGGGCGAACGCGCTCCACAACACCACGCCCAGAACCGCCGGGGGAAGGATCGTGGGACGGTTGGCGATCGACGACAGCGCCGCACCCGCGCCCACCAGCTTCAGCACGACGACGAGCCAGTTCATCACGAGAAGGCCTGATGCGTACGCGGCGTAGGGGCCGCCGTCGAAACGGCCGGTCAGCTCGAAGATGACGTTGACGACGGCGAATCCGACGCAGCACAAGGCCACCAGCAGGGCGGTCACGACGATACGAGTGCCAGGTCGCACGGGAGCCGCGGCACGATGACGAGAGAACACGGGGGAACCCATGTGACCAGTCGACATGCGTCCTGCACATCGCGTCCTCCCCTGTGAGGGTGAATTGCCGGCCAGGTCTCCCCCTGCGGTGGGAGGGTTGCGTCCACGGGAGTGGTGTACGAGTTCGGCCTGGTCACAGGCGCGAAGCAGATCGAGACCGACGACCCCGACATGTTGCGATCCATGGTGAAGACCATGGCCGAAGCGATCCCAGGTCCGGGCCGGCGGCGTGGGAGGTCTGGCTTCCCGTCATGGCTGGTGTCCGCGGACGAACACGGCCACACCCTCGGCGATCCATGCCGCGCGCTCGGTGGCTGACACGGGCGAGGCCGGCGGGCCCGGGAGGGCCGAGACGAGTCGGGAAAAGTGCACCGCGGCGCGCTCGGCATCGGCGATGCGCAGCAGTCCGGCCTCAGCCCACCCGGCGAAGATCCGGGACAGTTCGGCGCGGACCCGTCCGGCACCGGCCTGCCACCACTCGGCGATGACGTCGGTGCCCAGGTGCCCGGCCTCGGCGCGGACCTGGCCGATCAGGGCCCGGTGCGCGGTGGAGTGCGGGATGCCGGCCAGCCAGTCGCCGGCGTCGTCGAGCCAGTCCAGGGCGAATGCCCGTAGTGCCGACTCGACCTCCTCTGCGGTCTCCACAGGTGAGAGGTGACGGTCGATGAGTGCGATCTCAGCCTCAGCGACCCGGCCTGCCGAATCCACGATCACAGCGGCGAAGACTGCGGGCTTGTCGGCGAAGTGCTTGTAGATCGTGCGCGTCGAGACCCCCGACGCGGTCGCGATCGCATCGATGCTCGCCCGCGCGAAACCGTCGCGAGCGAAGACCTCAAGGCCTCCGGCCATGATCGCCTCGTGCTTCGCCGGCCGCAGCCTGCTCACTGGCTCGCCGGGCGCATCTGCCTCTGGACTCACGATGACTCCTCGTTCTTTCGGGGCCGTTGCACTGCTGTAAAGTCGTCGTTGTACTTTACCATCTGATCGAGGAGAACCCATGCCCCGCATCGCCGTCATCATCGGCAGCACCCGCACCCACCGCCGCGGCAAGGCCGTGGCCGACTGGACCCTGACCACCGCCCGCAAGGCCGCCCCCGAGGGGGTCGAGCTGGAGCTGGTCGACCTGGCCGACTTCGACCTCCCTGTCCTCGACGAGCCCGCCTCGGGCGCCTGGGGCGTCTACGCCCACGACCACACCAAGCGCTGGTCCGAGACTGTCGCCTCCTTCGACGGGTATCTGATCGTCACCCCTGAGTACAACCACGGGGTTCCCGGTCCGTTGAAGAACGCACTGGACTACCTGTACTACGAGTGGAACCACAAGGCGATCGGGTTCGTCAGCTACGGGACCGTCGGCGGCGTGCGCGCCGTGGAGCAGCTGCGCCAGATCGCCGCCGACTTCAAGCTCGCCGACGTCGCCGCCCAGGTCACGCTCAACACCTTCACCGACTTCGACTACACCGGCATCGACATCACCGAACCCACCGTCACCGGCGTCTTCGCCCCGGCAGAGCGCCACGCCGGTGACCTGGCGAAGCTGGTGGAGGAGGTCACCGTGTGGAGCCGGGCCCTGGCTCCGGTGCGCGACGCGACGACCGAGGCCTGACCACACGTCCCAGCGGCGCGGCCGACTCTCATGCACACCACACCCGAAGACGCCGGCGACGAGGAGGGCGGGCGGGAGGCCGACTCGTCGGTGTTCCCGCCGGCCACGCGCTACACGGGCACGTCGTTCAGCTTCCAGCTCTCCGGCATCATCGGGCGGCATCGCGCCCTTCGCCACGACCGCGCTGTTCAACGGGGTGGACTCGTGGCTGCCCGTCGCGTTGTACGGGGGGCTCGCGGCCGTCATCAGCATCGTGTGCGTGATCGCCGACCGCACCCACGACCAGCTGACCTCCGATGCCAGGACGACCGCCACGCTGCCGGGCCGGCAGTGATGCGCGGGACGAGCCGCCGGAATGGCGTGTCAGCGGTTCGGGAGGTGGATCGCCGGTTCGGGGCGGTGGATGCCCCGGGGGCGGTAGCCGAGGGCGCCGGAGAGGCCCAGGTGGTCGGCGAGGAGCCAGATGATGGCGAGCCACATCTCCGTGCCCTGCAGGCCGGGCACGCGGGCCGCGCCGGTGCCGCCGGTGAGGGCGAAGCTGAGGCCCGCGCCGTCCTGCCAGCCGCCCAGCGCGCGGCGCAGGTGCCGCCGGGCCCACGCCTCGCCCTCCTCGCGGCGGTGCGCCGTCTGCCTGCCCGCCAGCCACAGCGGGTGGATGACGTCGAGCACGTTGCAGGCGTTGCCGGTGTCCCCGTGGAAGTAGCGGGGGTCTCGGGCGTGGGCGAGCACGGTGTCGACGGCCCGCTCGGGGTACGGCAGCGGCATCCCGAACTGCGCGTACGTGCCCCTCGTGAGCCGGTAGAAGCCGTTGACCACCATCAGCCAGCCGGCGTCGGAGTCCGGTTCGCCCCACATGCCGTGGCTCTGCCGGCAGCGGGTGAGCAGCCAGCCGTACAGGGTCTCGAGGTCGCCGCGCAGGCCGAAGCCGGCGAGGTTGCGGTAGAGGCCGGTGCCGACGGCGTCCACCACCGAGCCCGATGTCCATGCCTCGCGGTCCCAGTCGAGGGCGTCGAGCGCGGCGGTCAGGTCCTTGCCGGCGAGGTCGTGGACGGCGTGCACGGGGTGCCGGAAGCCGGTGCCGAGCAGGTCGAGCGCGTAGCCGGCGCAGAGCACGTGGTAGGCCGTGACACCCTCCAGCTCCGGGCCGGCGCCTCCCGGGTCCGTCGAGCCGGGAGCGCCGGAGTCCTCCGCCCCCACCCGTTCCGGCGAGCCGGGCGCGCCGATCTCCGGGATCAGGCCGGTGGCGGGGTCCTGGCGGTCGCGCAGGAAGGCGACGATCTCCTCGCGCGCGGGCACCGGCGGCGGGCCGCCGAGGAGCAGGTCGGCGATCTCCACGGCGTCGCACCAGGCGCGTACGGTGGGCGGGGCGTCCGGGCGGTCGACGTACCGCTCGCCCGTCCAGCAGCGGGCCAGCACCGCCTCGGCCTGGTCCCTGGCGCGGTCGGCGAAGGCGGCGAGCAGCCCTTCCAGGTCGTCCCCCTGACGTGTCCCCGTGCGGCGGTCGCGGATGGGGCGGGCCGGGTTGCCGGCGACCATGGCCCAGGCGGGCACGTCCTTGGTGACGACCGCGCCCGCGCCGACGACGGCGTGGTCGCCGATGGTGACGCCGTCGAGGACGACGACGTTGGAGCCGATCCACACGTCGTCGCCGATGGTGATGCCCTTCGAGCTGATCGGCTGGCGGAACACCGGCCGGTCGGGCTCGACGCCGTGGTTGAAGCCGAGCAGGGACGTGTGGGCGCCCACGCGTACGGCGTCGCCGAGCACGACGCGGCCCCGCGCCACGGCGTACGGGTTGAGCGTGCAGTCGTCGCCCATGACGAGGGTGTCGGTGACGTAGGCGTGGGCGGCGATGTAGCTGTGGTCGCCCATGCGCAGGCGGTCGGCGTGCACGGCCGCCAGCGGGGAGACGAAGACCTTCTCCGCGGCCTCGACGGTGATCCTGGCGCGCAGCCCGGCCAGGTGGTCCTCCTGGGCGCGGCGGTCCTCGTCGGTCGCGTGGTCCCAGTACAGCCACGGGCAGAAGTCGAACTTCGACGTCATCGGTAACTCCTTCGCGAGGGCTCTGGGGAGCTCAGCGTCATCGACCAGGTGAAGCGGCGGACCGGCAGCCGGTACCGCTCGGGCAGGGCGGGGCCGCAGGAGGCGCTGCCGAGGCCCTGCTGTCCGTGGTCCAGGTTCAGCCAGACCCGGCCGGAGTCGGCCAGGTCGTGCGGGTGGAGCGCGGCGGCCAGCGCCTCGCTGGTCCACCGGCGGGCGGTGAAGTCGAGGAGCGGCTCGCCGTCCACGCGCACCGCCGGCAGGCCGTCGCCCGACAGTTCCAGCCAGCGGGTCTCGACGTGGTTGCCGTTCTCCTGCGGGAAGACGTACGGGGTCTGAAGGTCGTCGATCGGCCGGGCGAAGCGGCCGACGCGGGCGGCGGCCAGGCTGTCGGCGTACGACTCGCCGGGGCCGCGGCCGAACCACGCGACGTCGGTGTAGCCGCCGGGGAGGGCGAACCTGGCGCCCATGCGCGGCGGGGTGACGGTGAGGTGGCCGTAGGCGGTGTCGTGCCAGTCGCCGACGGGTTCGGCCTCGATCGTCAGGTGGAGCGCGCCGTGGCCCCATCGCCAGGTGTACGTGGTGCGGAAGCCCAGGGTACGGGTGGCCGGGCCGCTGCGGCCGCGCACCACGAGCGTGCGGTCGTCCGGGCGTTCGACGCTCGCGGTGCGGTGCAGGAACCGGTCGAGGCCGACGGCCTCCCAGTCGGCGGCGAGCGCGTTCCTGGGGCCCTGGCCGCGGTCGTTCTCGGTGGGTGCCCGCCACACGTCCAGCACCGGCCCGTCGAGCTCGGCGTCGCCCAGCCCGATCAGCCGCCCGGTCCTCGCGTCGAACGCGGCCCCGCCCAGGGTCACCACCCCGGCCGCGGAGGGGGGAACGCTCGCGGACCGGGCGTGAGGGCGGCGGTGGGAGGCGTTGCCGAGCCGGGCCTGGGTCCAGGCGATGACGTGGCCGGCGGGCGCCCAGCGGGCCGGGGCGGCGAGCGACGCCTCGACGGTGAGCCAGGTCTCGCCCTCCGCGCCCGCCTCCGCGCCCGCCTCCGCGCCCATCTCCACGGCGGGAAGGGGAACGCGCACCGTCTCGCGGGCCGGGCAGTGCGGCACCGAGAGCGTCCCGCCGTCCCGGGGCTCGCCGTCCACCTCCGCGGACCAGCGGAACGACAGGTGGGCCAGGTCGATCAGGTCGTGCTTGTTGGTGACCGCCACCTCGCCCGCGACCGTGTCCACCGCGATCCCCACGGGCGCGATGGCCGCGCGCAGCTCGGCCAGGCCCGGCGAGGGCGTGCGGTCGGGGAACAGCAGCCCGTCCAGGCAGTAGCGGCCGCCGTTCGGCTGGTAGTCGATGTCGCCGCCGTGCCGGTGGCAGGGGCGGCCGTGCTCGTCGGTCCCGGCCAGCCCGTGGTCGATCCACTCCCACACGAACGCGCCGCAGAACCGCTCGTACGACTCCAGGATCGTCTGGTAGTCCGCCAGTGAGCCGGGCCCGTTGCCCATGGCGTGGGCGTACTCGCACAGCAGGAACGGCAGCCCGCGCCGCCGCACGTCGTCGGGCGACTCCGCGCTCACCCCGTCCGGCGTCTCCTCCTTGCGCTGCCCGATCCGCTCCAGGTCGTCGAGTGACGGGTACATCAGGCTGTAGAAGTCGGAGTGGCGGTAGCTCGGGTCGCGCTCGTAGTGCAACGGCCGGGTGGGGTCGCGCTCGCGGATCCAGCGTTCGATGTCGCCGAACGCCGCCCCGCTCCCGCTCTCGTTGCCGAGCGACCAGATGACCACGCTGGGATGGTTCTTGTCGCGCTCGACCATCCGCCGGGCGCGGTCGAGCAGGGCGTCGCGCCACATCGGCTCGGCGGGCGGGTTGCCCTCCCAGCCGGAGTAGATGAAGCCGTGCGTCTCGATGTCGCACTCGTCGACGACCCACAGGCCGTATTCGTCGCACAGCCGCAGGAACTCGGGGTGCGGCGGGTAGTGGGCGGTGCGGACGGCGTTGACGTTGTGCCGCTTCATCAGCTCGATGTCGCGGATCATGGTGGCGCGGTCGAGCGAGCGGCCGCGTACCGGGTCGTGCTCGTGCCGGTTGACGCCGCGGAAGAGCACCGGCCTGCCGTTGACGAGCAGCCGGCCGCCGGCGATCTCGACGGTCCTGAAGCCGACGGGCAGGTCGATCGTCTCGCCGGCGGCGCGCAGGGTGCCGCGGTAGAGGCGGGGGTGTTCGGCGCTCCACGGCTCGACGTGCGCGACCGTGACCTCTTCGCCCGTGGGCACGGCGATGCCGAGCTCGGGGATCTCGACCAGGCCCGGGGCGTCGGCGGTGACCAGGAGCGCTCCGGAGCCGGTGGCGGCGTCGTAGGAGGCCCGGACGGTGAGGTCGTCGACGCCGCCCTCGGGTCTGGCCAGCAGCTCCACGTCGCGGAAGATGCCGGGCAGCCACCACATGTCCTGGTCTTCCAGGTAGCTGCCGGACGACCACCGCTGCACGCGTACGGCGAGCAGGTTGCCGCCGGCCCGCACGAGCCCCGTGACGTCGAACTCGAACGGCAGCCTGCTGCCCTTGGAGTGCCCGAGCAGTTCGCCGTTGAGCCACACCGTGCCGCAGGAGTCGACGCCCTGGAACCGCAGCACGGTCCGGCCTGCGGGCCAATCCGGGGGCCAGTACGGGGGCCAGTACGGGGGCAGGTCGAAGCGGAGCCGGTAGTCGCCGGTCGGGTTGTCGTCGGGCAGGTGGGGCGGGTCGATGGGGAACGGGTAGGCGGTGTTGGTGTAGAGGGGCCGGTCGTGCCCTTCCAGCACCCAGTGCGACGGCACCCTGATCGTGTCCCAGCCGCTGTCGTCGAGCGCCGGGTCGGGCAGCGCGGGCCCCGTTCCGGCGGCGGTGCCCGAGAGGCGGAAGCGCCACAGGCCGTTGAGCGACAGGCGCGGCGCGTCGGAGACGAAGTCCGCGCGCGCCGCCCGCCGCCCGGAACCGGGCCCGGGGTCCTCGTGGAAGTCGACCATCCGAACGTCCCTCCGTGAGACAAAACGTTTTAAGCCTATATGCGGCGTTCCGCCGGCACCATCCCTCTCTTGCCTTCGATGATCTGCCGTCCGGACACGGGCCACAGGAAACGGGACAGCAACGAAGCACCCTTAGGGCATTGACATGAGGGCGTGAATAAATATATCATCTGGTAAATCGTTTTAAGATCGCCATTGGTCCGTCACGACCTCGGGGAGCTCATGACTCCACCGCCCCCCACCCGCAGCCCCGGCATCCGATTCGGCACGGCCTACTATCCCGAATACCTCCGCGCCCCCGATCCCCAGCGCGACCTCGACCTGATGGCCCAGGCGAAGATCGACACCATCCGCGTCGGCGAATCCGTCTGGTCCACCTGGGAGCCCCGCGACGGCGAGTTCGACCTCGACTGGCTGACGCCGGTCCTGGACGCGGCGCACGAGCGCGGCATCGGCGTGCTGCTGGGCACCCCCACGTACGCCATCCCGCCCTGGCTGCAGCGCAAGCACCCCGAGCTGGCCGTCGTGCGCGCCGGCGGGGCCCGCATCCCGTGGGGCGCGCGCCAGGAGGTCGACTTCACCTCGCCGGCCTTCCTGCGCCACGCCGAGCGCGTCATCCGCGCCGTCGTCGGCCGGCACGGCGGCCACCCCGCCGTGATCGGGATCCAGCTCGACAACGAGCCGGGACTGCACCTCATCCACAACGAGCCGGTGTTCGAGCGGTTCACGGCCTGGCTCGCCGAACGGTACGGCGACGCCGGACGGCTGAACGAGGAATGGGGGCTGGCGTACTGGTCGCACCGCCTGGGCGACTGGGCCGAGCTCTGGCGCCCCGACGGCAACACCACCCCTTCGTACGACCTCGCGTGGCGGCGCTTCCAGGCCGAGCTCACCACCCGGTTCATCGCCTGGCAGGCCGAGCTCGTGCGGGAGCTGGTGCCCGGCGACCGCGCGCTCACCACGTGCCTGGCCTACCAGCGGCCGGCCCTGGACGACGTACGGCTGTCCGAGCACCTGACCGTCACCAGCGGGAACGCCTACTACCTGGCGCAGGACGCGCTGACGCGCGACGCCGAGGACCGGCCCGCCGAGATCGGCTGGTTCGCCGCCGGGCCCGACGCGCTGTTCCAGGCGGCCGACCGCATGTACGGCTCCAAGCAGCGCCGCTACTGGGTCACCGAGACGAACGCCTCGTCGATCGCCGGATCCCAGCTCAACGTCACGCCCTACGACGGCCAGCTCCGCCAGGCGGCCTGGGCGCTGGTCGCGCGCGGCGCGGAGATGATCTCGTACTGGCACTGGAACACGCTGCACGACGGCGCCGAGACGTACTGGGGCGGCATCCTCGGGCACGCCATGACGCCGGGCCGGATCTACGACGAGATCGCGGCGCTGGGCGCGGAGCTCGACCGGGCGGGCGACGACCTCGCCGGGCTCACCCCCGACGCCGACGCCGGGTTCCTCCACTCTCCCGACAGCAAGTGGGCGCTGGCGTTCCAGCCGCCGCTCACGCTCGACGGGCGCACCCCCGACCGCGACGCCTACGAGCGGATCGTCGCGGCGTTCTACCAGGGGGCGAGCGACGCGGGGCTGCAGGCGGGCTTCGTGACGCCCGAACAGTTCGGGGCCCGGCGCTTCCCCGTCGTGGTGGCGCCCGCCCTCTACTGCCTGTCCGACGCGACGGCGGAAGCGCTGGCCGCATACGTGCGCGACGGCGGGCACCTGGTGCTGACCTTCCGCACCGGGTACGCCGACGAGGAGGCGCGGGCGCGGGCCGAGGTGGCGCCGGGGCCGCTGCGCGAGCTGGCCGGGGTGCGCTACCTGGAGTACTCGACGCTGCTCGACCCCGTTCCCGTGCGCGGGCTCGGGGAGCAGGGGGTGGCCCGCCATTGGGCGGACGCGCTGGAGCTGGAGGGCGCCGAGGAGCTGGCCCGTTACGAGCACCACCACTTCGGCCGCTGGCCCGCCGTCACCGAGCACCGCGCCGGGCGCGGCACGGTGACCTATGTCGGCACCCTGCCCGGGAGGGAGCCGGCGGCGGCCCTGTTCCGGCGCATCGCCGCGCGGGTCACCGCCGGGGCGTCCCCCGCCCTCATCTCTGCCGGGGCGCAGCCGCAGGTCACCGTGCGCACCGCGGTCAACGCGCGCGGCCGGCGGCTGTGGTTCGCGCACAACTGGTCGGAGCGCGAGCGCGCGGTGACGGTGACCCGGCCGGCCGTCGAGGTCACCGGCCGGCGCCAACCGATAGAACCGGGCCCGCTCCGGCTGGCCCCCTTCGACGTACGGGTGATCACATGAACGGTTTCCTGCCGGACTGGCAGTCGTTGCGCGGCCACAGCGTGCCCGCGTGGTTCGGTGAGGCGAAGTTCGGCATCTGGTCGCACTGGGGCCCGCAGTCCGTGGCCCGCTCCGGCGACTGGTACGCCCGCCACCTCTACGGCATGCAACCCTGGTCGGAGCCGTGGGAACGCGGGCGCGCCGGGCGCCAGCACGCCCACCACCGCGCCCACTTCGGCCCCACCCGTCCCGGCAGGGGCGGCGCCAAGGATCTGTTCCACCGGTGGCGCGCCGAGCGCTTCGACCCGGACGAGCTGATCGACCTGTACGTCTCCAGCGGCGCCCGCTACTTCGTCGCCCTGGCCACCCACTGCGACAACTTCGACCTGTGGGACTCCCGGCAGCACGACTGGACCGCCGCCCGCGTCGGCCCCCGCCGTGACATCGTCGGCGCGTGGGAGCGCGCGGCCCGCGCCGCCGGGCTGCCCTTCGGCCTCAGCTTCCACCACAACTGGACGTGGCGCTGGCTCGACGTGGCGCACGGGAACGACCCCGAGACGGGCGAGCCGTACGACGGGGCGCTGACCAGGGCCGACGGCGCCGGCACCTGGTGGGACGGCCTCGATCCCGCGACCCTCTACCCGCAGCGGCACGACCCGGGAGCCCGGCCGCCCGCGCACGTCGCCGAGCGCTTCTACGCCCGGGTCGGCGAGGCGCTCGACCGCTACCGTCCTGACCTGGTCTATCTCGACGACGGCCGGCTGCCGTTCGACGCGGGCAGCGTGGTGGAGTCGGAGCCGGTCAGCACGGCCGGGCTGGAGCTGCTGGCCCGCTACTACAACACCTGCCCGACCGGCGGCATCGTGACGATCAAGGACGTGCCGGACGCCGACCGCACCGCGGTGGTCATGGACTGTGAGCGCCGCCAGCTCGACGAGGCCCAGCCCCACCCGTGGCAGTTCGACACCAGCGACGGCGAGTGGTTCGACTGCGCCGACGACGGCCCGCTGTTCCATCCGCGCAAGACCCCGCAGCAGATCATCCACACGCTGATCGACGTGGTCAGCAAGAACGGCTGCCTGCTGCTGAACATCCCCCAGCACGCCGACGGCACCGTCGACGCCCGCGCCCGCGCGCTCCTGGCCGAGGTGGGCGGCTGGCTGCGGGTCTGCGGCGAGGGCGTCTACGGCACCACGCCCTGGCTGCGCGCGAGCGAGGGCACGACGGGACTGGGCGAGGTCAAGGGCTACGAGGGCTACAACGAGGCCGAGCGCCCGTACCGGCCGGGCGACATCCGCTTCACCCGCAAGGGCGAGGCCGTGTACGCCACCCTGCTCGCCTGGCCGGACGACCGTACGGCGAGGATCGCCGGCCTGGGCACCGCGGCGGGGTTGCTGGAGCGCCGCCCCGCCGCCGTGGAGCTGCTCGGCCACGGCCCCGTCGGCTGGCGGCTGGCCCCCGACGCCCTCTACGCCGACCTGCCGCCGGAGCCGCCCACCACGGCCGCGTACATGATCAAAGTCACCTGAGGAGCCCCTGTCTTGGTGAGCAACCTGCGAACGTGCGACCTGACCGACCCTCTCGGCATCGAGATCACCCGACCCCCGCTGAGCTGGCAGCTGACCGGCGCCCTCGCGCAGACCGGCTACCACGTGCAGGCGGGCACCGCGGAGGGAGCGGCCGACCTGTGGGACACCGGCGAGGTCGAGTCCGCCGGGCAGCGCGTGACGTACGGCGGCGCCGAACCGCCGAGCCGGGCCGTCGTGCACTGGCGGGTGCGGGTCCGCGACGCCGGCGGCGCGTGGTCCGCGTGGAGCCCCGGCGCGCGCTTCGAGACGGGGCTGCTCGACGCGGACGACTGGACGGCCTCCTGGATCACCCACCCCGGCTGGCACGACCCGGGCAACCCGCGCGCCGGCGAAGGGCTCCCGCTGCCGCTGCTGGCCGGGGAGTTCACCGTGGCGGGGCCGGTCGCGCGGGCCCGGCTGCACGTCGCGGGGCTCGGCGTCTACGTGGCGTCGGTGAACGGCCGGCCGGTGACGGACGCCGTGCTGGAGCCGGCGTACACCGACTTCACCCGGCGGGTGGCGTACGCGACGCACGACGTGACGGCGCTGCTGCGCGAAGGCGCGAACGCGGTCGGGATCGCGCTGGGCCCCGGCATCGCGCACGTGTACCCGCACCAGGACCGCTACATGAAGTTCTACGGCTCCAAGGGCGCGCCGAAGGCGATCGCGCAGCTGGAGGTGGACTACGCCGACGGGTCGTCGCGCACGTTCGGCACCGGGCCTGACTGGCTGGCCACCGAGGGCCCGACCACGCGCTCGCACTGGTTCGGCGGCGAGGACCACGACGCCCGCCTGGCCGTCGCCGGGTGGGACACGCCGGGCGCCGACCGCTCGCGCTGGCAGCCGGTGACCGTGCCGGACGAGCCGGGCGTCTCGCTGCGCGCGCGGGCCTGCCCGCCCATCCGGGTCACGGAGACGCTGCCCGCCGTGGAGAAGCTGGTCGCCAAGGACGGCACGGCGGTGTTCGACGTCGGCACGGTCGTCGCCGGCTGGGCCGAGCTCCGGCTCGACCTCCCGGCCGGGCGCTACCTGCGGCTGCTGCCGGGCGACCAGCTCGACGGCTTCGGCCGCGTGGTCCAGTCGAAGCCCACGACGGGCGCGCCGATCTTCAACACGTACGTCACCACGGACGGCCCGCAGACCTGGCACCCGAGCTTCCGCTACGACGGTTTCCGCTACGTCGAGGTGCAGGGCCTGCCCGAGCACGTCGGACCCGAGGCGGTGGCGGCGCTGGTGCTGCGCGCGGACAACACGCCCACCGGGGTGTTCGAGACGTCCGACCCGCTGGTCAACGACATCCACCGGATCATCGACCGCGCGGTGCGGGGCAACATGTACAGCGTCCTGACCGACTGCCCGCACCGGGAGAAGCTGGGCTGGCTGGAGCAGACCCACCTGCTCTTCGACGTCGTGGCCTACAACTACGACGTGGCCGCCTACTATCGCGAGCTGCTGGTCACGATCGCCGAGGCGCAGACCGGCGACGGGCTGGTGCCGGACATCGCGCCCGAGTACGTCGTGTTCGACGGCCCCTTCAGGGACGACCCCAACTGGGGCGGCGCGATGGTGCGCGTGCCGTGGCAGCTCTACCGCTGGTACGGCGACACGTCGGCGATGGAGCGCCACTACGACGCGATGCGCCGCTACGTGGACTATCTCACCGGGCGGTCGGAGGACGGCATCCTCGGCCACGGGCTCGGCGACTGGCTCGCCCCCGACTCCGGCACGCCCGTGCCGCTGGTGTCGACGTGGGGCTACTGGCAGGCCGCCCGCACGATGGCGCGCGCCGCCGGCGTGCTCGGCCGCGACGACGACGCCGCGCGTTACGGCGCGCTGGCGGAGGGGATCGCGGCCGCGTTCACCCGTGCCTTCTCCGGCGGGTTCGGCAAGGCCACCCAGGCGTCGGAGGTCCTGGCGCTCGACATGGGCGTCGTGCCCGGCGACCTCGTCCCCCAGATGCTCGACCAGGTGAGCGAGGCCGTGCGCGCCGGCGGCATCACGGTCGGCGAGGTCGTGCTGCCCGCGCTGTTCCGGGTGCTGTCCCGGGCCGGACGGCACGACGCGCTGTGGGAGTTCGCCGTCTCCACGAGCAACCCGAGCTACGGCTACCAGGTCAGGCACGGCGCCACGGCGCTCACCGAGGCGTGGGACGGTCCGACGCGCGGGCTGTCGCAGAACCACTACATGCTCGGCGCGATCGACTCCTGGTTCTACCGGGGTCTCGGCGGCATCGGGCAGGCGCTCGGCTCGAACGGCTTCCGCCGGCTGCTGATCGAGCCGGCCACGCCCGGCGACCTGAAGGCGGTGCGGGCGGGCACCGCGACGCCCTACGGGAGGGTCGCGGTGTCGTGGGAGCGGCGCGACGGCGGGTTCGCGCTCGACGTGGAGGTCCCGCCCGGCTCGTCGGCCGAGGTGCGGCTGCCGGACCTCGGCCTGCCCCGGCACATCGCCCCCGAGGGGGCCGTCGCGCTCGGCGGCCGCTCCTACGAGGTGCCCGCCGGACGCTGGACGTTCGGGGCGGGCCGATGAGCGGGCCGATGAGCGGGCCGGGGAGCGGGACGGCGAACGCGTACGACCCGGCGCGCGTGAGGACCCCGTACAAGGCCGGCCGGCTGCTGGTCGAGCCGTCGCGCGAGCCAGGCCGCTTCGACAGCCTCTTCGTGGACTGCCCGTTCGTGTGCTCCGACGGCGGCGAGTACCTGATGACGTACGTCGGCTTCGACGGGACCGGCTACCAGACCGCGCTGAGCCGCTCGCCGGACCTGGAGTCGTGGAGCCCCGGCGAGGTGATCCTGCCGCGCGACCCCGCGCACCCCCACCGGCGCCACAACGCGGCGCTCACGTCGATCGTGCGCGACAACCGGCTGGGCTCCGCCGGCCAGGTGACCTGGCTGGACGGCCGGGCGCTCGCCACCTACCACGCCTACCCGGAGGCCGGCATGGAGGTGGGAGCCGGCGTCATCGGCTTCCTGACCAGCGACGACCTGCGTACCTGGAAGGACACCGGCGCGGTGCTGCGCCCGCAGGACGGCGGCGCCTGGGAGCGCGGCGGCCTGTACAAGTCGTGGCTGCTGCGCCACGACGGCCTCTACTACTGCTTCTACAACGCCAAGAACCGCACCTACGGCGGCTGGCGCGAGCAGATCGGCTACGCCGTCTCCCCCGACCTCGAACGCTGGGAGCGGCCCAGCCCCGAGCCGGTCGTGCCGCACGGCGGCGAGGGAGCCTTCGACGAACGGTTCGCCTCCGACCCGTGCGTGCTGCGCGACGGCGACTGGTGGGTGATGTTCTACTTCGGGCTCTCCTTCGACGGGCACGCCCGCGAGAGCTACGCGGTCTCCCGCGACCTGCGCAGCTGGCACAAGAGCGGCGAGATCCTCGTCGACGTGGGCCCGGCCGGGTCGGTGGACGAGACGTACGCGCACAAACCCGCCGTCGTCTCGCGGGACGGCCGGCCGTACCACTTCTACACGGCGGCGCGGCGCTGCGAGCCGTACCAGGTCGGCGAGCACACGCAGGTGGAGAGGCGGGGCATCTCGATGGCCCGCGGCTAGTGGAAAGACGATGAGAAGCAGACGGAGGACTTCGATGGACCAGTTACGCAGAAGGTTGCTGGCCGGCGCCGTGGGCGGCGTGCTGGCCGCCGGGGTGGCCGGCCGTGCGGACGCCGCCCTGGCCACCGGCGCCGACCCGGCCGCCGCGGCGTGGAGCCGGGTGCCGCGGATCAGACGGCGCATCAAGCCGCCGCGCTTCCCCCGCCGCACCTTTCCGATCACCGACCACGGGGCCGCCGGCGACGGGGACACCACGTGCACCCAGGCCTTCCGTGACGCGATCGCGGCCTGCTCGGCGGCGGGCGGGGGGCGTGTGCTGGTGCCGGCGGGCACGTACCTGACGGGCGCGATCCACCTGGCCGACGACGTCGAGCTGCACCTGGAGGCGGGGGCGACGATCAAATTCAGCCGTGACCCCGCCGACTACCTGCCCGTCGTGCACACCCGGTACGAGGGCATCGAGCTGATGAACTACTCCCCGTTCATCTACGCCCACGGCAGGACCAACGTCGCGATCACCGGCGACGGCGTCATCGACGGCCAGGCAGACGCCGAGCACTGGTGGGACTGGTCGAGCGACCCGCCCCCCACGGAGGGCCCGGACAAGAAGCTGCTCGCGAGCATGGCCGAGGAGGGCGTGCCGGTCGCGGAGCGGGTGTTCGGCGAGGGCCACCACCTGCGGCCGAACCTGATCCAGCTCTACCAGTGCCGCAACGTGCTCATCGAGGGTGTCACCGTCAAGGACTCCCCGATGTGGAACATCCACCCGGTCCTGTGCACGAACGTGACCGTCCGCGACGTCACCGTGGACAGCCCGCACGGCCCGAACAACGACGGTTGCGACCCCGAGTCCTGCGTGGACGTGCTCATCGAGCGGTGCGAGTTCAACACGGGCGACGACTGCGTGGCGATCAAGGCGGGCAAGAACGCCGACGGCCGCCGGGTGGACGCGCCGTCCACGAACGTGCTCGTGGACTCGTGCGTGATGCGCGACGGCAACGGCGGGGTGACCATCGGCAGCGAGACCACCGGCGGGGTGAGCTGGGTGTTCGCGTGGAACTGCACGATGAGCAGCGCCCGCCTGGAGCGGGCGGTGCGCATCAAGACCAACCCCGAGCGCGGCGGGTACGTCAGGGACGTCTACGTCAAGGACATCACCGTGGGCCAGGCGGCCGACGCGGTCATCGAGGTGGCGCTCAACTACGAGAACAAGCACACCGGCCCCTACTTCCCCGACGTCGGCAGGATCGACATCCGGCGGCTGCGGGCCGGGCGGGCGCCCCGGGCGTTCTCCCTCATCGGCAACCCGGGCAACCCGATCAAGGGCTTGCGGGTGACGAACAGCGTGTTCGAGGAGATGGCGGAGGACGACGTGGTGACCGACGTGACGGGCCTGGTGCTGCGGAACGTGTGGGTCAACGGCAGGCGCGTCTAACGACGGGGGCCACATGAGCTGGGGCACGCCCCTGCTCATGTGGCCCTCGGGCCGGTGATTCCCGTGGAGCCCGTCCCGAGGCCAGTGGACGGACCTGCGGACGGACCCGCGGTCAGGCCCGTGGTGGGGCCGCGGCCGAGGAGCAGCACGCCGAGCCAGATGAGCGCCATGCCCACCGCCACCAGCGCCGAGTCGCGGCCCGTCTGGAACGTCGCCACCGCCATCACGGCCACCCCGACGACGGTGACGCCGGCGCCCACGGGGGTGACCCGGCGCAGCGCGGCCAGGATGACGGCCAGCGCCACGAGGGCGGCGTAGAACAGTTGCGCGCCCGCCGAGTAGACCAGCGCCTCGACCCCTGGGTAGCCCTTCACCTGCTCGAGAAGCGCCCGCATGGCCGCTCCGTCCACGGCGGTGAAGCCCGCGAACAGGTCGATGGCCAGCTGGACGACGTTGGCGGCGACGCTGAGCAGGGCCGCCGCCACGGCGACGTCCACCGCCGCGCGCCGCCCGCCCGTCAGGGGCCCGGCCACGCCGCGCAGCGCCGGCGCCATGACGCCGAACATCGCGAAGCCGACCAGCCAGACCGCGTGAGCGGCCGTCCACCAGGGGCCTGGCACGAGGTCGCCGTCGATGGGGCGCATGAGGAGCCAGCCGCCGAGCAGGGCGGCCGGCCCGACGGTGAAGGACGCCTGGGCCAGGCGGTTCGCAGGGTTCATGGGGATCACGATGCCCCTTCGCGCCTGGCCGGCCCATCAGTGATCGTCCCTGATTTCACCCTGGCCCGTCCTCGGGGACGGGCTCAGGTGAAGTAGCGCAGCCAGACGTACAGCCAGGCCATCGCCGTGCTGAGGACGGTGACGACGATCCCGTACCGGGTGAACTGCCAGAAGCTGATCTTGTGTCCGGTGCGGGCGGCGATGCCGATGGCGACCACGTTGGCGCTGGCGGCGACCGCGGTGCCGTTGCCGCCGAAGTCGGCGCCCAGGGCGAACGCCCACCACAGGGCCTGGCCGGTCTGCGGGTCGGGGACCTGCGCGACGACGCCCTCCACGATGGGGGCCATCGTGGCGACGTACGGGATGTTGTCGAAGAACGCGCCCAGCGCGCTGGAGCCGAACAGCAGGGACGTGGCGGCGAGGAAGTAGTTGTCGCCCAGCACGTCCACGGCCCAGGTGCCGATCGCCTCGATCACCCCGGTGTGGCCGAGGCCCGCGACCATGACGAACAGGCCCATGAAGAACACCAGCGTGGGCCACTCGACCTCGCTCAGCGTGTCGTGCACGTTCGAGCGGGACACCAGCAGCATCACTCCGGCTCCCACCAGGGCGACGATCGACGGCTCGATGTGCACCACGGCGTGCAGCCCGAACGCGACGACGACGCCGGCGAGCACGACCAGGCACCGGACGAGCAGCCGCGGGTCGGTGATGGCCCGCCGCTCCTGCAGCGCCATGACCGCGGCGACGTGCTCCTCGTGGTACTGGAACGAGTTGCGGAACAGCACCCGGGTGAACAGCACGAACACCACGAAGATGATCACCACGATGGGCGCCATGTGCATGAGGAAGTCGTTGAAGGTCAGGCCGGCGCGGCTGCCGATGATGATGTTGGGCGGGTCGCCGATGAGCGTCGCCGCGCCGCCGATGTTGGAGGCGAGGACCTCGGCGATGAGGTACGGCTGCGCGGGAATGTTCAGCCGGTTGCACACCACCACGGTGACCGGCGCGACCAGCATGATGGTGGTGACGTTGTCCAGGAAGGGCGAGGCCACCGCGGTGATGATCATCAGCATGACCATCAGCCGGTAGGGCCGGCCGCGCGATCGTTTGGCGGCCCAGATCGCGAGATAGTCGAAGAGCCCTGTCTGCTTGATGATCCCGACGATGACCATCATGCCGAAGAGCAGGAAGATGACGTTCCAGTCGATGCCCTCGTGTTCGGAGAAGAACACCTCGGCGCCGGGGATGAGGCCGGTCACGGCCATCAGCCCGGCGGCGATGAGCACCACCTTGACCTTGTCGACCTTCTCGGTGGCGATGAAGAAGAACGCCACCGTGAAGATCCCGAGCGCGAAGAAGGCGCTCATCCGTCATGCCCTGGCGGCACGGCCTGGTCGCAGGCGAAGGGTGCGGGCGCGGAACATGACGGCGTCAAGGGTTGCCGGCAGAACATGGTGATGGCCTCCGAAGGGAGCGCGGAAAACGAGGCGGAAAAAGCGGGCACGAGAAGGGGCAACGGAAAGGTGAACACGCGGCAGCGGGACGTGGCCGGTGGCACACGCCCGAGGGGGGAGCGGTTCGGTCGGTTCGGGCGGTCAGTCGTCCGGGTCGGAGAGCGCGAGGCTGGTGAGCAGCCGTTCCAGGGTGATGGCCCCGCTGAGCGTGCCGTCGGCGGCGACGACCGCGATGATCGGGCTGCGCAGCCTGGCCATGAGGGCGGCCATCTCGAGCAGCGTCGCGTCCTGTGGCACGGTCGCGGGGACGGCTGGTCGCACCGGCAGGCAGTCACCCACCGTCATATCTCCCAGCTCGCCCCAGAACAGGTCGGCGTGGGCCTCGTCCACCGTCCGGCAGAGCGCGGGATCCTCCTGGTACGCGCCGGGTACCGCGAGCCGCAGAACCTGCGTGCCGGGAAGCACGCTCCAGGGTCGGCCGGCGTCGTCGACGACGATCAGGCCGGGCATCCGCCCCAACGCCATGAGCCGCACGGCTTTCGTCACCGGGTCGCGGACCGTGACGGTCGGCAGGTTCACGGCGATGGTACTGGCTCGCATGGCATCTTCCGGTTCGGGGGCGTGACCGGGCGTTCCCGGTGGGGTCACGGCGTCAATGCCGGGCGTGGTGTGGTGCATGTCGCTGACTCCAATCCGGCTCCACCTCAGTCTTGTGGCCGGGCGCCTCCCGCCACCATCGGGTCTGGCACCCATATGAGCCGGGGTAGAACGTGTAGCAGCGGCCCTGACAATTGGGAGGCGGGCCGGATGGACATTGGCACCCAGGGCAAGCAACCTGACGGGATGGACCACCATGCCGAGCCGAGCCTCGTCAGTGCGAGGCTGGGAAGATGACCGAGCGTACCGACCGGCAGGCGGCCATGGCCGCGCCACGTCCGCCTGCGCAGGCGCTGTTCCGGCGGCTGTTCGTGATCAACGGGCTGGTCTACGCGGTGGGGACACTGGTGCTGGCGGTCTCGCCGGCCACGGTGTCGTCGCCTGTCGTGCTGGCCGAGGTGCCGGTGCTGCTGGTGGGGCTGGCCCTGATGCTGGCCGCCAACGGGCTGCTGCTGCGCCGCAGCCTGGAGCCGCTCGACGCGCTGACGACGCTCATGAAGCGGGTCGACCTGCTGCGCACCGGCGACCGGCTGGCCGGCAGCGGCAACAGCGACCTGGCTCACCTGATCGACACGTTCAACGCGATGCTCGACCGGTTGGAGGCGGAGCGCAGCGCGAGCAGCGCGCACGCGCTGGCCGCCCAGGAGGGCGAGCGCCAGCGCATCGCCCGCGAGTTGCACGACGAGATCGGCCAGAGCCTGACCGTGGTGCTGCTGGGCCTCAAGCGGGTGGTCGACCGCGCCCCCGCCGGGCTCAAGGACGAGCTGCGCGACGTCCAGGAGAGCGTGCGCGCCAGCCTCGACGAGGTGCGCCAGGTCGCCCGCAGGCTGCGCCCCGGCGTGCTGGAGGACCTCGGCCTGCACGCCGCGCTGAGCGCGTTGAGCAGCGACCTCTCGCAGAGGAGCGGCATCAGGGTGATCCGCACGATCGATCCGGATCTGCCCGATCTGGGGGCTGACGTGGAGCTCGTGCTCTACCGGATCGCCCAGGAGAGCCTCACGAACATCGCCAGGCACGCCGGTGCCACCCGCGCCGAGCTCTCCCTGACCACGGACGGTCGCAGGCTGGCCCTGCGCATCACCGACAATGGCCGGGGAGGCGTGTCCCGGGAGGGTGCCGGGATCCGGGGCATGCGCGAGCGTGCCCTGCTCATAGGCGCCCGTCTCGTCATCGACTCCCCGCCAGGCGATGGCACGTGCGTGCGCCTGGTCGTCCCGGACATCGTGAATCGGAGCCTCCACCCGTGAACAAGACCCGGATCCTGCTGGCCGATGACCACTCCCTGGTCCGTCAGGGACTGCGGCTGATCCTCAACGCCGAGCCCGACCTGGAGGTGGTCGCCGAGGCCGCCGACGGCGCCGAAGCGGTCGCCGCGGCCTCGGACGACGCGGTCGACCTGGCCATTCTCGACATCGCGATGCCGCGCATGACGGGCCTGCAGGCGGCCCGCGAGATCTCCAGGCGCGCACCCGGCATCCGCATCCTCATCCTGTCGATGTACGACAACGAGCAGTACTTCTTCGAGGCGCTCAAGGTCGGCGCCTCGGGCTACGTGCTCAAGTCGGCCGCCGACCAGGACCTCCTGGAGGCCTGCCGGGCCACGATGCGCGGCGAGCCGTTCCTCTACCCCGGTGCGGTCACCGCGCTCATCCGCGACTACCTGCAGCGTGACCGCGAGGGCGAGCGCATGCCCGAGAGCATCCTGACGCCCAGGGAGGAGGAGATCGTCAAGCTGATCGCCGAGGGCAATTCGGCGAAGGACATCGCCGAGACGCTGGTCATCAGCGTGAAGACCGTCGACCGGCACCGCGCGAACATCCTGCAGAAGCTCGGCATGCGCGACCGGCTCGACCTGACCCGCTACGCCATCAGGGCCGGCCTCGTCGAGCCGTGAGGCCGGCCGCGCGCGGGGCGGGCGCCGGCGATCGGCGCGTGTCAGGCGGGGCGGGCGTCGAACAGCGCGGCGGCCCGCTCGACCAGCATGCTGCGCCCCTTGATCTCGGAGGCCGTCTCGGGGCCGACGATGCCGTCCTGCCCGGGCAGCTGCCCGGCGCCGCCCTCGGGCCCGAGCGGGACGAGGATCACCGTCGGCTGCTTCTCGTAGGCGGCCGGCTCGCCCTCACCGGTGATCAGCGTACGGAGGTTCGCCGCGAGGAGCTCGCCCTGGGCTCCGGCGAACGCGGCCATGTCGCGGTCGGCGTCGGAGATGTCGCCGATCGCGAAGACCCGGTCGTGGCCCTGGACGCGCAGGTGCTCGTCCACCCGCACCTGTCCCCGCCCGTCAAGGGCGAGCGCGAGTGAGCCGCGCAGGTAGTCCGTGCGCGGCGTCGCGCCGAAGCAGCGGAACCAGATGTCGGCGGTCATCTTGTCCCCCGCCTCCGTGGCGATCGCGACGGGCGCGGCGGTGGCGGGGGCCACGTCCGGGAGCTCGCGCAGCCTGCTTCCGAGCCTGAGCTCGATGCCGAGGGCGTCCAGCTGCCTGCGCAGCTCGTCGCGGAGCTCCTGGCCGAACGGGCCCGGCAGGATGTCGGGTGCCGCGTCGGCGAGGGTCACGTGCTTGCCGGGGAAGAACGCCTTGATCTCCCCGGCGAGTTCGAGACCGGCCGGTCCCGCGCCGATCAGCAGCACCCGCTCCGCGCCGCGCAGGGCCTCGTGCGCGTCGCGCACCCGGGTCTTGGCCGCCTCCGTGTCGGGTTCCTCCATCTTGGCGGGGAACGGGTACGACGAGCCCGTCGCGAGGACCAGGTAGTCGGGCTCAAGGGTGCGGCCCGAGGCGAGCGTCACCCGGCGGCCGTCCGCCGCCACGGCGCGATCACGCAGGTGTCGCCCGTGCGCCAGCAGGCGGCTGTAGGGCATGAAGATCTCGTCCAGCCACTGCGGCTCGACCAGCGCCCGCCATGACGCGACGTTGTGCACGAACGACTCCGACGGGTCGACCAGGGTCACGTCGGCCACGTCGTCGAGCAGCTTGGCCACCTTGTGGCCGCCGTAACCACCGCCGAGGATCACGACGCTCGGGCGCGTGACGGCACTCTCCACCATGACATCTCCTTGCTTGAGAGTTACTATGAATCGAGCTGTCGCTACAGTAAACATACTCGCTAGGAAAATCAAAGCGGCATTGCGTGCGCTAGTTTGGAGGTATGGGGACGGCATCTACGCATGACACGCAGGCGTGCGTCCGCAGCGACGCCGCGCTGACCCGCGCGTTCACTATCCTCGGCAAACGATGGAGCGCCGTCGTGCTCGGCAGCCTGCGCAGCGGCCCCGCCGGGTTCCGCGAGCTCTCACGGGCGATCGACGGCCTCAGCGACTCGGTGCTGTCCGACCGGCTGTCCGAGCTGACCAAGGAGGGCCTGATCGCGCGCAAGGTCGACGAGGGCCCGCCCGTCTCGGTCTCCTACGAGCTGACCGAGTGCGGCAAGGCGCTCATGCCCGCGCTGCACCTGATCTCCGAATGGGCCGAGAAGCACCTGAGCTTCCACGACGGCTAGCCTCCACCTCCGGCGGGTACGGTGACCGGAGAGCCCTCAGAACACGTGTGAGGATGTGGTTCCCCGTGCTCTACCTCTTCGGCTTCGATCGGATCGGCGTGGCCGTGAGCGACATCTACTTCGTCGACCCCAACCCCATGAAAGGCCAGGAGGGAGCCGAGCGCGGCGTGCGCCTGGAGCTGCGCAGGCTCGAATCAGGCGAGCTGCAGGGGTCGATCTACTCCGCCAGGCCCATCACCATCGACCGGCCGATCTGGCGGGTCGACCTGCTGGAGTCGGTCGACGGCACGCCCGGCAGCTTCGACCGCACCCACCACCACCCCGGCACCAGCGGGTGGGAGCCCGGGGAGCGGGTGTTCGACCGGCAACTGTCCGCCGAGCCGCTGAAGTGGCTGGCCGAGCGCCTCGCCGACCTCGGAGACGTCCTCGACCAGGCCGGCGCCGACCGGGACGAGGCGAGCCCCGCGGACGCGGCCGGGTTGCGCGAGCGGGCGCCGGAGATCGTGGAGACGGTCGGCCGGATGCTCGACGGCGTGCGTGCCGGCCGGCTCGGCACCCCGCCCGGCACGGAACCGGCGACCAGCGTCCGCGCCAGCTGGCTGTAGGACGTCACCGCGCGGGCGGTCAGGGATGATCGCCCGCGATGGGGCGGCGGTGCAGGAGGCCGAACCTGCCCCACATGGCCTCCGCCGCCTCGATGGAGGCCCCCGTACGCGCCGGGTCGACGGCGGCGAGCTGGGTCACCAGCGCCTGCGCCACCGCCATCCCGGCCGTCAGCGAGGGGAAGAACGCCTCCCCCTCCGCGGGCACCATCACCACCTCCTCGGCCGCCTCGGCCAGGGCGGGGCTGGCCGCGTCCGTCACCGCGAACACCCGCACGCCGCGCGAGCGCGCCAGGTTCGCCGCCAGGACCGTGCTCTCGTACAGCCGCCAGAAACTGATCGCCACCAGCACGTCCCCGTGCCCGAGAGCGGCGACGGTGTTGGCCAGCTCCGCGTCGCCCAGCGTCACGGCCGTGACGGGATAGCCCGCCAGCCGGGCGTTGTGCGCGAGCGCCAGCCCGACGGCGGCGTAGCTGCCGTCGGCGACGATCGCCGTACGGCGGGCGGCGGCGACGGCCTCGGCGATCGTGAGCAGCACGCCCTCGTCCATGCGCCGGTTGAGCAGCGCGAGGCTGTCGAGGTCGCGGCGGAGCGACCGGGCGCTGGGCGAGCCGTTGCCGCTGTGCTCGGCGGCGACCTGGCCGGCGCTGAGCGAGGACAGGTAGCGGGCGCGCAGCTCCTGCTGGAGCGCGGGCCAGCCGGTGAAGCCGAGCGCCTGCGCCGTGCGCGTCACGGTCGCCACGTTGACCCCGGCCAGCTGGGCCAGCTCGCTGGCCGACCCGAACGACGCCCGGCGTGGTTGCGAGAGCAGCACCTCGAGCACTGCGGCCGCCTTGCCCCGCAGCCCGCGCTCGGACAGGCGCGAGCGCAGCCAGTCCTCGAAGCTGTCCGTAGCGCGCTCTTCCACGTGATCCTCACTTAGCCGGAATCATGCTACGTGCTCACGACGGGCGGGAGCGAGAAGACCAGCTCGGCCAGATTCCGGGCGCCCAGGTCGCTATGCAAAGACTATTGCATTTTTGGCATTTCGCACTATATGTTGCTTCGCGTTCGACCTACTCGGCCACGACCTGGGAGAGGCGTGCCCCATGACCTTGCTGGCCCGGCTGGACCGGCTCCCGCTGAGCCGCCCGCACTACCTGCTCCTCCTGATCGGCGGGCTCGGCTACACCTTCGACGGCATGGACAGCGCCGTGGTCGCGTTCCTGCTGCCGAGCGCTCAGGAGGCCTGGGGACTGTCCAACGGGCAGCTCGGCATCATCGGGTCCGCGACGCCATTCGGCTTCCTCTTCGGCGCGACGGTCGCGGGCCTGCTCGGCGACCGGATCGGCCGCAAGAAGGTGATGATGTATGCCCTTGCCTTCTACGCCGTCTTCTCGGTGATCGCCGCGTTCGCCCCCAACTATGAGGTGTTCCTCGGCGCTCGGGTGCTGGCCGGAGCGGGCGCCGGGGCGGAGAGCGCGATCATCGCGCCGTTCCTGTCCGAGTTCGTGCCCGCCAAGCGGCGCGGGTGGTTCATCGGCGCGCTGGCCGGGTTCTTCTCGTTCGGGTTCGTGATGGCAGCCCTGATCGGGCGGTTCGTCGTGCCGACCGTCGACGAGGGCTGGCGGGTCGCGCAGGTGATCACGGCGGTGCCCATCGTGATGTTGCTGTGGTGGCGGCGCTCGTTGCCCGAGTCACCGCGCTTCCTGCTCCAGCAGGGCCGAGCCGACGAGGCCGAAGCCGTGGTCGCCGACCTGGAGCGCCGCGTCGAGCACGCCACCGGCCACCCGCTCCCGCCGGTGCCCGAGGCCGTCACGGCGCCCGCCGCGGAGACGCCCAAGGTCAACCTGTGGAGCGCGCTCGCGTTCCTGTGGAGCCCGGCCATGGCCAGGCGCACCGGGATCATCTGGCTGGTCTGGTTCGTGATCACGTTCTCGTACTACGGGTTCTTCTCCTGGATCCCCACGCTGCTCGTGCAGCGCGGCATCACGGTGACCAAGAGCTTCGAATTCTCGATCATCATCTACCTGGCGCAGATCCCCGGCTACTTCTCCGCGGCCTGGCTGTCGGAGCGGCTCGACCGCAAGAACACCATCGCGCTCTACCTCTCCGGCTCGGCGGTCAGCGCGTTCTGGTTGTCGCAGATGGACAGCCCCGTCACCATCACGCTCGCCGGCGCGGTGTTGTCGTTCTTCCTCAATGGCACGTACGCGGGCGTCTACTCCTACACTCCCGAAGTGTTCCCCACCTGGATCAGGGCCACGGGCACGGGCCTGTCGAGCGCGTTCGGGCGGGTCGGCAGCATCCTCGCCCCGACGATCATCGGTCTGTCGGCCGCGACCCTGGGCTTCGGCGGCGTGTTCGGCCTGACCACGGCGGTGCTGGCGGCCGGGGTGATCTGCGTGGTCGTGTTCGGACTGGCCACAGCCGGCCGGTCACTGGAAGAACTGACGGAACCTGCCAAGGAGGCGACCCGATGACCGGACTTCCCGAGGTGGAGGAGCGCGTGCGGCGAGAGGTGGGCGTGCGGCTCTTCACGGTGCTCGCCTGGATCCCCGGACGGCGCACGCTGCGCCGCGTCCACAGCAGCCACCCCGAGCAGTACCCGGTGGGAGGCGAGAAGAGCGTGGAGGTCGCCCAGGGCTGGCTGGCCCGGTGCGTCGAGGGCGGGCAGCCGTACCTCGGCGCGGACCGGGCCGCCGTGCGGGAGATCTTCGCCGACCACGAGCTGATCGAGAGCCTGGGGTGCGGGGCGGTCATCAACGTGCCCGTGACCGACGACGGCCGGGTGCTCGGCGTGCTCAACCTGCTCGACGCGGAAGGCCGGTACGACGAGGCGTCGGTGGCCGCCGCCCGGTCGCTCGCGCCCGCGGCCGTGCCCGCCCTGCGCGCGGCCGTCCAGGGAGGCGGCGCATGAGCCTGCTGCTCCGCGACGGCCTGCTGCTCGACGTGACGACCGGCGCGTACACCGAGGCCGACCTGCGCTGCGCCGGCGGCCGCATCGTCGAGACCGGCCGCAGGCTGAGCGCGCCCGACGGCACCCGCGTGCTCGATCTCGCGGGCGCGCACGTCGTGCCCGGCCTCATCGACGCGCACGTGCACGTCACCGCCCTGACCGCCGACCTCGGCGCCATCGGCTCCATGGCCCCGTCGTACGTGGCCGCGCACAGCGCCCGCATCATGAGCGGCATGCTGGACCGCGGCTTCACCACGGTCCGCGACGCGTCCGGCGCGGACTTCGGGCTGGCCGCCGCCCAGGCGGAAGGGCTGATCCGCGGCCCCAGGCTGCTGTTCGGCGGCAAAGGGCTGAGCCAGACCGGAGGCCACGCCGACTTCCGCGGCCCAGGCGAGCACCTGCACGACGACCATCCGTGCTGCGCCGGCCTCGGCCGGGTCGCCGACGGCGTCGACGCGGTGCGCACGGCCGCCCGCGACGAGCTGCGCAAGGGCGCGCACCACATCAAGGTCATGGCCTCCGGCGGCGTGGCCTCCCCCACCGACAGGATCGACTCGACCCAGTACTCGATGGACGAGCTGCGCGCGGCCGTCGAGGAGGCCGAGGCCGCCAACCGGTACGTCGCCGCCCACGCCTACACGGCGCGGGCCGTCAACCGGGCGCTGGAGGCGGGCATCCGCTCCATCGAGCACGGCAACCTGATCGACGACGGCAGTGTCGAGCTGTTCCTGCGGCACGACGCGTTCCTCGTGCCGACGCTGGTGACGTACTGGGCGCTCAAGGAGGAGGGCCGCGCGTTCGGGCTGCCAGAAGCGAGCGTGCGCAAGGTGGACGAGGTGCTCGGCGCGGGGCTGGCCGCGCTGGAGCGCGCCGCCCGCGGCGGCGTGCGCCTGGTCTACGGCACCGATCTGCTGGGCGGCATGCACCGGCACCAGAACCACGAGTTCCGGCTGCGCTGCGAGGTGCAGCAGCCGATCGACGTGCTGCGCTCGGCCACGACGGTCGCGGCCGAGCTGGCCGGCATGGCGGGCGAGATCGGCACGCTGGACGTGGGGGCGCACGCCGACCTGCTGGTGCTCGACGGCGACCCGCTCGGCGACGCCGGCGTGCTGGCCGGCCCGGAGCACATCCGCCACGTCGTGCAGGCGGGCGCGATCGCCTGACCCGGCGCCGGGTGCGTACCGTGGGCAGGGTGACGACGATGGCGCGCACCGCTCTGGTGACCGTCGCGGTGCTGGTCCTGCTCCTCGGGCTGCTCTGGATCTTCCAGCGGCGGCTGATCTACCTGCCGGACGGCACGCGGGTGCCGCCCGCGGGCCAGGTCATCCCCGGGGCGCACGACGTCTCGTTCACGACGGGCGACGGGCTCACGCTCGGAGCCTGGTACGTGCCCGGCGACCACGACGTGACCGTGCTGGTCGCCGGCGGCAACGCGGGCAACCGGCTGCACCGGGCGCCGCTGGCCAGGGCGCTGGCGGCGCGGGGCCTGCCGGTGCTGCTGATGGACTACCGCGGCTACGGCGGCAACCCGGGCACGCCCACGGAGGAGGGCCTGCGCCTCGACGCGCTCGCCGCGCGGGCCTTCCTGGGCGACGCGCGGGTGGTCTACTTCGGTGAGAGCCTGGGCGCGGGGGTGGTGACCCGGCTGGCGCGCGAGCGCCGGCCCGCGGGGCTGGTGCTGCGCTCGCCGTTCACCGACCTGGCCGCGGCCGGCCAGGAGGCCTATCCGTTCCTGCCGGTCAGGGCGCTGCTGCGGGACCGTTTCCCGGTCGCGGAGCACATCGCGGGCGTGCGGGCGCCCGTCGTGGTCGTGTACGGCACGGCCGACACGATCGTGCCACCCCGCCTGAGCAGGGCCGTCGCCGATGCGGCGGCAGGGGACGTCAGGACCGTCGAGGTGCCCGGAGCCGGCCACAACGACCTGGCCCTGCTGTCCGGCCAGGAGCTGATCGGCGCCGTGGTGGACCTGGCCGGACAGGTCCGGCGGCGGTAGTCCTGGCGCGGCAGGACCACCGCGCGCCTAACCGGAGCAGGCGGTGCCGCCACCCGCGTGATAGATCATGTCCTGGTACGTGACGCTCGCCTTGATCGGCGTCCTGCTCGTCAGGGTCTGGACGGTCCCGCCGTCACGCCGGAGCTCGAAGACCGGCGTCGTGCCCGGCACCATCGGCGCCTTGAACGACACCACGCCCGCGCTGGTGACCTCCTTGGTCTTCACGTCGGAGCCCTGCTTGATGACCAGCGTGCCCGGCTCCTTGACGAAGGCCAGCAGTTCCACGTCGTCGACCGGCCCGGGACCCGCCGGGATGGTGAACTTGCCGGCCGTCTGCTTGCTCGTGTCGTAGGGGGCGCTCGCCTTGTGGCTGCGGTGGAAGTAGTAGAGACCGTCGCGGACGATCTCAGGAGCCTTGCCCGTCTTGAACCACGTCGTGTAGTACGTGTTCACGTCGGCGAGCACCTTGCCGCGCACCTTGGACGGCGCCTGCTGCGTCTCGCCGTAGTCGTTCCAGGTGACGAGCTGCACCCAGTCGGCCTTGCCGTCGATCGCGGCCTTCCACGAGCCGCGCAGGGTGCTGCTGTTCTGCGCCTCCCAGTAGTGCAGCTCCTTGGACCTGGTGTCCTCGAACCCGATCGGGGCCATGTATTTCAGGCCGCGCGCGTGGGTGGCCTCGGAGGCGCGACGGAACGCGTCCGTCACCTCGGGCCGGTTCGCCCCCCAGGAGGAGTAGCCGTGGACGTGGTCGTCCCACTCGGTCTTGCCGCTGCCGCTCCAGTAGTTGAACATCATCAGCAGCGACGTCTTCATGCCCTCGGCGGACAGCTCGTCCCGCACCTTCTGCCACCAGGCGGGCGGCTGGCGGTCGCCGTGGTACGGCGCGAGCAGCACGCTGCCGTCGGGCAGCGTGTACAGCGACGGATGCCCTTTGACCAGCAGGACGTCGGAGACCACCTTCGCGACGGAGGCGCCCGACTCGGTCGGGAAGTCCGGGCTCAGCACGATCTTGAAGCCGGGGTCCACGTTCCTGGCCGCGTCCAGCAGCTCCGGCAGGTGGTTCCAGCGCTGGTCGCTGGAGGTGTGGTGCTCGTAGACGAACCCGTCCAGCCCTTGTGCGATCGCCTGGCGTACCTCCATCTCGAAGTCGAGCCGGCGCCAGTGCGACTCCGGCCGCACGGAGCGGGTCACCGGGCGGTCCCTGAGGTAGCCGCCCCTGTCCTTGTAGGCGCCGCCGGAGCCGTCGGGGTCGAGCCAGGAGGCGTACTGGTCCTTCGCGGGGTCCTTGTTGTCGATCGACAGGGGGAAGGGCGGGAAGTAGAACGCGAACGCCTTCTTGGCGGAGGAGCGCAGCGCGGCGACCGAGGGCTTATCGAAGGGCAGCGCGGCGCAGGGCGCGGACGTGCCGGTGGTGTAGGTGACGGTCAGCTTGGGGCCGCGGTCGCCCGTCTCGCGCGAGGAGAACAGGACCGTCGTCGTCTCGTCGGTCCCGGTGAGCGCGAAGGAGTAGACGCCGTTGCCGGTGACGGCGGACGAGACGTCCAGCTCGGCCTTCCGGCCCTCGGTGAAGCCGCTGTGCGAGGCGGTCACGCCGCCGGTCTCCGGACGGTCCTTCCAGACGGTCGCGCTCTCCGTCCAGTCGCCGGTCACCGTGCGGGCGGACACCTTCGTGCCCGTCGTCCTGGCGGAGGTGACCTCAAGGGTGGCCTTGACGTTCGTGGCGTTGCCGGGGATGCCGGAGACCTGGAAACGGGTGAGCGCGAGCCGCTGCGCGGAGGTCTTGCCACCGCAGGTGGCGCCGCACACGGACATCCACGTCGCGGTGCCGAAGCTCTTGGACGGCTCGGCCTGGCTGACGAACATGTCGTCCGTGGCGCGGATGGTGACGGTCTCCGCGGACAACGCGGTCGACGACGTATGCGCGGGTAAGGGGCGCGCGGACGCGGGCGCCGCCGCGACCGTCGCGCCGAGCGAAAGGGCGACGGCGATCACCGCGGTGAATCCCACCCGTCGATGCTGGGTGAACATGACCCTCCTCTGGGGTTCGTGTCACAAGGCGATCGACAAGGTAGGGCGAGAAGTGAACGCCTCGCGGCGAATCCGCGAAATGGAACGCGGCAACCGACCGCAGATCACGCCTGGTCAGCGCATGATCACTAGGCGCTGGACGCCCCACCCCTGACCACCCCGACCATGGTTAGGCGACCCTTGCCTATTCAAGACAGCTTGTAACAAAATAGAGGGCACCCCGCGAACCGCTGGAGGCCCATCCCATGACCATCACCGCCGAGGCGGCCGTCCCCGTGGCGCCCGCGCCGGACGGCGACGACACGCCCGCCCCCGGCCGCGCCGCGCTCATCGCGCTGCTCGCCCCCATCAGGCCACGGCTCATCGCCGCCGCCGCGTTCCAGGTCGTGTACGCGATCGCGGCGCTCGTGCCCTTCGTGTGCGTGGCGGAGCTGGCCCGCGTGCTGCTCAGCCCCGGAGCCGGTGGCCCCGGCCGGGTCTGGCCGATCGCCGCACTCGCCGTCGCGGGCCTGCTGGTCAGATTCGTCTCCTTCGGGGTGGCCGGCGCGATCACCCACTTCGCGGACGCCGACCTGCAGCTCCACCTGCGTCGCCGGATGGCCGCGCACCTGTCGCGGGTGCCGCTGGGCTGGTTCGGCGAGCGCAACTCCGGCCACGTCAAGAAGGTGCTCCAGGACGACGTCAGGGAGATGCACCACCTCGTCGCGCACGCGGCGCTCGACCTGCTCGCGGCCGTGGTGACCCCGCTGGCCGCGCTGGCCTACCTGCTGTACGTCGACTGGCGGCTCACGCTCGTCGTGCTCATCCCGGTGCCGCTGTTCGCCGCCGCGTTCGCGATCATGATGCGCGGCTACGACGAGCAGATGCGGCGCTGGAGCGAGGCGAACAGCCGGATCAGCTCGGCCGTGGTCGAGTTCGTGCAGGGCATCGCCGTGATCAAGACGTTCGGCCAGACCCGGCGTTCCTACCGGCGCTTCGCCGAGGCGGCCGACGACTTCGCCGGCTTCTTCGGTGCCTGGGTGCGCCCCATGCTCCGGCTCAGCGGCCTGTCCATGGCGTTCATCTCGCCGCCCGCCATGCTGCTGGTGTCCGCGGCCGGGGGCGCGCTGTTCGCCGCGAACGGCTGGATCGAGCCGGTCGACGTGCTGCCGTTCGTGCTGGTAGGCGTGGCGCTGACGGCGCCCTTCCTGGCCCTCGACATGGGCTCGATGCGGCTGAGGAGCGCGGCCGAGTCCGCCGGGCGGGTGGCCGCGCTGCTCGACACGCCGCCGCTGCCCGAGCCCGAGACCCCTGTGCGCCCGGTCGGCCACGCGGTCGACTTCCGCGACGTGTCGTTCTCCTACGACGGCACGACGCCTGTGCTGCGCGGGGTGAGCCTCTCGCTGGAGCCCGGCACCGTCACCGCGCTCGTCGGGCCGTCGGGCTCCGGCAAGTCCACGCTGGCCAAGCTGCTGCCCCGCTTCTACGACCCCGACGCGGGGGAGATCACGGTCGGCGGGGCCGGCGTGCGCGCCATCGGCTCCGCCGAGCTGTACCACCATGTCGGCTTCGTCCTGCAGGACGTGCAGCTGCTGCGCACGTCCGTGGCGGACAACATCGCGCTCGGCCGCCCCGACGCGGGCCGCGAGGAGATCGAGCGCATGGCGCGCGCCGCGCAGATCCACGACCGGATCGCGGAGTTGCCGCGCGGCTACGACTCGGTGGTCGGCGAGGACGCCCACCTGTCCGGCGGCGAGGCGCAGCGCGTCGCGATCGCCCGCGCCCTGCTGGCCGACACGCCGATCCTGGTGCTGGACGAGGCCACGGCCTTCGCCGACCCCGAGTCGGAGTCGGCCATCCAGGACGCGCTGTCCACGCTGGTGGCCGGGCGCACGCTGCTGGTCATCGCGCACCGGCTGAGCACGATCACCGGCGCCGACCAGATCGCCGTTCTCGACGGCGGCCGGATCACCGAACGCGGCACCCACGACGAGCTGCTCGCGGCGGGCGGGCTCTACGCCCGGATGTGGGCGGCGCACGTACGCGACGACGAGCGGGATTGGACGGGAAGATGATCGGAGAGCTGGGGGCCGTGCTCGGTCCCGAACACGGCGCGCGCCTGCGCCGCAGCCTGCTCGCGATGGCCGTGTACGGCGTGCTGCAGGGCCTGTCGTTCGCCCTGCTGGTGCCGGTGCTGCGGGCGCTGCTGTCGGGCGAGGCGGTCGGTCCGTGGCTGGCCGCGTTCGCCGCCGTGGTCGCGGCCACCGCCGTCGCCTCCTACGTGCAGGCCCAGTACGGCTACGCGGTCGGCCTGGCCGCCCTGCGCACCCTCTACCACCGGCTCGGCGACCACGTGGCCGGGCTGCCGGTCGGCTGGTTCAGCGCCGACCGCGTGGGGCGGCTCGGGCAGCTCGTCGGCAAGGGCGTCATGGACGTGATGAGCGTGCCCGCCCACCTGCTGCAGGTGGTGGTGAGCGCGGTGGCGGCGCCGGCGACCGTGCTGGTGTGCATGTTCGTCTTCGACTGGCGGCTCGGGCTGGCTGCCCTGCTCACGGCGCCGTTCCTGTGGCTGGCGTTCCGGTGGACGCAGAGCCTGGTGCAGCGGAGCGACACCGCGATGGACGACGCCGGCGCCGAGGGGGCCGACCGGGTGGTGGAGTTCGCCAGGCAGCAGCCCTCGCTGCGGGCGTTCGGGCGCACCGCCGACGGCTACGACCTGCTCGACGACGCGCTGGTGCGGCAGCGCAGCACGCTGCGACGGCTGCTGCGCACCACGCTGCCGGGGCTTGGCACGGTCGCGCTGACCGTACAGCTCGCCTTCACCGCGATCCTGATCGCCGGCTGCGCGCTGGCGCTCGGCGGCGCGGTGGACGTACCGGAGCTGGTCGGGGTGCTGGTGCTGGCCGTGCGGTTCACCGAGCCGCTGCTCGCCGCCGCCGACGTCGGCGGCGAGCTGCGCATGGCGCGCGGCAGCCTGCGCCGCATCAAGGCGGTGCTCGACACCCCGCCGCTGCCGGTCACCGGCCCGGCGACCGGCCCGGCGACCGACTGGGCGCGGGCGGGCGAGCCGTCGATCGAGCTGGACGGCGTCGGCTTCGCCTACGCCGAGCGGCCGGTGCTGCGTGACGTGAGCTTCACCGTCGCCCCCCGCACCGTGACCGCCCTGGTCGGGCCGTCGGGCTCCGGCAAGACCACGCTCACCCGGCTCATCGCCCGCTTCTGGGACGCGGACTCGGGTGTGGTGCGGGTGTCGGGGAACGACGTGCGCGACTACGCGCCGGAGGACCTGATGGCGCAGCTGTCGATCGTGTTCCAGGACGTCTACCTGTTCGAGGGCACCCTGGAGGACAACATCAGGATCGGCCGTCCCGAGGCCACCGGCGAGGAGGTGCGCGAGGCGGGCCGGCTGGCCCGGGTCGACGAGATCGCCGAGCGCCTGCCCGGCGGCTGGCAGGCGAGGATCGGCGAGGCCGGCGCCACGCTGTCGGGCGGCGAGCGGCAGCGGGTGTCCATCGCCCGAGCGATGCTCAAGGACGCCCCGATCGTGCTGCTCGACGAGGCCACCGCCGCGCTCGACCCGGAGAACGAGTCCGCCCTGATCGACGCGCTCGCCACGCTCGCACGCGACCGCACCCTGCTCGTCATCGCGCACCGGCTGACCACGATCGCCGCCGCCGACCAGATCGTCATGCTGGAGGACGGCGCCGTCGTGGAGCGCGGCACCCACCGGGAGCTGCTCGACCTCGACGGCCGGTACGCTGCGTTCTGGACGGAACGAACGCGAGCCCGCGGCTGGCGATTGACCCAGCCGGCATGAGCCCGGCGAGCCGCCCCCGCCGCGACGTGCTCGGGCGAGAGGCGGGCGCGTGAGCGGGGATCGGGGAGCGTGATGGGCGGCGAGCAGGCGGTCCCCGGAGGTCCCGGGCGCGAGTGGCGGGTGCGCGGCCGCCCGCGCGGCCGTCCCCCGCGCATCACCCGGCCCGCCATCGCCGACGCCGCCCTCGCGGTCGGCTTCGACAACCTCACCCTGGCCACCGTCGCCGACCGGCTCCAGGTCGCCCACTCGGCGCTCTACCGCCACGTCGCCGACCGCGAGGAGCTGGTCATGGTGGCGATCGACCGGGCCGTCGCCGCCGCCCCGTGGCCGGAGCCGGCCGGCGAGTGGCGCTCCGACCTGGAGGCGCAGGCCGCCGCGGTCTGGCACGTGCTGGAACGGCATCCGGGGCTGGTCAAGGAGTTCCTCAGGCTCACCCGCTTCCCGGAGGAGGTGATGCGCCGCTTCGGCGCGTCGGTGCGCAGCCTGATCGGCTACGGCTTCACGGCCGAGAACGCCTTCCTCGCCGTCGACACCGTCTTCGACCTGACGATCGACGTGTTCAGCAGGGGCAAGCAGCTCGACGCGCCGGCCGGCGAGAGCGTCGTCCGCGACAGCACGGCCGACGCCTGGGCCGAGGCGGTGGGCGCGGAGCTCGCTCCGCTCATGCGGCAGGCGCTCACGGACCCGGCCGCGACGTGGTTCGACCGCAAGCTGCAACTGGTTCTCGACGGCGTCGCCGCGGGCCTCTCACCCTGAGCCGGGCGAAGAGACCCGGCCCTCTGCTCGCCGGTCCGCAGGCCTGACCGTCATCGCAGGGCGCCGAGGACGAGGCGGATCATTGAACGGGCCAGGGCCTCCGGGTCTCCGTCGGTGCTTTCCGGCAGGGCTCCGCTGAGCCACAGGCTGGTGAAGCCGTGGGCGAGCGACCAAGCGGCGATCGTGGTCATCCGGTCCTGTTCAGGGCCTGGCGACAGTGCGTGGGCGCTGGTGATGAGCACGCCGGCGGCGCGCTCGTGCGCGGACTGGACGCTGGGATCGTCGGCGCGGTAGAGCTCGGGCCGGAACATCACCTCGAAGTAGGGCCGATGGTCGATGGCGAAGCGGACGTAGGCGACGCCGACCTCCCACACGTCGGCGGCGGCGCGTTCAAGAGCGTCGGCGAACAGGGCGAAGCCCTCGGCGGCCACGGCTGTCAGCAGACCTTGCTTGTCGCCGAAGTGGTGGGCGGGGGCGGCGTGTGAGACGCCGGCGCGGCGGGCCAGCTCGCGCAGGCTCCATCCTGCCGGGCCGGATTCGCCGATGGCTTGAAGGGCGGCGTCGATGATGACGCGTTTCAGATTGCCGTGGTGGTAGGCCGGCTGATCGATCTCTCTCACCTCCGCGTTCGGTATGACGCAACTTTATCTTGACATTGACAAGATAGGGAATCCCCTCCAATCTTTCCGATGACAAGATTGGAGGACGGGATGGTTCCGTTCATCGCCCTCACAGGGGGCTTCGTCGTCCTGCGTCTCATCGGTCTGGCCGGCATCGACACACTCGATGCCTGGCAGCCGGCCCTGCGAGGCGCACTCAGCCTGATGTTCGTCTTCACCGGCGTGCCGCACTTCCTGCCCTCATGGCGCCGCGACTTCGTCGCGATGATCCCGGCGGCGATCCCGCGCCCGGCGCTGCTGGTCACCCTCACCGGCGTCCTGGAACTGGCCGGCGCCGCCGGGCTGCTGTTCGCGCCGAGCGCTCCATACGCGGCGATCGGGCTGGCCCTGCTCATGCTCGCCATGTTCCCGGCCAACGTCTCAGCCGCCCGCCGTGGCCTCACCCTGGCCGGAAAGCCGGTGACCCCCCTACCCGCACGTACGGCCCTGCAAGTGCTGTTCGTCGCCGCCGCCGTCGCGGCGGCCGCATGAGGCCACGCGCCCAGCACCGCCGACCTCGCATACCACCACGAATCCATCGAGGACATCGCACATGACCGCCGAACACGCCGCCGACATCGACTACATCGACCACACCGTGCTCATCACCACCGACCTCGCCGCGGCCTCCGCCCGCTATGAGGCGCTCGGCTTCACCCTCAGCCCCGTCTCGCCCCACCACCTGGCCGAACGACCCGGCGGCCCGCTCCTGCCCACCTGCACCGCCAACCGGTGCGCCTACTTCGGGCGATCATTCATCGAACTGCTCGGCATCGTCGACCCGTCCGCCCCCGACCCCTGGGGCGTTCACCAGCTTCGCCAGACCTGCCCCGGCCTTCTCATGACCCTCGGCTCGCGCGACATTCAGGCCACCGCCGAACGGCTACGCGCCACCGGCCTGGTTTCCACCGGGATCCGTGCGCTGGAACGAGAGGTCTCCACCCCCGACGGCCCGCGGACGGTACGCGCCGACAGCGTCCGCATCGATGCCGCCTACACCCCCGAAGGGGCGCTCCAGGCAACACTGCACCGCACCCCTCAGTACGTTCACCAGTCTCACTATCTCGATCATCCCAACGGCGCCGTCGGCCTGCACAGCGTGCTGCTGGTCGTGCCCGACGACGAGGTCGACGACCACGAAGAGCGCTACGCCCGCATCCTGGACGCTGACGTGTGGATCGACGGCCCCAAACACGTGCTCCCGCTACGGCACGGCCGGGTGGAGATCATTCCGCAGTCCTCGCTCGGCGACCATCTCCCCGGCCACGCGGTGCCCGGCCTGCCCCTGCTCGCCGCCCACACTGTGGCCGTCCGCGACCTGACCGCCGCGCGCGAACTCATCGAGCACAACATGATCGCCACCCACACCACCTCCGACGGCTTCCACGTCACCGCCGAAGACGCCTGCGGTGTGCCACTCGCCTTCACTCAGAACCGATAGCCGGGGTGGTCCGGCAATCTGGCCGGCGCGCGACCGCCGCCGGCCGTCACGACCGCCGCGAACCGGGCGTCGGACGACCTGACGGTCGGCGTCCGGAAGCGCCGGCAGGCCGCGGGGAAGCCAAGCGGGCCGCAGGACGCGCCGCCCGCGCGGACGAGGCTCGTGCCGTCAAGGCGCGGCGGGGAGCAGGGACCGCAGCTCGGTGACCGCGTGGTCGCGGTGCACGTCGAGGATGGCGACGGCCTCGTCGGCGGCGCGGCGGTGGAGCGCGTCGAGGGCGGCCCGGTGCTCCTTGACGACCCGCTCGCGGTTGCCCCCGTCGCCGTAGTACATCGACCGGTAGGCGTCCGTCGTGTCCCACAAGGTCCTGATCAGCCGGGCCAGCCGGGGCATGCCCGCGCAGTCGAACAGCGTCATGTGGAACGTCCGGTTGGCCATGGCCATGGCGAGCACGTCGCCCGCCGCGGCGGCCCGCTCGACGTCGCGCTGCGCGGCCTCCAGCCGGTCGAGGTCGGAGTCGGTGAGGAGGGGCACGGCCCGGCGCACGGCCTCCTCCTCCAGCAACTCGCGGATGCGGTAGACCTCGCGCAGGTCGTCGAGCGAGAGCGTCACGACGCAGTAGCCCTTGTGCGCCTGGTGCGTGACCAGCCCCTCGCCTTCGAGCGTCTTGAGCGCCTCGCGCAGCGGCACCCGGCTGACCTGGAGCTCCTCCGCCAACGCGTCCTGCCGGATGGGGGCGCCGGGGCGCAGGCGGCCGGTCGTGATGGCGCGGCGCAGCTCGGCCAGCACGAACTGCTGGGCCGTCGGCGGCCTGCGCCCTGCCCCGTCCGGATTCACGGCCCCAATATCTCACGAACCCAGGCGTCGTCCTGCCCGAGCTCGGGCGGCGGACGGCGGTAGGAGGGCGGGGTGGCGCTGAGGCGTACGGGGGCGGTGACCTGCCCGACCCCGTCGAGCCGTACGGACGGCTCCAGGCCGAGCTCCTCGGCGAGCGCGAACGCGGCGGCCAGGTCGTTGATCGGGCCGCAGGGCACCCCGGCGGCGGTGAGCCGTCCGAACCACTCGTCCGCCGGGCGTTCCCGCAGGGCGTCGTCGAGCGCGGCGACGAGCACGTCGCGGGCGGCGACCCTGCCCGCGTTGGTGGCGTACCGGGCGTCCGTGGCGAGATCCGGCCGGTCGAGCACCGCGCAGAGGGCCTGGAACTGGCGGTCGTTCCCGGCCGCGATCACCAGCGGGCGGTCGGCCGCTTGGAACACCTCGTACGGGACGATGCTGGGATGCCGGTTGCCCATGGCCCTCGGCACCACGCCGGCGGCGGCGTAGGCGGAGGAGTGGTTGGTCAGCGCCGACAGGAGGGAGGAGAGCAACGACACCTCGACCCGCTGCCCCGCCCCTGGTTCCCGCGCGCCGCCCTCGTGCTCGCGGACGTCCGTCTTCGACGTGGCGTCCTCGGGTCGCGTCCCGCCCGCACCCGGCCGGCCGGTTCCGGTGAGGTGGCCGCCTTCGCCGGTGTGGTCGCGGTGGCGGAGCGCGGCGAGGATGCCGAGGGCGGCGTGCAGGCCGGTGATGACGTCCACGAGAGCCACGCCCGCCTTGGTGCCGGGACCGTCCGGCTCTCCCGTGACGCTCATCAAGCCGCCCACGGCCTGCACGATCAGGTCGTACCCGGGCAGCCCCGCCCCGGCGCCGGACCCGAACCCGGTGATCGAGCAGTACACCAGCCCCGGATTGAGCACGCGCAGCGCGTCGTGGCCGAGCCCGAGCCGGTCCATCGTGCCCGGCCTGAAGTTCTCCACCAGTACGTCGGCCCGCGTGGCCAGCGCCCGCGCGACCTCCAGGTCCGCCTCGTCGCCGAGGTCGAGGGCGATCGAGCGCTTGTTGCGGTTGACGCCGAGAAAGTAGGTGGCCTGCCCGCCGGGCGCGTACGGCGGCCCCCAGGCGCGGGTGTCGTCCCCCGTGCCCGGCCGCTCCACCTTGACGACCTCCGCGCCAAGGTCTGCCAGCAGCATCGTGGCGTAGGGCCCGGCCAGCACCCGGCTGAAGTCGGCCACCAGCAGCCCGGACAGCGCCCCGCCGCTCACGCCGGCGCCCCGATGCAGGCGGTCTCGGGGGCCGGCTCGGCGTCCACGAGGCCGGCGGCGGTGAGCGTGAGAACGTCCATGGTCACCGCACCCTAGCCGTGGCATATTGGATTTTCAATATTGGATCCAATATATGGAGAGTCATGATCGCACCCACCGCGCTGTTCGCCCTCGACACGCTGCTGACCGAGGAGGAGCGCGAGATCAGGACCACGGTCAGGCGCGTCTGCGACCGGGAGATCCGGCCGCACGTCGCCCGCTGGTTCGAGGACGGCGAGCTGCCCGCGCGCGAGCTGGCCCGCACGCTCGGCTCGGTCGGCGTGCTCGGCATGCACCTCGACGGCTACGGCTGCGCGGGCATGGGCGCGGTCTCGTACGGGCTGGCCTGCCTGGAACTGGAGGCGGCCGACTCCGGGCTGCGCAGCCTGGTGTCGGTGCAGGGGTCGCTGGCCATGTACGCCATCTGGAAGTACGGCAGCGAGGAGCAGAAGCAGGAGTGGCTGCCCCCGATGGCGGCCGGCGAGCGCATCGGCTGCTTCGGCCTGACCGAGCCCGACTTCGGCTCCGATCCCGGGGGCATGCGCACCACGGCCAAGCGCGAGGGCGGCGACTGGGTGCTGAACGGCACCAAGATGTGGATCACCAACGGCTCGGTGTCGGACGTCGCGGTGGTCTGGGCCCGCACGGACGAGGGCGTCAGGGGTTTCCTGGTCCCCGCGGGCACGCCCGGCTTCACCGTGAACGACGTCAAGCACAAGATCTCGCTGCGCGCCAGCGTGACCAGCGAGCTGGTGCTCGACGGGGTGCGGCTGCCCGGCGCGGCGATGTTGCCGGGCGCCAGGGGCCTGTCCGGGCCGCTGGGCTGCCTCGACGAGGCGCGGTTCGGGATCGTGTTCGGGTCGATGGGGGCGGCGCTCGACTGCCTGGAGACCGCGATCGCGTACGCGGGCGACCGCCAGGTGTTCGCCAGGCCGCTCGCCTCCTACCAGCTCACCCAGGAGAAGCTCGCCGACATGGCGCTGGAGCTGGGCAAGGGCCTGCTGCTCGCGGTGCACCTCGGGCGGCTGAAGGAGGCCGGCACGATCACCCCCGAGCAGGTGAGCGCCGGCAAGCTGAACAACGTGCGCGAGGCCCTGGAGATCGCCAGGAAGTGCCGCACGCTGCTCGGCGCGAGCGGCGTCACCCTGGAATACCCGGTGATCAGGCACTCCGTGAACCTGGAGTCCGTGCTGACCTACGAGGGGACGTCGGAGATCCACACGCTGGTGCTGGGCAAGGCGCTCACGGGGATCGGCGCGTTCAGCTGACGGGCCGCCGATCAGAACGTCTGCCAGGTCGCCTCAGTGACCCGGCAGGGCCCGCCCTGGTGCACTCGAAGGCGCCCGGCCCGCACGTCGAGCCCGACCGTGGCCAGCGTCTCCCACCTCTGGTGGATCGGCTGCGACAGGTCGGGGTGGGCGCACACGGGCGCCTCGTCGGGGCCGTGGCTGAGCAGGGCGAGCGCGCGTTTCGTCAGGTCGTCGCCGCCGAGCTCGCCGGCGTGGTCGCGCAGGTGCCGCAGGCGGGCGTACGTGCCGGGCCGCTCGGTGGCGTGCCGCTCCCCCGCGGCCAGCGCGGGGTCGAGGAAGTGGTTGCAGTGCATCAGGACGCCGCCTGGATCGGGCGGGATGACGGCCACGCCGGCCGGGGAGATCTCGATCGAGCCCGCGCCGCCCGCGGTCACGGCGGTGATGACGGTGGAGGCCGAGACCGTGGCCGAGCGGGCGATGCCGGCGGCCTCCTCGACGGTGGCCGCCTCGTCCAGGATGCGGCGGGCGATCAGGTGCACGGGCACGCCGACCTCGGCGGTGTCGGCGTCGTGGCGCAGGATGTTGAAGTGCACGCCCAGGCCCGCCGTGTTCACCCCGATCTTGGCCAGCGCCCCCGACTCGGTGAACGTGCGCACGACGTGCCCGGGGCGGGGCGCCAGCTCCCACAACATGGGGGCGTCGCGCAGGTGGTCGTGCCAGTCCCAGGTCTGCACCGTACGCGGCGGGAGGCCGGGGCCCGGCAGCACGACGGACGTCGAGCACTCCCCCTCGCCGCTCGCGTGGAGGGCGGCCAGGATCTCGGTCCTGGCGTTGACCACGGCGACCTGCCACGGCTCCAGCCCGGCCCCGGACGCGATCCCGGCGATCTCGTCGGCCAGCCGGGGAGCCCAGGCGGCGCTGCGGTCGAGCGCCTGCTCGCCCCACGCGCGGACCTGCGCGGGGGTGGCGCCGGCGACCCTGAACAGGTCGGTGTAGCCGGCGAGGTTGGCGGCGATGGCCGCGCGGCGGTGGGAGCCGAGTTCCTCGCCCCGGGCTCGGGGTTCACTCTGGCTGGACGTGAAAGTCGGAAATGTCATGACTCGACCCTCAGCCCTGTCCGTCCGTCCTGTCCACCAGCGCCGTCTCGCAGGGCCATCTCCCAGGGCGCGTCTCCCGGCGCTGTCCCTCAGGGCCGTCCCTCAGGGCCGTCCCTCAGGGCTGTCTCTCAGGGCTGTCTCTCAGGGCCGTCCCTCTTGAACACGCTCTGTTCCGTACGCACGCGCGCCCGGAGCGCCACCACCCTGGGCAGCAGCGCGCGGAACCGGTCAGGGCCGGCCGTACGCATCTCGACCAGCCGGTGACGCGCCGGGCGCGGGCTCCCCGGCGCGTGTGCCCGGCTCAGCTGAAGTTGACGTCGCTGCAGATGTAGTACGTCTGGTCCATGTGCGAGGCCTTCCAGATCGTGTAGACCACGTGACGGCCGGTGCGCGAACCCTTGCCGACGCCGTTGATCATGTACGTCTCGGCGGGCGCGTAACGAGAGGTCTCCCGGACGAGCTCCAGGTGGTTCCAGCCCAGCGGCGTGGTGGTGGCGTTGTAGCCCTGACGGGTGATGTAGACCCTGATGTAGTCGGCGCCGTGGCGGGCCTGGTCGTGCAGCCTGATGTCGAAGGTACCGCCCAGGTTGGCCATGGTCCACGCTCCAGGGGTGTCCATGGAGCGGTAGCGGCCGTCCTGCGTCCGGCCGGCGCTGCAGAGCTGGCCGTCAGGGATCGCGGCCTGGTGGTTGCCGCCGACGTTGTCGCGGTACAGCCCGTTCCAGTTCCACATGGCGTTCGTGTTGTCCTGCCAGGCCTGCCAGCACATCGGGTCCTGCTGCTGCATGGCGGGGTTCTGGAAGTCGCTGCCCCAGCGCAGCCAGCAACCGTAGTTGCGGGACGCCGGGTCGATGACCGAGCCGTGCGCGGAGGCCGTACCGGTCATGGGGCCGTACAGGGCGATGGCGCAGATCGTCACCACGGACAGCAGCAGCGCGAGGGCGCGGCGCGCCGAGGGGTGAGGTCGGACTCGGGGCATGGCGGTCTCCGTGTTCCGGTCGGGGGTCCGATGGTTTGGGAGCGCTCCCGCCGGGACGGTATCTGACCGGGGAAGGTCATACAAATAATGGGACATGTCAAGATCTCTCCAGCCTTCACCGCCTTGTCGCGGCGGGCGCGGTGAGCAGCGGAAAGGGCTTTCCCGTCGCAGTGGCGCGGGGTGAAAGTTTCACCTCCCGCCGAGCTCGTTCGCGGGCGGCGCTGGGCGCTCGCCCGCCTTGACCTGGTCCTCGGCCCTGCCGGCCCCCTCCTGCCAGGAGGACCGAGGCCAGGCGTCATCCCCGATCGGGTGGTGTGCGAGCCGCCAGCGACGTGTAGACGGTCACCTCGTCGGGCTGCAGCAGACCGTCCTGGATGGCGCAGATGAGCAGCTTCTCCTTGGTGGGCGCGGGCCGCCCGGCCGCCGCGTACTTGACCCTGGCCCGGTCGATGTACTGCCGCACGGTCCGTTCCTTGATCCCCATCCGTGCCGCCACCGAGGCCTTCGACATCGACTGGAACCAGAACAGCAGCGCCGCCCGCTCCTTGTCGGACAGCTGCGGCCGGTGCGGCCCCTCATCCGTGGCGATGGCCTGGGCCATCGGCGGTGTCATGCTCGGCCGGTCGGCGGCCACCTCCAGGATCGTCTCCAGACACGAGTCACGGGTCGCCCGTCCCTTGCCGATGAAGGCCGAGGCGCCCGCGTCCAGCACCGCGCGCACCGTCTCGGGCTCCTCGTGCTCGGAGAAGACGATGACCCGCTGCCCGCCCGCGCACAACTCCGCGACCCGGTCGATGACCATGGTGCCGTTGAGGTTGAGGTCGAGCAGCAGCACGTCGGCGGGCGTGCCCCGGACCGACTCGATGGTGGGCCCCTGAGCGACCAGCTCCACCTGGCTGTGCGGCCCGAACCACGAGCGCACGCCGTCCACCACGACCTGATGGTCCTCCACCAGCGCGACCGTCACGGGTCCTGTCACGGGGCCTGCCAGATGCTGTTGACCCATACCTCGCCTCCCTGCCGCTGATAGGTGACGACGACCCCGCTGGGCTCTCGCACCGGAGCGGGGTTGACCGGCAGGTCGTCGTTGTCGGCGACGACCGCCACGCTCACCATGGCCGACATCGCGGACACGGTCACCCTGGCCCTCGTCCTGGCCCCGTCCAGGGCCGCGACGGGTGCCCTGAGGAGGTCCTCGCGCACGCCGTCGGGCAGAGCGGGCAGGCGCTCGCCGAACGGCGGCGCCGTCACCAGGACCTGCCGCCGCTCGGCCGCGTCGATGTGCTCGCGCAGCGCCGACACCAGTTCGTCCGGCACCTCCTCGCGCTCCGTGATGAGCCGCCGCAGCCGCATGGCGCCCGCCGTGCAGTCGTCGCGCACCCGTGAATCGCCGGGGTCAGCGCCGTCGGCGAGCTGCTTGAGCATCGACTCCGCCACCTCGCGGATGGCTTCGTAGCGGCGGAGCCGGTCGGCGTGGATGCGCTGCGCGGACTCGCGCCACGCGTCGTCGGCGGCCAGCCGGCGGGCCAGCAGCGCCGCGTCCTCGGCGCGTACGCGCAGGGTGTGGCAGCCCGCCATGTAGCCGAGCTGGAGCGTGACGCTGCCGACGATGACCATCAGGTATTTGGCGAGGGAGACGCGGTCGACCGTGCCCGTGGCGATCATCGCCACCAGCATGATGCCGGCGTTCGCCGACAGGAACGCGATGGCCTCGGCCCGCCAGCGCGGCCGGTTCCACAACAGCATGACGCCGAGCCAGCCCACCGACCCCCATCCCCAGTCGATGGGGCCGATCAGGTCCTGCGGCCGGCAGGCCACGATCACCGCGACGTCCAGGACGAGCACGGCGACGGCCAGCTCGCGGGCCCTGGCCGGGCCGGTGAACGTGCGTAACAGCGACAGGGCGGCGACGACGCCGATCGCGGTGTAGGCGATCCAGGCGGCGGCCGCGAGCAGGGGCCGGCGGAAGGACTCCCAGCCGGTGATGGTGACGGTGAGGTCGTAGCCCGTGTGCCAGACCGCGGCGATCACGATGGCGCCGATCGCGGTGTAGAGCGTGTAGCGGTGCGCCACCTCCTCGATGTCGCCGGTCATGGCCGCCACCACAGGCTCACCCGGGTGCCGCCGGTCCCCGAGCTGATGTCGGCGCCGGCGTTCGGCAGGGAGCGCATCGTGCCGAGGATCGAGCCGCGCACGCCGAACCGGTCGGGCGGCACCCGTTCGACGTCGAAGCCGGCGCCCGTGTCGGCGACCTCCACCCTGATCTCACCGTCGCGGGTGCTGGAGACCAGCTCGGCCTGGCGCACGCCGGCGTGCCGGGCGACGTTCGCCAGCGCCTCGTTGACGGCTCGGGCGAACCGCTCGGCCACCTCTCCCGGCACCGTCTCCGGCGTCAGGCTCCTGCGTACCTCCAGGCTCGTGGCCCGGCCGGCCACCTCGTCGAGCAGGGCGTCGAGAGCGATGGCCGCGGTGCCCGCGTGCGGCCTGTCGCGCAGCCGTTCCAGCGCCGCCAGGTCGGTCTCGGCCTGGCGGCGCAGCGTGTCCGACGGCCGGTCGTAGGTGCCCAGTCCGACCATGGTCAGCGTGTGCAGCGACGTCTCGTGGACGCTGCCGACCTGGCGCAGCTCGTCCTCGCGGCGCAGCCGCTCGACCATGAGCGTGACCTCGGCGCGCGCGCTGCGGCGCAGGAAGGCGTCGGCCGAGGCGGCGGAGCGGCGCAGCAGCGTCATCAGCAGCGCGATGGCCAGGATCTGCATGAGGTGGATCGCCAGGGTGCTCACGACGTTCTGATGCGGCACCGCGAACCGGGCCCCCACCAGGTACGACGCCGCCACGGCCAGCCCGGCCGGCACGGCGATCGCAGGCCGCCAGGCGACGCCGGCGACGACCACGCTCATGGTGACCAGCCCGGAGATCCAGCTCGCGTTCGCGGCGAGCGCGTCCACCGCCACGAGGTGGCGCTGCGCGAGGCAGAGCATGACGGTGACGGCGACATCACCGGCCGCCAGCCAGGGCGGCAGCGGCTTCCTGCGCCAGGCCACCCGCAGGAAGAGAACGGTCCAGAGCAGGTGGACCGCCAGGGCGGGCGCCAGCCACCACACCGAGACGGGCGGCACGGCGCCGAGGACCGCCGCGACGACCGCCACCAGGCCGATCACGGCCCGGGAACCGGCCCCGATGCGCGCGGCGGCCTGCTCCAGTTGCCTGGCCGCCGAGTCGTACCTCGTGGAACCGCGGTGAGACATGCGCCGCCCGCTCGCAGTGAGAGCATAAGACGGATCTCAGATTAACGCACGCCGCAGGGGCGGGCGGGAAGATCGCGCCAGCCGTGGCGGCGGATGGGGAGATGGGTCGCATGGTCGTTTCCTCGGGCCGGCACTGCTGCGGTCGATCACCGTCCTCCCCCGACCCTGATCCGCGGCTCCCCCTGCGGCATGACGGCTGATCGGCCGTCATCCCCACGACGGCCGAACAGCCGTCAGTCGTGTCTCCTTGTACACGCGTGTACTGATGCGCGGGCCGCTGGGAACGCGACAGAGAGAGGGAACCTGATGTTCTTCGTGGTGATCCCCATCCTGGTGGGCTGCGTGTCCGTCATGACGGTGCGCGGCCGCAGGGAAAGCTGGCCGGCCGGCCTGCCGGTGGCGCGGCCGAGGCTGGTGGCGGCGGGCGGCACGTACGACGGCTCGCGCGGCCGGCCGTCGGACGCGTACGTCATCCAGGAACGGCTCATCGCGGCGGCACACGGCACGGGCGACGCGGGCGGCACGGGCGACGCCCACACCGCCGCGGCCCTCGCCCTGGCATCGGTGGTGGCCGCCCGGCCGCAGCGCGCGGGGACTCGGGAGAAGGACCTCGGCGCGTGCGCCCGGGCGGCCCACCGAGCAGCACGCGCCACTGGCCTGCCCCGCGCCACCGGCCCCACCGCATCGGGGTCCACCCCGGCCGGCTCCGGCGGACCGGGTCCGGTCAGCTCGCTGGATCTGGTCGTCCTCGACCAGGATCAGCAACCGCGCCTGCGCTACGCCCACGTCGGCGACGGCGCCATCTGGCACTGTGCGAAGGGTGCGGAGCCGCGCCCGCTCACGACGGCCCACGGTTCCGACGGCGGCCTGACGACGCGCGGGTCCGGCCTGCCGTCGGCGCCCACCCCGGAGACCGGGACGCTGCCCCTGCGCTCAGGCGACCGCGTGGCCATCGTCACGGACGGCGTGACCCGCGCCCTCGGCGCCGCCCGGCTGAAGGCGCTGCTCGCGAGCGGCTCGTCACCTGCCGCCTGCCTGGACCGCCTGTACGACGAGATGTCCGCCCTGGAGCCGGAGGGCGACGCCACGGTGATCATCGCGGACGTGGTCACCGCGTGAGCCCGACGGATCAGTCGCAGTGCCACCGCGAGGGAGGCGAGTACCAGGAGGTTTCGACCCCGTTGATCGGTACGCCGCCTCCCCAGTCGACGCACGTATGGGGCGCCTTCACCTTCCGCGGGCCGGCGTAGTAGGCATAGTTCCCGCGGTCGGTCTTGTAGTCGGAGAAGCCGCCGTCGCTGTTCTGCTTCGCGATGGAGGCCATCATCCACGTCCTGGTTCCCGCGTGCGCGTCCTTCTTCCACGTGATCACGCAATTGGATGTGCCGTTGTACAGCAGGTAGACGGTGGCTACCGCTCCTAAGTCCTCCTTGTCTATGACGTGGTAACTACCACCACCGCATGCCTCGATCGGGGACGACGCCGCATGCGCCGGGCCGCTGACCGCCACGGACCCGGCAAGCAGCGCCGCGGTGGCGAGCGAGAGCGTTGTTCTCCGTCTGCACGTACCCACTGAACTACACCATCCCTTCAGCACATGACCTCATGACGGTCGCCACCGGCACGGAGCGTGATGGGGAAACGCCGGTGGAGGCGGGCGGGCTGCCGGGATCCGGCATCGCTCGCGCGACTCTCCGGAGCCCGATCGTCCTGCCTCGCCTGCGATCACCCAACACGCGGTCACGTTTCCCCGGTGTTAGCAAAGGCGCCCGCCCGCGGCGCCGGGATGCGGCGGCACGCCGATCGTCGGAACCGTCCGCGTCGCGGCGTGCCGTTCCAGCCGTTTAAGGTGCAACCTGTGAAGCGTGTCGGGGACAGGATGGCGAAGTGAGCGCGGCAGTCGGCGTCGACCGGGCCACGACGGATGATCCGCCGCCTTCCCGGAAGAGACGTCGCAGGCGCTGGCTGTCCTGGACGGTCGTCACGCTGCTGGCCGTCTGGGCCGTCATCCGCGCCGGCGGCCTGGAGCAGGGCTCCTTCCTCACCCAGCTCATGACGGTGACGCCCATCGGGGCGGGGCTCGCGGCGCTGACCGCGCTGCTGTCGCTGCTGCGGCGCAACCGCCCTGCCGCGCTCGCCGCCGCCGTGGTGTGCGTGGTGATGGCCTCCATCGTGGCGCCGCGCGCGTTCGCCGCCGAGCAGCCTCCGGCGCAGGGCGCGCCGCTGCGGGTGCTGGCGATCAACCTGTTCACCCGGGCCGACGCCGAGACCGTGGTCGATCTGGTGCGCGAGCACGACGTCGACGTGTTCAGCGCCCTGGAGCTCAGCTACGCCGAGGTGGAGCGGCTGGACGCGGCCGGGCTCGCGCGGCTCCTGCCGCACCGCGTGCTGCAGCCCTCCTTCGGCGCCACCGGCAGCGGCATCTTCTCCAAACATCCGGCGAAGGAGCTGACGGGCCTGTTCACCCCGGTCGGGCACAACATGCCGGCCGCGACCGTGACGCTGCCGGGCGGGGGCACGGTCGAGTTCGTGGCGGTGCATCCCAACCCGCCGCTCGGCCGCAAGACGGAGGAGTGGAACGCCGCCCTGAGCGCCTTTCCCCCGGCCACCTCCTCGACGATCCGGGTGCTGGCCGGCGACTTCAACGCCAGCCTCGACCACCGGGCCATGCGCGACCTGCTCGACCGCGGCTACGTGGACGCCGCCGACCAGGTGGGCAAGGGCCTGGTGCCGACCTGGCCGAGCTTCAGGAAGTTCCCGCCCATCATCTCCATCGACCACATCCTGGCCGACCGGAGGGTGAGCGTGCGCCGGGTGGAGGTCTTCGACGTGCCGGGCACCGACCACCGCGGCGTCTTCGCCGAGTTGCGCCTCCCCTGAACGTCTGCGGGGACGCGGGCAGTCGCCGGGGGACAGGGAGGCAGAGCTCCGGGGACGCGTGGAGGCGCCCGCTCGCCGGCGGGCGGGCGGGCGCCGTCGTGCTGCGGTCAGGCCACGTTCTCTTCCCGCGCCCGCTCGAGGGCTTCGAGGTCGAACGCACCCGCCTTGACGGCCGCGGTGAAGGATTCCCAGTCGCGGCGGGGCACCTCCAGCACCGTGCCCGGGTGGTCGACGTGGATGACCTCCACGTGATCATTGATCCGCTTCGCCGCGACGCGGCCGGCGTCGTACGTCATCTGCAGCACTCCTTTCACTCGTCTGCGGAGATTCCGCCCCGGCCATCCGTTCGCAGGAGGACCGGGGCGGCTGCGGGGAAGCCTTCCATCCGAGTGGTCGCACCGGCCACCGGCGCCGGGTCGAGCGTGGATGGGAAATCCCACTCGCGGGCTTCGATCTTTGGGTCCCGGTGCAAAGATGTCCTCCCCGCCCGGGCCATCGCTCGTGTGCGCGCCCCTGCGCGGGCACGTTGAGCCGAGCAGGCCAGGCGTGCGCCGAGCTCACCCCGGCCGGCCCCGGGGGCCACTCGCGCCGCGCCCGATCGGCATAGGCTTGCCGGTATGCCGTTGGCCGAGCCGTGGGACGAAGACCGCGTCAGGGACGGCGAGCCCTTGTGCGAGCCGGCGGTCGAGGCGCGCGACACCAGCGCGCAGTTCGGGGCCGTGACCGTGGCGAGGCGGAGCTTCGAGCCGCAGCGCCTGTGGCGGGCGGAGGAGCACCCCGAGGAGCCCGAACTGGAGGAGACCTGCCAGCTGCTGGTGCCCCTGGCCGGGTCGCTGCAGGTCATCTGGGCCGACGGCCACGCGACGTCGGGGGTCGGCGACCTGCTGGTGCACGACATGACGCGGGTCCTGGCCGCGCGTTTCCGGGCACCGCGGCAGGGCCCGCGGTTCGAGGCCGCCATGGTGACCGTGCCCCGGTCGCTGGTCTCCCTGCCCACGCACCAGGTGGACGCAATGCTGGGCAGCAGGATGTCGGCCACCGACGGCATCGGCGCCCTGCTGGCGAGCTTCATCACCGGCCTGGCGGAGGACCAAGGCGCCTACCGGCCCGCCGACGGCGCGCGGCTCGGCATGGTGGTGCTCGACCTGGTCTCCGCGCTCCTCGCGCACGCCATCGAGACCAGCCCCGTCGTCCCGCCCTCCAACCGTGAGGCGCTCATCCTGCGTGTCCAGGCGTTCGTCCATGATCACCTGCGCGACCCCGACCTGGGCCCGCGCGCGCTGGCCGCCGAGCACCACATCTCCACCAGCTACCTGCACCGGCTCTTCCAGAAGGAGGGCAGCACGGTCGGCGGCTACATCAGGGCGCAGCGGCTCGACCGCGCCCGGCGCGATCTGGCCGATCCCGCGCTGCGAGAGGTGCCGATCCACAGCATCGCGGCCAGGTGGGGTTTCTCGCACGCCGCCGACTTCAGCCGGGCCTTCCGCCGGGCCTACGGAGTGTCGCCTCGCGACTTCCGGCGCGAGGCGGTCCACACCGCACCGCGCTGACGGGACTCCCGCCTGGAGTCACGTCGGTGCAGGGCTGCGCGCCAGCATGTTTTCGCTGGTCAGGCGGCCATGGGGACTTTTTTAAGTGAGAAGTTAGCGGAGGAGCATACGTTAACCAACCCAATCACGACACGACCCGACACAGAGGACATGTCATGCAGGTGACCCCGAAGCAGACGGACAACCACGCGCCCGTCCGGAGTGTTCGCATCACGTAGGGCTGGATCGCTCGACCTATGGATGTTTCCAGCTTCCTTGAAGCATTGCTCCAGCGATGACTGCGCTGCCTACAGTCCAACCCGTGGGGGCTCACGTAATCAGCACCGAGGCGTGGAGCGAGCTGCGTTTCAGCTCCACGCCACAGATCTCGATCTCCATCGCGCCGAACCTGACCGTACTCGCCATGATCGCCGACGCGCTCGCGGGGCGCCGTCGCGGCCTGCCCGAGCTCTGGCGGAGGGCGATCAGCGCGCGTGTCCGCCCGTACGGGCACGAGGCCGTACGCCCGCTGGCCGCGCCCGGCCGCACGGTCGCGCCCGACAGTCTCGTGGCCAGATCCCCCGTCGACGGGGACGTCACCATGCAGAGCCAGATCAGCGCGCTCCAGGACATCGCGCCGGACGCCCTGCTCAAGGACATGGAGCAGGCGTTCGGGCCGGGGACGCCGCCCGCGCACTGGCGTGCGGCCGCCGAGCAGCCGCGCCGCTGGCTGCGCGGCTACGCCGGCGCCGTGACCGACGTCTGGAACACCACGGAACCCCTGTGGAAGCGGGCCCGCCCGCTGCTGGACCGGGAGATCGAGCGGGTGGGGGTGGCGGCCGTGCGTGGCCGCCCCGAGCTGCTGTTCGGCTCGCTCAGCGACCGCATCGTCTGCACCGAGCGCGGCCTGCTCATCTCCGACCCGGAACCCATCGGGCACGACCTGGGCGACCGCAGGATCGTCCTGGTGCCGACGCTGGCCGGCAAGGACTCCGTGATCGTCAGCCTGGACGACCCCGAGGCGGTGTGGATCGCCTATCCGGTCCGCGGCGCCGACTCGCTGTGGCGCAAGCCGGTCAGGCCGGCGGTGGACGAGCTGTCCGCGCTCGTCGGTCCGATCCGGGCCGACCTGCTCTGCGCGCTCGACCAGCCCATGACCATGTCCATGCTGGCGACGGACATGAAGATCGCCCCCAGCGGCCTCACGTACCACTGCGACCGGCTGCGTGCCGGGCGGTTGATCACGCGGGAACGTCGCGGGCGCGAGATGTGGATCGCCCGCACCCGTCGGGCGGAGGAGCTGCTGGAGCTCTTCCGGCGCTGAGGAAGGGAAGGAGGGCGAGCGTGGTGCTCACGTTCCACCGCGGCGCGCTGGAGGCGTGCGCGGCCGCGGCCAGGTCGGCGTCGGGAGCCTTCGCGGGCATGACGGGCCAGGCGCCGGACGCGGCGGCCTTCGGGAACGTGTCCGGGTCGGCGGCCATGGCGACGGCGGCGGGCGACCTGCTGCGGGTCGCCGAGCAGGCGGCCAGGACCCTGGGCGGCCGCCTGGAGGCGGTCGAGCGCACCCTCGACGGCGTCGAGCGCACGGTGGTCGCCGCCGACGGCGCCGCGGTCCGGCGGTGAGCGCGCTCGACGACGTCAGGGCCGCGCCGGGCGGCGGCGAGCTGGCCGACCTGGCGGCCCGGGTGGCCGGCGCGCCCGAGGCGATCACCGCGGCGGCGCAGGCCTGGCGCGCCGCCGCGGGAACCGGCGGGCGGCACACCGGCGCGCTGCGCACCGCGGTGTCCGACGTGGACCAGGCCTGGCAGGGGTCGGGCGCGGACGCGTTCGCCGGTTACATGGGCAGGCTCGCGGGCTGCGGTGACCGGTTCCGGCAGGCGCTGCAGGACTGCGCGGGCCACCTCGACGCGGCCGCGAGCACGCTGAGCTCCGCCGAGACGCAGGCGCTGGAAATCTGCCAGGGGTACGCCTCCGCCGCCCAGGAGTTGCGCGGCCGTACGCCCAGGCCCGCCGAGGAGCAGGTGGCGCAGAGCATGCGGCCCGCGCTCGGCGAGGCCCGCTCGGCGCTGCAGAAGCTGGTCGCCGACACCGGCAAGGCGCTCGCCGACACCGCCGGGAGGCTCCAGAGCGCGCTCGGCACGATCCCGGACATCGCCAAGGAGCTCCCGGAGCCGGACGCCCAGCCCTTCGCACCCGCGCCGGGCAGAAGGCTCGACTGGTCGCCGGCGGAGGCGGAGTCACGCACGACCGCGCTGGCCGCGTCGACGCCGTCAGGCTCCTCGGGCGGCGCTTCGGGAGGCTTCGGCGGGTACGGCTCCAGCGGACCGCCGCCGGCCGGAGGCGGCCCGGCCCCACAGGGCCAGGTCGCCGGCTGGATCAACCAGGCGATCGCCATTCTCAGGAGGCACGGCTACACCCCGGGGCAGATGAACGCGAACGACATCTGGATGATCATCAAGCATGAGTCGGGCGGGAACCCGCACGCCATCAACAACTGGGACTCCAACGCGGCGAAGGGCACGCCCTCCAAAGGGCTGATGCAGACCATCGACCCGACGTTCGACGCCCACAAGCTGCCGGGACACGGCAACATCTACGACCCGGTCGACAACATCATCGCGGGCGTGCGCTACGCCGTCGACCGCTACGGCTCGGTCTCGAACGTGCCCGGCGTGGTCGGCATGAAGACCGGCAGCGGCTACCGCGGTTACTGATCCTGCTCGATCGCGGGCCTGGCCGCCCGCGCGGGGTCGAGCACGGGGCCCTCGGGGATGAGCTGGAGCACGTTCGCCGGCACGGGGGCGGCCTGGCTCGCGTCGTATCCGAGCTTGCCCAGCACGTCGGCGCCCGGCACGGCGTAGCGGCGGCCGTCGGCGGTGACCAGGTAGTAGGCCTGGACCGCCTTGAGCTGGCCGTCGCCGGGCAGGACGCCGGCCAGCACGGCCTTGCCGGGCGGCAGGCGTACGAGGTCGGTGGCGTCACCGTGCGGCTCGGGCAGCGTGGCGCCGGTGGTGAGGCGGGCGCGGGTGGATCCGGTTCCCGTGTCGGCGTAGACGGCGCAGAGCGGGCTGGCCGGGTCGTAGGCGGTCATGCGCGGCATGACGGGAGGCAGGCCGTCGGCGGGGATCGCGGTCCGCGAGCGGCGCGCGGCGTTGGCGGTGGCCGCGTCGACGGCGATCTCCTTCACCGCGCCGCCGCCGTAGGCCTGCCTGCTGTCGGGGTCGCTGAGCAGGAGCGTGGCCTGGCCCTGGGTGACGGGGGCGAGGCCGTCGGACAGCATGACGTACCAGCGGGCCTCGCCGCCGGCCACGCCGTCCGCGCGGAACACCTGGCCCACGGCGGCGGCCTTGCCCCCGGGGCCGGTGACCGGCCTGCCGCGGCCGCTGATGGCCGGCGCGGCCAGGTCAGGCCCCTCCGGCAGGGCGTTGAGCCAGGCGACCGGCACCGGGGCCGGCGTGGTGGAGGTGAGCCCGCGGGCGATGCCGCCCGCCACGCGCATGCGGGTGCCGCGCCAGACGGCCCACTGCCGGCCGCCCACGTCGACGAGGAGCGCGTCACCCTCCGCGACCGGCGTGCCGCCGACCTTACGGCCGGCGACCAGCGTCACGTACGGTTTGCTCCCGGTCGGCTCGGCGCGCTCCTGCACGCAGACCGCCCAGGGGCCCTTGGCCAGGTTGGCGGGGCCGGGCAGGGAGTCGGGGGCGCCGGGAATGCCGATGGGCGCGCCGCGCTCGTACCCGGCCAGGGCCTCGCGTGCCACGACCCGCTCCTTGATCTGCGCCGAGGCGAGCACGAGGCGGGCCGAGGCGTAGTTGGCGACGGGGATGAGCCTGCGCTGGTCGTGGCTGTAGACGTATCGGGCGCCCGTCTCGCGCTCGATGACGAGGGTCCCCGGCTCCTCGATCGACTTCGTGCCGCCGGGGCGCAGCAGGCCGAAGACGGCGAAGCCGACGCACAGCAGGACCGCCACCATGATCCCGGCCAGGAACCCGATGTTCTGCCGGCGCAGCGGCCACTCGGGCTGGTTGGGCTGGGCGCGCAGCAGGGCGAGGCCGATGCGCTGGATGGTGAGGCGGTACGCCTGGTAAAGGTCGCGCTGGTTGTGCACTAACGCCCCTTACTTCCCACTAGTCCTCACCAAACCCAATTTATAGGGATAAAAGATGCGAAGCCGCACGGTATCGCAGAAGCGAACAATGCCGGACCATTTCGTGACGTCCCCGCCACATCCGCCGACGGCGGCACAGGATAATGAACGTGAATCAGCACACCGTCTTCATCACTCCCGACGCGATCGGCGAAGTCCGGCGCGACCTCAGGGAGGACCTGCTGCCGCTCTTCGCGGAGATCCGCCAGATCCTCGAGGAGAACAGGGCGCTGGACCTCCCCGGCTGGGGGGCGCTGGGCGAGTGGACGGCCGGCGCCCTCTACCGCTCGCTCATCGACGCGTTCGTCCGTGACACGGAAGCGGCGCTCGGCGTGCTGAGGACGTGGGAGGGCGAGCACCTGCGCTTCGCCGAGGACAACTGGCGGGCCGCCGAGGAACTCGCCGTCCGGCGGGCGAGCCGGCCGTGACCCGCAGGGTCGCCGGCCTGGCCAGGGACGGCTCCCCGCTGCGCCCCTCGCGCAAGGAACCGCCCGACCCCGAGACCGTGCGGGCCGTCCTGCGCAGGTCCGCCCGGCTGGAGCCGTCCGTCCTCATCGGCCTGCTGGCCACCGCCCCGGCCGTGGCGAACGTGCCGGCCATCTGGACGGCCGCCGCCAACCTCCAGACGGGCGTGGGCGGCCGGCTCGACAAGGGCGCCAACAACGCGCTCACCGGCGTGATCAACGCCTCGGGGCGGAAGTGGATCGCCGAGGACCAGAAGGCGTTCGCCGACGCGGCCGCCGTGCTGCGGACGCACCTCGACGCCTTCCGCACCAACGTGCAGTGGGTGGCCGGGCACGTCGACGACATCGGCGACGGTTTCCTCGTCTACTGGGGAGCGGCGCTCAAGATCGCGCAGGAGACGTACCTGCGGCTGGCCGCGCTGCAGGTGCTCGCCCTGGCCCCGCAGACCCGGGTGGCGGCCAGGATCGCGACGCGCAGGACGGGCGCCCAGGCGAGCGCCGCGCTGGCCGCGTCGACCGGGCAGCTCCAGCGTTTCCTCGGCTCGCTCGGGCTCAAGGACGTGCTGAGCGGTGTCGCGGCGGGGATCGGCGGCTCGGCCGCCGTGCAGCTCGCGTTCATGCGGCCGGACGGCGGCGCGGCGATCGACTTCACCGAGGCGGCGATCGACACGGCGAAGGCGGGCACGTTCACCCGGCCCGAGCAGGGCGAGCCGCTGCCGGAGGCCACGCGGTCCTTCGACTGGCGGGTCAGGACGCCCGGCGGCGACATGAGCCTGGACGACGTGGCCGGCGACAGGAACTAGCCGACCAGGCCGCGGATGGTCTCGTACAGGTCGAGCACGGCCAGCGCCAGCGGGATCAGCGCGATCATCAGCAGGATGTCGGCGATGTCGCCCACCCGGCCCCAGAACGGGGACGGCTTCCCGGACGTGAGCCACAGCGCCGTGCCCGCCACGCCCAGGGCGAGCACCACCAGCCCGGGGACGATCCCGTAGCGCACCACCTCGTCCGCCGCCCCGAACACGGCTCCCGAGGCGGCCAGCGCCACGCCGAGCAGGGCCGTGGTCAGCAGCCGGATCCGCTGGCCGCGGCCCTCGAAGACGCGGGCCCGCATGACCATCGACGTCGGCAACACCACGCTCAGCGCGATCGCGGCCCAGGAGCCGTCAAGGACCAGCAGCACCTGGGCGCCGAGCACGACGAGCGCCACTCCGCCGAGCAGCCCGCCGCAGAACCGGTCGGCGGCCACCGTCTTGTCGATCACCAGCTCGCCGTCCAGGTCACCGCCCTCGCGCCGCAGCTCCTCCGCCGTCGTCGGCAGGGCGGGCAGCGGCATGCCCGCCAGCCGGAACGACAGGGACGGGATCGCCGTCGTCAGCCCCACCACGAGCGCGGCCAGCACCGCAGCCACCCCGGCCGCGGCCAGGTCGAGGCCCATGACCAGCCCCGAGGCGAGCAGCCCGCAGAGCGCGGCGGCGGCCACGCCCAGGAACGCCGGCAGACCGTCGGCGACGGCGAATCCGGTCGCCGTGGCCAGCATCAGCACCACGCCGGAGGCGGACAGCAGGTTGGCGGGCTGGAGGATGGCGCCGTCCGTGGCCGGTCCGAGCAGCCCGGCGACGAACCCGTACGGGAGGGCCGCGTAGCCGATGACCGCGCCCGACCGCGCGTCGCCGAGTGCCCGCGACAGCGCCGCCGCGACCATCAGCAGGACCAGCGCGACGACCCCCGCCACCAGGGCCGCGGGCGCCCAGGGCGGTCCGGTCGCGAGCAGCGCGGCGGCGCCCGTGCCGAGCAGGGCGGCGGCGGCGCGCAGCCCGTAGGACCTGGTGGTGGCCGGCTGCCAGCGGCCGGTGCGCTCCAGCACGCCCGTCGCCACGGCGTCGGCCACGTCGTCGAAGACGATCTCCGGCAGCTCGTGCCCGCGCGGGCGCAGGTGCAGCAGCTCGCCGTCGCGTACGACCAGCTCGGACAGCGTGGCGTTCAGGTCGAACGGCGGGCCGCCGAGCCGCTGGAGCACCCAGCCGCCATGGGCCAGGCCCGCCTCGGCGAGCCCCTCCCCCGCGATGCGCAGGAGGGTGGGCAGCAGGTTGCCGAGCGGCATGTCAGGCGGCAGGCCCAGGTCCAGGAATCCGCGCGGGGTCACGACGGTGACCCGGCACAGGTCGGTTCCGGTGGCACTCACCCGGACGAGTTTATGGATCGGACATCGCACGCGGCGCTTTAAAAGCATCGAGGAATTTTGAAATATCGCATATAACGCTTTGTCAGCGGCTTTTATGGGCTCTGATGAGTGGCAGCCTGATCGTGGTCCGCAGACCCGAGCGGCGCACGCCGCCCGAGCCTCCTGGCGGCGAGGTGCTGCTTGAATCGCCCCCCGAAATCCCGGAAACCGTCACCGGCGGCGGGCTGACGCAACTGCTCACGTACCTGCCCATGATCGCGGGGGCCGGGGCGATGGCGCTGATGGTCACCGGCGGCGGCACCGGAAGCCCGATCATGATGGTGTCCAGCGGCCTGTTCGCGGTCTCCATGATCGGCATGACCGTGGGCCAGATGATGCGCAACGCCGGTGAGCGCAAGAACCAGCTCAACGGCCAGCGCCGCGACTACTACCGCTACCTGGAGCAGGTCAGGAAGCGGGTCCGCGGCGCCGCCGCGCAGCAGCACCGGGCCATGACCTGGAACCACCCCGACCCCGCGGCGCTCTGGTCGCTGGTGATGACCAGCCGGTTGTGGGAGCGGCGGCCCCGCGACGACGACTTCGCCCAGATCAGGATCGCCACCTCGGCGCAGCGGCTGGCGCTGCCGATGATCCCGCCGGAGACCAAGCCGATCGAGGACCTCGACCCGATGACGGCGGGAGCGCTGCGCCGCTTCGTGCGCACGCACGCCACCGTGCCGGGGCTGCCCGTCGCGCTGGCGCTGCACTCGTTCGCCAGGATCACGATCAGCGGGGATCCGGATGCCGGGCGCGACCTCGTCCGCGCCGCGCTGGCGCAGGCCGCCGCCCTGCACTCGCCAGAAGAGCTGCGGATCTCGGTGTGCGCCGGAGGGGAACGGGCCACCGAATGGGAGCCGGTCAAGTGGCTGCCGCACGCCCTGCACCCGACCGAGGAGGACGGCGCCGGCCCGGTACGGCTGGTCGTGCGCGACCTCGGCGAGCTGGACGCCCTGCTGGGGTTCGAGCTGAAGGACCGGCCCCGGTTCAGCAAGGGGCTCGCGCCGGACGCGCTGCCCTACCACGTCGTGGTGGTGGACGGCGGCACGGTGCCCGCGGGCAGCCAGCTCGCCCTGGACGTCATCGAGGGCGTCACCGTCATCGACCTCGGCGGGGCGGCCCCGCAGGCGCCCGCGCAGCTCACCCTGCACCTCGAGGTCGGCCGCGACGAGGTGGTCAGGGTCGTCGAGGACGAGCTCGGCAAGGAGCTCCGGTCAGGGCTCGGCCGGCCCGACCGGATGGCGCGGCCCGCGTTCGCCGCCCTGGTCAGGCAGCTCGCGCCGATGCGCGCGGGCTCCGCCGGCAAGGAGGAGCAGCAGGACGTGTTCGCCACGAACACGACCCTCACCGACCTGCTCAGGATCGGCGACGCGCGGCGGTTGTCGCCCGCGTCCACCTGGCAGCCCCGGCCGGTCAGGAACAGGCTGCGGGTCCCGATCGGGCTCGGCGCCGACGGGCGGCCGGTCGAGCTCGACATCAAGGAGGCCGCCCAGGGCGGCATGGGACCGCACGGGCTGGTGGTCGGCGCGACCGGCTCGGGCAAGTCGGAGCTGCTGCGCACGCTGGTGCTGGCGCTGGCGACCACGCACTCGTCCGAGACGCTGAACTTCGTGCTCGTCGACTTCAAGGGCGGCGCCACCTTCCTCGGCCTCGACGCGCTGCCGCACGTCTCGGCCGTCATCACCAACCTGGAGGACGAGCTGCCCCTGGTCGACCGCATGCACGACGCGCTCCACGGCGAGATGGTGCGCCGCCAGGAGCTGCTGCGCGCGGCCGGCAACCACGCCTCCCTGCGCGACTACGAGCAGGCCCGCGAGCAGGGCGCCGACCTGCGGCCGCTGCCGACGTTGTTCATCGTGCTGGACGAGTTCAGCGAGCTGCTGACGGCCAAACCGGAGTTCGTCGAGCTGTTCGTGATGATCGGCCGGCTCGGCCGGTCGCTGGGCGTGCACCTGCTGCTGGCCTCGCAGCGGCTGGAGGCGGGGCGGCTGCGCGGGCTGGACACGCACCTGTCGTACCGGATCGGGTTGCGCACCTTCTCGGCGGCCGAGAGCCGGGCCGTGCTCGGGGTGGCGGACGCGTACTCGCTGCCGCCCGAGCCGGGCAACGCCTACCTCATGTTCGAGACCACCGGCATGACGCGGTTCAAGGCCGCGTACGTGTCGGGGCCGCACCGGGCGGACGCGGCGCGCAGGCAGACCGTGTCGGCACGCTCCGGCCACCGCGGGAAGATCGTCTGGTACGGCCCCGAGCGGGTGCCCATGCCGCCGGTGGCCGAGACGCCCCCGCCCGAGGACGACGCGGAGAGGCAGGGCAAACAGGACAGCCTGCTGGACATCGTGGTCGGGCGGCTGACCGGCCAGGGGCCCGCGGCGCACCGGATCTGGCTGCCGCCGCTCAAGGAGCCCGCCTCGCTCGACCGGCTGCTGCCGCCCATCCAGGCCACCCCCGGGCACGGGCTCACCGCGGCGGGCACCGGGCAGGAGCGGCCCGGGCGGCTGCACGCCGTGGCCGGCATCGTGGACAGCCCGTTCGACCAGCGGCGGGACCCGTACTGGCTGGATCTGTCGGGGGCGGCGGGCAACGTCGCCGTCGTCGGCGCGCCGCAGACCGGCAAGAGCACGCTGCTGCGCACGCTGATCACCTCGCTCGCGCTCACGCACACGCCCAAGGAGGTGCAGTTCTACTGCCTGGACTTCGGCGGCGGCACGCTGTCGGCGCTGTCCGGGCTGCCGCACGTGGGCGGCGTCGCCACCCGGCTCGACGCCGACGCGGTGCGCAGGACGGTGGCCGAGATGAGGACGCTGCTCGACCGCCGCGAGCAGCTGTTCGTGGAGCGCGGGATCGACTCCATGGCCACCTACCGGCGGATGGTCGCCTCGGGCGCCTACGAGGGTGACGGCTGGGGGGACGTTTTCCTCGTGGTGGACGGCTGGGCGATCGTGCGCCAGGAGTACGAGCAGCTCGAACCCGACCTCGCCGACCTGGTCACCCGCGGTCTCGGCTTCGGCATCCACGTCGCCGGCACCGCCAACCGGTGGATGGAGTTCCGCGCCTCCGTCCGCGACCTGCTCGGCACCCGGCTGGAGCTGCGGCTCGGCGACACGTTCGACTCCGAGATCGACCGCAAGGCGGCCGCCAACGTGCCCGAGCGGGCTCCGGGGCGCGGGCTCACCCGCGAGGCGCTGCACTTCCTCGCCGCGCTGCCGCGCATCGACGGCCGCTCCACCGTGGACGACCTGGCCGACGGGGTGAGCGGCCTCGTCGAGGCCGCGGCGGCCGCCTGGCACGACCACCCGGCCCCGCCCGTGCGCCTGCTGCCCTCCCTGCTGCCCGCGCACACGCTCCCGCGCGGCACCGGAGACCCGGCCGCGGACGGAGCCCGCGTGCCGATCGGGATCGACGAGGCCGCCCTGGCGCCGGTGTCGCTGGACTTCGGCGCCGACCCGCACTTCGTGGTGTTCGGCGACGCCGAGAGCGGCAAGACCAACCTGCTGCGCCTGATCGCCGGCGGCCTCGCGAGCACGCACACCCCCATGCGGGCGCGGTTCGTCGTCATCGACTACCGGCGCACGCTCCTCGACGCCACCGACACCGAGCACCGCATCGGCTACGCCGCCTCCAGCACCGCCGCCGCCACCCTGCTGAAAGGCGTGCAGGAGGTGCTGCAGACGCGCCTGCCGCCGCCGGACCTCACCTCGGAGCAGCTGCGGACGCGCAGCTGGTGGACCGGGCAGGACCTGTACGTGATCGTGGACGACTACGACCTCGTGGCCACCTCCAGCAACCCGCTCACCGTGCTCGGCGACCTGCTGCCCCAGGCCAGGGACATCGGCCTGCACGTGGTGCTGGCACGGGCCATGGGCGGGGCGGGACGCAGCATGCTCGACCCGGTCGTGCGGCGGCTGAAGGAGATGAACTCGCCGGCCGTGCTGCTGTCGGGGCCCAGGGACGAGGGCCAGCTGTTCGGCAACGTACGGCCGCGCAAGCTCCCGGTGGGGCGCGGCCTCTACGTGGACCGGCGGTCGGGCGAGAAACTCATCCAGACCGCCTACCTGGGCTGAGGGATCCCCTGAGGGCTCGCAGGCTCGGTGTGCGCTGGGGCTCAGCCGTCGAGATCGCGCTGGATGCGGGCCAGCTCGGCCGTCGCCTGGTCCATGGCGGCCTCGTACGCCTCCCGCGCCTCCCTCATGCGCAGGTCGGCGGGGTTGGCCTCGGCGGCCAGGTCGAGCGGGCCCTCCCCCAGGACGTCGCCGAGCAGCTCGGCCGATCTGGCCTCCATGTCGGCCAGCGCCTCGGCGATCAGGGCCAGGATCGTCTCGGAGAGCCGCTGCGAGCCCCACCGCATGGCGCGCGGGTCGATGTCGAGGCCCGTGACGCCCTGCGCGGAGCACTCGACCGTCACCAGCTTGGCCTGGTCGCGCGCGACGCCCTTGACGGCGAGCACCTGCTGGTAGAGCTCGTCCATCTCGGCGGCGGGCCGCTGCGCCTCCGCCACCAGCCGGTCGATGGCCTCCTCGTCGAACGCCGCCATCACCCCGTCATCCTTTCCCGTGCCATCACGCGCTCTCCGCGGGCCCGGTCTGATCCTCAGTCCCGGATCCGGGCAGACCCGCGCTCCCCGTAGATCCAGGCAGACCCGTCCCCGTGGAGCCGGGCAGACCCGCGGTTTCCGCGGATCCGGGCAGGCCCGTGGTCGCCTGCGGCGAGGTCTCCAGCCGGGTGTCGCTGAGCCGGCCCGCGACCGCCGACTGCCCCATCGTCCCGGCGGTCACCGCGACCGTGCCGCCCACCAGCGCCTGCTTGGCCGGAGACATCCCCGCCAGCTTCTGCGCCACCTTGCCGAGCACGCCCTTGCCGCCCTCGGCGAACGTTCTCGCCCTGGCCGCGATCGTCGCGGCCTGGTGGTCCGCCCTGCGGCCGAACCCGGTGGCGGCCACCTCGGCGGCCACCCTGGTGAACGGGTTCACCGTGGCGACCCTGTGCATCACGCCGGCCGCGAGGATGCCCGCGCCGGTGGCGAAGACGGCCTTGCCGAGGACGTCGTACACGTTGGCGGTGACGCGCAGGGTGTCGGCCGTCGCCCTCGGCGAGGCGACCTTCTGGGCGGCGTCGTCGGAGTAGGCCAGCACGGTGTTCTTGTACAGCTCGGCGCTGCGGGCGGACCACTCGACGCCGCGGGTGGAGGAGTCCACCACGCCGGGGTGCCGCTCCAGCGCCGCGGCCAGCCGCTCCCAGCCGTCGGCCGCCGCCTGCTGCTGGGCGGTGTCGCCGTACATGAGGGGCAGGATCAGCGTGGCGTGGCGGGCGCGGTTCCAGCCCAGGAGCGTCGAGCCGGTCATCGCCATGGCCGAGCCCTCGATGACCGACCACGGTTGTTCAAGCACGGGGTCTCGCTTTCACGCCTGGGTGCCGGGCTGGGTCTGGGATCGCGGGCCGGCCGGCATGCCGGCGGCCAGCCGGGCGGCGCTCGCGTCGCCGCCCGTGTAGCCGTTGGCCGTGCCGTACGCCTTGTCGTGGATGTCGGCCACCTGGTCGCGCTTGGCCGACAGGTATCCGCGCGCGGCCGCCTTGACGTCGTCCAGGGCCTGCCCGAGCGACCCGCCGAGCAGCCCGAAGGCGCCGTACGCCCCGGAGGTGAGCTCGACCCGCCCGATGGCCCGGCTCATCTCCTCCAGGTCGTGCATGGGCGCGGCGGCCATGTTCCGGCCCATCGCGCGGATCGACTCCACCTGGGCCGCGACCGAGTCCTGGCTCATGCTCTCACCCCACCACCGGAGGGCCGCCGTCGATCGCCGGCCGGAAGAAGTCGTCGTCGCCCTTCGGCGCGAGCGAGCGGCGGCCGGCCCGCCCGTCCTGCGGGACCGCTCCGCCCATGGGCATGAACGGCACTCCGCCGCCCGCCGTGACGCCCGCCTCGCCTCCGGCCACGGGTGCCCGGATCGCCGGCGGCGTGGCGCCCACGACCGGCACGGTGCCCGGCCGCACGGAGGGACCGGTCTCGGCCGCGACGCTCCCGGTCCGCGCCGGGTCCCCGGTGGCGGACGGGTCGTGGCCCGTGGCAGGGGACGGCCCGCCGCCGCGCCTGAGCGCGGGCACGGAGGCCGTGACGGGCGGGGGCGTGCCGAACGCGGGCGGGTGTCCCGCCTGGCGTCCGTCCTGGCGGGCGACCGCCGGAGCCGCCGTGCCCGGCCGCGCGGCGCCCGCCCCGGCCGCCGTCGTGGTGGGGGCGGCGTACGGCGCGCCCGCGTTCGCCGGCGGCCCCCCACCGGGGCTGCCCGGCACCGGCCCGCCGCCCGGGTGGCCCCCCGGCGAACCTGCGGGCGCGGGCCGGGAGCCCGGCGTCGCGGCCAGGTCGGTGGCGGCCCGCCCCGCGCCCTCGTACGGCGGGACCCCGTGGTCACCGCTCCGCAACGGCGTCGCCACCTGCTGGGAAGGCGGCAGGTACGGCGCCGGCGAAGCCAGTTCGGCGTCCCAGGGCAGCCGCTCCGGCAGAGCCGTGTGCGCCTGGTGGTAGGCGCCGTTCAGCTTCGTCATGAACTCCCGCGCGTCGGCGTCGGGATCGTTGGCCGGCATCGACTGCCCCGCCCCCATGCCACTGGCCTCCACCCAGTACGTGCGCTGCTCCGTGGCCTGGTCGAAACGTTCCTTGGCCGAGACCAGCTCGCGGCTCACCAGATCGAGCGAGGGCGGCACGCCGTCGACGCCGTCCCGCAGCGCCTGCAGGTACGTCTGGAGCCGCTTCATCCGGGCGAGCATGGCCCTGGCCGACTCCCCTCCCCAGCTGCCGTCGGCCACCAGGCGGGCCGCGCTGTCTCCCAGCGTCGTGATCGTGGTGGTGAGCAGCTCGGAGGCCGCCCTGTAGGCGTCCGCGACGGGCCCGAACTCCTCCGGCCTGGTCCCCATGACCATCCGCCGGATCTCCTCGCGCCCGCCGTACCCGTGGACGTTCCCGCCCTGGAGGCAGCCGTTCCTGATCGGCTTCGGTTCCGGCAACGCGTTTCCTCTATTCCTTGCCCGGCGCCGCGCCGGCCCGCTGGTCGGCGTCCAGCACGGTGCCGGCGGTCTCCGCCAGGTCGTCGACGACCCGCTGGACCTGCTCCATGACGAAGTCGAGCGAGTCGCAGGTGGCCACCCTGGCCCGGACCACCGTGCCGGCGTACCCCTGGGCGATGTCCCAGTCGCCGGGAGCCGCCGGGGAGAGATCGGGCACCTGGTGCTTGGCCGCCTCCAGCCGGGGCAGCAGCTCCCTGGTCAGTTTGCCGGCCACGTCGAGGAGCACCTCAGGCTTGCACCTCACCGTGTCACCCGCGGTGGCCGGGTCGATGAGCGGCTCGTCCACCGTGGCTCAGGTGCCCCAGCGGCGCATGTTGGCGTGCTCGGCGTCCCGCATGATCTGCGTCGCGTCCTGCAGCGCGGGACTGAAACGCTGCATGGTGTCTCCCATGGACACCACCGCGCTGTTCCACTCGCTCTTGGCCGCCAGGTAGACGTCCTTGGCGGCGCCGTCCCAGGTCTCCAGGATCTTCAGGTCGCTTTCCAGGTCGGTCAGCTCGCCGGTCAGGTTCGCGTAGGCCCGGCCCAGCTCCGCCGCGATCTCATCCATCTCGTCGAAGTTCGCGAGGATGATCTCTCCGCCACCGGTCATGGTGATTCTCCGTTCGTCAGACTTGGCCGGCGCTCAGCGCGGCCTTGAGCCGGGCTGCGACGTCGCTCGCGTTGGTGTTGGCCTCGTCGTACTGGATGCCCGAGCCTTTCAGGTTCTCCGCGATCGTGTGCAGCGCGTCGATGACCCTCTTGAACTGCGGGTTCCACTCGTTGAGCACCTGCGTGAAAACGGTCGCCGACTGGCCCTGCCAGGCGCCGCCGAGCGTCGCCGGGATCTGGGTGAGCCGGTTGTGGATCTGCATGATGTTCTGGTGGGCGATCAGCGCGCGTTCTGCGGCGCTGTGCTGGCTGCCCGCCTCATAACGTGTGGGCTCTGGCACGTGCACCTCTCGGTCTCGTGGCCCGGAAATCGACCGGGTTCCCGTACTTTCCGATCAACGTAAGTTGGGGCGGACGAGGCGGGCCACCCTTTCAACTTTCCTGTAAGTGTCACTGTGCTCCCCGCGCGTTCCCCGCGCGCCAGCCCCGGCGACGGGCTCTGGGCAGCATCAGCGCCAGGAAGACCACCAGCGTGGTGGCGCCGAGCGCGCTCGCGGCGATCCCGATGGCGATGGCCTGCTTGCGGGCGTCCGGCACCGGCGCTCTCGCCAGCACGATCGGCGGCGCGGCGGCCCTTTCCCCGGTGGGCGGGGTCACCGAGGTGACCGCCAGCAGCGGGTTGATCAGGCCGGCTCCGGTGCCCGCCGCGCCTCCGCCCTCGGCCGTGCGCTCCAGCCTGCGCTTGATCTGCCAGTGGTCGAGTTCGGGGTGCCTGGCTCTGACCAGCGCGACCACGCCGGACACGAACGGGGCGGCGAAGCTGGTGCCGTCCAGTTCCGTACGGTAGCCGCCGCCGGTCCAGGCGCTGGTGATCCCGGCTCCCGGGGCGGTGACCGAGATGCGGGTCACGCCGTTGGAGAACTCCGACTTCGCGCCGTCGGGCGAGGCCGAGCCGACCGCGATCACTCCGGGATACTCCGCCGGGTACGCCGCCGCGACGGCGCCGTCGTCCTGCTTGACGTTGCCCGCGGCCGCCACGATCACCGCGTCCTTGGCCTGCGCGTACGTCACGGCCGCCTTCAGGTCCGGGTGGTCCTGGGCCTGCACGGACACGTTGATCACGTCGGCGCCGAGGTCGGCGGCCCGCCGGATGCCCCTGGCCAGCCTCGCCACGTCGCCGGAGCGTCCCTCCGTCTGCTTGATCGACAGGATTCTCGCGTCGGGCGCGACCCCCATCACGGGCACGCCGCGCGAGGTGAGGTCACGTCCGGCGATGATCCCGGCGACGGCCGTGCCGTGGCCGACGCAGTCGCGCCTGTCGGTGCCGGTGAGATCCTCCTGCCGGACGACCACTCCGGACAGCTGGGGGTGCGTGGCGTCCACGCCGCTGTCGACCACGGCCACCGTCACGCCTTCGCCCCTGGTGAGCCGCCACACCCGCTCGAACCGCAGCCGCTGCTGCGGCCACGGCTCGCCGGTGACCTCCGCCACGCCTGGCTCGGGTTCGCAGCGCACGACGGGAGTGGTCGCGGGGGTGGGGGCGGGTGAGGGGGTGGGGCTGAGGGCGAGTGCCAGGCCGATGGCCGTGGCGCCGGTCCAGGGAAATGGCACAGTACGGAGTCTGGCGATATTTCCGTTTTGTGGTCACTCTCTTACAAATATCTTGAAATAAGGCCTTGCCAGGTCGGGCCCGGGATAGGCAGGTGTCGGCAGGTTCGTCGACGTGGAGAGTGAACAGTGGGGACACCTCAGGCCGAGGGCGGCGACGCGCACGGCGACCCCAGGGCGGGCCTGGGCCTGTCGGCCGAGCAGCGTGACGTGCACAGCTACACCTCCCCCAAAACCGGGCTCACCACGGAGTGGACCGAGGGCCCCGGCAACGTCGAGGAGGCGTACGCCGACCACATCCACTTCCGCCGCAACGGCGACTACCCCGCCGAGCCGCCCGCCCCTCCGGCCCAGCAGGAGTACGCCGACCTGCTCGCCCGCAACCGCATCGACCCGGGCACGGCGAAGGACGAGCTCTTCATCGAGGTCGGCGCCTACGAGGACCCCGCCTCCGGGAGGACGCTGCCGACCTCCCCGGTGGAACAGCTCCGGCGCGACCTCGAACGCCTGCAGGGCGAGACGGGCGGGCAGAGCCTCAAGGTGCGCCTCACCCTCGCCGCGCTCAGCGAGCGCGACCTCGGCGCCTGGCAGGCCGCCGCCGACTTCAAGGCGACCACCGACAGGGCTCAGCTCACGCTGGGCTCGGCCGTCGACCGCGTCTACTCGGTGTACGCCGCCGTGCTGCAGGCGCTCGACGAGACCGTCAAGACCGCCAAGAACGCCGACCAGGCCGCCACCGGCGGCTGATCCCGCGCAGCGACGAGGGGACGATGACCGACTACTACGTCGAACCGCTCAAGGACACCAGGGCGCCGCAGATCGAGGACACGATGCCCGTCGGCGGCGACGGCAACGGCGACGCGGAGAGCAGCGACGGTGTCTCCGCGCTCATCCAGAGCACCGAGCCGGACCGGGTCGCCGAGGCGGGCCGGCAGTACAAGGCGATCGCCGACATGTGCGAGGAGTCCGTGGAACTGCTGCACAAGCAGGCCGGGTCCATCGCGGAGACGCTCGGCGGCGAGACCCTGGAGCAGGTCTTCAAGACCGTCGGCGAGCTGCAGAAGGACCTCGCGCGCATCGCCTTCGCCGCCCGGTCCGTCGGCGAGCCCCTCCGCTGGTACGGCGAGGAGGTGCTCCCCTGGTTCCACGACAACGTGCCGAGGACGGGGGGCGTCGGGCTCGACGACTCGGTCGGCGACTTCTTCGGCACCGACACCAACGCCCACGCCCTCGCCCGGCACCACCTGCGGCAGCTCAACCGCTTCATGGGCGAGGCGTACAACGCCATGGGCGACTACGTCGAGCAGCGGTCCAGGGCGCCGCAGACCGGCATGACCGGCGAGTACGGCCCGTTCGGCCAGCAGCCGGGCCTGGGGTCGATCGGGGGTCCGTACTCGGGTCTGGGCTCGCCGTACGAGTCGGCCGGTCTCGGCGGCACGCCCGGGCTGGGCGGCCCGGACGTCCCCGGCCTCGACGACCCGTCCCTGCGGGACCCGTCACTCAAGGACCCGTCCCTGCAGGACCCGTCACAGCAGGACCCGTCGCTCAAGGACCCGTCGCTGCAGGACCCGTCGCTGCAGGACCCGTCGCTGCAGGACGCCGCCCGGAACCCCGACCTCAGGACGCCGGACCTGAAGACCCCCGAGATCAGGTCGCCGGACCTGCCCCAGACCCCCTCCCCGACGGACCTGTCCGCGGTCCCGCAGACCTCGCCCCAGAACCTCGGGAGCATCCCCGCCACGGGGCCGAGCGCGCCCTCCGGCAGCGCCCCCGCCACGCAGCTCGGGAGCACGACGGCGCCGCCCCCGGCCGGCGGGCGGGCCGGGGCGGCCGGCATGCCGATGGGCATGATCCCGCCCATGATGGGCGGCGCCGGGCAGGGCGGCCAGGGGCGGGACCGGGAACGCGCCACGTTCCCGCTGGTGGAGGACGAGGCCTTCGAGACCGATGACATGGGCGGCCCGTCCGTGATCGCATGACGGTGATCACCGAGCGCGTCCGCGGCTACCGGCTGCTGGAGCGGGCCGGCCAGGACGGCCCCTGGGCCGTGCACCTGGCGCGGCCCGCGGCGGCCGGGGCCGACGTGCTGGTCAGGACGCTCGCCTGCCATCGGGTGGACAGGCGGGCGCTCAAGCGGATCGTCCGCGGATTCGGCTTCCCCGAGGCGCTGGCCGCCCACGCGGGCGTCATCCCGGTGCTGGAGGTCGGGGCGACCGGGGACGGGCGGCCGTACCTCGTGACGCCCGTGCACGAGGGTCTCACGCTGGCGGAGCGGCCCGGACGGAGCCTGCCGATGCCGCCCGCCCAGGCGGCGGGGCTGCTGCGGTCGGTGGCGGGCGCGCTCGCGGCCACCCACGCGGTGGGCGGCGTGCACGGGCGCGTCAAGCAGGAGAACGTCATCGTGGCACCCGGCGGGGTGGCACTCACGGGGTTCGCCATGTCCGCGCTGATGTCCATCGTGGAGCTGCCCGACGGGACCGTGCCCTCGGTGCACGCTTCGCCGGAGGAGCTCGAGGGCCGCGCGCCTTCCCCCGCGTCCGACGTGTACGCGCTCGGGTCGATGGTGTACGAGCTGCTCGCGGGGCGGCCCGCGTTCCCGCTGGACGGGCCGGCGAGCACGGCCAAGTTCACGCTCGGGGTGCTGACGGAGAGCCCTGCGCCGCTTCCCGCCGGGGTGCCGCGCGAGCTGGCCGGCCTCCTGGCCAGGGCGATGTCCAAGGACCCCGCCGCCCGCCCGGCCGTCACGGACCTGGCCGCCTTCACCGTCGGCGCCAGGGGACGAGCGCCCGCGTCCGCCCCGGCCCCCGGCCCTCCGCCCGCGCCCGCCGGAGGTGCCGGGGCGCCGCTCAGCGGGGGCCCGTCCGGTCCGGGGCTGGACCTGCCGCTGCCCCGCCGCCCCGCCGACCGGCCGTACGCCGTGGCGGCGGATGGTGAGGAGGACCCGGAGAGGTTCGAGCGCTCGGCCCCCCGCGAGCTGGTCTGGACGGTGGACCACGACCGCTCGCAGGTGAGGCCGCCCGCCGGTCCTCAGCCTTTCCTGCCGCCGCCTCCCGACGTCCCCTCGGAGGAGGCGCCACCGCAGGAGCAGCCCGCCGGCAGGAGGGCTCCGCTGTTCGTGGCGGGCGCGTCGGCGCTGGCCGTGCTCGTGGGCGTGGGCAGCGTGGCCCTGGCCATGAGCGGCGGCTCCGGCACCGAGGTGCAGCAGCGGCAGCGCGTGGCCGCCACCGCCCCCGGCGACCCGGACCCCGTCACCCCGCCTCGGGCCGACCGGCAACCGTCGGCCGTCCCGCAGACCTCCCATCCGGACTCGCAGCCGGACGCACAGCCGGGCCGGACCTCGCAGCCGGAGGAGTCGCGCGCGCGGTCACGCCCGGCGACGTCGCCGCCCGCCGACCGGCCGGTCACCGACCCGAAGGACGTCGCCGGGTACCGTCCGAAAAGCCTCAAGGTGGTCGCCGACAACGGCACCACGGTGACGCTGGCCTGGAGGGCGGTGCGCAAGAGCGGCTACCCCACGGTCGTGCAGCAGGCCCCTGGCGATCGCCTGATGTCGGCGACCGGCGACGCCGGCACGTACACCGTCGGCGGCCTCGACCCGGCCACCGGCTACTGCTTCAAGGTCGGCGCCGTGGTCGCCCTCGGCCAGCCCTCGTCCGTCGCCTGGTCGCCGGCGCTGTGCATCCGCGGGGCCACGGAGGCGGACCCGCGCGGGCATGACGACGAGACCCAGCCTCCCATCGTGCTCCCCCCGGCCACCCCGCCCCCATCCTGACGGCGCTCCACCGCCCCGCCGGCAGCCTCAGCCGAGCAGGGATCGGGGAGACAGGCGGCGGGCGAGCCGGCCCGGCAGCCAGGGCCGCTTCCTGACCAGCCGGTCGACCTCCGCGCAGTGCCGCCAGGCCAGGTCGGCGTCGGCTTCGTCCACGGGCGCGTCACCGAACGTCGCGAGGTTCGCCAGGTCGGCGAGCGCCGTCAGCGGCTCCCGCGCCGGCTCCCCCAGCACGGACTCGGCCCGTACGGCCACCTCGCGCGCCGTCAACGCGCCGGAGCGCGGGATCCCGGCTCCGCGCAGCCGGAACACGGTTTCCCGCCACGCGCCCGTCACCCGGGCCGCGGGTGAGGAGCCGCGGCGGCGGCGCATCCGCCGCACGGGCGGCACGACGGCGACGGCCAGCAGGTACGCCAGTGCCACGCCTGCCGCCACCGCCACCCAGACGAGCGGCCCGGCCGGGGAGTCCCGTTCCGCGGGCTCCGGGGTCGGCGCCGGGGTGGGCCGTCCGGCCGCCGTCGGGGTCGGCTCGGGTTCCGAGGCGTCGCTGTTGATCGCCTGCTCGATCTCCTTGGCCTGCTTCGGCGTGCCCTCCGCCACGTCGCCGCCCCCGCCCGAGCGCGTACGCGAGGGCGTCGGGTAGAACGGCACCCATCCGATCCCCTCGAACCCGACCTCGGCCCAGGCGAGCACGTCCCCGCCGCGCACCTGCCGCACGCCGCCCCCGGCGGCCCTGCCGGGGCGGAAGCCGACGACGATCCTGCTGGGCAGGCCGATCGAGCGGGCCAGCAGCGCGAACGACGCGGCGAACTGCTCGGTCGTCCCCCTGCGCGACTCGGTCAGGAAGAACTCGATGGCCCGGTAACCGTGCCCGGGCGGCGCGGTGACGTCGTTCTCGGCGTGCTCGCGCAGGTAGGTCGCCAGCCGCGCGGCCTGCTGGGCCGGGCCGCGCGCCCCGGCCGTGGCGCGGCGGGCGATCTCGGCGAACCGTGCGCGCTGCGGCGGCGTGCTTCCGCCGGGGCCGTCCGGCAGGCTGACCAGGGCGGGGTCAGCGAGCGGGGTCACGTTCCGCAGCTCGCCGGAGACGTAGCGGCGGACCCCCGACGTCACCTCGTACGTCATGCCCTCCCCCGCCTGCGCGCTGGCCAGCATGCCGGTGGCCGGGTCGACCACGATGCCGGCCCCCTTGGCCAGCAGGGGACGGTCGGCCGCGGGCAACCACGGGCCGGGGAGCCGCTGCAGGGTGAGCCGCTGGCGTACGGTGTCGCGGGCGCCGTCCTGGCCGGGCACGCGCCCGCCCGTGGGGACGAACCCGGCGTTCGACGCCCAGGTGACGCCGTCGAACGTGTCGAGGACGGCCAGCCGCAGGTTGGCGTCGGAGTCGGTGCTGACGGTGAACAGCTCGCGCTGGGGGTGCTGCAGCCACGCCGACACCTGGTCGAGGGCGCTCACGCCGGAGATCGGGCGCGGCGGGGGCTGTTCGACGAGCCGGCGCACGTCGAACGGGCGATCCGCCATGGGCAGGACGGGCGCCGTCACGACGGCGGCCGGCACCAGGCAGGCCACCAGCAGCACGCCCACCGCGCAGGTCCACGCCGGCCGGCCCGCCCTGACCAGCGCGAGCAGCAGCGCGACCCCGGCGAACACGGCCGCGTACGGCACCACGGAGCCGGTCCCCGCGACGCCGAGCACGACGGCGACGGCGAGCACGGGCAGCGCGGCCACGGCGGGCAGCAGGACGGCCCCGGACCGCAGCGCGAGCTCGCACCCTGCCGTCGTGCCCGCCCACACCAGGAAGCTGACCAGCACGATCGCCGGGCTGTCCGGGGCGGCGGGAAGGATGGTGGTCAGCAGCCAGCCGGTCGCGTCGCGCACGCCGAGCAGCGCGGCCCGCGCACCGGCCGGGCCGGGCACGACCCCGAGCCACGCCTCCGCCCGGTAGAGCGTCGCCGACACGGCCACCAGCCAGGCCAGCACGTTCACCGGGATCGTGCCCCACAGCGGCAACCGCCCGGACAGCAGCAGCGACAGCATGCACGGCGCCACGGCGGCCAGGGCGACGACGGGGAGCAGCGCGGCCGGCGGGAACACCCCGTCGAACGCCAGCCCGGCCGTCGCCACGAGCAGCGCCACGACGACCGCCGACCCCGCCCTGCGCGCGGGCGATCCGGCGACCGCCGGGGCCGGTGCCGCGTCGGGGGCGGAGGACGTCCGTGGCGGGGTGGTCAGCGTGGCCATGCGGCCGCCAGCTCGTCGAGGTCGCCGGCTTCGAGGACGGTCACCCCCGCCGCGGCCGGCGGCCCGCCGTCGCGCGGATCCCCGACGCGGACGAACACCACCCGGTCGAAGCGCCGCCGCACCGCCGCCGCGTCGGCCAGCGCCGCGTACGTGCCGCTGACCAGCACCAGCGCCCCGCCGGAGCCGGCGCGGCGCAGGGCCTGCACGGGCGGCTCGGCCCGCGGCTCGCGCTCCACCAGCGCGAGCCGGTCGAGCACCTCCTCCGCCTCTCCGGGGGAGCCCTTGGCGTGCAGCAGCTCGCCCGCCCCCGTGAACAGGCGCACGGGGAAACGGTCGCGGGTCACCGCGCACGCCACCGACGCCGCGATGTCGACGGCCAGCTCGAACTCGTCGTCCCCCTCGTACGCGGAGTGCCGGGTGTCGAGGACGGTCACGGCGCTGGGCAGGTTGACGTCGTTCAGTTCCTTGACCATGAGCACGCCGGTGCGGGCCGTGGAGCGCCAGTGCACGTGGCGCAGGTCGTCGCCGACCACATAGTCGCGCAGCCCGTTGAAGCCGGCCGCGCCGTTCGGCGCCGACCGGGAGGCCAGGCCGTCCAGGTGGCGCCGCCGCCCCGAGGCCGGCGGCCGGAGCGGCACCGTACGCGGCCGGACGAGCAGCAGGTCGGGGCGCCCGTACGCGACGGAGCGGCGGGCCAGGCCGAACGGGTCGGTGCGGTCCAGGCGCAGGGGCCCGACGGGGGTCTCGCCGCGCCGCCGGGTGGGCAGCCGGTACGACACCGTCCGCGCCGTGTCGCGGGCCAGCGCGGGCACCTCCACGGCCACCGCCGTGCCCCGGCAGGTGTCGCGGGCCACCAGCCCCGCGTGCCGCCACCGGCCGGTGTTGCGTACGTGCAGGATCGCCACGGCCGGCTCGCCGCGCGCCACCTTCGCCGGGGTCACCTCCCGCCGCACGTCGAGGCCGGCGCCCCTGAGCGTCCACAGCGCGCCCGCGCCCACGGCGGCGATCCCGGCCACCGCCAGGACCGCCGCCTGGGCGTACCCGAACGGCGCCCCCACGGCGTAGACCAGCGCCGAGGCGGCGGCCAGGCCCCAGCCCGCCCTCGTGATCACTCGCACTCCCAGAGCGGGGCGGCGGGGAAGCCCCCCTTCGGGGTGTCCATCAGCACGTCGTTCAGCCAGCCGCTGCCCCTGCTGGACTCGACCTTGTTCCAGACGTTGCTGCTCATGCCGGTGTCGGTGTCGGTGTAGGAGGCGCCTCTCTGCTGGCAGACGACGGTCATGGTGATGTACTCGCCCTTGGGGATGCGCCCCGCCTCGCCGCCCGGGCCCGGTCCCGGCCGGATGAGCGTGTTCCTGTGGTCGTTGTTGGCGTTGCGGAACTGGGCGGGCGGCGGCCGCAGGTCGGCGGTCGCCTCCGCGCGTTCCTGGCTCTCGCCCGCTTCGTTCCTCGCCCGCAGCGTCCACGTGTAGGACTGGCCGTTCTTGAGCCCGGTGACCTCGGCGCCGGTGCCGCCGGGCTCGGCCGGATGGTCGCCGGGGCCTTCCAGCGTGTACGTGACGCCGCCGTCCCTGGCGTTCTCCGGAGCCGACCAGGTCAGGTCGGCGCCGTGGTTCTTGCCCTTGGCGGTGAAGCCGGCCGGCCTGCCGGGCGCGACGCAGGGACGTACGGGGATCGACGGCTCGGACACCGCCTCGCCGCCGTCGTACTCGGCGGCGACCCTGAACGTGTACTCCTGGTCGCACCGGCCGCCGGTGATGCGGAATTGGAAGGGGCCGTCCGGCCCGGCCTCGGCCGGGGTGACGTCCGCGCCGGGAGGCGCCCCCTTCAGCGAGTAGCCGGTGACCTCGCCCTGGCCGGAGGGCGTGAAGACGACCTCCATCCAGCCGGGCCCCGAGTCGGCCGTGACCGACCTCGGAGGGTCGGGGGTGCGCGTCGGGGTCGGCGTGGGCGTCGGGGTCGGCGTCGCGGTGGTCTCGGTGGGGGTCGGCCTGGAGGTCGGGGTCGAGGTCGGGGTCGGGGTGGCGGTGACGGTCACGGTCGCCTGCGCCGTCCCCGACCTGGTCGGAACCGACGTCGGCGTGCCCGTGGGCTGCTCGGCCGACCGGGTCGGCTGCGCCGCCGTGGGCGTGTAGGTGGGGATCGGCAGGGGCGTGGGCGTGTCCTTCTGGCCGAGCGCCTCGTCGTACTTGCCGACCCGGCGGCCGCTGCCGTCCTTCTCGATGACCAGGGCGGTCTCGCTGAACTGGTCGTTCACCCAGAGCAGCCCGTCCTTGACGAACACCTCCAGCGGCCCCGCCTTGCCCGTGACGACCTTCTCCGGCTCGAACTTCTTGGCCACGGTGTCGTACACGATGAGCCGGCCCGTGCTCTCGTCCGGGATGTAGATCCGCCGGCCGAGCGCCTGCGGCGGGCCGAGCTTGCCGCCCTTCACCGCGACGGTCGTGAGGGCGCCGCTGGAGGTGTTCACCAGGACGAGCGCGCCCTGCGCGGGCGCGAGGACGGGCACGATGTCGCTCTCGGCGACGGCGGGCACCAGCAGGCCGGCGGTGCCCGCGTCGGCGACGGTGCTGGGCAGGCTGACCTGGAGCCGGGTGCCGGTGGAGCCGATCACCATGGCGGAGGCGGCGGCGGAGTTGGTGACCAGCGGCACGCCGTTCGCGATCGTCAGCGTGAGCGGGTCACCCGGCTCGCCGACCTTCACGGCCTTGCCCTTCTGGGCGCCGTCGACCTGGACGAGTGTGCCCTCCTCGGGGACGGGCACCCAGAGCGTGCCGTTCCTGTCGATGCCCGCCTGCCCGAGCGGCGGCTCGAGGCTGATCGGCGTGCCGATCGTGGCCACGGTGAGCGGGTCGAGCTGCTGGACGGTGCCGCCGCGCGGGTCGACGGCGTACGCCTTGCCGGCCGCCATCACGACCTCCGTCCCGGCGGCGCTCAGCTTGCCGGTCTGGGCGACCTCCAGTTGGGTGGAGTCGACGCGGCTGACCTTGCCCGTGGTCTCGTCGACGACGAGCACGTTGTCGCCGTCCTGCACCACCTTGAGCGCGTCGCCCTCGGCGGAGGCGAGGTCGACCCGGCCGTCCACCTGCCCGGACAGGCCGTTGGCGTGCACGACCTCGCCGTTGAGCGCGCTGGCCAGCCAGGCCCCCACGTCGGAGAGCTCCGGCCGGGCGCTCGACACGCCCGTGCCCAGGAACAGGCCGGCACCCACCAGCACGGCGACGAGCGCCGACGCGACGACTCCCGCCGCGCGCCGCCCTGCCGCGCTACGCCACCTCATGGCCACTTGTTCACATCCCGCGAGATTCCGCACATACGTGTCCGCGGACACACTAGGGGCGGGCTCGTACCGTGTTCCGTCCCTTCAAACAACCTGGAAATGTCGCTCAGCGCGCGTCGCGCTGCCGGTCCTCCAGCGCGCGGAGCTGCTCCTCCATCGACGCCTCGTACGACTCCAGCAGATCGTTGAAATGCTCGTCGGGGAGGTCGGAGCCGAGCGTGCCCGCCATGACCGCCTCCACCTTCCGCGCCACGTCGTCCTGGGCCTCCTGCGCGGCCCGCAACATCGCCTCGGCCAGCCGCCGGCTGTCCATGCGCATGGCGCGCGGCGCCAGCTCGACCTCCGTCAGGCGGCCCGAGGCGCCGACCGTCACGCGCACCTGGCCGTCCGCCGCCGCGCCGTGGCCGACCGCCACGTCGATCTCGCTCCTCAGCTCCTCGACGCGGGCCAGCATCTCCTCCGCCCGCGCGGTGATGCGTTCCAGGTCCTCGGGGTCGAAGTCGTTCACCGTACCTCCCGGCTCTCTGCGGGGAGAGTACGGCGGGCGGACTCCACTTCGGAAAAAGTTGAAGAGTGCAAGAAGTCGTTGCATTTATATCCACATCAATGGAACATTTCCCCGGAGTGGCCGGCAGGGAAAACGCCTCACCGAGCGGCGTGCGCGCACCTGCTCCAGGCGTCGGAGAGGTGTTCGTGTGAGTCAAGGGTTCGTGTCCGTCGGCCCCGGCGGTCTCGACGAGCTCGGCAAGGCGGGAAAGGCGTGCGCCGACACGGCCGCCGCGCTGTCCGGGATTCTCCGCGACTTCCAGGCCGGCGCCGCCCCTGACGTGGACACGTACGACCTCATCGAGGAAGGCGCCGCCGAGTTCGCGAAGGGCTACGAGGCGTTCTTCAACGGCCTGTCGTCAGCCCTGTGGCAGCGCGAGACGATCATGCGGCAGCTCGGGGAGGGGCTGCGGGCGGGCGCCGTCTCCTACGACGCGGCCGACAGCGGCCAGGCTGGGGCGCCGCCGGTGGTCCAGGCCGTCGAGCCGCCGTCGCCCGGCACGGTGTCGATCATCTGGAACGCCACCCTGGACATGCTCGGGATGGGCGGCGCGTACGAGGAGCGGCTCGCCCAGATGCGCGAGAGCTGCCTGGCCACCGCAGAAAGCCTCAGGAGCATCCACGACACGCACGTCTCCGCGATCGAGGCGCACGTGCAACGGGCGGACTGGCGCGGCGACGCCGCCGACGCCTTCCGCGAGACCTGGCGCACCCGCGTGAACCCGCCCGAGGGGAACGCGGAGACGCCGAGCCTCGCGGCCCTGGCCGCGCGCGGCGACGAGGCGGCCGCGATCGTCGACAACGCGATCAAGGCCACCCAGGAGACCAAGAAGTACGTCACCCTGCTCATGGCCAGTCTCGGCGTGGCCGTCGGGGCCGGCGCGGCGCTGAGCCTGGGCGCGAGGGCCATCAACAGGCTGGCGGCGCGGCAGGCCCTCGGCAGGGTGGCGCTCCTGCTGTCCGGCCGCCACGCCAAGCTCGGCGCCATGCTCGTCCGCGTCGCCGAGAAACTGGCCTTCCGCTCGGGCACGAAGCTCCTGGGCGCCAAGGAGGCGGGGCGCGCGGCGCTGTCGGCGTACGTGAAGAACTCGGCGCTCGTGGCGGGCACCAACTACGTCAACTCCAGCCTGGCGAACACCCTCAGAGGGAAAGAGGACCCGTGGGGGGTGAACGTCAAGATGGCCGGCACCCTGGCGGGCCTGTCGGTCCTCGGCGGAGGGGTCGGCTTCGTGAAGGGCCTCGCCCCCGTGGCTCGGCTGGCGCAGAACCACCCGATGGCGTTCGCCGTCGGGCTCGAAGGGGCGCTCAACGCGGGCGCCAGCACCGGCCTCAGCCTGCTGTACGACGGCAAGCCGCTGGGGGCGGCGCTGAAGGACGGCCTGACCGTCGGCGCCGTGAGTGCGATCTTCGGCGGCGGCTACGCGCGTCTCCTGCGCGACAGGACCGGCCTGCGGCACCACGCCTTCCACAAGGCGGACAAGTGGGATCTCAAGCTGTCGGCGGCGGACCCGTCGAAGCCGCTGACGCCGATGAACGCGCGCTTCACCCCGCGCCACCTCTTCTCCTGGATGGACCCCGCCAAGCACGGGTACGTGCCGGTCGTGGGGAGAGGCGCGGGCGACCCCGCGACCGTCTGGGCGCCGAAGAACAGCGTGTCGGCCAGGGCGCGGGAGTTCCAGCTGTGGAATCCCCAGCCGGCGCTGAACAAGATCAGCACCTGGCCCAGGGCCGTGCAGGCGCCCGCGCAGGGGCTGCTGAACTTCAGCTCCAAGCCGGTCAGCGCCTTCCTCGACGGCTCGCCGTTCGTGAAGGGCCGCCTGCTGGGCCTCCTGCCCGGAACGATCTCCTACAGCCTGGTGCCGCGCGGCCAGGTCGACACGCCGGCACTGTCCGTCCCCGAGCACGACGACTGGACGTCCGGTGCTCCCGCCCCGCAGCCGGAGCAGGCCGTCCCCGAGACGCCGCCCACGCTGGGCGGCGGGGAGCGCGTCGTGGCGCCCGGCGACACGCTGGGACACATCGCCGTGGACGAGTACGGCGACCCCCGGCACGCGCGGACCGTCTACGAGGCCAACGACGACATCGACGGCATCACCCCTGATCACATCGAACCCGGATGGCGGCTGGACATCCCCGAGATCCCCACCGGCGAGAGGCCTTCCGGACCGTAGGAGCACGCTGATCCGGATCGAGCCGCAAACGCTGCTGACCGCCGGCGCGCTCTGCCACGAGGCCGTGCCCCGTCGGCGCCACCACCCCGCTTTGACAATTAGCCGTTTCTTGAAGTGATACCTCCCGTCAGGGATGGCCGCTAGCCTCGGCCGAATGTTCTCCGCTATCAGGAAGTCCGCGATGGCCGTGGTGGCGCTGGCCATGGTGTTCGTCGCCGGCGCCGCACCCGCGAACGCCGCCGGTCTGGGCACGTACGGCGATTTCTCCCGCATGTTCGACAAGAGCGCCGGCCAGTTCTGGTCGGGCTCGTGGCGCAACCAGTGGGCATGGGAGCCGAAGGGCGGCAACGTCTCGCACATCAGGTGGGGCGACCCGGCCAAGTGGCCGCCGGCCAACTACGAGAAGTTCGAGCGCGTCGGCGACTGGGTGAAGCTCGACGGCTACGGCAACAACGAAGGCATGCTCAAGCAGCGCGTCACCAGGGAGCAGATCGGCGACGTCAACTGCAAGAACATGAAGCCGCTGCTGTCGCTCGACGGCAAGCAGCACTATGTGAAGTGGACCATCCAGCCGGAGGCGTACTGCCTCGAGGCCTGGGGGAAGATCCTCATCCCCGGCGGCACCGACGTGGACTTCTACCACAAGCAGGTGTGGTTCCCGCCGTCCGGCCCCACCTGCGCCAACAAGTACTTCGCGGGCCGGACCTGCATCAAGCAGTTCGAGATCTGGAAGGACAACAACCGGGGCAACGGCGACGTCGGCGGGCCCCTGGAACTGCGCCACCAGCGGGACAACATGTTCGCCAAGGGCATGGGGCCGGCGTTCATCATCCACAACTACTTCCCGAACAACGGCTGGCAGGCCGAGCTGCGCCAGGCCTGGACCTACTGACCCACCTCATCGCCTCGCCTCTGCGATCAGGGGAAGCGACCCCAGCCGCTTCTGCACATGATCGGCGACGAAAGGGGGTACAGACTTTTCGGCCCTGACGTGCGGCCACGTCTCGACGAGCGTGGCCGCGGTGTCTTTGACGACACTCGTGACCCAGTCGGCGTCGAGACCTGCGCGCCGGGCCAGGTTCCGAAAATTGTCCAAAGTGATGAGCTTGGCCACTTTGCCGCCGTTCACCGCGAAGGCGAGCTCTTCGGCGCGGAACTCGTCATAGGAGGACACGGAGACGAAGTCGTAGGCCGGGGAGAGCCGGGGAGTGATGCCGTCCGGATATCGAAGCGTCCAGTTCTTCAGATGAGCGTCGAGGTTCCCCATGACCACGATCGCGGTCAGCCTGCGCACATATTCGCCCAAGTCCTGCGGGCAGACCGCGCCGATGAACTTGGCCAGCCCGGCGTACGTCGCTCTGTCGTACTTGGAAGCCACGGCGACCTCCCTGATCTGCGCGAAGTCCTCCTGATGAACGCGGCCCGCGGCCGGGCGATCGAACCGCCGCACCGCGAAGGCACTCTCCTCAGGATGGATCAGCCCATCCGGCAGACCGATGAGTTCTGCTCCGTTCACCAGCCTGATTTCCGGCACCTCGATGCCGACCAGCTTCGCCCACTTCAGCATGGAGTACTCGTTGGCGGGAACCTCGGGAAAACGTCGATCGGGAAGCTTGACGATCCAATCACCGCCCTGTCCCGACATGGGAAGGACCAGCCCTTTCCCTTCCCAGCGCATGGAGAACTTCGCCTGCACCCCGGCCAGCGAGAAACAAACCTTTCCTGTGCCGTCGTCACGTGACAGGGCAGCCGGTTCCGGGATGGCGGGCACGTCGGATTCGGGCACGACACGTACGTTGCCGGGCAGATCCTCCCCCAGGAACATCAGCACCTGAAAGTCATGCGGATGAGCTCGGCCGAGTTCGCGTCCGATCAGGCTGCGCAGCCCGCTGCCCGGCTCCGGCAGCAGATTGGCGAACCACTCCGGCACGGAGCCGCTCGCCATCCGGCGTTTGCCCGGATTCGCCTCGAAGGCCTGCCCGAGGACGGGATGCGCAGGAGCTCTGTCCTCGTAGTCGAACCAGGTGTTGCCATCGCGATAGCCGAGGGTGCCCACCCGGCGATCCCCGAGAAACACCCCGGCCGTCGCCGTGTCACTCATGGTCCTCATCCTCATCGAACAGCGCGGTCACATCCGGCCCGTCCGGAAAACCGAACAGTGCACGGCTCTGGACATGGCGGTAGATGGCCTCCTCGACCTCGTTGGCACGTCTGACCATGAAGCTGATCTGTTGCCCGCCGCGCAGCAGCGCGAGAGAGCCCTCGTCCAGGCAATGGCTGGCCAACACGCGCTCGTCGAGGTCCTGGCTCAGGAGCAACTCCGCGACGTCGCCGACGTCGTGCGGCTGGATGAGCCGGTTGGCCAGCCCACTGTCCAGAGCCCTTCTGCCGCCAAGGATGGGAACAAGTGGTTCGCCGCTTTCGAGCAATCGCGCGGCGTCGATCGGTTCGCCGAGACGGTCGGGAGAGAGGTGCCTGGGGGTCAGAGACAGCAGACCGAGGATGTTGACCTTCGCCTGCGCGCGATTGAGGCGAGTCTGCGCGATGTCGGGTCTCCACGGCGACACCGCCGGGAGGAGCTCGAGCAGCCGTTGAGCGCTTGAGAGCGGGTCGGTGTGCACGGCCGCCGCGCCCCGCCGCAGCCCCACCGTGTTGCCCTGAGGCGCCACTCCGAGAACCGCGCCGCGCCAGATCCAGCGACAAAGCAGATCCGCTGTCCTGCCTCCTGGCAGACCGAATGTCGCCATGAACCTGGCCAGCACCGGGATGTAGAGGGCGTAAGGAACGAGCTTGGCATGGGGAATGCCAGCCTCATCGCGCAGGAAGTCAATGACGTGGCCCAACGCCATTTCCGTACGGGCAAAAGCGTTGCGCCGATCGTCCTCGTCGGCGAACTCGTCGCGAAAATCCCGATCCACCTTCGCACTGCGGATGGCCAGCAGGCTCTGCAGGAGGATCTGCTCGGAGATCTCCCCGAAGCCGAACGTCCGAACACTGCTGCTCAGCGTTCGCAAGTCGCCCGGCTGCTGCTCTCCCGTGATCGAATGCAGTGCGTTGAAGACCTCCGCGCTCTTCAACGGCCTGCCGAAGGTGTTCATGCGGTCGAAGATGTCGCGCAGAACTCGATCATCCTCACCGGTGACGATGTACAGAGGGATCTTGTAATCGCGTACGGCCGCCACCACCTGGTCCGCCAGCGCGATCTGCTCATTGCTCAGGTGCGGCCGAGCACGGATCCACGCGTTCGTCCCAGCCGTGTCGAGAACGAGAGACATGGGCAAGTGAAAGTTCCTCGGCCGACGCCGGCGTGGCAGTGATACGAACGTTTGGCGAGCGAGGTCGAAATATATGCGAAAACGCGGGTCGACAGTTTCTTCGGTGGCGGTCAGCGCTCCGACCAGACTGGTGATCCGCTGCTGGCCGTCGACCACCCAGTACGCATCTCCGGCCGCCTCGGCCTCGATCTGAAGATGACCGATGAACACTTTTCCCGCCTCCGCGGGACGCTGCCATACCAGCACGTTACCGATGGGATATTTCCGGAAAATGCTGTCGAACAACTGGGTGACGTCGTTACGCTCCCACCGATAAGAGCGTTGGAACGAAGGCACCCGTATCCGGCCATCGAGCGTGAGCTCCACCAGATCGCCCAGTGAAATGCTATCGACCTTGGGTCGAGTCACTGCAGCCACCCTGGCCTCCCCTCGCGCCGACCACTTTAGTGGTTCCGCCGGAGGCCAGGCCTGCGCGCCCGCTGGGTAGCCTGTCCGGCGGGAACGGTCAGCCTGTGTGGCGGGCGACCAGTGCGAAGCGGCGTGCGGTCGCCCGTAGCGGGCGGCCGCGCTCCATGTCCTCGTGCAGGGCGCGCAGCCGGTCACCGTAGCGGTGCACGTCGAATCCGGGCACCTGCCACGAGACGATGCGCAGGAACAACACGAGCGCGCCCACGTCGCCGATCGTGACCGGGGAGCCGGCCTCCTGCCGCCAGGTGACGTCGAGCCCCGCGTCGGCCAGCCCCGCGCCGGCGGTGGCGAGGTCCCAGTGCGCGTCCTCGTGCGGGGGCCCGCCCAGCGCGGCGTTGATCTCCACCAGGTCGCGGCCCCCGACCTGCTGGGTGACAAACGTGCCTCCGGGGGCCAGCAGGCGGCGGACCTCGTGCGGGTCGTACGCCTCGTGCCGGTTGACGATCAGTTCGAACGCCCCGGTGGGGAGCGGCAGCGCCCCCTCTCCGCCGGCCGCGACCACCTCGACGCCCAGCGGTTGCAGGCGGCGGCGGGCGACCGGCACGTTCGGCGGGTGGCCTTCTGTCGCCACCGTGCGCGGGGGCAGCGGAGCCAGCGACGCCAGCAGTTCGCCGCCTCCGGTGCCCAGGTCGAGCAGCGAAGCCGTGCCGGGCAGCCGCTCGCGCACCATGCCCGCGTAGTCCCACGGCAGGTCGCCCGCCGTCGTCATGCGGCCGTCGAACACGGCGAAGTCCCAGCCCTCGAACGGCGTGGCCAGCGCATCCTGGATCAGCTCGTCGTACCCCATGCCGCGATCATGCCCGCTCTTCCGTCTCGCCCCGGGTCAGGGCCGATGTCATGACGCCGGGATGACGCGTGTCATATCGAGGCGGTGACTCCCCTGACTGCCGGCCACCTGCCCGGATCCACCAAGATATTGCTCATGATCTCCCCTCGTATGCGACACACCAGGCGGCTGACCGCCGCAGCCGCGCTGCTCACCACGGCGACCCTTGTGGCGGCTCCGGGTACGGCCGCGGCCGCTCAGGATCCCGCGCTCGACCGGCAGGCGCTGCAGCAGTCGCTGGACGCCGCACACAAGGCGGGGATGTACGGCATGCTCTCGACGGTCCGCGACGGGAACCGTACGTGGCAGGGCGCCACCGGCGTCGCCGACGTGACCACCAAGCGGCCGATGAACCCGAGGATGACGCACCGGGTCGGCAGCATCTCCAAGACCTTCGCCTCCGTGGCCGTGCTGCGGCAGGTGGAGCGCGGCACCATCGAGCTGGACGCCCCCATCGGCCGCTACCTGCCCGGCCTCGTCCCCGGCGAGCGCGGCGAGCAGATCACCGTGCGGATGTTGCTCAACCACACCAGCCACATCGCCGACTACCTCGCCCCGGCGTTCCCGTCGCTGCTGGAGGGCAGGACCGACAGCCTGGACGAGCACCGTTTCCGCTCGATCAAGCCGGCGGAGCTGGTGCGGATGGGCCTGGAGGGCACACCGACGGGTGAGCCCGGCGCGACGCCGGGCTCCTACTCCAACACCAACTACGTGCTCATCGGGCTGCTGCTGGAGAAGGTGACCGGCGAGAGCGCCGAGCGCCACATCACGCGCAACGTGATCCGCAAGGCGGGCCTGCGGCACACGTCCTACCCGCGCACGCCGCGCATCCCCGGGGCCCACTCGAAGGCGTACGAGTCGTGGTACGGGCTGATCGACCCGCCGCGCGACTACAGCGTCTACGACATGTCCTATGTGCGCACCGCCGGTGACGTGGTGTCCACGATGGACGACCTCAACCGGTTCTACCGTGAGCTGCTGCGCGGGCGGCTGATCGGCGCGGAGCAACTGGCCGAGATGCAGAAGACGGTGCCCGTGAGCGTGGGCGGCGGATACCTGATCTACGGCCTCGGCCTCTACGCCGCCGACCTGCCGTGCGGCCGGTTCTGGGGGCACGACGGAGCCGTCTTCGGCATGGGCGCCCAGTCGCTGTCCAGCCCGGACGGCAACCGCCAGATCTCGTTCGGCATGAACCTCATGAAGTACCAGAAGATCGGCGATGACGGCCAGCTGGAGCCCAGTGAGATCGACACCGCGATGGCGAACCACCTGCTCTTCGCGCTGTGCGGGAAGGGCGGCGCGACCGCGAAGTCGGAGAAGAAGCCGTTCGTGCCGCTTCCCACGAGCCGGATGGCCGTCAAGCGCTGACCGCCCGCCGCCGCGTCCCGCAGCCTGATCGCCGCCGTGGCCGGCGGCGATCAGGCGGGGGTGGGCCACGGCCAGGCCCACGCAAGGTGCTTCATTTGTGGATTTGTCCACACACGCTTCATGTGTGGATTTGTCCACAGATGATCGCGGCGAGTCTCCGTAATGTCCCTGGTGCCGGGAACGACCGGCACACGACACGGGGAGGAACCCAATGCGTAAGACCCTTGCGATCGCGACCCTGGCCGGCTCGATGGCCGTCACCGGCATCGCTCTCACGCCCGCCGCCCAGGCGGCCACGCAGTCCACCTCGTCGACGGCCGTGTCGACGGCTGTGTCGACCACGGTGTCGACCACTGGCGCCTCCTACGGCGGCAGCTGGGGCAAGTTCTTCTCCAGCGACCACAAGGCGTACACGTTCGGGAAGACCTGGAAGCGGCACGGCAAGGTCCACACGAAGTGGTACGGCGTCGACAAGCGCGGCGGCAAGAAGGCCTGGGTCTGGTTCGAGGTCTACCAGAACGGCCACTGGAAGAAGTTCAACAAGGCCTGGGACGGCAAGGTCGCCGGCAGCTGGAGCGGGCGGGGCATCAAGCAGGCCTACACGTTCACCTGCTGGGCGGGCAAGTTCGACAACTGCGGCCGCAAGTACCGCATCTACTAGACACTGCCACAGCGCGATCACCGAGGCCCGGCGGCCACCCGCCGGGCCTCGACCATGTCAGGAGAGGAAGGACCGGAGGTGCGGGGCCAGCACCTCCCACGAGACGTTGTGGTCCTGACCCTGCAGCACCGTGTGCCGGGGGGACGGCAGGAGGTCCACCAGCGCCTCGGCCGCGGCCAGGCTCCACGCGCCGGTCCCGGAACCGGTCAGGATCAGGGCAGGCGCCTTGACATCGGCCAGCTCGGCCGGCGGGCGGCCGTCACCCATGATCGCGGCGTCGTAGGCGAGGGTCGGGGCGATCGCCTCCATCGACGCCCACATGGGCGCCTGCCGCATCTGGCCGATCATGCCCGGCGGCATGCCCACGGAGCTCAGGAAGAGCGCCATGGCGTCCCCGCGACGGCCGTCGGCCAGGCAGGCGGCCAGCTCGGCGGCGTACGCGCGGGCCCGCTCGGGGGCACCGGCGTCGAGCTGGAACGGCGGCTCCCACAACGCGAGCCGGGTGATCGGCACCCCCTCGGCCGCCGCGCGCAGCGCCAGCACCGCGCCGGAGGAGTTGCCGAACACGGCCGCGGAGCCGCCCGTCGCGGCTATCACCGCGGCGAGGTCCTCGATCTCGCGCCGCACGTCGTACGGCGGGGTGTCGCCGCTGTCGCCCCGCCCACGCCGGTCGTAACTGATCACCGTGTGCCCGTCCGCCAGCAGCTCGGCCAGCGGCGCGTGGACGCCCCTGGCGCAGGAGGCGCCGCTCACCAGGACGACCGGGCTGCCCGAGCCCAGCAGGTCGAAAACGATCTCGGTTCCGTCGGCGGAACGTGTGGAGGTCATGGTCACTACCCCTTCCGGTGGTCCGTTTCGCCCTCCCCACGAACGGCGGGCGCCCCGGCGGACACCTCGCCGGAAGAAATCCCGGCGAGACGCCGGGCGAGGTAGCGGCGTTCCGGCTCGGTCGGGGCCAGCGGCAGGGCCTCGCGGTAGGCGGCGGCCGCCTCGGCACGGCGGCCCTGGCGGCGCAGGAGGTCGGCGCGGGCGGCGGGCAGCAGGTGGTAGCCGCCCAGCTCGGGCGCGAGCGCCTCGACGAGGGCCAGCCCGCGCGCCGGATCGGCCATCCCCACGGCGACCGCCCGGTTCAGCCGGACGGCAGGGGACGGCACGAGCGCCTCCAGCCGCCCGTAGAGCGCCGCGATCTCGGCCCACGGCGTGCGTCCGAAGGAGTCGGCGCTCGCGTGGCAGGCGGCGATCGCGGCCTGGATCTGGTACGGCCCCGCCCGGCCCTGGCGCAGCACGCGCTCCAGCATGGTGACCGCCTCGCCGATGCGCTCGTGTTGCCACAGGGAGCGGTCCTGCTCTTCGAGCGGCACCAGTTCGCCCGCGTCGAGCCGGGCCGGGCGCCGGGCGTCGTGCAGCTCCATCAGGGCCAGCAGGCCGGCCGCCTCCGGCTCGCCGGGCAGCAGCGAGACGAGCATCCGCCCCAGCCTGATCGCCTCGTCGGACAGGCTCCGCCGGATCAGGTCGTCACCGGCGCTGGCCGCGTACCCCTCGTTGAACAGCAGGTAGAGCACGCCCAGCACCGTGGTGAGCCGGCCGGGCAGCTCCGCCGCGTCCGGGACCCGGAAGGGGATGCCCGAGTCGCGGATCCTGGCCTTGGCCCGGGTGAGCCGCTTGGACATCGTGGCCTCGGGGACCAGGAAGGCGCGGGCGATCTCGGCCGTGGTCAGCCCGGCCAGGGTGCGCAGCGTCAGCGCCACCCGCGACTCGAACGGCAGGGCGGGGTGGCAGCTGGTGAACATGAGCCGCAGCCGGTCGTCGCCGTACGCCTCCTCGCCGTCCCCCGGCCGCGCGGGCCCGGTCACGGCCAGCTCGCGCAGCTTGGCCGCGCCCACGGCGGCCCTGCGGAGACGGTCGATCGCCCGGTTGCGGGCGGTGGTGGTGAGCCAGGCGCCGGGCGCGGCCGGCACACCGTCGGCCGGCCACCGCTGGAGCGCCTGGGTGAAGGCGTCCTGAGCGCACTCTTCCGCCAGGTCCCAGTCGCCGGTCATCCGGATGAGCGTCGCGATGATCTGCCCCGACTCCTCCCGGAACAGCGCGTCGGCCGTCTCCCGGACGTTCACGGCAGCAGCGCCCGCACCTCGATCGTGCCGTGCCGCGCGACGGGATGGGCCATGGCCGCTTCGAGCGCCTGCTCCCGGGTGGCGCACTCGATCAGGCTGAACCCGGCCACGACCTCCCTGGCCTCGACGAACGGACCGTCTGTGAGCAGGACCTCGCCGTCACGCGCCCGGACCGTGGTGGCCCCGGCCGGCGCCTCCAGACCACCGGTCTGCACCAACCGGTCCCCCTGGGCCTCGGCCCACGCCTTGCAGTCGGGCAGGAAGCCGGGATCGGCCAGCATCGCCTCGTGGGCCTGCTGATCTCCGCAGATGAGCAACAGGAACTTCATGCTCAGAGCCTAGGCCCCCGGTCGCGGCGGCCGTTGACGATCATGCACGGGATGGGATGTGCCGGATCGAACACCCCGCGATGGTGGGCGTGCACCATGTCGTCGCGTTCACCCGCCGGGACGTGGTCGCGGAAGGCCACCCATTCCTCGGGGAACAGCCGCGCCGCCCCCCGATAGTGTGCGCAGCATGGCCCCGGTTTCATGAACCGCCAAGCCGCTACCGCGGCGGAGAGGCCATGCGAAAAGTCTACGATCACGGCACCGGGCGCTACCCAGATCGACGAGCTGACGGCTACACGTGCCCGGTTACGTGAGGCGGCATGGAGCTTAACCCAGATGGGCTCGAACTCACCGGCTGCTGTAGACGGATCTTCGAGAAAAAGAGGGATCGGAAAAACCACCAAGCGATTCAGATAATTGGCAGGGCGGCCAGCAATGGAGCAGGCCGCCTTGCCGATTATCGCTCACTTGCATGAATGGCTAAGTAGGCGCAGCGAGACTTCGAGCTGGGCCTGAGTGGGTAGGCTTTGTCAACACCCGCCGATGTCCTTCGCACCGCGTATGTCGCCGATGCCTGTCCCACTTTGACCCAGAAGGGTTACCGACTTAGGCGGAGTGCACCTCGTGCTGTCGTCCATCCAGACAACATCCACGCTGATTTTTATCTTGTAGATTGTACAGTTCCGCCAATAGGCGTACGGCCCTCCCGGGCTGTATTCGGTGAAATATCCGCATCCGCTGGGCGGAGTATCGGCACTCGCGGTACCTGTAGCGGTTACACCAGCGCCGATCACCAGCGCCGAAAGCATGACAGCCTTTGGAATGAGCGTTGTTAAGCGCGCCTTCATTTCTTCTCCATCCCCTTCCTTGGCTTGACCCTGTGAATGAATCTCGGATGATGTCAGCCCAATCGATGCCTCGGGCTTCTGTGCTCGCGCATAGATGCCGCGCCTCGCTGGCCATGAGTAATCATCCACGATCACTGTCATAAGTTCGTCATAACCGTGACACGACGAGAGGGGATGGGATGGATATGAGTTCAGAACCTTCACTTGGGTCAGACTCGCAGTCTGAGCCGTTCGAGTTCAGCTGCTTCTCTTTCTTTTGCGCTGCCGCCTTTCAGGTTCCGAAGTTCCTGGAAGAATTGTCCGTCTCGAACGCCAGTTCTCGCGCCTCCGCGTTCATCCATTCCAGATAATCGTCGCTACCTGAAGCAATTCCAGTACGTGCCAGAGCAGCGCCCTCGTCGACGCCCGGCACGGTGGCCAGAACCCGCGTGTAACCCCTCACAACCCAGTCCCTCTTGAGGCGAAAGGCGCTGATCACTAAACCCTACGGTAGAGACATCGGGGTAGTGGACGCGCTACGTCGAGCGTCCCCGTCTCGTAGGGCTCCACCGGTGGATAGAACGTCCTTTGACCCATGGGCTCCCAGACATACCACCCGGCCCGGGGGCCGCGTATGTCGTACGCCGTGGTACCGGACCCCGGCGCACGCCGGCCGCCCCGGTCGGAGACGGGGCGGCCGGACGCTCAGGGGTGGGCGGCGAAGCGGCCGACATCCTTGCGCGCGGACTTGAGGGCCCCGGCGACCTGGGGCGCGACCCGGTCCGCCCAGGGCGCCAGCACCTCGCCCAGAGCCGGGATCTGCGATTCGAGCACCGCCAGCCCCGGGCTGGGCACGGCGGCGCCCAGCTCCACGAGCAGCGGCCGCAGGTGCACCTCGACCGCCAGCGCGTGCCGGGGGTCGCCCATGACGAGCAGCGGCAGCGCCACCGTGCCCGCCAGCGCGTCCGGCGGCAGGCGGTCGAGGAAGGACTTCAGCAGCCCGGTGTACGTGCCCTTGTAGGTGGGGCTGGCCACCACCAGCACCTCCGCCTCGGTCACCAGCTCCAGCGCCACCTCCACCCCGGCGTGCGAGCCGGGCGCGAGCAGGTGGGGCCCGAGCGCGGACAGGTCGACCACCTCGTGACGCCCCTCGCCGCCGAGCCCGCGGGAGATCGTCCCCGCGGCCTCGGTGGCCACGGCGAGGGTCCTGGAACCCGCCCGGGGATTGCCCACCAGCGCGACGACGCTCATGGGGCCACCGCCGCCGCGCGCCGCGCGTGCGGGGACGGGGGTCTGGCCAGGCCGTAGTTCTCGCGTAGCGTGCGGCCTTCGTACTCGTGCCTGAACAGGCCCCTGACCCGCAGTTCCGGCACGACGTGGTCGACGAAGTCGGACAGGCCGCCGGGCAGGATCGGCGGCATGATGTTGAACCCGTCGGCCGCGCCGGCGAAGAACCATTCCTGCAGCTCGTCGGCGATCTGCTCCGGCGTGCCCGCCACGACGCGGTGGCCGCGCCCGCCGGCCAGGCGGCCGATCAGCTGCCTGACCGTGAGGTGGTCGCGCCTGGCCAGGTCGACGACGAGCCGGCGGCGGCTCTGCGCCCCCTCGTTCTCCGCCGGCACGTCGGGCAGCGGCCCGTCCAGCGTCTCCTCGGTGAGGTCGAGCCCGGTCATCCGGGACAGCTGCCGCAGCCCGTACGCCGGGATGATCAGATCTTCCAGCTCCTTCTCCAGCCGCAGCGCCTCGCGCTCGGTGGAGCCGATGATCGGCGAGATCCCGGGCAGGACGAGCAGGTCCTCGTGCCGCCTGCCGTGGGCGGCCAGGCGCCGTTTGAGGCCGGTGTAGAAGTCCTGGGCCCCCCTGAGCGTCTGCTGCGCGGTGAAGACGGCCTCGGCGTGGCGGGCGGCGAACTCCGTGCCGTCCTCCGACGACCCGGCCTGGACCAGGAGCGGATGGCCCTGCGGGGGGCGCGAGGTGTTGAGCGGGCCGTTGACCGCGAAGTGCTCGCCCACGTGCTCGATCGGGTGGATCTTGCGGGTGTCGGCGTAGTGGCCGCCCGTGCGGTCGCGCAGGACGGCGTCGTCCTCCCAGCTGTCCCACAACTTCCTGGCGACCTGCAGGAACTCGTCGGCCCTGGCGTAGCGGTCGGCGTGGGAGGGGCGCTCGACACCGAAGTTGCGGGCCTCCGGCTCGCCGGCGGAGGTGACGATGTTCCAGCCGGCCCGGCCGCCGCTGATGTGGTCGAGCGAGGCGAACTTGCGGGCCACGTGGAAGGGCTCGTTGTACGTCGTCGACACGGTGGCGATGAGACCGATGTGGGAGGTGACGGAGGCCAGGGCCGACAGCAGCGTGAGAGGTTCGAGCCGGTCGAGCGCGTTGTGCCGGATGTTGCCCAGGGCCAGGCCGTCGGCGAGGAAGAGGGAGTCGAGCGTGCCGCGCTCGGCGATCGTGGCGAGCTCCTGGTAGTGGCGGACGTCGGTGAGTCTGGCCGGCTCGGTGCGCGGGTGCCGCCAGGCGGCCTCGTGGTGGCCGACGCCCATGAGGAAGGCGTTGAGGTGCAGCTTGCGGGTCACGTGGTCCTCCGCCCGTCCTGCTCGTCGGGCTCGGCGAGCTCGGCGAGCTCGGCGAGCTCGGCGAGGTCCACGACGGCGGCGAGCTCGGCCTCGTCGTCGGGCAGGTCGTACCAGTGGACGTCGCCGGGAAGCCGGAGGGTGTCCTCGGTCTGGTGGGCCATGGGTGCTCGCGCCTTTCGTTGCTGTGGCCGCGTCGCGCGGCGGGTGCCGGCGTCCGGCGGGCACCCCTGGGCGGTTCTGCGAGTGATCACGATGGTTCCTCTGGAGAGAAGAGAGGTGGGGCGGTGGTACGTGATCAGCGACACTGCGCGCTGGCGACGTGGCAGAAGTCCACGTGCGGGCGGCGGGTCAGATGAAGGCCCTGGCTCATGCCACGAAGGTACGAGCCCGCACCCCTAAAGTCAATATTCCCTACTTGATATTAGGGAAATACGGGAGCCGATAGGCTCGGCCCGTGGCGCCGCCGACCGTTGGAGCAGTCAAATGATCTTCATCACCGCCAAGTTCCGCGTCCTGCCCGAACACGCCGACCGCTGGCCGGAGATCACCGCGGAGTTCACCGAGGCGACCCGCGCCGAGCCCGGCTGCCTGTGGTTCGACTGGTCACGCAGCCTCGACGACCCCACCGAATACGTCCTGGTCGAGGCCTTCCGCGACGACCAGGCCGGCGCGGACCACGTGGGCTCGGCCCACTTCCGGCAGGCCCGGCAGACACTGCCGCCCCACCTCGCCGAGACCCCGCGCATCGTCAACACCACCGTCCCGCAGGACGACTGGTCGGAGCTGGGCGAGATGGCCGTGCCCTCCCGCGACTGACCCGGGCGCGCAGCCCCGGCATGCGGGCGCGCGTCCGGCCTCCTGCTTCCCGCCGCGGATCCGCACCGGGCACGAACGTACGCCGCGCGGGAGGAGGCCCGGCGCCCCTCGCCCCCGCGCGGCGCGATGGTGCCCGGTTCAGAGCTCGGGCGCCACAACCGGGGCGGCGACCTTCTCGAGCTTCCGCACCGAAGCGGTGTACCTGATGCCGACCACGGCCACCAGGCTCACCGCGCCCAGCACGGTCAGGAACACGGCGACCGGCATGGACGAGCCGTACGCGGCGTACAGCGCGGGGAAGGCCGGGGTGACGGCGCCGGCCACGGTGCCGCCGGCCGCGTACGCGATGGAGATGCCGCTGTAGCGGACCCTGAGGTCGAACATCTCGCTGAACAGGCCGCCCTGCGCGCCGGCCATGATGCCCTGCACCACCGCGGCCACCAGGAACGCGATCAGCGCGGGAACGGTCTCGCCGGTGTTGACCATCGCGAACATCGGGACCGGCCACACCACCGCCGTGATCGCGCCGACGATGTAGAGCCGCTTGGCGCCGAAGCGGTCGGACAACATCGCCGACACGATGATCGCGATGATCCACACCGAGGTCGAGGCCAGGATCAGGGTGAGCAGCGTGTTGCGCTCGAAGCCGGCCACCTGGGTCCCGTAGGTGAGCATGTACACGGTGACCGCGTAGCCCACCGCGGGCGGCGCGATCGCGGCCAGGCCGCCCAGGATGAGGTTGCGCGGGTGGTGGCGCAGCAGCTCGGCGAAGGGCACCTTGCTGATCTTCCGCTCCTGCTTCGCCCTGGCGAACTCGGGCGTCTCCGACAGGCGGAGCCGTACGACGAAGCCGACGATGACCAGCACCGCGCTCAGCAGGAACGGGATGCGCCAGCCGTAGGAGAAGAACGCCTCGTCGTCCATGCCGGAGACGGCCAGGAACGCCAGATTCGAGGTCAGCACGCCGATCGGCACCCCGAACTGGGCGAAGCTGCCGTAGACGGCGCGACGCCCCGGTGCGGCGTTCTCGGTGGAGATGAGCAGCGCGCCGCCCCACTCGCCGGACACGCCGAAGCTCTGGACGAGACGGAGGGAGACCAGCAGCAGCGGCGCTCCGATGCCGATGGCCGCGTACGTGGGAAGCGTCCCGATGAGGAAGGTCGAACCGCCGGTCAGGATCAGCGTGAGGACGAGCATCGACTTGCGGCCGATCCTGTCGCCGAAGTGACCGATGACCGCGGCCCCCAGCGGCCTGACCAGGAATCCGGCGGCGAACGCCGACAACGACGCGAGCGTGGCGGCCTCGGGCGACGCGTCCGGGAAGAACAACCGGGGGAACACCAGTGCGGCGGCGGTGCCGAAGATGAAGTAGTCGTACCACTCGATCGACGTGCCGATGAAGCTGGCGGCGAAGAGCCCTCTGGTGGATGGAGGCTTGGACGTGCCGTTGTTCGTCATGGGTGGCACTCCTCAGAGCGGGGGTGGGGTGTCGGCGGTTTGCGGAGTTGTAGGGACCGTATTTCGCCCGGCGCCGTAGATCGTGGGTCATCTGCGGCACCCGGCCTACGTCATCTGTCGCGGTCGCGGCCGTCCGGGGCAGCGACGGGCGGCGGCCGCCGTGGCGGCCCGCCGTCGACGTCGAGGATGTGCCCGGAGATCCACCGGGCCCGATCGCTGAGCAGGAACAGCGCGGCCTGGGCGACGTCCCAGGCGGTGCCCTCGGTCATGAGCGCGGTGCTCTCGCGCCGCCCCGCGCGTGCCTCCTCGGGCATGTTGGCGGCGGCGAACGACCCCCAGATCATGCCGACCCGCACGCCGTTGACCCGGATGCCCCGAGGGCCCAGCGTGGCCGCCGCGCCCTCGATCAGGTTCTCCAGCCCCGCCTTGGCCAGGGAGTAGACCATGCCGGGCCCGCGCGCCCGCACGGTCACCGAGGAGATGTTCACGATCGACCCGCCGCGCGGCAGCACGGGGACGGCGTGCCGGGTGACCTGCCAGGCCGAGGTGAGGTTGACCGCCATCAGCTCGGCGAACCGGTCAGGGGTGACCTCGAACAGCCCGGCGGGGTCGCCCGAGGCCACGTTGTTCACCACGGCGTCGAGCCCGCCGAGGCGAGCGGCCGCCGCGGCGACCGCGGCGGCGCACGCCCGGTCGTCGGTCACGTCCGCGACCACGGGGACCGCCTCGCCGCCGTCCTCGCCGATCAGCTTCACGGTACGGCCGGCGGCCGCCGCGTCCCGGTCGAGCACCGCGACGCGCGCGCCGTGCGCGGCGAGCACCCGGGCGATGGCGTGGCCGACGCCCGGCAGCGCGCCGTTCTGCCCGGCCCCGGTGACCAGGGCGGCCCGGCCGGCCATCCACCGCGCACCGGCCCCGGCGAACGGATCAGCCAGCGGGTCGGCCGGCGGGTCGTCGGACATGAGCTCCTCACGCCTCCGGGGTCGTCGCGACGTCGCGTGGCGGCTCGACCCTGGCCGAGATGCCGGACCAGTTGGAGAACACCCGGACCACCATGGAGATCCCGGCGTTGCGGGCCCCCGCCACGACGATCGGCAGGTTCTTGGGCGCGCCGTCGGCGAAGTACCGGTGGAACGCGCCGGGATCGCCGTCGTCGCTCTGGCGCCGGACGTTCCCGTGCACGTGGTTCTTGCCGGCCCTGGCCAGGTCGGCCTCGGACCGCCCGCACCGCTCGATCAGCCAGTCGCGCACGCCGGCCTTGCTCATTCCGGCCGCGGCCAGCAGCTGCGCGTGCTCGGGACAGAACACCACGCCGGCGCTGGCGTGGCGGAAGATCCAGCTACCGGTACGCGAGATCGTGTCGGCGAAGTCGCCGAGCAGCGCCTCGGGGTCGTCGGTGTGCCGGTTGTCGACGAACTCGCTGGTCCTGAGCAGGGTCGTGGAGACGGCGCCGACGCCGGCGGCCACCCCGCCGTCCACCGAGAGCGGCTCCCACGGGCTCTCCTCCTCGTTCTCGGCGATGCACATCGCCCACCGCCCCGGGATGCCCTGGGTCGCCTGCTCCAGCACGTGCGGCACCACGCCGAGCGCGTTGCGGACGATCAGCCCGATCGCCCTGGCCACGGTGGCGTTGGCGCGGAAGCCGGGGCCGAACACGCCGCCGGCGCCGTTGAAGCCGAGACGCCGGCGTGCCGGGCCGTTGACCACGATCAGCGGCGCGGGGCCACTGGTGCTCTGCCAGCCGCCGCCCACGGTGGAGCGTTCGGCCATCAGCGCGTCCCAGGCGGCCAGCACCACCGGGAAGTATTCGGGCCGGCAGCCCGCCATCACCGCGTTGACGGCGGCCAGCTCGACCGAGACCTCCCGCTTGAGGTGGTCGAGCCGGCCGATGACCTCGTCGGCGGGCCGGGACGTGGTGGCGAGGAACGTGTCGACCAGCTCGCGCGTCGCCGGCACGACGGGCAGGCCGTCGGTCCAGCCCTGGTCGTACATGTACTCGATGGACGTGTACGCGCCGTCCAGGGCGTCGGTGACCTGCCCTTCGAGGGTGCCGCCGGTCATCGGGCGGGCTCGCGGACCCGGTTCGCCACGCCGGCGAGCAGTTCCGTGGCGCGCTCGGCGACCTGCTCGGCGTTCAGCACGGCCACCGGATGCGGCGTCAGCAGGATCTCGAAGTTCTCGTCGCCGTGCACGCCGGCCATCGCGCGCGCCGTCACCTCGAAGGCGTCGCTGACGATCACCGCGGCGGGGATGCCCGCCCGCTCGAACGCGATGCCGTCCGCCGCGGCCGACGCGCTGCACGAACCGCAGTCGCCGACGCCGGTGATCACCACGTCGCTGACCGCGGCGATCTCCCTGAGCATCGGCTCGTCCACCGGGAAGGCGACATGCGGCTTGGTGCGCTGGATCGTCACCACCGCGCCGTACCGGTCACGGAGCAGGTCGCCGAGCCCGGCCAGCAGCTGCGCGGCGTTCCGCTTGGTGTTGGTCAGCAATCCGACGCGGGCGCCGGCCAGGCTGGGCACCCGCCTGGCGGCCACCGCCGCGTGCGCGGGCCGTACGGACAGGCCGGTCGGGTCAAGGATTCGGTCGAACATCCCTCAGACACCTCTTCTCATCAGCTCAGCGCCTCGCCACCCGCTCGGCCCATCACGCCGGTGCGACGTCGCCGGGGTAGGACAGCCGGATGCCGTCGGGTCCCACGCCGAGGATCGGCGCCAGCATGCTCACCATCATGTTCTTGGGGACCAGGCAGTCGGGGCAGCTGCCGGCTCCGGCGGTGATCCGCACGTCGAAGGCGGAGCCGGCCTCCTCGACGCTCAACTGGTAGCCGTCGACGGCCAGGGTGGACCGGATCTGCTCCAGACGTGTTTCGTCGCGCATCTTCGCCTCACTCGTGATCGGGGCCGCCGGTACGTCCTGCGGGGGTGACCGGGTGCGACTACGACCCTGCTCAGAGCAATGTAGACCGTGGCATTACAGAAGAAATCTCGACTTTCATGACACGGAAGGGCTAGTGGTATTTCGTCCGTATGCCCTGATGGCCTTCCGCACGGGAAACCCCTTTTCCGTCCAGCGGAAGGGATTTTCGACCAGTTTGGGCTACTATCGAAAGGCTGTCCGTTTATGTAGCCTGGGTAACGCCCACGTAACTAGGTCAAGAATTAACGGACAGGCAGGTGAATTGGTGACTGTCCTGGCAGACAAGTCTCTCGAACCCCATCGCCTGACATCGGCCCAGCGCGTGCTCTCCATCCTCGGCGTCTTCGACACCGAGAACCTGGCGCTGTCCCTCAGCGACATCAGCCGCAGAACCGGACTCACGCTCAGCACCACCCACCGGCTGCTCAACGAACTACGCCGCTGGGGCGCGCTGTCCCGGCACAGCGACGGAAAGTACAGCATCGGCCTGCGCATCCTGGAGCTAGGCACCCTGGCGCCGCAGGGCGGCCAGCTGCGCGAGATCGCGCTTCCGTACCTGCACGACCTGCAGCACGCCACCCGGGGCAACATCCACCTCGGCGTGCCGGAAGGGCACGACGTCATCTACGTCGAGTCGCTGCGCGCCCGCGACACCGTCCCGGTGCCGAGCAGGCTGGGCGGGCGCTGGCCCATGCACGCGACCGGCACCGGGCTGGTGCTGCTCGCCCACTCCTCCCAGGAGTTCCAGGAGGAGGTGCTCGCCTCCAAGCTGCGCCGCTACACCGAGCACACGCTCACCGACCCCGACGCGCTGCGGCACTTCCTGGCCGAGGTCCGCACGTCGGGCGTCGCCATCGTGCAGAGCCAGCTCACCCACGACGCGATGGCCGTCGCGGTGCCCATCCGCGGCCCTCGCGACCGCGTCGTGGCCGCGGTCGGCATCACCGTGCCGCTCGGCTCGCCGTCCCCGCACTCCCTGGTGCCCGCGCTCGCCGCGACCTCCCGCAGTATCTCCCGCGCCCTCGGAGCGCCCTCGGCCGTCACCGGCGCCGGGGTGCCGCGCCAGACCGCGCACTGGCAGGCGCGCGAGGTCAAGTACTCCGGCTCCGCGGGACGCTGAGGGCCCGCAACCCCCGGGAAACCCGGTCGAGAGCCCGCGCCCGCGGGAAACACGGACGCGCCGGGAGCGGCCCGCTCCCCTGATGCGGGCCGTTCCCGGCGCGTCCGGTCACTCCCCCATCGGGACGGAGGTGACCGGCTCGACCGGGTAGCGGTGCGGAGGACCGCCCTCGACCGGCAGGATGTGCCCGGAGATCCACCGGGCCCGGTCGCTCAGCAGGAACAGCGCGGCGTGCGCGATGTCCCAGGAGGTGCCCTCGGTCTTCAGCGCGGTGCCCTCGCGGCGCTGCTCGCGCATCTCCTGGGTCATGGAGCCCTTCGCGGCGAACGCCCCGTAGATCGCGCCGACCGCGATGCAGTTGACGCGGATGCCCTGCGGCCCGAGCGTGGTCGCCGCCCCCTCGGTCAGGTTCTCCAGGCCGGCCTTGGCCACGCAGTAGATCAGGCCGGGCCCGCGCCTGCGCGCCCCGACCGACGAGATGTTCACGATCGAACTGCCGCGCGGCAGCACCGGGACGGCATGCCGGGTGATCGACCACGCGGACTTGAGGTTGATGTCCATCAACCGGTCGTAGTGCTCGGGGGTGGTGTCGAACAGCCCGCTGCGGTCGCCGGCCGCGACGTTGTTGACCACCGTGTCGAGCGCGCCCAGGCGGTCGGCCACCTCGGCCACGGCCCCGGCGCAGGCCCGGTCGTCGGTCACGTCGGCGACCACGGAGATCGCCTCACCGCCCTCCCCCACGATCAGCTTCACCGTGCGCTCGGCGGCCTCCTCGTTCCTGTCGAGCACCGCGACGCGGGCGCCGTGCCTGGCCAGCACCCGGCAGATGGCGTACCCGACGCCCGGATAGGAGGTGTTCTGGCCGCCCCCGGTGACGAGCGCGGTGCGCCCGGTCATCCACCGGGGACCCGCGCCGGCGAAGGGATCGATCATCGGGTCGTCTGACATTTCCTGCTCCTGTCCTGGTGTGCCTGACCGGCCCGGCGGGGGTGGCCGGGCCGTGCGCCCGCGGTCGCCGGCGGTCCGTCAGCCGCAGACCCGGGTCAGGCGGGACTTCATCTCCGTACGCTCCAGCGAGCCGGGCGGGACGAGGACGACCGTGGCCCGCACCGTCAGCCGGGCCCGGATCAGCTCCTCGATCTCCTGCCGCAGCCGCTCCTGGTCACCGGGCTCCTCGCCGAGCTCGACGTCGACCCGCAGCGGCGGCTCCACGCGCGGTCCCGGGCCGGGAAGGACGACCTGCACCACGCCGTTCGTCCGGGGATGCAGGGTCTGCGCCAGATCGCGGATCGCCGTGGGGAACACGTTCACCCCCAGCACGATCAGCATGTCGTCGGTACGGCCCACACACCGGATGAGCGGCGCGCCGTCGCCGGCGAGCCCGGTCACCAGCACGCGGTCCCGGGTGCGGAACCGGACGAGCGGGCAGCACTCGCGGTCGACCGAGGTGTAGACGAGCTCGCCCGTCGCGCCCGGCTCGGGGTCGATCGGCTCGCCGGTGTCCGGGTCGATGAGCTCCACCACCACGTGCCGGCCGCCGGTGAACCGCATGCCGCCGGCGCCCGGAGGCTCGGCGAACAACACCGGCGCCATGTCCGCGTTGCCCAGGCCCTCGGTGACGCGCGCGCCCCACTCCCGCTCCATGCGCTGCTGGAACGCGGGCTCGCCGCCCCCTGGCTCGCCCCCCACGAAGATCTTGGTGATGCCGAACTCCTTGGGGTCGCGCCCCAGCTTGCGTACGTGCTCGGCCAGGTAGCGCACGTAGGAGGGGGTGGCGTGCAGCGCGGTGACGCCCAGGGACTCCAGCGCCTGGACCGCCTTGTCCGACGCCCCGGTGCCGATCGGGACCATCGTGCAGCCGATGTGCTCCAGCGCGTCCCTGATCGGCAGCCCGCCCACGAACAGCGTCAGCCCGGAGCCGTGCAGCACGACGTCCTCGCGCCGCGCGCCCATGGTCGTGAACGCCCGCGCCACCATCTCGGTCCACGTCCCGGCGTCACGCCGGGTCACCCCCACCCAGCTCGGCTTGCCGGTGGTGCCGGTGGAGGCGTGGACGCGGATCACGTCGACCATGTCGACGCCCGCGTGCCGGCCGAGCGGGGGCGAGTCCGCCTGGGAGTCGCGCAGGAGTTGCTTGTCCGTGAAGGGCAGCTTGCGCAGATCGTCGAGGGAGACCAGCGCCGACGGATCGACCCCGTGCCCGGCGAACAGGTCGGCGTAGAACGGAGAGCGCGCGGGCAGCCCGGCGAGCTGCGCGCGGAGCATCGCGGTGACGGTCTCTCGGTCCTCTGCCGCGACGAAGCCGGGTTTGATCACTGATGGTCCTTCCGGGAGGTGGGAGTGCCGGTGCTCGGATACTGGCGGCGGAGTCACGCACGGACGGCCGCGGCGCATGAGTCGTAGTCGAGGCGATGCCTCTGAGCAATGGCCAGCGGTGCTCCACTATGCCCAGCGGGCCGGCCGGCGGGCCACCTGACTTTCGCGTCGCGGAAAGCAAATGCGCGGCCGTGAACAGTGTTCATGAATGCTTTCCGCGACGTGAAATCCTCGTCGCGTTTCCCTGCCGGCGCCGCCATCCTGACAGCGAAACCCACCAGGAGGAAGGCCCCCTTTCGATGGCAGACACGGTACGCGCGGCGGTGCAGATCGCCCCGAACAAGATCGAGGTGCGCGAGTTCCCCCGCCCGAGGATCGGCCCGGACGACGGCCTGCTCCGCGTGGAGGCCAACGGCGTCTGCGGCAGCGACGTCGAGATCTACAGAGGACACCTCGGGTCGATGGACCAGGACGATCCGAAGCCGTTCGTGCCCGGGCACGAGCCGATGGGCATCGTCGAGGAGGTCGGCGAGCGGGCCGCCGAGCGGTGGGGCGTCAAGCCCGGCGACCGGGTGGCCGTCGAGATCATCATCCCGTGCCACTCCTGCCGCAGGTGCCTGACCGGGCGCTACCAGTCGTGCCCCAACCGCAGGCCGGGCCACGGAGTCGCGTCGCTCGACGTGGCGCCGTCGCTGTGGGGCGGGTTCGCCGAGTACATGTACCTGTCGCCCCGCACGATCCTGCACCCCATCGACCCGGCCCTCCCCGCCGAGGTGGCCGCGATGTTCAACCCGCTGGGCGCGGGCGTGCGCTGGGCCTGCCACCTGGGCGGCGTGGGGCTGGGCGACACCCTGCTGGTGCTCGGCGCCGGGCAGCGCGGCCTCGCCGCGGTCATCGCGGCGCGGTCGGCCGGCGCCGGCACGATCATCGTCACCGGCCTGGAGGCGGACGCCCACAAGCTGGCCCTGGCCCGCGAGTTCGGCGCCGACCACACGATCGTCGTCGACGGCGAGCGGGCCGAGGACACCGTGGAGCGGGTCCGAGAGATCACCGGCGGCGAGATGGCCGACGTCGTGCTGGAGCTCACCCCGATGGCCGCGGAGCCGGTCACCGACGCGCTGCTGTCGGCGCGGCACGGCGGCCGGGTGGTGCTGGCCGGGCTCAAGGGCCGCCGCGAGATCCCGCTGCGCACCGACCTGATCATCAACCGGGCGCTGACCGTGATCGGCGCGTTCGGCGTGGACAACCGCGCCTACCGCGAGGCGATCGGCATCATCGAGTCGCGCCGCCACCCTCTGGAGAAGATGCACACCCACTCCTTCGGGCTGGACGACACCGTCCTCGCCATCGAGACCCTGGGCGGCGGCGTGCCGGGCGAGGCCGCCGTGCACGTCACGGTCCACCCCCACTCCTGAGGTCTCCGAGGTTCGCCGTGCTTGTCGACGCCCACGCCCACCTGCTCCCCCGCGACTACCCGGCCGGCGCCCCCGCATGTTTCCCGCGCATGGAGCCGATCGACGGCGCCACCGCCCGCCTGCTGGTGTTCGGCGCCACCCGGTTCCGCGCCCGCGAGGTGTTCTTCGACGCCGAACGCCGGATCGAGGCGATGGACGCCTCCGGCGTGACCGCCGAGGTGCTCACGCCCATGCCGCCGCTGCTCCGCTACGACCTGCCGCCCGCCGACGGGCTGTCGCTGGCCCGGCACGTCAACGAGTACACCGCCACGCTGTGCGCCACCGGCCCCGGGCGGCTCATCGGCTTCGGGCTGCCCCGCTCGGCCACGGGCACGTACGTCGTGGGGCTGGAGGGCACGCTGGCCGCCGCGTCACTGATCACCGGCGGCACCGCCGCGGCATGCCCGGACCTGCGCGTCTCCTTCAGCCACGCCGCGGGCGGCTTCCCGCTCATGGTCCCGCGCGCGCAGTATTTCTGGGGCGGTACCTGGAACGAGGAGCCGCCGATCCCCGAGCGGGCGATCGCGCACGCCGTCCTGGGCGTCGACCCGCCCCGATGAGCCGATCCGCGCTGGTCACCATGCCCGTGTCACGGGCGCGGCGAAATCTTTTCGCAGGGCGAAAGGGCTGTGGCGGGCCGATTTCGACCAGCGCATAGTGGCGTGACAGGAGTCACACCAGGTCGCGGCGATCCGCCGCGCGCCGCCGGACCCTTTCTCACCACGCGGGCCGCCCTCCCCAGCAACTCCCCGATGACGAAGGAGCGACGACGGTGCCGTCCCCACCGTTGCTCGAAGTGAATGATCTTTATGTCCGTTTCCCCACTCCTGCCGGACCGGTGAACGCCGTCGCCGGTGTCTCGTTCACGGTCTCGGCCGGCGAGACGGTCGCGGTGGTCGGTGAGTCGGGTTCCGGCAAGAGCGTGTCGTCGCTGGCGCTGCTGGGGCTGCTCGGCTCGGGCAACATCTCGGCGGGCTCGGTGCTGCTGCGGGACGAGGAGCTCGTGGGAGCCGCCCCCGAGCGGCTGCGGCAACTGCGCGGCTCCGAGCTCGCCATGATCTTCCAGAACCCGATGAGCTCGCTGGACCCGCTGTTCACGATCGGTGACCAGCTGGTCGAGGCGTTGCGGGCGCACCGGCCCGTGACGCGCGGGGCCGCCAGGGCGCGGGCCGTGGAGCTGTTGCGGGAGGTCGGGCTGCCGGATCCGGAGCGACGCGTACGTGCCTATCCGCACGAGTTGTCCGGCGGCCAGCAGCAGCGGGTCATGGTGGCGATCGCCCTGGCGGGCGAGCCGGCGCTGCTCATCGCCGACGAGCCCACCACGGCGCTGGACGTGACCGTCGAGGCGCAGATCCTGGAGCTGCTGCGCACGATGCAGCGCGAGCACGGCACGGCGCTGCTGCTCATCACCCACGACATGGCGGTGGTGGCCGACCGCGTCGTGGTGATGTACGCCGGGCGGGTGGTGGAGCAGGGACCGGTGGCGGAGGTGCTGCGCTCGCCGCGCAATCCGTACACGCGGGCTCTGATCGACTCGATCCCGACCCCGGCCACCCCGCGGGACCGGCCCATGCCAGCCATCGCGGGAAGCGTGCCGACGCTGGCGGAGGCGCCCTCGGGCTGCCGGTTCCACCCGCGCTGCCCGTCGGTGCACGATCGCTGCCCGGAGGCGGAACCCCCGCTGTACGAGCTGCGGCCGGGCCGGGCCAGCCGGTGCTGGCTGCACGAGGGCGCGCTGCAGGCCCCGCCCGCGCCGGCCGCCGGCGAGGAGTACAAGACCGGGCCGGACGTCACGTCGCTGGAGATCGTGCCCGACCTGGCCGAGTCGTGGAAGATCTCCGAGGACGGCAGGACCTACACCTTCAAGCTCCGCGAGGACGTGCGCTGGCACGACCTCCCCCGGTCAACGGGCGCCCGTTCACCTCCGACGACGCCCGGACTACCACATCGAGGGCAAGCCGTACCTGGACGAGATCCGGCGCCCGATCATGAGCGACATCGCGGCTGTCACGGCGGCGCTGCGCAGCGGGCGTCTCGACGTCGGCACCACCAGCGACGTGAACGTGGCCAGGAGCCTCGACGGCAAGGGTTTCACCGTCAACGAGACCCCCGGCGCCCCGGTCAGCATCTTCATCAACCCCGACAAGGAGCCGTTCGACGACCCGAAGGTCCGGCAGGCCTTCGTGACGCCTCCGCCCCCTGAAGGAGGCGGCTTCTCGCTAAGCCGCTTCCGCAGGTTCGCGAAGGGCAAGCCCTGCCCTGAGAATGTTCTTGGCCGCGTTGACGTCGGCGTGCGCGGTATGACCGCACGCCGTACAGGCGAACGCGGCCTGGGTGACGCGGTTCTCCCGTGCGCTGTGCCCGCAGCGGGCGCAGGTGCGGGAGGTGCCGACGGGGTTCACCGCGATCAGCTCTCGACCGGCGCTTTCAGCCTTGTACGACAGGATCGTCAGGAACACCCCCCAGCCCGCGTCCAGGATGCTCCGGTTGAGGCCGGACTTCTGCGCGACATTCCGGCCGGGGACTTCGACCGTGCCGGACGCCGAGCGGGTCATGTTCGCGATCCGCAGGTCCTCGTGCACGATCACGTCATAGATGCGGACCAGGGCGAGCGCGGCCTTATGCGCGCCGTCCAGACGGACGACGACAGGCGCGACGAGATCTACAAGCAGATGCAGATCCGGATGGAGACGGTGATCCGCCAGGTCTACTACCCGATCCAGAAGTTCGACTACTCGATCTACAGCGAGCGGGTGCGGGATCTGTACGACAGCCCGATCTATCAGGGCAAGCGGCTCGCGGACGTGTGGCTGAGCGATTCGTGACGCCGGGCCCGCGCCTGGCGGCGGCCGCCGGGTGCCTCCCCCGGCGGTCGCCGCGCCTCGCGTTCACGCCGCGCCAGGCGCCGTTACGTGAACGTTATAGCCCGCCTTCGGGCCCTCTGGTGTCCGCTTCTTCGCAGGTCAGCGCAGCGAGCGTGGTGGCAGGACGGATTTTTCCGGGTTATTGACGAAAAAGACGGTGAGTAGGCAGACTCTGCCGTATGTCACAACCCGGTGGCCCCCTGTCACAGCTCCGGCGCGGGCACGAGGAGCTCGTGCTCGGGCTGCTGCGCAAGCACGGCCCGCTCAGCCGCGGCGAGCTCGGCAGGCGTTGCGGGCTGTCCCGTACCACCCTGTACGACATCCTCGCCGAACTCGTGGCCGGCGGCGCGGTCGTCACCGCGAGCGAGCGGGAGACGCCGCGCGGGCGCGGCAGGCCGGCCGAGACCCTGACCCTCAACCCGGACGCCGGCCAGGCGATCGGCATCGACTTCGCGCGGCGCGGGCTGCACGTCGCGGCCATCAACCCGGCGCACGAGATCGTCGGCTCGGCCAGCGAGCCACACGACGCCGACCTGCCGTGGGAGCAGCGGGTCGAGCTGGCCGGCCGGCTCGTCGGCTCGCTCACCGGCGGCACCCTCAGCCTGGGAGCGCTCAGCGCGATCGGCGTCGGCGTGGTCGGCCCGGTCGGGGAGCCGGCCGGGCCGCATCCGGCGCAGGTGCTGCTGCGCGAGCGGTTCGGCGTTCCGGTGCTGCTGGACAACAACACCAGGCTCGCCGCGCTGGGCGAGGCGATCTGGGGCGCCGCGGCCGGCGTACGGGACGTGCTGTACCTGCGCCTGTCCCACGGCGTCGGCGGCGGGCTGGTGGTCGGCGGGTCGCTGCACCGCGGCGCGTACGGCCTGTCCGGCGAGTTCGGCCACATCACCGTCGACCAGGACGGCGCCCGCTGCGACTGCGGCGGCACCGGCTGCCTGGAGACCGTCGCCTCGATCAGGGCCGTCCTCGACGCCTACCGCGCCGCCGGCGGGCGCGCCGGCGACGTGCCCGAGCTGGCCAAGGCGGCCAGGGCGGGCGACGCGGCCGCGCTGGCCGTGCTGGACGGCGTGGGCGCCGGCATCGGCGGTGTGCTCGCCGCCCTGTGCAACGCGATCGGCCCCAGCGTGATCGTGGTCGGCGGCGAGCTGGCGGAGACCGGGAGCGCGCTGATGGACCCGATCGAGCGGGAGTTGCGCGCCCACGTCATGCCGATCTCCCGGCACCGGGTGAGCCTGCGCCGCGCCACCCTCGGCGAGGTCGCCGGCGCCCTCGGCGGCATCGCCCTGGTGCTGCACGAGTCCCCGCTGCTCTCGCGCTATCCGGCCGGCCCGGAGCTCGCGGAGGACCCCCCGACGACCCAGCCCGGCACGAGACCGGCGAAGGAGAACCCATGACCCAGCTCACCGCGCTGGGCAAGTCACCGGCGGCCCCGGCCGCACGGCGCGGCGCCGGACGCCCGCGGCGCGCCATCGCACTCAACCTGATCGCGGTCGTCATCGGCCTGCTCGTCTGGACGCTGCTGGCGTCGATCGGCGTGCAGGGCCTGCCCGGCCCTCTGCAGGTGGCGGCCAAGGCGGGCGAGCTGATCGCCGACGGCACCCTGCTGGACGACGCGCTGGCCAGCCTGCGCAGGGTGCTGCTGGGCTTCCTGCTCGGCACCCTGCTGGCCGTCCCGATCGGTTTCCTCATGGGCTGGTACGCCACCGCGCGCGGCCTGCTGGAGCCGTACGTGCAGTTCTTCCGCACCATCCCGCCGCTGGCGATCATTCCGCTGGCGATCGTGCTCATGGGCATCGGCGAGGTGCCGAAGGTCTTCGTGATCTTCCTGGCGTCGTTCCTGTCCAGCGTCGTGGCGACGTTCCAGGGCGTGGTGGACGTGGACAGGACGCTCATCAACGCGGCCCGCGTGCTCGGCGCCTCCGACCGGACCATCTTCCTCAAGGTCGTGGTGCCGGCCTCCACGCCGTTCATCCTGGTCGGCATGCGGGTCGGTCTCGGCTCGGCCTGGGGCACGCTGGTCGCCGCCGAGCTGATCGCGGCCCAGGAGGGCCTCGGCTTCCGCATGCAGCAGGCCCAGCTCTACTACGACCTGTCCACGATCTTCGTGGGGCTGATCGCGATCGGCCTGCTGGGCCTGCTGATGGACCGGCTGCTGCTGCTGGCCGAGCGGCGCCTCACCGACTGGCAGGAGCGCAGATGAACACCAAGATCTCCTTCACCGACGTGGTCAGGACCTACCCGATCAAGGACGGCACGTTCACCGCTCTCGACCGGGTGTCGCTGGACATCGCCGACCGCGAGTTCGTCACGGTCGTGGGCCCGTCGGGCTGCGGCAAGAGCACGCTGATGAGCATGGCCGCCGGGCTGGTCGAGCCGACCTCGGGCGAGGTGCTCGTGGACGGCGTGCCGGTCACCGGCCCCGGGCCCGACCGGGGAGTGATCTTCCAGCAGTACGCGCTGTTCCCGTGGCTGACGGTGCGCAACAACGTCGAGTTCGGGCTGAAGCTGGCCGACATCCCGGCCGCGGAGCGCCGGCGGCGGGCCGAGCGGGCGATCGAGCTGGTCGGGTTGTCCGACTTCGCCGACGCGCTGCCCAAGACGCTGTCCGGCGGCATGAAGCAGCGCTGCGCGATCGCCCGCGCGTACGCGGTGAACCCGCAGGTGCTGCTCATGGACGAGCCGTTCGGCGCGCTCGACGCGCTGACCAGGGTGCAGCTTCAGGACCAGCTGCTGGACACCTGGCGCCAGGAGCAGCGCACGGTCATGTTCATCACCCACGACGTGGACGAGGCCGTCTACCTGGCCAGCCGGGTCATCGTCATGGCCGCCAGGCCGGGCCGCATCCAGCAGATCATCGACGTGGACCTGCCGTACCCCAGAACGGAGGAGATGCGGCTGTCGCCCGAGTTCGGACGGATCCGCAACGAGGTCTGGCACGCCGTCTACCACCAGGCCCCGGCCGCGGCCTGACCCCACCCTGCTTCCCGCCCAGGGCCCCGGCCCGCAGACACCTCCCGGAAAGGACTGATCCGCCATGCGTTCTCTTCGCCGCGCCCTGACGGCCGCCTCGGCGGTGAGCCTGTTGACGCTCTCCGTGACCGCCTGCGGCGACGACGGCTCCACGGTCAGGTTCGGCTACATCAGCGACTACAACGGCGCGAGCCTGCTCGCCATCGCCGACAAGCAGGGCCTGTGGGACAAGCAGGGCCTCACCCCCGACATCAAGGTCTTCACCAACGGGCCGCTGCAGATCCAGGCGCTCGGCTCCGGCGACCTCGACTTCGGCTACATCGGCCCTGGGGCCATGTGGCTGCCCGCCACCGGCAAGGCCAAGGTCGTCGCGATCAACACGCTCGCGTACGCCGACCGCGTCATCGGGCGGCCGGGCGTCAAGACCATGCAGGACCTCAAGGGCAAGAAGGTCGGCGTGCCCGAGGGCACGTCCGGCGACATGGTGCTCAACCTGGCGCTGGGGAAAGCGGGCATGACCGCCGAGGACATCCAGAAGATCCCCATGGACCCGGCCACGGTCGTCTCGGCGTTCTCGGCCGGGCAGATCGACGGCGCCGGGATCTGGTACCCGCTGATCGACACGATCAAGCAGAAGGTTCCGGACACGGTGGAGCTGGCCAGCACCAAGGAGTTCCCGGACAGTTCGTTCCCGACCGCGTTCGTCGGCGGCACCGGCGTGGACCGGGAGGTCACCCGCAAGGTGATCAAGGTGCTGCAGGCGGCCAACGACTGGCGGGCGGCACACCCCGAGGAAGCGATCACCGAGGCGGCCGCGCTGCTCAGGCTCGACGCGGCCAAGGTCAAGGCCGACGCGGCGAACGTGCAGGTCATGAGCACCTCCGACCTGGTCGCCAAGACCAAGGACGGCACGGTCGCCACGTGGCTGAACAGCCTGAGCGACTTCTTCGTCAGCACCGGCCAGCTCAAGTCCCGCCCGGATCCGGCGACCTACTACACCGGCGACCTCTACACGGAGGCCTACACCAAGTGAACCTGCTGTTCCTGATGACCGACCAGCACCGCGTCGACACCCTGGGCTGCTACGGCAACCCGCACGTGGCCACGCCCAACCTGGACCGGCTGGCCGCGACCGGCACCCGGTTCGACCGGTTCTACACGCCGACGGCCATCTGCACGCCGGCGCGGGCCAGCCTGCTCACCGGGCAGGCGCCGTTCCGGCACCGCCTGCTGGCGAACTACGAGCGCAACGTCGGCTACCTGGAGGACCTGCGGGAGGACGCGTTCACCTTCCCGGAGGCGCTGAGGGAGCGCGGCTACCAGCTCGGGCTGATCGGCAAGTGGCACGGCGGCACCAGCCGCAACGCCGCCTCCTACGGCTTCGACGGGCCCGACCTGCCGGGCTGGCACAACCCGGTCGACCACCCCGACTATCTGGCGTACCTGGAGGAGCGGGGGTTGCCGCCGTACCGGATCTCGGACCTGATCCGGGGCACCACGCCCAACGGCAACCAGGGCAACCTGCTGGCGGCGCGGCTGCACCAGCCGGTGGAGGCGACGTTCGAGCACTACCTGGCGACCAGGGCGATCGAGCACATGGAGCGCTACGCCGCGGACGGGCGGCCGTTCTTCCTGGCCACGCACTTCTTCGGGCCGCACCTGCCGTACCTGCTGCCGGACGAGTACTTCGACATGTACGACCCGAGCCTGGTGGAGCTGCCGCCGTCGATCGCGGAGACGTTCGAGGGCAAGCCGCCGGTGCAGCGCAACTACAGCGCGCACTGGACGTTCGACACGATCCCCATCGAGGTCACCCGCAAGCTGATCGCGGTCTACTGGGGTTATGTCACGCTGATCGACCAGCAGATCGGCCGGATCCTCGACCGGATGGACGAGCTTGGGCTCACCGGCCGGACGGCGGTGTTCTTCACCGCCGACCACGGCGAGTTCACCGGGGCGCACCGGCTGCACGACAAGGGCCCCGCGATGTACGAGGACATCTACCGGATCCCCGGCATCGTCCGCATCCCCGGCGAGCAGCCGCAGGTCAGGGACGAGTTCGTCACGCTCACCGACTGCACGGCGACGATCCTGGAGCTGGCCGGCTGCGACACGAAGCCGGCCGTGGACAGCCGCAGCCTGGCGCCGATCGTCCGCGGCGAGCGCCCGGCATGGCCGGGCGAGCTGCTCGCCGAGTTCCACGGCCACCACTTCCCCTACCCGCAGCGGATGATCCGCGACGACCGCTACAAGCTGGTCGTCAACCCGGAGTCGGTCAACGAGCTGTACGACCTGCACGCCGACCCGCACGAGCTGAGCAACCGGTACACCCATCAGGAGCTGGCCCCGGTCCGCCGCCGCATGATGCGCCGCCTGTACGACCTGCTGCGCGAGCGCGGCGACAACTTCTACCACTGGATGACCCCGATGTACGACATCGGCGCCCTCGACTACGACCCCACGCTGAGCTCCTTCGAGAAGGAGGGCAGCGCGGGCTGAGAGCCACGCCGCCCCGTGACCGGGCGGGGCGGCGTGCGAGGAGGTCAGCGCATGGCGTCCAGGCCCCTGACCACACCGGTCGTCAGCGTGCCGACCTCGGAGACGGCGATGCTCACCGTGTCGCCCTCCTGCAGCGTGAACGGCAGGTCGGGGACCAGACAGGTGCCGGTCGCCAGCACCGCGCCGTCGGGGAAGACGTCGGCGCGGAACAGGTAGGAGGCCAGATCGTCGAGGCGCCGGTTGAGCTGCGAGGTGTTCGCCTTGCCGTCCCACACCGTCTCGCCGCCCCTGGTGATGGAGAGCGTGATGTCCAGCGCGTACGGGTCGGCGACCTCCCACGCGGGCCTGATCGCCGGGCCCACCGCGCACGCGCCCAGGTAGATCTTCGCCTGCGGCAGGTAGAGCGGGTTGACGCCCTCGATGGTGCGCGAGCTCACGTCGTCGACCACCGTGTAGCCGACGATCTCCCCTGAGGCGTTGAGCACCAGCCCGAGCTCCGGCTCCGGCACGTCGATCTCCGAGTCGGCGCGCGCCGAGATGCGCCCGCCGTGCCCGGAGACCTTCCACGCCGCCGACTTGAAGAAAAGCTCGGGTCTTTCGGCGTCGTAGACCAGCTCGTACACGTCGGCGGCGCGCTCGCTCTCGACGACCCTGGCCTCGCGCGAGCGCCGGTAGGTCACGCCCGCGGCCCACACCTCCATCCGGCCGTCCACCGGAGGCAGGATCCGCACGTCCGCGGAGGCGTGGCGAGGGCCGTCGGCGCCCTCGCACCGCGCTCGGAACTCGGCGGACGGGAGCCCGAGGAGCTCGCCGACGGTGGTGACCCCGGACAGCTCCACCACCTGTCCACCGTCGTCGACGCCGACCGCGTCCGCGCCGGTCAGAGGGTTGGCGAACCGTACGATCTGCATGCCTGCTCCTAGCTCGATCAGACGAGGGGCGAAAATGTCATCCGATGAATTGTCCCCTATTCAGTCAAGTGAGGTGGTTTGTCCGCCCGGTTTCTGGGCCCGACGACATCGCCGGGCGAACACCATGGAGAAGGGCCGCACTAACCGTAGTTGACCAGGTACGCTACGTGACGCCGGACCGTACGGATCGATGGCGGTGACCAGTGACACAGGACGGCGCGCTCGGCGCACGGGAGGAGCCCGGGGCGCGGGGCCGGTCGCTCAGGAGGGCCGCCGGCTTGCTCTTCCCGGCCGCGACGGGCGTGACCGGCAACCTGGCCACCGGCAACCTGGGCGATCCGCGGTCGTGGGGCGCGCTCGCGGCGGTGCTGGCCGTGCACGCCGGTCTGCTGCTCGCCGGGCCGTCGCGGTGGTTCGGCGGGCCGGTGCGGGCGGCGGCCGTGTCACTGGTCGCCGTCGTCGTGACCGGCTTCCTGGTCCTCGCACCCGTGTCCCCGGGCGAGGCGCCCGCGTGCGCGAAGGCCGATCCCCGCACGTCCATCAAGCCGCCGATCCAGGACCCCGACCTCGGGGTGACCTGGGAGAGAGGCTTCGCCTGCGCGAACGCCGGAGGAACGGTGCACGCCGGGCCGGGCGCGGCGACCGCGAAGGTCGGGCGGCTCGACCGGGAGGGCCCCGGCGTCTTCCTGTGCGTGGTCGAGACGGGCGACGGACATTGGTACCGCACCGTGGCCGACGAGCCGTGGGCGCACGGCGGGTGGGGATACATCTCCGAGGCCCACGTCAGGGCCGAACACCCCGTCCCCGGCATGGTGCCCTGCCCGGAGGCGGGCGTCAGCCGTTGACCGGGGTGCCGAGCGCGCTGCCGGCCAGCCAGTCCTCCCACGACTTCGCCCACGGCGTCGGCCCGTTGCCGAACCGCAGTTTCCTCGACGTGCCGGTGACCTCGATGATGTCGCCCCGCTGGGTGAACTCGTAGAACCAGCGGGCGTTCTCCGGGCTGGCGTTCACGCAGCCGTGGCTGACGTTGCGGCTGCCCTGCGCGCCGGTCGACCAGGGAGCGGCGTGGAAGAACGTGCCGCTGTAGGTCATCCGGACGTTCCACTTCGTACGGATCCGGTACTCCCCCGGCTTGCCGACGGTCGCCGAGTCCATGACGATCTCCGGCGCCTTCTCCTGGGCGATCATGACGCCCGAGTAGCTGTCGTCGCCCGGCTTGCCCAGGCTGACCGGCATGGTCCTGACGACGTCGCCGTTCTTCCGCACCACCGCCTTGTGAGCTCCGGCGCTGACCTTGGTGATGTGCTCGGGCCCGACGGTGAAGGTCAGCCTGCGGTCCTTGGCGCCCCACAGGCCGTCACCGGCCCGTACGCCCGCCAGATGCGCCACGACCGTCACCTGCTCCCCCACCGGCCAGTACGCGCGCGGCCTGAACTGCACCTCGCGGTCGCTCACCCAGCTCCACGCCCCCTCGACCGGCTGGGACATCCGCACCTCCAGCGACCGCTCGACCGCGGCCCGGTGCTCCTTGCCCGTCACCGGCCGGGACAGCAGCAGCTGCACGGGCATCCCGACCCCGACCGTCTCGCCGTCCAAAGGCGAGATGCCGCTCTTCAGCACGCGCTCCGGTTCGAGCGTGGTGAACGTCGCCCGGCCGGTGACCGGCCTGCCGTCGGTGCCCGTCGCCCGGGCGCTGACCGTGTACGTGGTCGAGGGCCGCAACGACCACCGGGGCCGCCACGTGCCGTCGGCGCCCACGGAGCCCCGCACCTCGCGTCCCCTGGCGTCGGCGACGCTCACCGCGCCGACCTTGCCTCCGGTGGCCTTGACGCTGACGCCGGTGTCCGGGGGGACCTTCCCGGCGCCGTCCGCGGGCGTGATCGACAGCTTGGCCGCCGGTTCCCGCTCCCCGTCCGGTGCCTGATCGCCGCCTGCCGTGCATCCGGCGCTCAGGAGCACCGCCGCCGTGAGGGTGCCGGCGAGCGCCCCGCCGGTCCGGCCGTTCCGCATCGCTCATGCCTCCCGTGCCTGGCAGATAGGGGTCGTGGTGCCAGATGGCCTACCTGCCCGGAACGGGCGGGACCCATGCGGCCCGGAGCCGTCGTGGCGCTCCGGCCGGGTGATGAGCTTGCCACCGCGTCCGGCCGCCGAGGATCATTCATCGGGTGGACTACTACCTGATCGCCGCCACGGCGGGCGGCCCGTCACCGGCGGCGATCCTCGTCGAGGAGTTCGTCCTCTGCGACGACTACACCGCCGCCGGCATCGACACCGCCGCGTGGCGGCCGGCGGCGCAGGCGTACGCGCGGCTCGGCGGCGGTGAGCTGCCTGCCGAGCCGCAACTGCGGGCACGGTCCGAGCGCCAGCCCCTTCCCGGGGACAGGCCGCTCGACCTGGGCACCTCGCCCGGCGCGCGCCGCTACCGCATCCTGTTCGCCGGGGAGTTGGGCACCGGCGCGCTGGCGAGCGCGCGCACGGCGCTGCGGCTGGAGCCGACCGGCGACCCGCGCGTGGCCGGCGCCGCCGCGGCCGACGCCGACGGCCACGGCTTCTCCTGGGAGCTGCGCCGGATCGGGTCGGGCATCGCCTGGTGCGTGGACGTGACCGCGCGGCTGGGCGCGGCCCCCGCCACGGCGCTCGGCGCGCTGCTGCACCACCACCGGCAGGCGATCCGCGCGCTGGGGCTGATCCCCGTCACGATCGAACGCTTCGCCTGAGACCGATCACCCGCCGGGTGTCACATTCTCCGCGTCTTCTTCGTCTAGATGGGTGACGAGCCCATCGAGACATAGGCGGATTGACGATGAAGGGCAGCTCACTGGCCGGAGCACTCGACGACCGGATCGGCGGGGCCGGCTGGCTGAAGAAGGCGATGCGCAAGGTCTTCCCCGACCACTGGACGTTCCTGCTCGGGGAGATCGCCCTCTACGCGTTCGTGGTCGTGCTGCTCACAGGCGTCTTCCTCACGTTCTTCTACAAGCCGAGCATGCAGGAGGTGGTCTACGACGGTTCGTACGTGCCGCTGCAGGGCGTCGCGATGAGCGAGGCGTACGCCTCCACCCTGGAGATCAGCTTCGACGTGCGCGGCGGGCTGCTGATGCGGCAGATGCACCACTGGGGCACGCTCGTCTTTCTGGCCGCCATCGTCGCCCACATGCTGCGCAACTTCTTCACCGGCGCCTTCCGCAAGCCCCGCGACCTGAACTGGCTGATCGGCGTGGCCCTGTTCGGCCTGGTGATGCTGAACGGGCTGTTCGGCTACTCGCTGCCCGACGACCTGCTGTCGGGCGCCGGTCTGCGCATCCTGCACGGGGTCACGATCTCCGTGCCGCTGGTGGGCACGTATCTCGCCATGTTCCTGTTCGGCGGGGAGTTCCCCGGCGGAGACATCATCTCCCGGCTGTACAGCCTCCACGTGCTGCTGTTCCCCGCGCTGCTGCTCCTGCTCATCCCGCTGCACGCGATCGTGCTGACCTGGCGGCAGACGCACACGCAGTTCAGGGCGAAAGGGCTGAACAACCGGGTGGTGCGCGGCGCCCCCTTCTTCCCCACGTTCCTGGCCAAGACGACGGTGTTCTTCCTGTGGGTGCTGGCGGTCATCACGCTGCTGGCGACGCTGTTCCAGATCAACCCCATCTGGCTGTACGGGCCGTACCTGCCGAGCACGATCAGCGCGGGCTCGCAGCCCGACTGGTACATGGGCTTCCTGGAGGGCGCGCTGCGCATCATGCCGCCGTGGGAGTTCACCGTCTTCGGGTCCACGGTGACCATGAGCGTGATCATCCCGGCCCTGGTGGCACCGGGACTGCTGTTCACGGCGCTGGCGCTCTACCCGTTCCTGGAACGCTGGATCACCCGTGACCACACCGTGCACCACCTTCTCGACCGGCCGAGGGACGTGCCCGTACGCGCCGGCCTCGGCGTCGCCGGGATCGCCTACTACGGCGTGCTCTGGCTGGCCGGCGGCAACGACGTGATCGCCTCGACGTTCCACATCTCGCTGTACGCCACCACGTGGATCTTCCGCGTCGCCATCTTCGCCGCGCCTGTGCTGGGCTACGTGATCACCCGGCGGATCGCCCTGGGGCTGCTGGCGCGCGACCGGCACACCGTCGCCCACGGCGTGGAGACCGGGGTCATCGTCCGCGGCCACGACGGCGCGTACAGCGAGATCGAGCGGCCGGTCACCGAGGAGGAGACCGCGGTGCTCGTACCCGCCGCGCGGCCCGCCCTGCCCGGTGGAAACGGCTCGGGCAACGGCTCCGGTAAGAGCCGGGACCACGGCGAGGTGCCGCCACCCGCCGGCCGCAGGGTCCGCGACGCCCTCCAGCGCTCCTGGAACCGCTGAGCGGCCCCTCACCTGCGCCCTCGGCATGGGCGCCTGATCCAGCCGCGTTCTTCCGGTGCTGTGGTGTTCGTCGAACCGCTGCCGGGCGGCCGCCGTATCTCCTCGTGTGAGCGGTGATCGCGCTTGAACGCCGAGCGGAGAGGAAGCGGCACCGGCAGCGGGGACACCGCGCGGGCCGGGCGGGCCGGCCTGCGCGGGCTGCGGGCGGGGGTGTTCGCGGTCTTCTGCGTGTTCGCCGCACTGGGCCTGCACGTGCTGGCCGGAGGCCCGGGCGCCCGCCTGGGAACCGTCGCCGCCGCGACCCTGGTGACGGGTGCGGGCGCGTTCGTCCTCGCCCGGCGGCAGCGGTCCCTGGGCACGCTGCTCGCCGCCTCCTTCGCCGCACAGTACGGAATGCACCGGCTCTTCAGCTCCGGCGACGCCGCCTTCTCCAGCCATCATGGGAGCGGGCATCTCGCCGGCGCCGGGATGGTGCTGGCCCACGTGCTGGTCGCGAGCGTGTCGGCGTGGTGGCTGCTGCGCGGCGAGAAGGCGCTGTTCACGTCGGTGTCCCTGCTGGCCTGTTCGCTGCGCGGGCTGTGGCGCCGGCCGGCGACCCGTCCCGTACCGCCCCGCACGCCCCGCCCCGGGCAGATCGGCCCGTGGGACGGTAGTCCTGGCACTACCTCCAGGACGGGCCGCCGCACGATCGAGATCCGGCGGCGCGGCGGCCAGCCTGGGAGGCATGCATCTGACAACGACCAGCCTCCTCCTGCTCGGCTCGCTCGCCGTCGTTCCCTCCTCCCAGGCTCTCGGCTGGGGGACGTGCCAGGGCGACGACCGCCCCAAGGAACTGGAGTGCGCCTCCATCCAGGTGCCGCTCGACTGGCGCAAACCGGAGGGCCGCGCGCTGACCCTGCGGATCGCCCGCCTGCCCGCGACCGGGACCAGCAAGGGGACGGTGTTCAGCATCCCCGGCGGGCCGGGCGGGTCGGGCATCGACGACCTCTCCTACCGGGGCGGGAACTTCTCCGGCCTGCGCAAGCGGTTCGACGTGGTCAGCTTCGAGCCGCGCAACGCCACCACGTACGGCAGGCTGCCGGTCAGGTGCTTCGGCACCGGGCCGTGGCTCACCCGGCCGGACACGCCCAGCGCGTACGCGAAGCTCGGAGCGAAAGTGCGGCGCGGCGCGCAGGAGTGCAGGAAGCTCGACCCCGCCTTCTTCGACCATCTCGACTCGGCTTCCGTGGCGCGGGACATCGACGCCGTCCGCTCCGCGCTCGGGGACGAGCAGCTGAGCTTCGTCGCCACGTCGTACGGAGGGGTGCCCGCCGTCGCCTACGCCCGGTTGTTCCCGCAACGGGTCCGGGCCATGTACCTGGACGGGGCCGTCAACCAGCTGCGGGACGCGGCGACGGACGCCCGCGTGCGGTACCGCACGTACGAGGCGCAGTTCGAACGCTTCCTGACCTGGTGCCGGACGGTGGACGTGTGCGGCGAGAACATGGGCGAGCGCTGGCGGAAGCTGGTCGCGAGCGCGGACCGCGCGCCGATCCCCGTCAAGGGCCGGCCGGACGGCGAGGCGGTCGCGTACAGCGGGTTCGACCTGCAGGTCGCCGCGATGCCGAACCTGGTCGGGCCGGGCCCCGCGCCCGGCTATCCGCGCTGGCGGCAGCTCGCCGCGGCCATGCGACAGGCCGAGCGCGGGGACGCCGCCGGGTTCGCGAGCTATGTCGACGCCGGCGTCGGAAGCCTGAAGCCGCCGTCGTTCGTTGGCATGAACGCCACCCAGTGCGCCGACGGGCTGCGCTTCAGCGGCTATCGCGAATACCGGGCCGTGCGGGCGATGGGCGAGCGGGTCTCCCCCAACCTCGCCGGCATGGGGCTGTGGCACCGCCTCGGGTGCACGGGCTGGCCCGTGCCGGTGACCAACCCCGCCAAGCCGCTGCCGTCCGGGCTGCCGCCGTTCCTCGGCGCGGGCACGTGGACCGACCACGACGACACGGCCGACATCGTCCGCAGGGTGCCGGGGTCGGCGACGGTCCGCTTCGACGGGCACGGCCACGGGCTCTATCTCACGGGCAACGCCTGCGTCATCGCCCACGCCGACGCCTACCTCACCGACCTGCGCCTTCCCGCGCCCGGCACAACCTGCCACCCACCTGCGTCATGACCCCGGCCGGGCTCCTGGGCCAGGCAACGAAGCGAGCCCGCGACGGCGAACCACCCCTCAGACGGCGGACACGACACCCCGCGCCAGGGCCCGGCCACCTCCTGCGAGGCGGCCGGGCCCTGGTCTCGGCGGAGGCACCGCGACCCCGCGCCACGACCTGCGCCGCAGCCGCCCACGGACGGTGCTCGCGTTCCCGCACGGGAGAAGCGAGGCGTCAGGCGAGCAGCCCCGCGACGGCCAGGGCGGGTTCGGGATGAGCCGCCAGGAGGGCGGTCACCTCGGGTGCCGCGCGCCCGCCACCCGAGCCGGGGTCGCGCCACTCACCCTCGCACCCGAGCAGCGCCGCCACCCCGTCGCAGGCCGCCGGATGCCCCATGAGCAGCTCCGCCACCGGCCCGGACGCCACGGGCGCGCCGGCGTCGGCGGGCTGGGGACGGGCCGACCACGGCGGCACCCAGGAGTCCACCGCAGGCAACGAGGCGGGGAACGTACGGCCGGCCTCCCGGACGAGCACCGGCACCAGCTCGGCCGCCCCGGCGCGCAGCGTGGTGATCAGCTTGGGCAGCCACGGCAGCAGCACGCTGTCGGGAAGCCGCCCGAACGCCTTGGAGATCACCTCGACCACGAACCCGGACAGCGCGGGAGCGGGCTCCATCGCCTGCACGAACCCCATGATGTACTGCGGGACCGACGGGATGACCAGCGGGTTGGCGAGCAGCTCGTCGCAACGAGCCCGCAGGTCGGCCATCGTGAGCAGCCCGAGCTGCGTGTGCGCCGCCCACAACAGCGCCACCTTGGCCGGAGCCTCCGGATGCGACTGCTGCACGGCCAGCTCCAGCTGCGCCCGGTCGCAGCCGAGCGCCAGCGCGAGGCTCTCCATCGTGAACAGGAAACCCAGCATGGCGCCCACCTGCCGCACGCCGGTGTCGTCGTCCACGAAGGCCGTCGGCAGCAGCGTGCAGTAGTGGGCGTAGCCGGCGGTCACGAACGCCCCGCACCAGGCCGGCAGCTCGGGCTCGTTGGCGCGGTAGTACGCGAGCAACCGCCGGATCCTGCGCAGCACCTCCGGCGCGTCGTCGACGCCGCGCTCGGCCGCGAGCAGCTCGACGGCGCGCGCCCCCAGCTCGTCGGCGAAGCGCCGGCTGCCGAGGAAGAGCACCGCGTCCTCGACCGCCGCCAGCGCGACGGCCGCGGTGGCCTTGGGGTCCCACACGGAGCGCCGCAGCCGCTGCTCCAGCACCTGCTCGATGGTGACGCCCTCGTAGCCGAACTCGATGATGGAGCGCTGGTGCCTGCCGAACGCGAGGTCCCAGCTCTCCTGGATCGACCGCTCCCCCAACCCGCGCTCGCCCATGATGGGACGTACGGCGTCGTCAGGGAGGAGGTAGCGCAACATCCAGAGCAGGTCGGAGCAGGGCACCAGCTCGGGGTGGGCGTTGAGGTCGATCAGCGCGCGCTGGATCGTGCGCTTGTCCAGGTCGAGGCCGAGCGGCGCGAGCCGGTCATAGACGTTCCTGGCCAGCGGCGGCAGGGCGTCGTAGCCCACCTCCCCGACGCGGTCGCCGCCGAGCAGGATCTCGCACAGGCGGCGCACGTCGCGGCGGCCCGGCACGACGTCCTTCTCGATGCAGGTGACGGCCGCGTCCTGGAAGTCGTAGGGGGTGGGCCTGGCCCTGTTGCGCAGCCCGGCCAGCAGGATCGACGTCTCGAACACGGCGATGGCGTCGGCCGTGCTGGCCAGGTAGCCGTTGCGCCGGGCCAGCCGGACGATGTCGACGCACCAGCCGAGCAGCTCGGCCTCGTCGAGCGCGTCGAGGGCGGGCGGCCGGGACAGGAACCCCGTCAGCCGGTCGGCGGGCGCGACGCCGGCCTTCGGCGGCGGCAGCGTGACCCGAGCTCCGCGAGCTCCGCGGGCTCCGGCGCGTTTGCGCGTGCCCTTCTGGCCCGCCAGCTGGAACGGGGTCAGCTTGGTGCGGGTGACCGCCTTCGCCCAGGTCGCCGCCGCGATCGACACCGACCCCGGCGCCAGCCCGAACTGCGCCTCGATGGCGGAGTGGCTGGAGGGGATGAGCCCGTACAACCATGTCGTGCCGGTGCGGGGGCTGATCTCGAACGTGGCCGTGGAGTCGAGGCCGAACTCCTCGACGCGGCTGGCGGCGTGGAAGGCGCCGCAGACGTAGAGGCAGTCGCCGGGGTCGGCGCCGCTGGCGGCCAGGTGCTCGCGCATGCGGGTCCACATGTAGCGCTCGCGGTCCTCGTCGACGGCCAGCCGGTCGCCGTCGGGGGTGAGCCGGCGGAACAGGCTGCCGATCAGCACCATGACCTGGCGGTAGGTGTCGTAGTCGGCCTCCGAGAGCGGCTGCTCGACATACTGATCCCACCACTCCGACCAGTGGCGCACCTTGCCGTGGTGCAGCAGGTGCTCCTCCAGCTCGGCGAAGCGCGGGCGCAGGTCGCCGATCTCGACGCCCACCGCGTCGCCGTGCAGGCCGGCCTCCTCCTTGCGCTCCTTGGCCTCCTCCTTCGGGGCCCACTGGAAGACGTGGTCGGTCGAGCGGTCGACCAGCACCAGCTCGACGCCGGGCGTTTCGAGGGCGTAGGCGATGGCCTGGTATTCGGCCGACGCCTCGGTGATCGGCGCCACCACGCTGAGCGGCGCCCACGACTTCGGGAAGCCGTCGAGGTCGGTCGCGAACGCCTGCACCGCCACCGGCAGCCGGCAGTTGCGCAGCTCGGTCAGCAGCGGCTGCAGGTCTTCGCACAGCTCCAGGTAGATGACCTTCGGCTGCTTCTCGCGCAGCCGCCGCACCATCGCCAGCGCGGACGCCGGCGAGTGGTGGCAGACCGGGAAGATCTCCAGCTTCTCGTGCAGCGCCCTGTCCACGTCGTCGACCAGCCCCGCCAGGATGCCGGACACGGCCACGGGGCTGTCGGCGAACGCCGCGGCGGCGTCGAGCAGCTGCTCGCGGAGCGAGCCGAACGTGCTCGTCTGGTCGATCATGAGAGCGTGGCGATGGCCTCGCGGCCGCCCTCGAGGAACTCCGGCCACTGCCCGCCGTCCTTCTTGCTGCGGGGCTCGACGACGCCGTGCCAGTATTTGTTCAGGATCGCCAGGTCTTCGGGGCTGCGCCGGGCCAGCGAACCGACGAGCGAGCCGGCGAGCGTCTGCGCGCGCAGCGTGCGGTCGCCGAAGAAGTGGCTGTGCAGGATGGCGTCCTCCAGCACGCCGATCTGCTCGGCCGTCGACAGCGCCGACTCCAGCTTCTCGTCGTCGCTGGTGGCCGAGGCCGCGGCGGAGCGCAGGTCGGCGAAGCTCTGCAGCAGGATGTCGAGCAGCGTGGGCGGCAGGTCCAGCTCGATCCGGTGGCGGCGCAGCAGCTCTTCCGTACGGAAGCGGACGATCTCCGCCTCGCTCTTCTTGTTGGTCACGACGGGGATGCGCACGAAGTTGAAGCGGCGCTTGAGCGCGGACGACAGGTCGTTGACGCCCCGGTCGCGGCTGTTGGCGGTGGCGATGATGGAGAACCCTGGCTGGGCGAAGACGATGTTGTCGTCGTCGAGCTCGGGGATGGAGACGTATTTCTCCGACAGGATCGAGATGAGCGCGTCCTGCACGTCGCTGGTGGAGCGGGTCAGCTCCTCGAAGCGGCCGATCACGCCCTGCTCCATCGCCGTCATGATCGGCGAAGGGATCATCGAGTCGCGGGACTGGCCCTTGGCGATGACCATGGACACGTTCCACGAGTATTTGATGTGGTCTTCCGTGGTGCCGGCGGTGCCCTGGACCACGAGCGTGGAGTTGCGGCAGATGGCCGCCGACAGCAGCTCGGCCAGCCAGCTCTTGCCCGTGCCCGGATCGCCGATCAGCAGCAGGCCCCGGTCGGAGGCCAGGGTCACGATGCTGCGCTCGACGAAGCTGCGGTCGCCGAACCACTTCTGCGCGATCTCCCGGTCGAGCCCGTCGGAGCGCTCGGAGCCGAGGATGAACAGCCGGATCATGCGCGGGCTGAGCCGCCACGAGAACGGCTTGGGGCCGTCGTCGACCGACTCCAGCCAGTCGAGCTCCTCGGCGTATTTCACCTCTGCGGGGGCGCGCAGCATATCGTCACTCATGCGGGGGTCTCCTAGGTGAGGAAGTTCTTGAGCTCGGACACGAGCTTGCGGATATGGCCCGAGAGCACCGGGGTGCCCAGGTCCTTGAGTTTCTGGCGGTACCACGGGTCGACGCTCTGGGAGCCGGAGCTGTTGACCGAGCCGACGGGGATGAACTTCACCCCCGAGCGGTGCACCGCCTCGAAGTCGGTGATCAGCGAACGGTTGTCGTAGAAGTCGGAGATCCACACCATCACGGTGTTGCGCGGATCGGAGATCTTCGGCCTGGCGACGGCCATCGCGGCCGTGCCGTCGGTGCCGCCGCCGAGCGTGGTGCGCAGCAACACCTCGAACGGGTCGTGCACCCACGGGGTCAGGTCGAGCGCCCGGGTGTCGTAGGCCACGAGGTGCACGTCGACCTTGGGCAGGCCGGCGAAGATCGACGCCAGGATGGTGCAGTTGACCATCGCGTCCACCATCGACCCCGACTGGTCGACGACCACGATCATGCGGGCGGGGGTGGTGCGGCGCGCGGTCTGCTTGTAGTAGAGCCGGTCGACGTAGAGGCGTTCGTCCTCCGGGCTCCAGTTGGTGAGGTTTTTCCAGATGGTGCGCTCGACGTCGAGGTTGCGGAAGACCCGCTTCGGCGGCACCGACCGGTCGATCTCGCCGACGCTGGCCTTCTCGACCTGGGTGCGCAGCACCTCGGCGACCTCGTCGACGAACCTGCGGATCAGCGCCTTGGCGTTGGCCAGCGCCACCCCTGACAGGTTGTGCTTGTCGTGCAGCAACTGCTCGATGAGCGACATGCTGGGCGTCAGCTGCTTGGACAGGACCGGGTCGGCCAGGACCTCGCGCAGGTGCATGCGCTTGACCAGGTCGCCCTCGATGCCGGCGAGCACCGCGGCCAGCTCTTCGTCGCCCACGCGGTGGCGCAGCCCGCCGGGCTCGCAGCCGATGCCCTTCTCGAACCAGCCCGCGTCGCTCTTCCAGCTCTCCAGCCGGCTCGCGGTGACGTTGCCCGTGCCGGTGGCGAAGACGTTGAGCAGCAGCTTGGAGACCAGGGCCGCGCGGCGGACCTCGGCGCCCTGCTCGTGCTCCTGCTCCGCCATCAGGTCCTGCAGCTCGTCGCCCAGGCTGGGGAAGCGCTGCACCAGGGTGTCGACCGACACCCCGGGGTCGAGCAGCGCGGGCGGCAGGCCGAGGTCCTCGACGATGGCCATGCTGGCCGTCTCGAGCGCCGGCTGCTCGTCGGGGCCGAACAGCCGGGACAGCAGGCGCCAGTAGAGCACCTGGCGCCGGGTCATGTCGGCGTCGTCCAGGATGTCGGTCATTTCCGCAACAGCCGTCCCGCTCGTTCGCGCAGCACGGCGACCACGTCGCCGGCCCTGGCCTCGGCCTTGACCACCTTGGGGTCGGTGGGGCCCATGGCCCAGTCGCCGTTGTGCGCGGCGACCGGCTTCTTCTTCACCGTGGCCTGGACGGCCAGCGGTTGCAGCAGCCAGCGGCCGTCCCAGCGCATCAGCCCGATGCACGCCGAGGAGGCGGCCACCAGCTCGGGGGTGAGCGGGCCACCGCGCGGCAGGCGGTCGAGGTCGAGCGGCAGCGCGCGGCCTCCCCCCGCCGGCATCAGGCCGAAGGAACCGCTGTCGACGGAGTAGCCCTCCAGGAAGACGGGCTCGGCGATGCGCACGGGGTGGCGGTCGAGCGGCGGGACCGCCGGAGCGCTCGCCCCGGACAGCGCCACCCGCGCCGTCGTGAACGGGTCGGCGGGCTCGCCCGCGGCGGCCCGGTCGTCGTGCCACACGAGATCGCCGCCCGGCGACAGCGGCATGTCCGTGATCTCCAGGCTGTGGTGACCGGCCAGCGCGCCCAGCAGCACCGGATGGCCGCCCATCAGCCGCCACACGGCCGGGCCGACGATCGTGTCGACCTTGGCGGCCGCCACGCTGGTGCGCACCAGCGTGGAAGGGCCGCCTCCCGCGGGCTCCAGGACGCCGTGCACCTGCGCCCGCACCACGGTCGCGTGCTCGTGCACGTCGGCGCCGAGGATCAGCAGCCGCCCCGACACCCGCTCGGCGCCGCCCTGCCACGGACCCCGCTGCGCCAGCAGCAGGCCGCGTGCCCACAGGTCGGCCCACCTGCGCGCGGGCAGGCGGTCCATCGTCGCGACCGGGCTCGACGCCCGCAGCTCCGCCGCCAGGCCGTCGAGCAGCACCGCGAGCCCGCGCAGCTCCGGCACGGCGAGCAGCGCCTCGATCGTCTGGTCGGCCGAGCCGGCGAGGTCGTGGTCGACGCCACGCCACCCGACGATGGCCAGCTCGCGCAACCAGACGCGGCAACCGTCGAGCAGATTGCCGGCTGCCGGCCCCCCACCGGCCGAACCGCCCGACGCCGCCTGACGGTCGGACGGATCGCCCGACGCGCCTTCACCATCGGGCAGACCGCCCGGCGCCGCCTGACCACCAGGCAGATCGCCCGGGGCGCCCTGGCCGTCCCGGGCCGGCTTCCAGGGGGTGCGGGATCTGCCCGAAGCCGTGTCGAGACGGCCTAGCAGGGCGTCGTGGACCGCGCCGGACAGTGCGGCGCGCCCGCCGGCCAGCGCCGCCAGGTGCTCGTCGCCGACCGATCCCGCAGCCACCTTGCCCGCCGCCTCGCGCACCCGCTCGCCGATCGGGCTGGCCGCCAGCGCGCCCGCCAGGGCGGCCAGCGCACCGGCCGCCTCCTCCCCGACCCTGGCGAACCCGAGTGCGAGCGCGTCGTCGAACCCCGCCACCAGGCCGAGCGCCTCGCCCGCCCCCTCGGGAGCGCCGGCGAGCACCTCTTCCAGCTGTACGTCCAGCATCAGCGCGCCGCTCCCGTCTCCGCCGCCGTCGAGGGGAACCAGTGCAGCTCGACCAGCGGGTCGGTGCTGTCGGGCACCTCGAGGTAGGCCAGATGGCGCAGGAACCTGCTGAACACCACGGCCGCCGGGGTGCGCTCGGGCTGCCCGTGGAGGCAGCTCATCAGCGCATCACCCTCCGGCACCTCGACCCGCAGGTAGCGGGCCACCCGGTCGATGCCGTACTGCACGACCGCCTCGTCGGCCAGCATGCGGATGTGCTTGCAGGCGTGGCCGTGCAGCGCGCCGCACGGCCGGTTGTTGTTGGTGCTGCAGCTCAGCGCGTGGGTGCCGGCGGTGATCGAGGAGACGTAGACCCGCTCGATGTCGGATCCGCTCGACACGACCCCCTGCAGCCGCCCGTCGGCCAGCTCGACGAAGGGCACCTTCGCCAGTTTGCGCGGCGCGACAGGCGGCACCACACGCACCACGCTGCGCCGCTCCCACGCGGTTTCGTCCGCGTTCACGTCGTCCGGGTCCACGACCTCAGAACCTCCCGCCCCAGCCGGTGCGCGGGCGCGGGCGGGAGTGCCCACGCCGCCGCGAACGGCTGATCATGGTCCGGGAACTTACCCCACACGACCGACAGAACGGGGCCGAACGATCACAGGCTTCGATCCCGCGGCACACCCACGCGCGGGGCGGGTTGTCGATAATATTGCTGACCAGGATGGGTTCGTACGGCATCAGGAGGATCGCATGGCCCCAGGGTCCCCGCAGGAGGAGACGCTGACCGGCCGGGTCAGGGCGGCCGTGCTCAACGGGGACTTCGTGCCCAACCAGCGGCTCATCGAGGCCGACGTGTGCGACCAGTTCGGCGCCACCCGGGCCGCGGTGCGCGAGACCTTCAAAGAGCTGGCCGCCGAGGGCCTGGTCGAGATCCTCAAGAACAAGGGCGCCCGCGTGCGGGCGGTCTCCAAGGCGGAGGCCGTCGAGATCACCGAGGTGCGGATGGTGCTCGAGGGCCTGTCGGCCGCCAAGGCCGCGGAACGGGTCACCCCCGAGCAGGGTGCGCGGCTGCGGGAGATCGTCGCCGCGATGCGCGCGGCCGTGGAGTCCCACGACCTCGACCGCTATTCCGAGCTGAACGCGGCCCTGCACGCCGAGATCCGCGAGATCGCCGGCCACCGCACCTCGGCGATGATCATCGAACGGCTGGGCGCGCAGGTGGTGCGGCACAAGTTCCGTCTCGCCCGGCAGCCGGGGCGGGCCTCGGTGTCGCTGCCGCAGCACGAGCTGATCGTGGCGGCCATCGTCGCCGGCGACCCCGAGGCCGCCCAGACGGCGATGCAGCAACACCTGCGCAGCGTCGCCAAGGCCCTGGAGGCCTCCGACGCCTGACCGTGACGGCACCACCGAGGCGATCGTCATCGCACGCCACACGGTGATTGGCGATGAAAGTGTCGACAATCGGCCGGCCGGCTACGCCACGTGCTCCTTGATCGCCACGCTGGTCAGGGCGAACAGCAGGTCGAGGTCGGGCTCCGCGTCGACCTGCACGGCCACCCAGTCCCGATCGGGGCACGCCTGCACCTGGCCGCACTCGCGCAGGTAGGGGGCCAGCCGGTCGATCGCCGGCGCCGTCAGGCGCACCTGGACCTCGTCCGCGCCGGCCAGTCGCAGGATCTCGACCCCGTGTACGGTGAACCTGGGGCCGCGCCGGGTGTCGCTCACCGCCAGCGCCGGCCACGATCGGAATTCGGCCACCGCACGGACCACGTAGGGTCCGTGGCGTTGAGCGGTCCGCCGCCAGGCGGTGATCCCTGCCACGCCTCAATGCTGAGGCACGGTACACCTCCACGTCAGCGACCGTTCCGCAACCGTTATCTACCCTCCGGGTGAGATCGCACGGCGCGCACGACCGGCCCGGTGAGCCGCGCGGAATGCGCTCCGCATTCTGATGAGATTTCACCATCTGTGCGGCGCGTATTGACGCCCTCCCAGCCTGCGGTTACCGTCCATTTTATAAGGAAACTTTACTAATAGTTTCCTGTGGCATCCCATCCCGTACACCCCCCAACCGGATGTCGGAGCATCATGAGACACACCATCCTGCGCAAGGCCCTCGCCGGGCTGGCGGCGTTACTGCTGCCGCTCACCGTCCTCGTCGCCGCCCCCTCCTGGGCCGCCTCCTCCTCCGCCGGCGCCGCCGCCATGGCCGACTGGTCCGCGTGGACGGCCTACACGGCGGGCACGCGCGTCACCTACAACGGCGTCACGTACGAATGCGTCCAGAGCCACACCTCCCAGCCCGGCTGGGAGCCACCGAACGTCCCCGCACTGTGGAAGCCCGTCAGCGGCGGCGGGGGCGACACCAGCGCCCCGAGCGTCCCGGGCAACCTCCGCTCGACCGGCGTCACCGACCGCAGCGTCTCCCTCGCCTGGAACTCCTCCACCGACAACGTCGGCGTCACCGGCTACGAGGTCTACCGGGGCGGCACCCTGGTCGCCACGGTCACCGGCACCACCCACACCGACACCGGTCTCAGCCCCGAGACCCGCTACGCCTACACCGTCAGGGCCCGCGACGCCGCGGGCAACCGCTCGGCCGCCAGCGGCGCCGTCAACGCCACCACCGCCAAGGGTGACGACGGCGGCGACCCCGGCGGCCCGGGCGACGGCGGGAACAAGGTGCTCGGCTACTTCGTGCAGTGGGGCGTCTACCAGCGCGGATACCACGTCAAGAACATCGACACCAGCGGCTCGGCGGCCAAGCTGACGCACATCAACTACGCCTTCGGCAACGTGCAGAACGGCCAGTGCACGATCGGCGACAGCTACGCCGACTACGACCGCTTCTACCAGGCGAACGAGAGCGTGGACGGCGTCGCCGACACCTGGGACGCCGGCGCGCTGCGCGGCAGCTTCAACCAGCTGCGCAAGCTCAAGCAGAAGCACCCGCACCTGAAGGTGCTGTTCTCGTTCGGCGGCTGGACCTGGTCCGGCGGCTTCACCCAGGCCGCTCGGAACCCGGCCGCGTTCGCCGAGTCCTGCTACCGCCTGGTCGAGGACCCGCGCTGGGCGGACGTGTTCGACGGCATCGACATCGACTGGGAGTATCCGAACGCCTGCGGCCTGTCCTGCGACAGCAGCGGCCCGGCCGCGTACAGGAACCTCATGCAGGCGCTGCGCGCCCGGTTCGGCTCCGGCAACCTGGTGACCTCCGCCATCACGGCCGACGGCACCAACGGCGGCAAGATCGACGCGGCCGACTACGCCGGCGCCGCGCAGTACGTCGACTGGTACAACGTCATGACCTACGACTATTTCGGCGCCTTCGCCCCGCAGGGCCCGACCGCCCCGCATTCTCCGCTCACCTCCTACAACGGCATCCCGACGCCCGGGTTCCACTCCGACGCCGCGATCCAGAAGCTCAAGTCCAAGGGCATCCCGGCGAGCAAGCTGCTGCTCGGCATCGGCTTCTACGGCCGCGGCTGGACCGGCGTCACGCAGGCCGCGCCGGGCGGCACCGCGAGCGGAGCGGCACCCGGCACGTACGAGGCGGGCATCGAGGACTACAAGGTGCTCAAGACCCGCTGCCCGGCCACGGGGACCGTCGCGGGCACCGCGTACGCCCACTGCGGCAACCAGTGGTGGAGCTACGACACGCCGGCCACGATCGGCGGCAAGATGAGCTACTCGAAGAACCAGGGCCTCGGCGGCGCGTTCTTCTGGGAGCTCAGCGGCGACACCTCCAACGCCGAGCTGCTCACGGCCATGCGGAACGGCCTGGGCTGACCTGACCGTCGAGGGCCGGCCCCGCCATGGGCCGGCCCTCCCGGGTTCAGCCCAGCCCGCGCACCTGCTCGGCCGTCAGCGAGACGGCCGAGGCGGCGAGGTTCTCCTCCAGGTGGGCGACCGTCGACGTGCCGGGGATCGGCATCGTCACCGGGGAGCGGGCCAGCAGCCAGGCCAGGCTGACCTGCGCGGGCGTGGCGCCGACGGCCTGGGCGACGTGGTCCACCGGGCCGCCGGGCTCCGCCAGCCGGCCCTTGGCGATGGGGCTGTAGGGGATGAACCCGATGCCCTCCTTCTCGCAGTGCTCCAGCACCCCCTCGGAGACCCTGAGGGTGAGGTTGTAGCGGTTCTGCACGGTGGCGATCTCGACGACGCGCCGCGCCCGCTCCAGCTCCTCGACGCTCACCTCGGACAGGCCGATGCTGCCGATCTTGCCTTCGTCCCGCAGCGCCCCGAGCTCGCCCACCTGGTCCTCCAGCGGCACGTCCGGGTCGATGCGGTGCAGCTGGAGCAGGTCGATGCGGTCCAGCCCGAGCCTGCGCAGGCTCATCTCGACTTCCTGCCGCAGGTACGCGGGCCGCCCCACGGCCTCCCACTGGCCCGGCCGCGGCCGGACGAACCCGGTCTTGGTGGCGATCAGCAGCCGCTCGGGGTACGGGTGCAGCGCCTCCCGGATGAGCTCCTCGTTGACGTACGGCCCGTAGGAGTCGGCGGTGTCGATGAGCTCGACGCCCAGATCGACGGCCCTGCGCAACACCCGGACGGCCTCGTCGTGGTCGCGCGGCGGCCCCCATACTCCCGGACCCGTCAGGCTCATGGCGCCGAAGCCGAGCCGGCGGACGGCCTTGCCGCCGATGGTGAACGTGCCGGGCGAATAGGACATCAGGACCCCCTAGGTGCGACGTTCCAAGTCCGTGATTCAACGGATACCAGGCCCATCTTCCTATGACCCGGATTGATGCATACGTTTCGGGCTACGCGCGCGCATTCCACCTCACCTTCGAGGAGCAACCATGCGTTCTGGTTTACGCAAGAGCGTGCTCGGCGCGATCACCGCCGCCGCCGTGGCCCTGTCTCCCCTCGCCCTCCCCGGCACGGCCGCCGCCCATCCCGGCAACGGGCACGGGCATGGGCACGGGGATTCCGTACGCAAGCTGGTCAAGGCCGTCTCCGGCAAGAACGTCAAGAAGCACCTGCGGGCGTTCCAGGCCATCGCCGGGGCCAATGACGGCACCCGCGTCTCCGGCACCCGCGGCTTCGACGCCTCCCGCGACTACGTCGCCGGCAAGCTGCGCCGCGCCGGCTACCAGGTGACGATCCAGCCTTTCGCGTTCACCTTCGAGGGGTACGTCACGCCGCCCCTGTTCCAGCGGACCGGCCAGGAGCCGAAGACGTACACGTACGGGTTCTTCGCGGACTACGTGGCCATGGGCGACTCGCCCGCGGGCGAGGTCAGCGGCACGATCCAGCCCGTCGACCTGACGCTGCCTCCGGGTGAGGCCAACACGTCGACCTCGGGGTGCGAGGCGAGCGACTTCGAGGGGTTCGTCGCCGGCCGCATCGCGCTCATGCAGCGCGGAACCTGCAACTTCCGCGTCAAGGTGGACAACGCCATGGCCGCGGGAGCCGCCGGAGCCGTCGTATTCAACGAGGGCCAGGAGGGCCGTACGGAGATCGACCTGAACCCGGTGCTCGGCGGGCCAGGCGTCACGATCCCGTCGTTCTTCACCAGCTTCGCGGTCGGCGCGGAACTGGCCGCCACGGCGGGCACCACGGTCACGATGAACTGGAACCCGGTCGTCGAGACCAGGACCACCTACAACGTGATCGCCCAGAGCAGGAAGGGCGACCCTCGCGACGTCGTCATGCTCGGCGCCCACCTCGACAGCGTCCAGGAGGGGCCGGGCATCAACGACAACGGCTCGGGCAGCGCGGGGATCCTCGAGGTGGCGCTCCAGATGGCCAAGACCAAGCCGAAGAACCAGATGCGCTTCGCCTTCTGGGGCGCGGAGGAGTTCGGGCTGCTCGGCTCGGCCCACTACGTCGCCTCGCTGACGGAGGAGGAGCGGGCCAGGATCGCCCTCTACCTCAACTTCGACATGATCGCCTCGCCGAACTACACCTACGGCATCTACGACGGCGACGGCGACGCGTTCGGCACCGCCGGTCCTCCCGGGTCGGCGGAGATCGAGGAGGACTTCGAACAGTTCTTCGCCCGGCGCGGGCTGCCGTTCACGGCCACGGCGTTCACCGGACGCTCCGACTACGGGCCGTTCATCGCGGCCGGCATCCCGGCGGGCGGCCTGTTCACCGGGGCCGAGGTGCTCAAGACCGAGGAGGAGGCCGCCGTCTTCGGCGGCACGGCCGGCGTTCCGCTCGACCCGTGCTACCACAGCGCGTGCGACGACATCCGGAACATCAACGACAGGGCGCTCGACGTGAACTCCGACGCGATCGCCACCCTGGCGGGCACGTACGCGTACGACACCGGCGGCATCGGCGACGCCCCGCCGGCACCGCGGACCGGGGCGCGCGGCGCCACCGGCCACGGGCACCGGCCCGCCGACTCGCCCAGCTGACACCACCGTCGGGACCGGCCCGGCCGGTCCCGCCACCCGAAGGACTGTCAGGGGCGGGGCTGGTGGCCGAAACGGGCAGGCTTGGGGCCGTGGAGGCGGACGGCGGGGTCGGTCATGCCCTGGTGGGGCCCGGTCAGCTCGGCGGCCGGCTCGATGACCGGCTCCGCCTCCCCCGCCGCCACGATCCGCCGGGCCAGCCGCTGCCGCAACCCCGCGGCGACCTCCGCGTGCGACGCGCGCCCCGCCAGGTTGACCAGCTCGTGCGGGTCGTTGCCCAGGTCGTACAGGGCCTGCTCGCGGTAGCGGGCGGCGGCCGGGACGTCCCAGGGGTCGGCGTCCTCGGCGACGGCGTAGTACTTCCAGCGCGACGTACGGATGCCGCGCCCCACCTCCGACTCGCTCACCTGGAAGAACACCTCCTCGGGCCACGGCGTGCGCGGATCGCGCACCAGCGGCAGGAACGAGCGGCCCTGCATGGACGCGGGCACCGGCAGCCCGGCGGCCTCCAGCAGCGTCGGCGGCAGGTCGACGGTGCTGACGGGACGGGAGATCGCCCCGCCCCCGTCGAAGCCCGGCCCGCGCAGCGCGAGCGGCACCCGCAGCGACGCGTCGTGGCAGGAACGTTTGTACTCGCCGTTGCGGGTCTTGAAGTGGTTGCCGTGGTCGGAGGTGTACGCCACGATCGTGTTGTCCAGCAGGTCCATGCTGCGCAGCGCGTCGAGCAGCCGGCCGAGCCCTTCGTCCAGGCGCTTGACCTGGCCGAGATAGCCGCCCATGTGCTGGTGGGCCGTGCCGCCGAGCGCGGCCAGGTCCTGCGGCATCCAGCGGCCCTGATAGCGCTCCTCGTAGCCGTCGGGGGCGGGATAGTTGTCCACCTCGTTCTGGTGGTGCGGCTCCAGGAACGACAGGAACAGGTAGAACGGCTTGTCGTGGTGGTCGGCGGCGAAGCGCACGGCCGCGTCCACCAGGGCGTCCGAGCGGTAGCCGGGCAGCAGGACCGGCTCGTTCGCCTCGTCGTACATGATCGTGCGGTAGGCGTCGGAGGTGTGCTCCAGCGCGTTCGCCGCCAGCCACGACCGGTAGCCGCCGCGCTCCTCCTCCGGCACCGGCTCGCTGCCGGACAGGTGCCACTTGCCGATGTAGCCGGTGGCGTAGCCGGCCTCGCCGAAGTGGTGCGCCAGCGTGCGCTCCCCGGCCGGCAGGACGCGGCCGTTGCGGTAGACGCCCGTCGTGGTCGGGTAGCGCCCCGTCTGCAACGCCGAACGGGCGGGCGCGCACACGGGCTGCGGGGTGAGCGCGACCGTGGCCTGCGTACCGTGCCTGGCCATTCTGTCGAGGTTGGGGGTGAAGGGTCCGACGGTGTCCCACCGCTGCTGGTCGGTGAAGACGACGATCACATTCGGGGGCACATTCGGGGACACATTCGGGCGCAAAAGGAACTCTCCTAACGGACTGACTATTTGATGCCGGTCAGCGCGATGCCACGCACGAAGTATCGCTGCGTGAAGATGAACAGGACGGCGGTGGGCACGAAGAGGATCACCGAGCCCGCGGCCGTGAGATGCCACAACGTGAAGTACTCCTGGTTGAACAGGGTGAGCCCGACCGGGATGGTACGCATCTCGGGCGTCGTCGTGGCCACCAGCGGCCAGAGGAACTCGTTCCACTGGAAGACGAACGTGAACAGCCCGAGCACGGCCAGCGCGGGCCGCGTCTGCGGCAGGATGACGCTCCGGTAGATCCGCAGCTCGGAGGCGCCGTCGATGCGCGCCGCGCTGATCAGGTCGTCGGGGATGGGCTGGATGAACTGCCGCATGAGGAAGATCCCGAAGGCGTCCATCAGGAACGGCGTGATCAACCCCTGGTACGTGTCGAGCCACCCCATGGTGGCCATCAGCACGTACAACGGGATCATCCGCACGAAGAACGGCACCATGAGCGTGGCCAGCAGCGCCACGAACAGCGTGTTGCGCAGGGGGAAGCGGAACTTGGCGAAGACGTACCCGACGAGCGGGTCGAACAGCAGGTGCGCGAGCGTGATCGCGCCCGCCACGACGAGGCTGTTGATGATGAAGTTGCCGAACGGCGCGCGGGTGAACAGCTCCGCGTAGTTGCCCCACTGGGGCGAGTCCGGCACGATGACCGCGTTCGCCGACAGCGTCTCCGCCTCGGTCTGCAACGACAGCGACACCATGTAGAGCAGCGGCACCACAGTCGCGAGCGCGGCCAGCCCGAGCAGGATGTAGAGCAGCGGCTTGCGCATCAGTACGTGACCTCCCCGCGCCGCCCGGCCCGCAGTTGCACCAGCGTGAACGCCACGATGACGACGAGCAGCAGCACCGACTGCGCCGAGGAGTAGCCGAAGTCCCTGGCGCGGAAGGCGACGTTGAAGATGTGGAAGACGGACAGGTCGGTGGCGTCGCCAGGACCTCCGTTGGTGATGATGTACGCCTGCCCGAACGCCTGCAGCCCCGAGATGACCGCCATCACCGAGACGAACAACGTCGTCGGCGCGAGCAGCGGCAGGGTGATCCGCCAGAAGCGGCGCCACGCGTCCGCCCCGTCGATCTTCGCGGCCTCGTGGTAGGTCTCCGGAATGCCCTGCAGCCCGGCCAGGAACAACACCATCGTGTAGCCGACGCTCTGCCAGAGCGTGACGGCGGCGATCGTGAGCAGCGGTGAGGTGTTGAGCCACGTCTGCTCGGGCAGCCCGGCCGCGCCCAGCACCCGGTTGAGCACCCCGAGCTCGGGGTCGAGGATGTTGCGCCACAGCAGCCCGACGATCGCCACCGAGGTCAGGTACGGCACCAGCAGCAGCACCCGGAACACCACCCGGCCCCTGAGCGGCTGGTCGAGCGCCAGCGCCAGCCCGAGCCCGAGCACGATCGAGCCGGCCACCACGATCACCGAGAAGATCACCGTGACGAGGAACGAGTGCCGCACCGCCGGGTCGGCCAGGGCCTGCGTGTAGTTGCCCAGCCCGGCCCACTGGTCGGCCTGCGGCCCCGTGCGCAGGCTGGTGGCCATCACGTTGCCGATCGGCAGGTAGAAGAAGGCCGCGAAGAACAGGATCGCCGGGATCAGGAACAGGTAGGCGGTCCTGGCGTAGCGGCCGGAGAGGGTGCGTGGCCGCAACATCGTCATCGCAGGAAGCCCTCCGCGGCCTCGGCGAACGCGCGCAGGGCGTCGGCGGCCGGCTCGTTCTGGATGATGACCTGCTGGTAGACGACCTTGAGCTGCTCGTCCCACTTGCCGAGCTGGCCGGTCAGCCGCACCTGCTGGGTGGAGTCCCGGGCGGTCGGCAGGGCATCGGCGAACACCTTGATGGCGGCGTCCTGCTGCACCTCGGGCAGCTTGGCCCAGGAGACGCGCGGCATCAGCATGCCGGTCTCCTTCGTGGCGGCCTGCTCGACCTCGAGCGCGGTGATGCGCTTGATGAAGTCCCACGACAGGTCGGGCCTGGTGGCCTTGGGGGGGGGGGGGGGGGGGGGGGGGGGGGGGGGGGGGGGGGGGGGGGCGGTTTTTTTTTGTGTGGGGGCGGATAGAGGGGAGGTGGAGGCGGGCGTCC
>NZ_JBVJHP010000001.1:412551-569308 GCF_055586745.1 Nonomuraea sp. NPDC049378
GGGTGGGCCTGCCGTGACTGCGATTGGGGGGGTGTGCTGGAGAACGCCCCAGAAGGGGGGGGTTGGGGTGGTTTGGGGGGGCACCAGCATGCTGGTGCCCGCCGCCTGGGTGACCTGCTCCTTGTTCTTCAGCGGCGGCGCGACGCCGAGGTCGATGTCGGCGCTGGTCTTCCTGATCGGTTCGAGGTCCCAGGGCCCGGTGAGGATCATCGCGGCGCGCTTGGCGGAGAACAACTTCTGCGGGCCGGAGTAGTCGGTGCTGGACACCGGCACCGGGGCCACCTTGTGCTTGTGGATCAGGTCGGCCTGGAACTGCAGGGCGGCGATCGCGTCCTCGATCGGCGTCATGACCTTGCCGGTCTCCGGGTCGAAGGGGGTGACGCCGGCCTGCATCATCCACGGCCAGATGTAGCCGTGGTCCTGGTTGAGCGCGACACCGTGCACGCCGTCCTTGGTCAGCTTCTTCGCCGCGGCGAGGAACTCCTCCCAGGTGGTCGGCGCCTCCACCCCGGCCTCGCTGAGCATGCCCTTGTTGTAGAGCAGCGTGTTGCAGGTCAGGTGGAGCTGCACGCCGTACACCTTGCCCTGGTAGGAGTTGCGCTCGACGGCGACCGGCTGCCAGTCGGAGGGGAAGCCCATCGCCTCGCCGTCGCGGTCGACGTAGTCCTGCAGCGAGCGGGCGTTGCCGGAGATGGCGAACTCCTGCACCCACCCGCCGGGCTCCTCGACCACGTCGGGCACCGTGCCGGAGGCGAAGTCGGCCAGCAGCCTCGTGCGCAGGTCGGGCCACTGGTATTTCTGCAGGTTGACCTTGACCTTGTTGGCCTGCTCGAACTCGGCGATCACCTTGCGGTAGGCCTGGTAGTCGTGGCCGGCGTTCCAGTAGACGGTGAAGGTGCCGGGGGCGGCGGTCCGCGCGGGCGGCGCTCCCGCGCAGGACGACAGCACCGGCACCGCGGCGGCGGCGCCGGCCAGGCGGAGCAGGTCGCGGCGGGTCATGTGGGGGGCGTGGGAAGACATCTCGGATTCCCTTCTAGGAGGAGCCCCGCCGCAGGAAGGTCCAGGAGCGGACGATCTCGCGGGCGGGCGGCGGCTCCTCGGCCTGGAGGCGGTCGAAGAGCAGGCGTGCGACGTCGGTGTAGTCGTGGCGGAGCGGGCCGACGGTGCTGAGCTGCGGATTGCTGATGAGACCCTCGTCGATGTTGCCGACGCCGACGACGGCCACGTCGTCGGGCACGCGCAGCCCGGCGTCCCTGGCGGCCCAGATCACGCTGATCGCGGCCCGGTCGGAGGCGGCGAAGATCGCGTCGGGGCGGTCGGGGGAGCTCAGGAGCTCGGCGGCCGTCTGGTAGGCCGAGACGCGGTCGTCCGCGCCGGAGGTGACGATCCGCTGGTCGACACCGTGTCGTTCGAGGGCGGTGGTGTAGCCGAGCAGCCGTCCCGCGGGTTTGTCGCGGTAGAGCTCGAAGCGGTGCGCCATGAACGCGATGCGCCGCCTGCCCCCCGCCAGCAGGTGCTCGACCGCCTGCGCGCACGCCTCGGTCTCGGGGGTGCGGACGACGTCGCAGCCCTCGAGCCCGCTCTCGTTGCTCAGCACCACCATCGGCAGGCCGGTGGCGGCGAGCCCGGTGAGCAGGTCGTGGGTGAAGTGGTCGCCGACGACGTTGACCAGCGCGCCGTCGGCGATGCCGCCGCGCAGCACGTCGACGGCCGCGGTCGCGCGCGCCTCCGAGTAGACCGTGAGCGTGACCACGGAATAGCCGCGGGCGTCGGCCATCTCGTGCAGGTCGGTGGCCAGCCGCTCGTCGCTGGGAACGCCGCCGAGCGAGCTCAGCACCAGGCAGACGCGCTGCGTGCGGCGCTTGCGCAGGCTCCTGGCGGCCTGGTTGGGGGTGTAGCCGAGCTGCCGGGCGGCCTCGAGCACCCGCTTCCTCGTCTCGGCGGCCACGGGGCGGTCCCGGCCGCTGAGCACGTAGGAGACGGTCGCCACGGACACGTTCGCCAGCTCGGCCACCTGTCGTGCGGTGGGTCTCATGTTAGTCGAATAACCTAGCATTTCCGACTGGAATACGGGGAATCTTTCTGGGCAAACATCGCGATCACGGCTGGAGTCGAGGGAGCTGCACACCTCGGCGTCTCAGGCGTGTGAATCGATTAACACCATAGTTTTCACCACCCCGCCCGATCAATAGGCGTGCGCGCCCGGAGTTCCAGCCCTCTGCCCGATCCCCAGCGTGGCGAAAGGCGTTTTCTGTCACTCTCCGTTACCTTTCCAGGTGAACGGGGGAGGATCTATGGAGAACCGAGCAATTGGGCGAGTATCACGCCGGACGTTCGTTACCGGCACGTTCGCGGCTCTGGGGTTGGGCGCGGCCCTGGAGGCGCCGGCGGCCGGCGTCGCGGCGCGGCCGCGCGGGACGGTGCTGCGGGCCGGGCCAGCCAAGGTGAGGCTGGGCAAGCGCACCGTCTCCACCTGGGCCTACAACGGCCTGCTCCCCGGCCCGCTCGTCAGGGCCACAGCCGGCGAGACGGTCGCCGTCCGGCTGGTCAACGACCTGCCCGCGCCCACCACCGTGCACTGGCACGGCATCAGGATCGACTTCCCCATGGACGGCGCACCCGGCTTCTCCCAGGACCCCACCCGGCCCGGCGGCACCTTCGACTACGTCTTCCGGGTGCCCGACCCCGGCACGTACTTCTACCACTCGCACGTCGGCACCCAGCTCGACCGCGGGCTGTACGGCCCGCTGGTCGTGGCCGACCCGCACGAGCCGCTCCGGTACGACGAAGAGTTCACGATCGTGCTCGACGACTGGCTCGACGGCATCGACGGCACCCCCGACGACGCCCTGCGCCGGCTGAACTCCTCCACCGAGCACGACGACACGCTGCGCAGCGAGGCGCTGGGCGGCGTGGCCGCGGAGATGCGCCACCCGCTCTACCTGATCAACGGCCGCCCGCCGGCCGCCCCCAAGACGCTCGCCGGCTCTCCCGGGCGGCGCGTCAGGTTCCGGGTCGTCAACGCGGCCGCCGACACCGCCTTCCGGGTCGCGCTCGGCGAGCACCGCATGACCGTCACCCACGCCGACGGATTCCCGTGCTCGCCCGTCACCGTGGACACGTTCGTCATCGGCATGGGCGAGCGGTACGACTTCGTCGTCACGCTCAAATCGGGCGCGTTCCCGCTGGTGGCGCAGGCCGAGGGCAAGGGCGGGCGGGCGTACGCGGTGGTGCGGACCTCGCGCGGGGCCGACACGCCGCCGCCGCGGGTCAAGGTGCCGGAGCTCAAACGACGGATGCTGAAATATCAGGACATGGACGCGCGGCCCACCGACCACCTCCCCCTCCCGACCAGAGCCGTCGCCGTGACACTCGGCATGCGCGAGTCGGGCAACGAGTGGACGCTCAACGACCGGCTCGCGAGCGACCCGCTGCGGCTGCGCGTCGAACCGGGCGAGACCCTCAGGATCGTCCTGGACAACCAGTCGCCCATGTGGCACCCGATGCACCTGCACGGCCACACCTTCCAGCTGCGCGCCCGCGGGCGGTCAGGGCCGCGCAAGGACACCGTGAACATCAAGCCGCGCGAGCGCCTGCACATCGACGTGCACGCCGACAACCCCGGCGAGTGGATGTTCCACTGCCACAACCTGTACCACCAGGAGCAGGGCATGATGGGCGCCATCGGCTACGGCCAGGCCCCGCCGCTGCGCCCCGGCATGATCCACGGCGGACACTCCTCCGGCGAGGAGAGCCACTCTCCTGGCAGGAAGGGCCGCCAGGGCGGCCGCTGACGCGCGCCGGCACTGCCATGTGGCACATCACCGTGATCACTCTTGCGACCCGGCACCGGGCTACGCGAGGATCGCCGGACTGGATCCCCGCCCTGCATGACGACACGGAGAGGCTTGTCGTGCGCGCTTCAGAGAACATCGAGCAGTTCGGTTACCGGCAGGAGTTACGCCGCGGGGTCGGGTTGACCGACCTCGTGTCCTACGGCCTGGCCTTCATGGTGCCGATCGCACCCTTCGCGATCTTCGGCCTGGTCTATGCCCGCTCCGGCGGCATGCCGGTACTGGCGTACCTCGTCGGAATGATCGCGCTCCTCTTCACCGCCGCCTCGTACGCGCAGATGGTCAAGGCGTTCCCCCTGTCGGGCTCCGTCTACAACTACGCCGGTCGCGGCATCGCCCCGCCGGTCGGGTTCATGACCGGATGGATGGTCCTGCTCGACTACATCCTCGTGCCCTGCCTGCTCTATCTGGTGGCCTCGCTCGCCATGAACGACCTCGTGCCGGACGTCCCCGTCTGGGCCTGGCTGATCGTCTTCGTGGCCGTGAACACCGGGATCAACCTGCGCGGCATCCGCATGACGGTCAGGCTCACCCGCCTGATGATCGGCTTCGAGCTGCTCGTCCTGGGGCTGTTCCTCGCCGTGGGCCTCTGGGCGCTGCTCCAGGGCAAGGGCCACGGGTTCAGCCTCTCACCGCTGTTCAACCTGGAGACCTTCTCGTGGCCGGTGATGTTCGCCGCGGTCTCCGTGGCGGTTCTGTCGTTCATCGGCTTCGACGGCATCAGCATGCTCGTCGAGGAGTCCACCGGCGGCTCGGCCCAGGTGGGCAGGGCGATGCGGGTGGCGCTGCTGCTCGCCGGTCTGCTCTTCGTCACCCAGGTCTGGGTCGCCTCCCTGCTGGTGCCCGACCCCGGCGGGCTGCTGGTCGAGGACAGCGGCACCGCGTTCTACGACGCCGCCGCCGTGGCGGGCGGCGCATGGCTCAAGGACGTCACCCTGACGGCCACCGCGCTCTCCTGGGGCGTGGCCAACACCATGGTCGCCCAGGTCGCGGTGTCGCGCCTGCTCTACGCGATGGCGCGCGACCGGCAGCTCCCGTCGTTCCTCGCCAAGGTGTCGGTCAGGCACTCGGTCCCGGCCAACGCCATCGTCTTCGTCTCCCTGCTGTCCGTGGGCATCGGCCTGTGGATGTCCAGCCGCTCCGACGGCGTCGACCTCCTCACCAGCCTGATCAACATGGGCGCCATGGCCGCCTTCATCGTCCTGCACGTGTCGGTGATCGTGCACTACGCGCTGCGCCGCGGCTCCGACAAGCTGTGGTCGCACCTCGTCGCGCCGCTGATCGGCATGGGCATCCTGGTCTTCGTGGTGATCAACGCCAACGTCCTCGCCCAGGTGGTGGGCCTCGCCTGGCTGGGCGCCGGCGTCGTGGCACTGGCCGTCCTCTATGCCCTGGGCCGCCGGCCGGCCCTGGACGGCATGCCCTCCCAGGCTGGACGGGAGCCGACGAGGACCTCCGCTCCATGAGCGCGCTGCCCCTCCACCAGGACCTCTACCTCATCGCCCACGACCAGTCGGGCAGGCCCCTGATCCATCAGTCGTCGATGTCGCTCGGGCTGGCCGGCGCCGTGCTGCTCGACCTCGCGCTCGGCGGGCGCGTCGCCGTCGCCAAGGGCCATGCCGCCGCCACCCGGCGCGCTCCCACCGGCGACGCGATCGCCGACGGCCTGGTCTCCCTCCTCCTGCGCCACCACGCCGGCAGGGAGCTCAGGTATCTGCTCAAGAAGACGGCGGACGGCATCCACGACCGCACCCGGGAGGCGCTGCTCGCCTCGGGCGTGCTGGTCCAGGTGAGCGGGCGCCGGCTGGGCGTGCTGCCGTACACGCGCTACGAGCCCGCCGACATCGCCTCGATCGTGCGGGCCTCCGCCGGGGCGCGCTCGGCGGTCGAGGGCTGGAAACAGCCGGACGCGCGGTGCGCCGCGCTGTGCGGGCTGGTGGCCGTGCTGCGGGTCGAGCAGGAGCTCTATCTGGACCAGCCGGGCGCCCGGCTGGTCGCCCGCCTGCGCGAGATCGCCCGCGAGAGCTCCCCCGTGGTCGGCGAGGTGGTCACGGTGGTCGACGCGCTCGTCGGCGAGGCCGCCGTCGCCGTCTACCGCTGACCGGCCTCAGGGGAAGAGGGCGCGGAGTTGCGAGACCACCTCGACGACGGGCGCCACCTCTGCGGCGCGGGCCGAGAGCCGGCTGAGCGCGTCGAGGATGCGCGACCGGTCAGGCTCGGTCTCCGCCAGCTCCTGCCGGATGTCACCCGCGTCCCTGCGCGCCCGCGCCGGCTCGGCGAGGTCGGCCTCGTGCGCCGCGAGCAGGCGCTCCAGCCGTTCCAGGAGCGCTCCCGCCTCGCCGCCCGCCGGATCGCCGCCGTTGACGACGACCGCGCGGGCGTGGACGCCCATCGCGATCGGCCCGCTGATCCGGCCGTCGCCGCTGACGTGCACGCCGTATTCGTCGCCCATGGGATCTCCTCGCTCGTCACGCGCCCGGCCGGGCACTGGTGTGGACGGTCGCCGACGCGTGCCGGCCGAAGGCGATGGGGCCGCTGACCGAGCCGCCCGCGCCCACGGACACGGTGTTCATGGTCACGCTGGCCGCCTGCAACCGGTAGGCCCCCGTGTCGACCTCGTGATCCTCCAGGAAGTCGAGGACGGCCTCGGTGAGCCGCTGCTCGATCATCCGGGTGTATTTCGCGACGTCGAGCACCTGGATGTAGGTCTGCAGGTCTTCGCTCGCCCCGAGCTCGCGGACGCTGAAGCGGGCGCCGTAGGGATAGACGATGTGTTTGTGCGGGTCGGGCGTCATCAGGCTCTGGCGCACGGCCTGCACCGCGGTGCGGGCGACCCGCGCGGGGGCGGCCAGCACGTCGCGCAGCAGCCGGAGCTTGAACATCTTGACCGCCTCCCACGCGATCCGCACGCCGGTCATCGTCGGCAGCTGGTCGACCACGTGGTAGGCGCCGAGGGCCGGCGGCAGAACGGTGACGACGAACTGGGTGTAGAGCATCCGCCCCTCGACCGCGAGGTAGATGAAGGCGGACGTCAGCGCCTCCTGGTCTTCCGCCGGGGCGACGAGGTTGCCGCTGGGGTCGCGGATCTCCTGGCCGTCGTTGTTGATGGTGAGCCGCTGGTAGTAGCGCACGCCGCCCTGGGGGTGGCGGATGATGGCCTCGATCTCCTCGGGCGTGACCTCGCATTTCGGCAGGCCGTGCTGGCCGATCATCGGATGCGCCGTCCTGGTGCGGTCACCGTGCCAGTCGCTGACCGTGAAGATGCCCCTGGTCACCACGTGGTCGCCGATGTCGAGGCGCTGGATGCCCTCGTTGGGCCGCAGGACGCGGTCGCGCATGTCCTTGAGGCGCTCGCGGACGAACGCGTGCAGCTCCACCGGGTCGATGTCGACGGGGTCGTTGCGCCGCCTGCTCACGTGGTCGTGGCGGACGCGGTCGAGCTCGACGGCGATCGACCAGCTGCGCTCGATGGACCCGGCGCCCATGAACGCGTCCTCGTTGGCGTACATCGTCACGTTGCCCCACTGGGCCCTGCGGATGTAGTCGAGGCGGCGGGCCGTCTTGGGGTGGGTGACCCCGGTGACCGGCTCGGGCGTGCCCGGCCTGAGCGTGCCGGCGAGCGTGAGGTAGATCGCCACGCGGTAGACCACGACGATGGCGAGCGTGGCGGCCGGGATGAACAGGATCTCGACCAGCGTGCTCCCGCCTCCGCCGGATGAGGACTCCGGCTCGTACGCGCTGGAGTAGGTCGAGCCGGAACCGGTCAGGTCGTCCAGCATCGGGGCCAGGCCGTACATGAAGGGCCACAGGACGACGAGCGCCCCCGTGAGCAGGATCGTCACGCGCACGCGCAGCGGCGCTCGGCGGACGCCGTCGACGGTGAGCAGGACGAAGGGGACGAGGACGAGCATCCACATGATCGTGGTGAACGGGGTGAGCAGCAGGCCGGCGGCGAACAGTAGGGTGATCATCCCGTCGCGGACGGTGAGGATCGCGCGGGCGCGGCGGCAGTGGTGGAGCACCGGCATGAGGTCGAAGCCACCGTAGGAGGGCGGGATCGCACGATAGGGGTCGAACAGCAACTCGTCGAGCACCCGGTCGCGGAAGCCGTTGTCGAGGTAGGCGGCGGCGCAGAGATAGCGCGTGGCGTTGCTGACGGGCGGCGGGCCCGATGACGAATCCGCGGTGCGCCGGAATTGCGCGGACGAGCTGTCTACTGCCATGTGTTCCGCCCTTCCTTTTACGTTCGGAACCGACCCTAGGGGAGCTTGTTCAAATAGTCTCGGCGTCAGCAAAGCGCGCGCAAAAAGGTGTAGGACAAATGCAGCATTTCGCCGGAATTGATGAAATATGCGGGAGGACGCGTTGACCCACGACCCCGGCTCCAGCCGCCTGTGCGGACGATGCGGGTCCGACGTCGGCGGCCTGCTCCAGTGCCCGCGCTGCCGGGCCCGGCTCTCCTCCCCCGCTACACCCTCGCCGGGCACGCACCGCCCCGGGCCTTGCCGTCCGCGGCGGCGCGCACCGCTCTGGCGGCGGATGCCCCTGCTCACCGGCCTGGCCGCCGTGAGCCTGGTGGCCGCCGTGAGCTGGTGGGCCGTCGCCGGCCGCGCCCCGGCGCCCGCCGGGACCGCCGGCGCGGGACAGGCCGGGGCGTCCGAGCCCGCGGGCGACGCGCTCCCGCCGGCCGCCGGCGAGACTCCCTCCGCCTGGCCGCCGGCCGACCCCACCCCCTCGCCGGGCGCGGCGGCGGAGCAGCAGGCCGGAGACGTGAACGACCTGCTGTCCAGCAGCAGCTACGCACGTACCAGCCTCTCCGAGGCGATCGAGCGCGCGCGGAGGTGCGAGCGGCGCGGGCGCGACACCATCCAGGACATCACCGACCGCCGGCGCGGGCAGCTCACCGACGCCCGCGCGCTGGATGTGACGGCGCTCGAGGGCGGCACGGAGCTCAAGGACGCCCTCGTCGACGCGCTCAGCGCCTCGTACGAAGCCGATGCGGCGTTCCTCGCCTGGGCGCGGCGGCAGAGCGGCGGAAATTGTACGGGCTCCACCGCCGGCGACCGCGACTTCCGCCGCGGCATCGACAGATCCGAAGACGCACAGGCGGCGAAAGTCCGCTTTTCCGAAATGTGGCGCTCAATAGCGACGAAATACGATTTGACCGCCTGGAAGCCGGACCACATCTGACGTATCGATATTCGCAGCGCGGTGCCGCTGTGTTACAGCTGGCTCACGAGCGCGGTGCGGCCGTGTTACAGCTGGCTCACGAGCGCGGTGCGGCCGTCGAGCACGCGGTCCTCGACGTCGTCGAGCGCCAGGCGTACGGCGCCGAGCACCACTCCCTCGTCGCCAAGCGCCGACATGCGCACCTCGGGCGTGCGGATGCACCAGCGGTCGAGCTCGCGCCTGAGCGGCTCGATGAGCACGTCGGCCGAGCGCGAGAAGCCACCGCCGACCACGACCATCTGCGGGTCGAGCGCCAGCACCAGCGCGGAGGCGCCGAGCGCCAGATCCTTGACGTAGCGGCGGACGGCCGCGGCGGCGGCCTTGTCGCCGGCCCGCGCGGCGGCGAACACGTCGCCCGCCTCGCCGCTGGCGGCGCTCAGACGTTCCTGCGCCCGGATCCACCCGAGCACCGGCAGCGCGCCGATCTCGCCCGAGGCGTTGGCGAAGCCCCTGTGCAGCTTCCCGTCGATGACCAGGCCCGCGCCGGTGCGGAACCCGGCCAGCAGGAACACCATGTCCTTGGCGTAGCGGGCCACGCCGCGCCAGCACTCGGCCAGCGCGGCGAGCTTGCTGTCGTTCTCCACCAGCACGGGGCCGGGGGCCAGCCGGCGCACGTGCGCGGCCAGGTCGACGCCGGTCCACTCGGGCAGCGCCTCCGAGAGCAGCACCCGGCCCGCGCCGTCGACCAGGCCGGTCGTGCCGACGCCCGAGGCCCACACGTCGCCACCGGCCAGGCCCGCCCCTTCCAGGCATTCCGCCGCGGCCCGGTCGACCGCCTCCAGCCGCTCGACCCGTCCCATCCCGGGCGTGACGGGCACGCGGGCGCTGTGCAGCACGGCGCCGTCCAGGTCGGCGACGACCGCGCGGATCTTGTGGCGGCCGATGTCGACGCCGAGCACCCGCCCCGCCTCGGCCCGGAAGCGGTAGCGCCTGGCCGGGCGGCCCACGCCCCCCGCGGTGGCGCCCGCCTCGGCGACCCAGCCCTTGTTCAGCAGCTCGCGGACGACGTCCTCGGTGGACGCGCGCGACAGGCCCGTGCGCTTGGCGACCTCGGTGAGCGTGAGCAACGGCCCGCCCTGCAGCGTCTTGATCACGGCGAGCGCGTTGAGCTGCCTGAGCCGCGACAGGTCACCACCGCTCAGTTCGCCGGCCATCGGTCCCCCTTGCTGTCAGCTTTCCCAGACCGAATAATGATGCTTTCCACGATATTTCTTCGGCGAAGGTTCCATGACTGAGGTGACTCTAGCCGTCGTCGGCGGCGGCCTGCGAGGGCTGACCTACGCGCGCCGCGCGCACGCCACGGGCGCCGGGCGGGTGGTGGCGGTGGCGGATCCCGACCCGCTCGCCGGCTGGAAGGAGCTCGCGGCGGGCGGGCGGGTCGCCGACGCGGCCGTCATCGCCACCCACGACCAGCTGCACACCGAGCCCGCGGTGACGCTGGCGGACCTCGGTTACCACACTCTCCTGGAGAAGCCGATGGCCACGAGCGAGCCGGAGGCGGCCAGGATCGCCGACGCGGCCCGGCGCAACGGCATCCTGCTCGCCGTTCGGTACACGCCGTACACGCGCCTGGTAGTGCCACGACATCGACTGGCTGGTGCACCTCTTCGAAAGGCAGCCCGCCCGGGTCTCGTCGTTCGGCTCCCTGTCGCGCATCCACGCCGGCGACCGGCCCGCAGGGGCTGCCGACCGGTGCCTCGGCTGCCCGGTGGAGCCGTCGTGCCCGTACTCGGCGCCCCGGCTCTACCTGGGCTGCCTCGGCGATCCGTCGAGCGAGTTCTGGCCGCTGTCGGCCGTCACCCCAGGCCGCACCGAGGAGGACGTGCTGGAGGCGCTGCGCACCGGCCCGTACGGACGCTGCGTGTACGCGTGCGACAACGACGTCGTGGATCACCAGGAGGTCGTGATGGAGTTCGGGCGACGGGGCGACGTGCTCGTTCACGATGAGCGCGTTCACCCCCATGGAGCACCGGCGCACGCGGCTGTTCGGCGCCCACGGATACGTCGACGGCGACGGCGGCGTGCCGCGCGTGGTCGACTTCCGTACGGGCGCCGAGGAGCTCGCCGCCGTGGCCACGGGTGACGCCACCCTGCTCCGGTCGGACGCGGCCGAGAGCCTGATGACGCACCGCGTGGTGTGGGCCGCGGAGCAGGCCCGCCTCACGGGCAGGGTCGTGACCCTCCAGGGATCCTGACGCTCAGCCCCAGATCTCCTGGGCGGTCTCCACGATCAGGGCGAGCTTGGCGAACTGCTGGTCGGCCGTGAGCTGGTTGCCCTCGACGGTGGAGGAGAACCCGCACTGCGGCGACAGGCAGAGCTGGTCGAGGTCGACGAACTTCGCGGCCTCGTCGATGCGCCGCTTGAGCGTGTCCTTCGACTCCAGCTCGCCCGACTTGGTGGTGACGAGCCCGAGCACCACCATCTTGCCCGGCGGCACGAACCGCAGCGGCTCGAACCCGCCCGACCGCTCGTCGTCGTACTCCAGGAAGAACCCGTCCACCTTCAGCTCGCCGAACAGCGCCTCGGCGACGAAGTCGTATCCTCCTTCCGCCGCCCAGGAGGAACGGAAGTTGCCGCGGCACATGTGCGTCGTGATCGTCATGCCGTCGGGCTTGCCGGCGAGCGCGGCGTTGATCTGCCGGATGTAGCGCAGGTGCATGTGGTCGGCGTCGTCGCCGCGCGAGGCCAGCTCCGCCCGCTGGGCCGGGTCGTTGAGGTAGGCCAGGCTGGTGTCGTCGAACTGCAGGTAGGTGCAGCCCAGAGCGCCGATCCTGCGCACCTGCTCGGCGTAGGCGGCGCTGAGGTCCCGCCAGAACTCCTCCACGTCGGGATAGACCGCGGGGTCGATGGCCGCGGGCCCGCCCCGGTAGTGGACCATGCTGGGCGAGGGGATGGTCAGCTTGGGCACGACGCCGGCGCCGCGGACGGCGAGCGTGTCGCGCAGGAAGGCGAAGTCGTCGGCGAAGACGGGCTCGTTCAGCTTGATCCGGTCGTGGACGCGCAGCGCCGCCGGGGTGAACTCGATGTCGCCCTGCTCGTTGTGGAAGCGGACCGTGATGTGCTCGTCGGAGGCCTGGCCGATGCCGCCGAGCTGGTAGATGAAGTCCATGTGCCAGGAGGCCCGCCTGAACTCACCGTCGGTCGCGCTCCGCAGCCCGGTCTCCTCCTGGCGGCGTACCACCTCTCTGATGGCCTCGTCCTCGGCCTCGCGCAGCGCGTCGCCGGTGAGGCTCTCGCGGGCGCGGAGCAGCGCGGGCGGGCGCAGGAGGCTGCCGACGTGGTCGGCGCGGAACGGGGGTGTGGTGCGCACTGCTGATCATCTCCTCGGATGGAGGCCGTGGTCGGGGCCCCCGTAGAGCGTGCGGAGCGGTGCTTTGAGCAGCTTGCCCGCCGCGTTCTTGGGCAGTTCGGCAACGATTTCCAGATATTTCGGGATCTTGAAGCGGGCCAGCCGCCCGTCCAGGTGCGCCAGCAGCTCGGCGGGCTCCGCCTTCGCGCCCGGCCGCGTCACGACCAGAGCCTTGCCGACCTCCCCCCACCTGTCGTCGGGCACGCCGATCACCGCGCACTCGGCGACCGCCTCGTGACCGTGAAGGACGCTCTCCACCTCGGCGGGGTAGACGTTCTCGCCGCCGGAGATGATGACGTCCTTGAGCCGGTCGGAGATGCGTACGTAGCCGTCCTCGTCGGCGACGCCGACGTCTCCTGAGCGGAACCAGCCGTCGGGCGAGAGCACCTTCGCGCTCTCCTCCGGCCGCCCCCAGTAGCCGGGCATCACGTTCGGGCCCTGGACGTACACCTCGCCCGGCTCGCCCGGCGCCGCCGTGGAGCCGTCGGGCGCGACCAGGCGGACGTCCGAGAAGAAACACGGCACCCCGGCCGTGCCCGCCTTGGCGATCGAGTGCTCGGCCCCCAGGAAGAGGGCGCCGGGCGCCGTCTCGGTCATCCCGTAACCCTGCAGGAACGTCAGCCCCCGCTCCTGGTAGGTCCTGATCAGCGGCTCGGGCACCGGCGCGCCGCCGCACAGCAGGTGGCGCAGGCTCGACAGGTCGGCCCCCGCCCAGCGCGGCGAGCTCGCGAGGAAGCCGAACATCGACGGCACCCCGAACATCACCGTGACCCGCTCCGACTCGATCAGGTCGAACGTGCGCTCCACGTCGAACGACGGCTCCAGGATCGCCCTGCCGCCCTTGAGCAGGGTCGGGATCAGCGTCTGCGCCAGCGCCGCGATGTGGAACATGGGGGCGCTGACCAGCGTCACCTCGTCGTGCGCGAGCGGCACGTCGACGAGCAGGTTGACGGTGTTCCACGTGAGGTTGCCGTGGGTGAGCATGGCTCCCTTGGGACGGCCGGTCGTGCCCGACGTGTACATGATCAGGCACACGTCGTCCTGTCCCACGGGCTCGTCGACGGGTTCGGCCGACCCGCTCCGCAGGAACTCCTCGTACGTGTCCGGCCGGACGTGCCCGCCGGGGAGGTCCGCGCCGTCCTGCCCCTCGCCCAGCACGACGATCCGGGCGCCGGCGTCCTCGATGATGTAGCGCAGCTCCGGCGTGGCCAGCCGGGTGTTGAGCGGGACGAACACCGCACCGAGCAGCCCGGCGGCGAAGAACGTCTCCACCATCGAGGGCTGGTTGGCCCCCAGGAAGGCCACCCGGTCGCCGCGCCCCACGTCGAGACCGGCCAGTGCCGAAGCCAGCCGGTACGAACGATCGCGCAGGTCACGATAGGTGTGGTCGCGCCCGCGGTAGCTCAGCGCCACCCGCTCGGGCGTCATGCGCGCCCTGCGTGCCGGCCACGAGCCTGTCCCCTGATTCCGCATCGGCACTCCTTGACGCTCAAGCCCTCAAGCTAGGCCAGATCGCGATCGCTGTCACCGTTCTGCCCAACTTTCGTCGGCGACCGTGTCGAGGAGCCCGTCCGCGACCGCCACCGCCTCGGGCCTGAACCGCTCGTGCAGCGAGTGGCAGACCCGCTGGGCCTTCTCCGCGGGCCAGTCGGTCGGCAGGTAGCGCAGCGGGAGCCGCGGATCGGCCCTGATGATCTGCAGCCAGCCGGTGAGCAGCATCAGGGAGCGGGCGAGGTCGTCGGGCGCCTCCGGCGCGGGATCGGCCCGGTCCCAGCGGCTCAGGAACTCCCGGTAACGATCGCCCAGGCCCTCCAGGTCGTACGCCTCGCGTACCAGGGTGTGCATGTCGGTCGGGCGCCTCGGCTCGGCGCGGAAGACCTTCACGTTCGCGCCGAGATCCTCGACCACCTGGGCGGGATCCACCTCGCCGGGCGCGATCCAGAGCCCGTTCTGCAGCGGCCCGAACCCGGCCCAGATCAGCCGCGAGCGCAGCTCGTGCCGCTGCCGCTGCCACGACTCGGGCAGCGAGAAGCCGATCAGCGTCCAGCGGTCGTCGCCCGCGTCGTTGACCACGCCGCTGTGCCAGATGCGCCGCTCGCCGTCCCTGAGCACCTCGGCGCTGGTCGGGGTGAGGCCGAAGTACATGCGGCGGCCCGCGCGGCGCCGGCGCAGCAGGCCGCGGCGGACCATCCGGGTCAGCGTCGAGCGCGTGGCCTCCTCCGAGATCCCCACCCTGGCGAACGCCTCGATGAAACTTCTCGACGCGACGCAGACCCCGCGACCGTATACGTGATCTCCAAGAAAGGTGAGAATCACCGATTGAGGCCGCATGGCAGCCCTCCCCAGATATTCGGCAATCTATTGACAGCCGTAATGTACCTGCCTACATTCAGGCCACACGCGACGGCTCCCTAGAGACCGAGCCGCCTCACGCAGTTGGCACGGAGGTCCTGATGCGCAGGTTGCTCCCGTCCCTGGCCGTCCTCGTGCTCGCCGTCGCCGCGTGCGGCGGCAGCGGCGGCGGCGGTGACGGACCAGGCGCGCAAGATCCGATCAAGGTGGGCCTCATCGTCTCCCTGACCGGCAACTACACCCCGCTCGGCAGCGAGGACAAGAAGGCCGTCGAGCTGGCGGTCGAGCAGGTCAACGCGCAGGGCGGGCTGCTCGGCCGCACCGTCGAGCTGGTCACCCGGGATGACAAGACCGCGCCCGACCAGGGCATCGTGGCCTACAACCAGATCAAGGGCGAGATCGACGCCCTGATCGGCCCGGTGTTCTCCAACTCGGCGCTCGCGATCGAGCCGCTCGCGCAGCGCGACAAGATGCCGTACCTGTCGCTGGCGCCCACCCAGGAGCAGGTCGAGCCGATCAAGCCGTACATCTTCGTCACCCCGGCCCTGTCCAGCATGTACGCCGAGCGCTACCTGCAGTACATCCAGGCCGAGGGCATCAAGACGGTAGCCGTCGCCTGGGACTCCAAGAGCGCCTATTCGGTCTCGGGACACGAGGCGATGGTCGAGCTCGCCCCCAAGTACGGCGTGACGATCGCCGTCGACGAGTCGTACGAGACCACGACCTCCGACTTCAGCCCGCTGTTCCAGCACGTGCGCGACTCGAAGGCCGAGGCGCTCGTCTTCTGGGGCTCGGGCGCGCCCGGCGTGACCGCCGCCAAGCAGTACGTGGCCTCCGGGCTCAAGACGCCGCTGTTCCTCACCGCTTCGCAGGCCAGCAAGCTGTGGCTGGAGCCGATGGGCGACGCCGCGGAGGGCATGACCGTGCAGAGCGCCATCGGCGTGGTCGGCGAGCACCTGTCCGACGGCAAGCAGAAACAGGTCATCGAGCAGATGGCCACGCCGTACGAGCAGAAGCACGGTTACCCGCCGCCGCAGTTCGCGCAGGACGGATACAGCGCGAGCCTGCTGCTGTTCGAGGCGGTGAGGAAGGCGAACAGCACCGACAAGACCAAGATCCAGCAGGCTTTGGAGACCATGGACCTGATCACGCCGAACGGCCGTTTCCAGTACTCCCCCACCGATCACTCCGGGCTCTCCCCCGACTTCATCTCGGTCAACACGGTGAAGAACGGCCAGTTCGTCCCCACCGAATGGGCCAAGGACGAGCTCGCCAAGACCGTCGCCGCGGCGGGGTAGCGCGTGCTGGAGGTCACCGGGGTGTCCCGATCCTTCGGGGGCGTCTACGCCGTCCGCGACGTCTCGCTGAGCGTCGCGGACGGCGAAGTCTGCGGCGTCATCGGCCCGAACGGAGCCGGCAAGTCCACGCTGTTCAACCTGATCACCGGCCATCTGGCGGCCGAGCACGGCCGCATCTCCTTCCTCGGGCACCGCGTCGACCGGCTCGCGGCGCACCGGCGGGCCAGGCTCGGCATGTCCATCGTCTTCCAGGCCGCCCGGGTCTTCCGCGGCATGACGGTCAGGGAGAACGTCATGGTGGGGCTGCACGGGCGCACCCGGGCGGGGTTCGTCTCGGCCGCGCTGCGGCTGCCGCGGCACCGGCGCGACGAGCTGGAGATCGCCGCCGAGGCCTCGCACGCCCTCGAACGCGTGGGCCTGGCCGAATGGGCCGACCGCCCCGCCGACCTGCTGCCCATCGGCCAGCAGCGGGCGCTGCAACTCGCCCGCGCCCTGTGCGCCGAACCGAAGCTGCTGCTGCTCGACGAGCCCGCGTCCGGCCTGCGCGGCAACGAGCGCGAACGCCTCGCGGCGCTGATCGAGGAACTGCGGGCGAGCGGCCTGACCATCCTGCTCATCGAGCACGACGTGGCCTTCGTGACCCGGCTCGCCGACCGCGTCGTGGTGCTCGACCTCGGTCAGGTCATCGCCGAAGGCACCCCCGCCGAGGTGCGGGCCGACCCGCTGGTGCTCGCCGCCTACCTCGGACAGGCCTCATGATCGACGTCAAGGACCTGGTGGTCTCGTACGGCACCGCGACCGCGCTCGAACACCTCACCCTCACCGTGCGGCGCGGCGAGATGGTCGCCCTGCTCGGCCCGAACGGCGCCGGCAAGTCGACGCTCGCCAACACCCTCGCCGGCCTGCTCAAACCCTCCTCCGGCACCGTGGAGGCCGGCGGCCGGGTCGCGCTCATCCCCGAGGGCCGCCAGCTCTTCCCCGACCTGACCGTGGCCGACAACCTCGCGCTCGGCGGCTGGCGCTCCGGGCAGCGCGACCCGTCCCTCGTCTACGGCCTGCTGCCCCGGCTCGCCGAGCTCGCCGGCCGGCGGGCGGGCGTGCTGTCCGGCGGAGAGCAGCAGATGGTGGCCTTCGGGCGGGCCATGATGTCGCGGCCCGACGTGCTCGTCGTGGACGAGCTCTCCCTGGGCCTGGCCCCCAACGTGACCGCCGACCTGGCCGCGCACCTCGCCGCGCTCAACACCGAGCAGGGGCTGACCGTGCTGCTCATCGAGCAGAACGCGCGGCTGGCGTTCGAGCTGTGCCGGCGGGCGTACGTGCTGGAGTCGGGGCGGCTGGTGACCGAGGGCGAGTGCGCGGTGCTGGCCGACGACCCGCGCGTGGCCAGCGCGTACCTGGGAGGGGCCATCACATGAGCGCGCCCGGAAAGGCGGTCACATGAGAACGCGCCGGGAGGCGGCCGCATGAGCGCCTTCCTCACCTATCTCCTGAACGGCCTGGCGGTCGGGTGCGCGATCGCGCTCATCGGCAGCGGCCTGGTCGCCATCCACCGGGTCACCGGTGTGGTCAACTTCGCGCAGGGCACGTTCGCCGTCGTCGCGGGGCTGTGCACGTCCTCGCTGCTCGGGTTCGGGTTCCCGCACGGACTGAGCGAGCTGGCCGCCGTGCTGGCCGCGGCGGTCGCGGGCCTGCTGACCGGGCTGGCCGCCATCGGCAAGCGCGGCACCACACCGCTGTCGGCGCTCATCGTCACGCTGGGCGTCGGCGTGCTCGCCTACGCCGTCGAGATCATCCTGTGGGGCGACCAGCCCCGCTCGGCGCCCGGCCTGGCCGGCTCCGTGACCCTGGCGGGCGCGCGCATCCAGACCCAGCACCTGCTCGTCATCGGCGTGACCGCCGCCACGTTCGTGCTGCTCGCGCTCTTCTTCGGCCGCACCTACCTGGGCAAGGCGCTGACGGCCTGCGCCTCCAACCCGTACGCGGCCCGCGTGGTCGGCATCGACGTCAGGAAGATGGGGCTGCTGGCGTTCGCGCTCGGCGGGCTGCTCGGCGGCATCGCCGGGGTGCTGGTGACGCCGCTGCGGCCCATCTCGTTCGACACCGACGTCACGCTCATCGTGAACGGCTTCGCCGCCGCCGTCTTCGGCGCGCTCACCCGGCCCGTCATCACGCTCGTCGGCGCGCTGGTGCTCGGCGTGGCCGAGACCATGGCCGCCGGCTACGGCTACGGCTCCCACCAGCTGGAGGTGGCGCTGGGGCTCATGCTCGTCGTCATGATCGTCCAAGCCAGCCGCCGCTCGGCCATCTCCCTGGAGTCCACATGATCAGGCTGCCGCTGAGAACCGGTGCCGGGCTCCTGATCGCCGCCGTCACGCTCGCCCTCCCCGCGGTGCTCGACGACAGCTCGCTGGCCGTGTACATCCTGCTCGGCCTGGCCGCCATGGTCACGGTCGGGGTGTCGCTGCTCATGGGGTACGCCGGGCAGGTCTCGCTCGGCCAGGGCGCCTTCTACGCCATCGGCGCCTACACCGCCGCCCTGCTCGCCCTGAACGGCGTGCCGCCCCTCGCGGGGCTCGTCGCCGCACCCGTGGTCGCCGCGCTGTCGGCGCTCGTGATCGGCACGCCGCTGCTGCGGCTGCGCGGACACCATCTGGCCTTCGCGACGCTGGCCATGCAGCTCATCCTGCTCTCGCTGGCCGGCCAGCTCGAGTTCACCGGCGGCGACATCGGGTTGCAGGCCATCCCGCCGTTCTCCGTCGGGTCGTTCGAGGCGGCGGACGCGGCCACGTACGCGTACCTGACCTGGGCGGGGGTGGCCCTGGTGATGCTCGTGACGCACAACGTCATCACCTCGCGGCCGGGCCGCGCCCTGCGCGCCCTGGCCACCAGCGAGACCGCGGCCGCCTCCTCGGGGATCCCGGTCGGGCGCTACAAGCTGGTCGTGTTCGCGCTGTCGGCGGCCTTCGCCGGGCTGGCGGGCGGCATCTACTGCTTCTACACCGGCTACGTGGCGCCGGGATCGTTCCCCGTGCTCATCTCCATCCAGTACATCGTCATGGCCGTCGTCGGCGGGCTCGGCACGATCTGGGGCGCCGTCGTCGGAGCGAGCGCGATCACGCTGCTCCTGCAGGTGCTGAACACCCTGGGCGCGCTGCCCGGCATGCCGACGTACGCGCCGAGCGTGCTCTCGTACGCTGTCTACGCCCTCGTCCTCATCGTGGTCGTCCTGTTCCTCCCCCAGGGCCTCCTGCCCGCCGTCGCCGGCCGGCTGCAGGGGAAGCGGCGAAGCACTCCCGTGGAGAGCCGCTGACGCGCGCCGGGCCGGCCGTCGGTAAGGTGGCCCGCGACACGTCGAGGAGGGGTGTGACATGCCGCACGAGTGGCCGGAGTTCCTGCCGGTGGGGGCGGTCCGCTTCGCCCGGCCGACAGCCCGCTTCGAGGACTGCCTGGTCTTCTACCGGGACGTGCTCCAGCTCCCGGTGATCGCCTCGTGGCGGGGGCACACCGGTTACGACGGAGCCGTCTTCGGCCTGCCCGGGACACCCGTCCACCTCGAGCTCACGCAGCACGGCGAGACACCCGAGATCCCGGCCCCGTCCACGGAGAACCAGCTGGTGCTCTACCTGTCCGGCCACGAGGCGGTGGCGGCCGTCGTCGAGCGGCTGGCCGGTCTGGGGCACAGGCCCGCGCCGCTGGACAACCCCTACTGGGCCGAGCGGGGCGCGGTCGCGTACGCCGACCCTGACGGGTGGATGGTCGTGTTCGCGCCATGGATCTTCGGCCAGGACCCCGTGCCCACCGTCGCCTGAGGCTTTCTCTCCCGTCGCCCCCGGGCGACACTGGACGACATGTCCAATATCGCACCCGTTCCCGTGTTGCGCGGTCGCGGCGAGGAGGAACGTGCCCTGCTCCGGTTACTGGACGGCGCCCGCTCGGGTTCCGGCGGGGCGTTGCTGCTGGCGGGAGCGCCGGGAATGGGCAAGACGGCGCTGCTCGACCTGGCCGCCGCGCACGCCGCCCGCGACTTCCGCGTGCTGCGGGTGGCGGGCGTCGAGCCGGAGTCGCGCCTCCCGTACGCGGGGCTGCACGGTCTGTTGCGCCCGGTCGCCGCGCACGCCGCGGCGCTGCCGCAGGCGCAAGGGCGAGCCCTGGCGGAGGCCATGGAGTCCGGGACGCAGGCCGGGCTCGCCCTGCCCGCCGCCGTCCTCGGCCTGCTGTCGGCGGTGGCGACCCGGCGGCCGGTCCTGGCCTGCGTGGACGACGCGCATCTGCTGGACCCGGCCAGCCGGGAGGTGCTCGCCTTCGTGGCGCGGCGGGTGCCGCACGAGCCGGTGGCGCTGCTGTTCACCACGAGAGCGGAAGGGATGGACGGCGTGCCGGTCCGGGTGCTGGGCGGGCTGGACGAGGTGGCCGTGCGGGAGCTGGCCGACGACCTGGCGCCCGGCAGGATCGCCGGCGACCTGCTGGCGGCGCTCGACCAGATCGCCCGCGGCAACCCCCTCGCGCTGGCCGAGCTGATCGGCGGCCTCACCCCGGACCAGTGCGCGGGCCTGGCCGCCCCGCCCACCGCGCTCCCCCGTGGCGGGCGGCTGTGGCACGAGCACGCGGGCCGGCTCGCCGCCCTGCCCGAGGACACCCGGCGGCTCCTGCTGCTGATCGCCGCCGATCCCGGCCTGGACGTGGCGACCCTGATCCGCGCCGCCCGCCCCGGCTGCGCGCTCACCTCGCTGGAACCGGCCGAACGCGCGGGCCTCCTGCACACGGCAGGTGACCGTTACGACTTCGACGATCCGGCGGTACGCGCGGTCGCCTACGACAGTGCTCCGCTCGCCCGCCGCCGCCACGCCCACCGCGTACTGGCGACGCTGCTGGAGGAGCAGCACGCGGAGACTCCCGAGGTCCGGCTGCGGGGGACCTGGCACCGGGCCTGCACGCTCGACGAACCGGCAGGACGGGACACGGAACGGCTGGCCGGCGAGTTGGCCGCGGCGGCGCTGGAGGCCCGGCCATCCGGTGACGGCCGTCCCTGCGGGCCGGAGCCGTACCTCGCGCTCGAACGCGCCGCCGAGCTCACCGGGCACGGTCCGGCCAAGGCCGACCGGCTGGCCGCCGCCGCCAGGCACGCGTGGATCGCGGGACGGCCCCAGGTCGCCCGCGCGCTGCTGGCCAGGCTCCGCTCGCTCACCGCGCCCGACGAGGTACGCGGCCGCGTACAGCTCCTGCACGGCAGCCTGGAACTGCTGCGCGGCGAGACCGGAAGCGCCCGCGAGGAACTGCTGGCCGCCGCGGCCCGCCTGCTGACCAGCCACCGCACGCTGGGCGTGCGCGCGCTCGTCAGGGCCGCCGACGCCAGCTACCGGGCGGGCGACAACCGGGCGTTCATCGCGATCGCCCGCCAGGCCGCCGCGCTGCGCCGCCCCGACGACGCCGCCCCGGCCCAGCTCATGTTCGAGTATCTGGCGGGCATGGCCTCCACGTTCAGCGGCTCGCACCAGGAGGCCGCAGGGCCGCTGCGGCGGGTGGTCGAGCTGGCCGGCTCCGTCCGCGATCCGGCGGTGCTCGTGTGGGCGTGCGTGGCGAGCCTGCTGCTCGGCGAGGACGCCACCGCGCACCGCCTGTCGGCCCGCGCGGTCGAGGCCGCCCGGGTGCGCGGCGCCGCCTCCGCCGTGCCGCAGCTGCTCGAGTACATGATCTACCCGGAGATCTGGATGGGCAGGTACGCCTCCGTCGCGACGACCGCGGCCGAGGGGCTGCGTCTCGCCCAGGACACCGGCCAGCTCAACACGGCGGCCCAGCACCTGGCCTGGCTGGCGATGACGGCGGCCGTCGAAGGCGACAGGGAGACCTGCCGGGTGCGTGCCGACGCCGCGATCGAGCTGGCCGACGCCCACGAGCTGGGCATCGCGGGCGCCATCGGCACCTGGGCGCTGGCCTGCCTCGATCTGGCCGCCGGCCGCCCCGCCGGCGCCGCCGCCCGGCTGCGCGCCGATCGGCGTAACAACCACGTCGTGATCCGCGTCATGGCCACGCCGCACTTCATCGAGGCGTCCGCGCGCACCGGCGACCGCGAACGGGCCGCCGCCGCGCTGCGCGTACTCGATCGCTGGGTCGGCAGCACCCGCAGCCCCGACCTGCGCGCGCTCGTGGCCCGCTGCCGGGCGCTGCTCGCCGCGCCCGGCGAGGCGGACGAGCTGTTCCGCGAGGCGCTCGACCTGCACGGGCAGGGGGTGTGCGAGTTCGAGTCGGCACGCACCCGCCTGCTGTACGGCAGCGCGCTGCGCCGCGACCGCCGCCCGGGCGCCGCCAGGAACCACCTGCACGCGGCGCTGGAGACGTTCGAACGCCACGGCGCCCGCCTGTGGACGGAACAGGCCAGGACCGAGCTGCGCGCGTCCGGCGACCCGGTACGCCTCACCCGGCCGGACACCACGCGGCAGCTCACGGCGCAGCAGATGCGGATCGCGCGCATGGTCGCCGAGGGCGCCACCAACAAGGAGGTGGCCGAGCGGCTCTTCCTGAGCAGGCGCACCGTCGAGCACCACCTCAGGAACATCTTCGACCGGCTCGGCGTCCGCTCCCGCGTCGAACTGGTACGCCTCATGTCCTGATCGGAGACCGGTGATTTCACCGATGCACGGCTGACTCCGCATCCGAACAATGGCGACAGACAGCAGTCACCCCCACTTCGAGCAGGGAGTAAGACGACGTGCAGCTCACCACCCCCCACCGCGGCGCGCGAACGTTGACCAAGCTCGCCCTCACCCTCGCACTCCTCGCCGGCGGCCTCGCCGCCGCTCCCGCCGCCCAGGCGGCCGGCCCGTACGAGCGCGGCCCGGACCCCACGGACGCCTTGCTCGAGGCGAGCCGCGGCCCGTTCTCGACGTCCCAGCGGAGCGTCTCCTCGCTGGTCGGCGGCTTCGGCGGCGGAGAGATCTACTACCCGGACGACACCAGCCAGGGCACGTTCGGGGCGATCGCCATCTCGCCCGGCTACACCGCCAGGTGGTCGAGCCTCGACTGGCTCGGCCCGAGGATCGCCTCGCACGGCTTCGTGGTGATCGGCATCGAGACCAACACCATCTACGACCAGCCCGCCAGCCGGGGCCGCCAGCTCCTCGCGGCCCTCGACTACCTGGTGGAGGACAGCCCGTCGACGGTCCGCGGCCGCATCGACCCGTCCAGGCTGGCCGTGGCCGGCCACTCGATGGGCGGCGGCGGCTCGCTGGAGGCCGCCGACGACCGGTCCTCGCTCCAGGCGGCCGTCCCGATCGCGCCGTGGAACCTGACGAAGAGCTGGTCGGGCGTGCGTGTCCCCACCATGATCATCGGCGGGGAGAGCGACAGCATCGCCCCCGTCTCCAGCCACTCCGAGCGCTTCTACGAGAGCATCCCGTCCTCGTCGGAGAAGGCGTACCTGGAGCTCAACGGCGCGAGCCACTTCTTCCCGCAGATTCCCGACACCACGATGGCCAAGTCGATGGTGGCCTGGCTCAAGCGGTTCGTCGACGACGACACCCGCTACGAGCAGTTCCTGTGCCCGCCGCCCAGCGGGCCCGCCATCGAGGAGTACCGCGACACCTGCCCCAGCTCCTGACCCCTCGCCCGGTGGCGGCCGCCTTCATCGGGGCGGCCGCCACCGGCGTGGTTGGACCCCGTCCGTGGGGGTTTCAGCCGCGGGCTGGTATGCGAAAGACCTGACGGCTGTGCCAGCTGATGTGGTCCTGTTCGACCGGGTCCAGGCCGGGCTGGGATCTCTGGCAGGGCGGCCGGCCAGAGCGAGCACCATGTCCCGGGAAGACCGGGCCAGGTCGGGCCATGTCCTTCCTTGACCCCTGGGCTCGCCTGGAAACACCGAGGAAACAGCTCAGGGCCAAACATGTCGCCATTGAGGGGGACGCGCGGGAGCCGACCGATTCTCCTCGAATTTCAGCGGGACCACCCGATCGAAAGGACCATGAATGCGATACCGACTCACCTCTCTGGGGGCCGCCGTAGCCGTTGCCGGCTCGGTGATCGCCTGCGCCCCGGCGGCGGCATCCGCGCAAGCCGGCGCGGGCGCCCTGGCCGCCCCGCCCAGGCAGTGCGAGCCCGTCAGCTTCTCGGCCGTAAACGACCGAGCTTGCAGCTCCTCGCCGTCGATGGCTTCGACGGTCTGGTCCGCGTTAGGCAGCGTGACTCACTGCCCAGCCCGTTTCACCGCGTGAGGCGATGTTGCGGGCTGCGTTGACGTCGGCGTGCTCAGCGAAGCCGCACGACGTGCAGGAGAAGGTGGCCTGGTCGGGCCGGTTGCGCCGGTCCACGTGCCCGCACTGCGAGCACTGCTGTGAGGTGTAGGACGGATCGACGTAGATGACGGCGACACCGGCCCGGGCCGCCTTGTAGTCGATGAAGCCGCCCAACTGGTGGAAGCTCCACCCATGCAGCGTGACCCGCTGGGGCTTGCGAAGCCGTACCCGCTCGCGGATGCCCTGGAGGTCTTCCAGAGCGATCCCGCGCCCGGTGCGTTCCGCCTCGGTCACGATCTGCTTGGCGATCACATGATTGGTGTCGGCCGCGAAACGGGCCTCCTTGCGGCGACGGCGCTTGAGCAGCCGCTTGGCGGACTTGGTGGCTTTGGCCTGCAACCGGCGGCGCAATGCACGATGCCGGTGCCGCACCGCGTTCAGCCCTTTACCGCTGCGCCGGACGCCGTCGCTGGTGGTGGCGATGTCGGCGATGCCCAGGTCCACGCCCAAGAACCCCTCCGGCGCGGCGGCCGGGACGTCGGGGACCTCGATGGTGGCGTGCAGGAACCACATCCCGTCCCGGCACACCAGATCCGACTCGCCACGGCGGTGGGCGGCCAGCAGGGCCAGGTGCTCCTCTGAGCCGGTGAAGGCCACCCCTTTCAGCCGGCCGACGGTCGTCCAGATCGACACCGTCCGCTGATCGTGCTGCCAGGACAGGCACCGGTCGTCATACGGCTGAGCCGCCAGCGGCCGGAAGGAGACCGGCTTGGCTTCGGCCTTGACCCGGCGCGGGGATCCGGGCCTGCCCAGATTCCCGGCGGCCAGGTTGGCGTGCAGCGTGCGATAGGCGTCGCACACCTTCTTGATCACATGCTGGGCGGCCTGGGCCGCCAGCCCGAACTCCGCCTTGACCTGATCGTAGGCGTGCCTGCGCAGATCGAAGTTACGGAAACAGCGGCGCTGGAACGCCAATGCCGCGACCAGATTCGCCGCCCGGTTGACGGCGTCCAGGGTCGCCTCCAACGCCGCCGCCTGCTGCGGCGTCGGCAGCAGCTTCACCTGCACCACCAGTTTCACAATCGAACACACTATCAAGGTCCACATCACAGCGCGGGGAAACCCGAACCCGATATCCGCGCTGTGCAAGGAGTTTCCAGTCCACATCCGCCGCTATCCGTGGGACAGCCGGCTCTGGTCCCCCTCGTATGTCGCCGCGTCCTGCGGCGGGCCACCCCTGTCGATCACCAAGGAGTACATCGAGAACCAGAAGCGGCCAGGCTGAGCCACCCCCACAGACGGCTGTCAGAGCACCGCTCGGGCCTGGCGGCCCTCCCGCGCTGTCGTTTCCTCCCGGGCGTAAACGCCCGGGGTTCCACGCCAGATCACGCTGAAGAACGGAACCGTCTGCATCACACTGCTCCAGAGCCCGCAGCGCATCAGGGTCACCTACAACAAGACGGGCGGGTCGCCCGTCACCGCACGCGTCGGATACAGGAGCAACCAAACAAGCACCGTCAAATGGGACTCCACGTGGTACACCGTGTTCGCGGGGCGGAGCATAACCAGGACCTGGAACGTCAGTTATCCGTGCGACCGTAAATGGATCGGGGCACTCCAGATCAACGACGGGAGGACCTTCGAGACGGCGGGGGCCAACTGCTGAAGCGGTCAGGCGGGGAGCTTGGCGCGGCGGGGGCGCCGCCGGATCCGGCCGGTACGGGCCGCCCGCCGCAGCAGCACGATCGTGGGCGCCAGGCAGACCAGCAGGGCGAGCAGGCTGGCCTCGGGCCCGAAGGCGCCGCCGGTCAGCGCGGACGGGCCGGAGAGCGTGACGTTCAGCAGGCCGTGGGGTGGCATGTCCGATCCGGAGATCATGACACCGAAGACCCCGGCGTGGGTGAAGTTCCAGGCGAAGTGCAGGCCGATGGGCAGCCACAGCGAGCGGGTGGCGATGTAGGCGGCTGCCGTCATGGCCCCGCCCGTCAGGGCGATCGCGAGCGCGCCCCACAGCGTGGCGTTGACGTTGACCAGGTGTGTCGCACCGAACAGCAGCGTGGATACGACCAGGGCGATCACGCTGCCGACACGTTCCTCCATGATGCGGAACAGGACCCCGCGGAACAGGAGTTCCTCGGCGACGGCGACGCTCGCCATCATGCCCGCGCCGCCGAGGAAGCCGCCGAAGGAACCCCAGGACACGCCCTGCCAGCCGCCGAACACCGCGATCAGCGCCATCAGCACGGTGAACAGGCCGGACCCGAGCAGCGTCCCGCGCAGCAGCTGCGACCCTCTGCCCGCCTTCTCGAGTTCGGGGACGGTCGGGCGGAGCTCGACGATCCGGCAGAGCCGGCGGTAGCAGGCCAGAGCGGCGACGGCCAGGCCGGCCCCCACCGGCAGGGCGAGCACCGGTACGGGCGCGACGAGCTGGTTGATCCCGGCGGTCGCCACCATCACGCCGAACAACGCGACCAGCAGGACGGGAAAGCGGAACGTGCGCAACCGGCGCCGGCCCGTGGAGAGGCCGGCTTGCGAAGGGGGGTTCTCCTGGTGCTCCGTGGATGCCACGACCGCGATCCTCTCGATCAGGTTCCCGCGGCGTTTTCCGCGGTCCCACGGAGGTTAGGGATCTGCGCGGGGCGTTCCATCCCCCTGCGACGAACAATCGCGGTAGCTCTCACGAGGGACGGCGATCTCGCTGCCACGGCCAGGACCGCTGCCGGCGCTCGATGAAGGGCGGCGCGGCCTCATGGGTCGGGCCGGCCGAACACGATCAGGCCGAGGGACGCGAGGGTGAGCAGGCCGAGCTCGGCTCCGGCGAGCACGGAGGCGTCCACACCGCTCACGGGCTCTCCGTCACCGGCCAACCGCGCGTCCACCCCTCCCTCGGGGTCATAGTGCACGCGGACGCGCTGGTTCACCCGCAGGATGAGGTCGGACTTCGTGATCGAAAGGGGGCCCAGGGCGTCGCAGGCCAGCCGGTGGACGTGAATGGCGGAGGCCCCGTTGAAGCCCTCCTCCTCGGTGACGGCCAGGACCCGGCACGTGGTGAACCGGCCGCGCTCGTGCAGCGCCCGCTCGCCGAACGCGGCCGGAACGGTACCGGCGAAGAACAGGGCGACGAGCCCGGCGACGACCATGCCAAGGGGGTGCGCCCCAGCCTTGGCCAGCAGGGCCACCCATCCCCCCGTCACCACGAGAGCAGCCACGACGAACGCCGGCAGCGCCCCTCCCCCTGCGCCGTCCGGCCCGGCGGTGATCGCCCAGGAGATGCCGGACACCGAAGCGGTGAACAACGACAGCAGCCCCACCATCGCGATGCATCTCAGAAGCCGCCGCACGTCTGCCTCCTCCGTCCGCTCACGAAAGAATCGCCCCGGCTGCGCACGATCGCGACACTCCGCACACCGGACAGCAGGCGGCCCTCTACGCCGATATCGCCGGCTGGGCCCGGCTACGGCGTACACACCTCATGACGAGGAACACGGGGAACCTGGCGGCGTCCGGGCGGGTCGCCGCCCACTCCCGGGCGGGCTCGGGCTCGTCCATCTCGTCCAGCCACAGGCCGTGGCGGCGCAACGTGTTGAGGTACGTCGACAGCGTGCGGTGGTTGGCGCCCACCTGGCGGCGCAGGGTCGAGCGCTCGCCGTCGGCCCGCCACCAGCCCTCCGCGTGATAGCCGGCGTCGCCCGGCCAGGAGCCGGAGACGCCCTGCCCACCGGGGAAGCATGGGTGCAGGAGGGAGCAGGCGAACACACCTCCGGGCCGGAGCCCGCGGGCGGCGGTCGCGGCCGCGCCCTCGAGGTCGTCGATGTCGGACAGGCCGAACGCGCACACCACGGCGTCGAACGCTCCCACCCCGGAGGGCTCGATCGCGTCGAGCGTGCCGGGCTCGGTCGCGTCGGCGTGGACGTAGCCGATGCCGAGCGGGCTTTCGCGCTCGGCCTCCCGCGCCCTCTCGACCAGCGCCGACGAGAGGTCGACGCCCACGACAGCGGCCCCGCGGCGGGCGAGTGCGCGGCTGATCCGGCCGTGACCGCAGGCGACGTCCAGCACCCGGCGGCCCGCGAGCAGCCCCAGCAGGTCGAGCAGGCGCACGGACGCGGGGTCGTCGACGTCGTCGGGCCAGCCGGCCGCGTAGAAGCCGGCGACGTCGTCATAGCGGGCGGCCTTCGGCATGACGCCGACCCTACGCGCCGCCGCGGGGCGGGCCGAGAGATGTTCGTCGAGCGCGGAACGGTCTCCCGGCAAAGAATGTGCCACGGCAGCGCATGATTCCGGTGTGCAGCCCGCCGCCGCCTCTGCGGCCGATAGAAAGATCGGCTCCGGGGTCGAGCAGGCACGGCGGTCAACGCGGGGGTAGGAGATGGGCATGGCCCGGGTGGCGGCGGTCATCGCGCTGGCCGCGCTGGGCGGCGGCGCAGCCGCTCCGGCCGTGGCGGGCGGATCAGCGGCGGGCGGACCGGGGGTGGGCGGACCGCCCTGGGCGAGCGAACCACCGTCGGCGAGCCTGCGCATCGGGCAGGCCGCCGTTCCCGACCCGCTGGTCATCGGCGGTCAGGCCGTCTACACGGTGACCGTCACGAACGCGGGCGACACGGCCGCCGAGGCCGTGACCATCACCGGCACCCTCGACGAGCACGTGGCCCCCGGCCCTCTCCCCGACGGCTGCGTCCTCAACGGCCGGACCATCACCTGCGGCGGGCCGGCCCTGACGATCCCGGCGGGCCGGAGCGTGACGCGTGCGTTCCCTGTCGTGATCGACCCCGAACTCTCCGACGGCACGGCGCTGTCCAGCCGGGCCGAGGTCTCCGCGTCGGGCGCGCAGGGCGACTCCGCGCAGTTGGTCACCGAGGCCAGGGCCGCCAGGGCCGACGTCACGATCACCAAGGCGGCGACGCTCACCGCCGGCGGCGCCATCGCCTACGCGGTGACGGTCGTCAACGAGGGGCTCACGCCGGCGACCGGCGTGACGGTGCGCCATCCGGGCGGCGGCGCGACGATCGCCGACCGCCCGCCGGAGTGCCCTGGAGGCGGGCCCGCCCTCGTCTGCCCCCTCGGCACGCTCGCGCCGTCGGAGCGCAGGACGTTCATGTTCACCCTCGCGCCCGGCGAGCCCGGTCTGGTCAGGAACTGCGCCACGGTCAGCGCCGACGGCGACGAGGCGAACACCGCGAACAACCGTTCCTGCACCTCCACCGCCGTGGAACCCGTACGGGCGGCCACCACGGACGGGCCCGCCCCCGACGAGCCGGCCCCTGCCGCTCAGCCGTCGAAGGTCGAGGACGCGGAGCCGAGGCCCGAGCCGCGCGCGGCCGCCCCCGGCGAGCGGGCGGGCCGGCACGAGCACCGATCCGCGGCGCACGGCCGGGCGCCGCGCGCGGAAGGGCTCGAAGACCCGCGACCGCTCCCCATGACCGGCGTGTCGATCTGGGTGCTCGGTCTCGGGACGGCGGTGCTGCTGGCGATCGGCCTGCTCGTACGCTATTTCTCCCGCCGCGACCGGGCCAGCGGGATGCCCTGATTCCAGCCGCTGCGCGGCGCCAGCGCGTCGCGCGTCCACGTCCCGAGCACGAGCAGCGTCTTCGTGCCCGTCACGTCGCCGGCCCTGCGCAGCCTGTCGATGACCTGCTGGAGGTGCCCGAGGTCCCGCACCCGTACGTGGATCAGCGCGTCGGGGTCGCCGGCGATCGTGAAGACCTCCTGCACCTCGGGCACGTCGGTGGCCGTGCGGACGATCTCGCTGACCGGGGTGGTGCCGGGGTAGCGCAGCTCGGTGAACGCCTCGATGCCCCATCCGAGCTTGGCGTAGTCGATCTGCACGGTGAACCCGGTGATCACGCCCAGGTCCCTGAGCCGGTCGACGCGCCGCTTGACGGCGGCGACGGACAGGCCGACCCGCTCGGCCATCTCGGAGAACGTCCTGCGCCCGTCCTCCCGTAGCAGGCGCAGCACCTGGTGGTCGATGTCGTCGACGTCGGGCATGCGAGAACCTTCCCCCTGGGCGCAAACATCTTCGGACATGAGGCATGCTGACGTACATTGTTTGCGTCTTACGCGTGCTTTCTCATCTCATACTTGCGCATCGTGTGCCGCATTGCTGTGCTGGGGATCCCACGTACGAAGCCAGGAGGTCCGCATGAGCCCCAGCGAGACTCCCGCCCCCGTGTCACTCGACGACAAGTACGCGGCGCTCGACGGCCGGGTGCTCATCTCTGGCGTTCAGGCGCTGGTCCGCCTGACGCTGGAGCAGCGCAGGCTCGACCGGGCGCGCGGGCTGGACACGCGGGCGTTCGTGTCCGGTTACCAAGGGTCCCCGCTGGGCGGTGTGGACCTGGAGATGGGGCGGGCGTCGCGGTTCCTGGACGACATGGGCGTGGTGTTCAAGCCGGGCCTGAACGAGGAGCTGGCGGCCACGGCGGTGGCCGGCACGCAGCTGCTGGACCAGGTGCCGGGCCGCCGCCACGAGGGCGTGACGGGCTTCTGGTACGGCAAGAACCCCGGCCTCGACCGGGCCGCCGACGCCATCAGGCACGCCAACACGGCGGGCACGGCCCCGCTCGGCGGCGCGGTGGCCTGGATCGGCGACGACCCCGGCTGCAAGTCGTCCACGCTGCCCAGCACGTGCGAGCCGATGTGCCAGAGCCTGGCCATGCCGCTGCTCGCGCCCGGCTCGATCGCCGAGATCATCGAGTTCGGGCTGCACGCGGTGGCCCTGTCGCGCGCGACCGGGCTCTGGGCCGGGCTGAAGATCGTGGCCGACATCGCCGACGCGTCCGCCACGGTCGACCTCGGCCCGCTGCGCGAGCACATCCCGTTCCCGGACCGCGCCGCCCGCGCGTCGTCCCCGATCCTGCTGGGCGCGGCGGCGCTGGACGCCGAGCACGACCTGCTGACCCGCCGCCTCGATTTGGCCCGCGCCTACGCCCGTACGCACCGCCTGAACCGGGTGATGGCCGGCGAGGGCAACACCGCGCTGGGGATCGTCGCGTCCGGCACGACGTACGCGGTGGTCCTGCGGGCGCTGGCCGACCTGGGCCTCGACCGGTCCGCCCTGGACGACGCCGGGCTGCGGCTGATCCGGCTCGCGATGCCGTTCCCGCTCGACCACGCCGAGCTGGCCGCGATGACGTCCGACCTCGACCGGGTGCTCGTGGTCGAGGACAAGGTGCCGTTCCTGGAGGGGCAGCTCAAGCAGGCCCTGTACGGCCGCGACCGGGTGCCGGCCGTGCTGGGCAGGGAGCTGCTGAGCGCCCGCGGCACCCTGAGCGCCGAGGACGTCGCCAAGGCCCTGGTCGCCTGCCTGGACCCCGGCCGGCTGCCCCGGGCCTCCGTCACCACCGGCCCGGCTGCGAAGAAACCGCGCCCCCTGCTCCCCCTGGTCGCCGCGCGCACGCCGTACTTCTGCTCGGGCTGCCCGCACAACACCTCCACCCGCACCTCCGACGGGACGCTCGTCGGCGTCGGCATCGGCTGCCACGCCATGATCGCGCTGGACGGGCACGGGCGCGGCACCCAGGTCGGCATCACCCAGATGGGCGGCGAGGGCGCCCAGTGGATCGGGCTTGCGCCGTTCACCGAGGACCGGCACTTCGTGCAGAACATCGGCGACGGCACCTTCCACCACTCCGGCTCGCTGGCGATCAGGGCGGCGGTGGCCGCCGGGGTGACGATGACGTACAAGCTGCTCTACAACGACGCCGTCGCCATGACCGGCGGGCAGCGCGCGGAGGGCCGGCTCGACGTGCCCACGCTCACGCGGGAGCTGGCGCTGGAGGGCGTACGCCGCGTCGTGGTCACCACGCCGGAGCCGGAGACGTACCGCGGGGTGCGGCTGGCGCCCATCGCATCCGTACGGCACCGCGACGACCTGCCCGAGGTCGAGAAGGAGCTGGCCGCGCTCGACGGCGTGACCGTGCTCATCCACGACGACCGGTGCGCCGCCGAGGAGCGGCGGCTGCGCAAGCGCGGCAAGCTGCCCACGCCCACCGAGAAGGTCGTGATCAACGAGCGGGTCTGCGAGGGCTGCGGCGACTGCGGCGACGTCTCGACCTGCCTGTCCGTGCAGCCGGTCGAGACCGAGTACGGCCGCAAGACCCGCATCCACCAGGCGTCCTGCAACACCGACCTGAGCTGCCTCAAGGGCGACTGCCCGTCGTTCCTGCTGGTCGAGCCGGGCACCAGGCGGCCGCACCAGGCTCCGGCGCCGCCCGCCGAACCGCCGGAACCCGCCGTCCGGGTGGGCGACGACGTGCTCATCAGGATGCCCGGCATCGGCGGCACCGGCGTCGTCACCGTCTCGCAGATCCTGCAGATGGCGGCGCACCTCGACGGCCTGCACACGGCCGGGCTCGAGCAGACCGGGCTGGCGCAGAAGGGCGGGCCCGTGGTCAGCGACGTGCGGATCTCGCCGCGCCCGCTCGCGGGCTCCGTACGCGCCTCGCACCGCATGGCCGACGTGCTCATCGGGTTCGACCTGCTCGGCGCGGCGGCCGACGCCAACCTCGCCGTGGCCGCGCCCGAACGCACCATCGCCGTGCTGAACACCTCCGTCGTGCCCACCGCCGCCATGGTGACCGGCCGCGCGCCGGTGCCTGGACACGCCGGCGCGGTCGCCCGCGTCGAGCCTGCCGTCAAGGCCGTCGAGTGCGTGGCCGCCCACGAGCTGGCCGACGTCCTGTTCGGCGACCACATGCCGGCCAACCTGCTGCTGCTCGGCGCCGCCTACCAGCTCGGCTGCCTGCCGGTCTCGGCCGCGTCCATCGAGCGGGCCATCACCCTCAACAGGGCCTCCGTCGAGCAGAACCTCGCCGCCTTCCGCTGGGGCCGCACCGCCGTGTCCGACCCCGCCGCGGTGCGCGAGATCACGGCGCCCCCGCCCGTGCCGGAAGGATTCGACGAGGTGGTGGCCGCGCGCGCCGCCGACCTGACCGGCTACCAGAACGCGACGTACGCCCGCACGTACGCCCAGGACGTGCGCCGGGTGCGCGCCGCCGCGGTCCAGCGCGCCGGCAAGCAGGCGGGCACCGAGATCGCCCTCGCCTACGCCCGCGGCCTGCACAAGCTCATGGCCTACAAGGACGAGTACGAGGTCGCCCGCCTCCACCTCGACCCGGCCGAGCAGGAGCGGCGCGAGCGCGAGTTCGGCGCGGACGCCACCGTGTCCGTGCTGCTGCACCCGCCGCTGCTGCGCGCGATGGGCATGAAGCGCAAGATCAGGCTGCGCCGCTCGGCCCCCGTGCTGTTCCGCGGGCTGCGGGCCGCGCGGGTGCTGCGCGGGACGGCGCTCGACGTGTTCGGCCAGGCCGAGGTACGCCGCGTCGAACGCGCGCTCGTCACCGAATATCGTGATCTGGTGCGCGCCGCCCTGTCCCGGCTCACCCCCGGCACGGCCGCCGCCGTCACCGAGATCGCGGGCCTGCCCGACCTGATCCGCGGGTACGAGGACATCAAGCTCGCCCGGGTCGCCGACTTCCGCGAGCGCGCCAGGACCGCCCTGGCGCGGCTGGACGAGCCCGCCCCGACCCAGGAGTGACCGTGACCGTCGACCGCCTGCTTCCCGACCAGGACGCGAAGGACCTCATCGACCTGACGCGCGAGATCGCCGACAAGGAGCTCGCGCGCCGCGTGGACGAGCACGAACGGGCCGAGACCTACCCCGACGGGCTGTTCGCCACGCTGGGCGGCGCGGGGCTGCTCGGGCTGCCGTACCCGGAGGAACTGGGCGGCGGCGGGCAACCGTACGAGGTCTACCTGCAGGTCATCGAGGAGCTGGCGATGCGGTGGGCGGCCGTCGCGGTCGCGACCAGCGTGCACACCCTCGCCTGCTTCCCCGTCCACGCCTACGGCACGCCCGAGCAGCGCGAGCGGTGGCTGCCCGACATGCTGGCGGGACGCGTCGTCGGCGGCTACAGCCTGTCGGAGCCGCAGGCCGGATCCGACGCCGGCGCCCTCGCCTGCAAGGCGGAGCGGGTCGAGACCGGCTACCGGATCACCGGCAACAAGGCGTGGATCACCCACGGCGGCATCGCCGACTTCTACGCCCTGTTCGCCCGCACCGGTGAGGGGTCGCGCGGCGTCTCCTGCTTCCTCGCCCCCGGGACCGCCGAAGGGCTCTCCTTCGGGCGCCCCGAGGAGAAGATGGGCCTGCACGCCGTCCCCACGACCAGCGCCCACTGGGACGGCGCCGTCCTGGACGCCGACCGGCTCATCGGCGAGGAGGGGCAGGGACTGCAGATCGCCTTCAGCGCCCTCGACTCCGGCCGGCTCGGCATCGCCGCCTGCGCCACCGGCCTCGCCCAGGCCGCGCTCGACGAGGCCGTCGCCTACGCCAAGGAGCGGCAGACGTTCGGCAAGCGCATCATCGACCACCAGGGGCTCGGGTTCCTGCTCGCCGACATGGCGGCCGGGGTGGACAGCGCGCGGGCGACGTACCTCGACGCGGCCCGCCGCCGCGACGCGGGGCTGCCGTACGGCCGGCAGGCGAGCGTCGCCAAGCTGGTCGCCACGGACGCGGCGATGAAGGTGACGACGGACGCGGTGCAGGTGTTCGGCGGGTACGGGTACACGCGGGAGTTCAGGGTCGAGCGGTACATGCGCGAGGCCAAGATCATGCAGATCTTCGAGGGCACCAACCAGATCCAGCGAATGGTGATCAGCAGGCACTTGGCCAAGTAGCGTCCGAAATGCGGAGACCCGCTTCCTTGTGAAGGGAGGCGGGATTCGCCAGCTACGCGGCAGTGGTACACCACCCCCTCCGGCGCTGAAGTCGCCAGCAAAGAGATCCATGAGGTTCTACAAGGCAAGCCCCCTCTCATCGAGTTGGGCCACCTGATGTGGCGGATCGAGCACGACAGGGTGATGGATCGGGATGTGAGGGCCCTGGGTAAGGGTCTCAGTGAGGCTCGCCTCAGCTACGGGGGCAGCGAGTACCGCCTGTACTACGCCGTGCTTACAGATGGTGAGCACCTACTGCTCGGCCTCAAGTTTCACAAGAAGGGCAGCAACGGAGCCCAGCAACGGGCCATCGAAACCGCCCGGGATCGGCCAGCCGAATGGCGAAGCAGAATATAAGGTAGACCCGATAAGGGGAGGTAGGCGTGGACCGCGACATCGCCGCACTGCTCGGCATCGATTCAGACGACCCCGAGGTTCAGCGTGAAAGCGCAGCAGTCGAGCGAGACATGCGTCTCATCGAGACCCTGGTCGGAGTGCGCAAGCGACTCGGTCTGACGCAGGCTGACGTGGCCGCGAAGATGGGGCGCAGTCAGCCCGCCGTGTCAGACTTTGAACGGGTTGGCGGAGATCCTCGCATGTCCACGATCCGCCGCTACGCATTCGCGATCGGCGCCGAAGTGTGTCACGTCGTGAAGACACCCGACGTAGTCCCTGACACCACATCGGCCGCTGCCCGCGTCGTTATGCATGGGCCCGCAGGGGTCATTGATGGAGCCCTCACCTGTGGGGCGGGAGCGCTGGAGCTGAAAAGGGCTGCCTCGTGATGGAAGGTTTTCTTGTCCTGAGTGACGCCGCGAGTACTGATGCGGCGACCGGGAAGATCAACGTACTCGGAGCGGGTTGGTCTGTAACAGGGCCCACGGTGCCGATGGCAGCCGTTGTCGGCTTCTTGCGAGCTCCATGGGAGGAAGTGCGACAGAGAATCCGCTTCGTTGTTCGCCTGCAAGACGAGGAGGGACAGCCCGTCCGCCCCTTCACCGACGGAGACGGGGCGCTTTCTTTCAGCGGAGAGTTCGCACCTGACATCGATCAGGCGGAACCCATGGCGAGGCGAGTCCCGTTGAACGTTAGCTTCGCCATCCCCATTCCACCGTTGCCTCTAACCGCTGGCCATGTCTATGAGTGGATCCTGGCGGCGAACGATGTCGAGGTCGCTTCCGTGAGCTTCGTCGTCAGAGCCGAAGCACCTACGAATGGTGCACGACAGGGAAAGACAGATGAGGCTCGCATCTCAGGTTCTAACGTCGGGTAACGGACCGCTGCCGGCATACGCCCTTGGAAGCCGATCAAGGTGTACGAGCGGCGGAGACGTGCCGCTTGACTGCGTAGTCGACAAGATCTGCTCGTCGAGATGATCGGCCCCAAGGGATGGAGCCGTGAGGCACGGGTGGCCTGGCTGGCCTGGACCTGCGTCGTCGCGGGTTTCTTTCTGGTCGATCTCGCCATCGACTACTTCTTCGAGGATCCAGGACAGATCACGGTGATCTACCTGACGATGCGCCCCCTGGCATACGCGGCCTTCTGGCTGGTCGGGGTCCTCGTGATCGAACGGGTCATGCGCTCCAAGTGATCGGACGGCTCACGTGTCGAGCGCGGACCGCTCTTACCCCTGCCCTGTGGCGCGATCAGGGCAAAGACCCCGAAAGGATCAGAGACTGTTGGTGCTCGGTTCCTGTTGACCCCGAATCTGAGTGCATCGAGGGAGGTCTTCGATGCCGCCGCCTTCCGGGATCATGCCCCAGAGGAACGGGACCAGGTAGTGAGGGGCTTCGCCCAGGAGCGCGGCCAGGTCGTCCTCGGCGACGGTGAGGGTGAAGGGTGAGCCCGGTTGCTCCGGGTTCCATCCCTGGTCGCGGGCCCTCCTGATGCATCCGGCGACGAGGACGGGACGGATCGCGATGGTTCGCTCCCCCAGCCAGTTGTCCGGCCGGGCGCAGGGAAGTGACACTATGAGAACGCCTCCCGGATCGTCGGCTCGCTCGACGGCGAAGCGGAGCGGGGTCCAGCCGTTGCCCTGGCAGTAGGTCGGCTTGTGGCGGACCCGCCAGCGGAAGACGGTGCCATCGACGGTGATGAGCCGCGAGCCCTTCTTCGGCATCGCCACGTGCGCCTCCTGCTCGGCTTGTTCCGTCGCTGTTTCGTGGGAGCACCGGAATCAGCGAGAACTGATGTGACTCGCCCGCAAGCGTACGCGCTGCTCGCCGTCCACAGGTGGGAGCGCTTCAGCGGTGCCCGGAAAAGACTTCCCGAGCAGATCCAGCGCCTGGTGATCAGCCGTCACCTGGCCAGGTGGCCTCTGAGATGATCACGGAACCGCGCGTTGAGCCCTGTTCGGGCGCAGGGCCTACGCTGGCTCGGATGATGAGGAATCGGACCTACCGCGTCGTCGACGGGGAGCGGATCGAGGGATACTTGCGGCCGATCTTCATTCGGAACGGCGGCGACTACTACCTGACCGATCTGAAGGTCTTCGCGGACGGTGCGATCTTCTTCTGGGAGTGGGGCGACCTCGACGGGCTCCGCGCGAAGCTCGAGGCCGGCTGGGTGGCGACGGCTCTCGAGGAGGGCGCCTGGGCGAGCGCGCATGATCTGGCACGCTGGCGGTTCGGCGAGGTCGTCTCCTGGACCACGGCCGAGGAACTGCTCGGGGAGGTCGTCGACGCGATCGACCGCCTGAACGGGCGTCCGGATTCCACGGACCGGTGCGTCGCGGCGGCGCTGCGCTATGTCGGCTCGCGCTCGGAGACCGACCGGATCGTGCTGCGCGATGCCTACCTGGCGATCCCGGCGCATCACCGGATCTACGCGCTCGGCGACATGGACGCCCGCGACATTCCGCTGCGCCTGCTCATCTCGGAGGCGGGCGAGACCTGGGACGAGTACGTGTTCTTCGAGTTCGAGGACGGCAGTGAGGCGTTGGACGAGGGCGGCGTCGTCACCGAGGACGGCCGGCGCGGGGCGTTCCGGTACTTCGCGGACTGGCGGGCGCCGCATCCGGCCGCGGAGGCGCTGCGGGAGGCCGACGGACCCGCCGAGGCCGGATCGCCGACCGTGCACCTCAACTACGGCCGTCCCGTGGATCCGCGTGCGCACGGGCTGCGCAACGAGTTCCCGGCCGTGATCGAGGTCGCCGATGTTCTCTATCCGACGGTCGAGCACGCCTACTGGGCTCTGTCCACCGACGACGAATCCCTGCGCGAGCGCATCCGTACGGCGCCGGACTCCCAGGCGGCGCGTGCCATCGCGGTCGGGGCCGAGCGGCGGCCGCGTTGGGCGGACGTGCGTCTCGCGGTCATGGCCGATCTGCTGCGCGCGAAGTTCGTCCAGCATCCGGACCTGGGCGAGGTGCTCCTGGCCACGGGTGACGGGCGTCTCCATTACGGCTCCGCCAGTTCGCAGTTCTGGGACATCCGCGACTCTGCCGGGCGCAACTGGATGGGCCGGCTTCTCGAACTGGTTCGTGCCGAGCTCGTGGCCGGGCGGATCGGCTTGCGGCTCTGACCTCTCCCCTCAGCAGTGCGGAAGGCTCCGGTAGCGCGAATCAAACCCGTGGCGACGTCGGTGATCATTCCGTGAGAATGACCGGCATGGATGAGGTCGAGGTCGTCGTCGCCCATCGCCAGTGCGCGACCCTGCGTGTCGGCGGCGTGTTCTTGAAGATCGACTCCGATCAGCGGCGTAGCGACGTCGAGGTCGAGGCGATGGCCAGGGCGCCGATCCCGACTCCGGAGGTCCTGTGGCGCAGGCCGCCCGTGCTCGCGCTCGCCGCGCTCCGGGGGACGGCGCTCGGCCGTCTCGGCGAGCCGTCGACCGCGTCGCGTGCGGCGTGGCGTGCGGCGGGCGCCGCCGCACGGACGTTGCACGACGCGCCGCTGCCGCCGTGGCCCGGCCGGAGCCTCGACGAGATCGCCTCGCGCCTCGACGGCGAATGCGAGTTGCTCGTCACGAACGGTGTCCTTCCCGCCGACCTGGTCACGCGCAACCGTGAGATCGCCGAGGCCGCGCTCCGGCCGCGGACCCCGGTGTTCGCGCACGGTGACCTGCAGATCACCCACGTGTTCGTCGACGGTGACGAGATCACCGGCGTGATCGACTGGACCGAGGCGGCCCCCGGGGACGCCCTGTACGACCTCGCCGTCCTGACCCTCGGGCACGAGGAGCGCCTGGGCGACGTCATCGCCGGCTACGGCGCCCCCGTCGACGTCGACGTGATCCGCGCGTGGTGGTCGTTGCGAAGCCTGCTGGCGATCCGCTGGCTGTTCGAGCACGGCTTCGACCCGGCCGCACCCGGCTGCGAGGTCGACGTGCTGAAAGCCCGGATGTGAGGCCGCACGCCCGGCGGCGGGTGGCCGATCAGGGGAGGTGGATCGGTGCGCCCGGGCCCACCGGCAGGCCGGCGAAGTAGAAGATGGCCAGCACGCCGGCCCACACCAGGCCGAACGCGGGCACGAACGGCAGGAGCCGGGACACCAGCGTGCCGAGTTTGAGGTCGGGCTCGTACTTCTGCGACGCGGCGAGAATGAAGTACAGGAAGATGTGCATCGGGGAGATCGCCTGGGTGATCGAGTCGCCGATGCGGTGGGTGGCCTGGATGATCGCCGGTGACAGCCCGAGCAGCATCAACGCCGGCACCATCACCGTCGACTCCAGCGACCACAGGCCGGAGCCCGAGGTGATCACCAGGTTCAGCACGGTGGACAGCAGCATGAGGAAGACCAGCGCGGGGAATCCGACGAGCCCGACGGCCTGCGCGGTGTTCGCCAGCTCCACCGCGAGGAAGGTGGCCAGCCCGCTCCAGGAGAGCACGCTCAGCGTCTGGGCCACGATGAAGATGAGCGTGATGAACCCGCCCATCTCCTTGATCGCCGTGGTCATCATCGTGTACAGGTTGCGGTCTTCCTTGGCCAGCCCGACCGCCCGGCCGTACGTGTAGCCGAACAGGAAGAACACCAGCGCGATGATCGGCACCAGGTTGCTCAGCAGCGGCGAGGGGATCAGCGAGCCGCCGGGGCCGCGCAGCGGGCTGCCCGGGATGAGCCAGGCCAGCACGACCAGCGCCAGGAAGCCGGCCACCGCGAGCCCGCTGGCCAGCAGTGCCCGCCGTTCCCGCGGCGTCACCTCGACGCTCGCGCCGTCCTGGCCCGCGTCGGTGGTGGTCGCCGGCAGCCGCGGTTCGAGCACCCGGGAGATCAGCAGCCCGCCGACGATCGGCAGGATCAGCCCGGCCGCGGCGCCGAAGTAGTAGTTCATGGCGATGTTGGTGGTGTAGCCGCCGGCTCCCGGCAGCAGGGCGGCGGCCTTCTCGGTGATGCCCGCCAGGCTCGCGTCCAGCGTGCCCATCAGGAGGCCGCCGGCGTACCCGGTGCCGAGGCAGGCGTAGGCGCCGATGAGGCCGGCGAGCGGATGCCGTCCGACGGCGCGGAACACCAGTGCCGCGAGCGGCGGGATGACCAGGAACGACGCGTCCGACATCACGTGTCCCTGGCAGGCGACGAAGGCCACCACGTAGGGCACCATCGAGCGGGGCACCCGGTAGAAGGCCAGGCGCACGGCGGCTTCCAGCGCGCCGGTGCCCTGCGCCACGCCCACTCCGAGCACCACGGTCAGCACGGGGCCGAGCGCCGGGAACTCGACGAAGTTGTCCACCGCCGAGTCGAGCAGCTGCACCAGGCCCTCGCCGGACAGCACGCTCTTGACCGGCGTCACCTCGGCCGCGCCGGGCAGCCGCACCGTGGCGCCGAGGGCGGCCGCGATCGACGAGGCGAGCGCGATCAGGACGAACAGCCCGAGGAACATGACGAACGGGTTGGGCAGCCTGTTGCCGAGCCGTTCGACTCCGCCCAGTATCCGGTCAAGGGTCGTGGGTTGCCCGGTCTTCAGCATGAGGGGATCCTTCGTCGGCCAGGGGGTGGCTCTCTTCGCAGTGCGATTTGCGAAAGTATGGCCAGCACAGTCATGGAGACCGGTTGATGGCCGGAAACCGTCATGGGGTGCGGCTTATCTGCAGGTATCGGTCAGGTCCCGGTGAACGCGCCCCCGCGGGGAGCGTGCTCGCCCAGCGCCCACAGGTCCAGCGGAGTCGTCGACGACCAGCGGCCGACCGGGTCGAGGACGCGCCCGTACAACTTGACCTGGCGGAGCACCATCTGCCGGTCCACGATCGTGGCGTGCGGGAAGTCGTGGCGCAGCCGGGTGACCAGCCCGTGCAGGTCGGCCACGCTGTGCAGGCCCACGGTGAGCATGAGGTTGTTGGGCCCGGCGATCGCCGCGCAGGTGCGCGTCTCCGGCCAGCGCAGGAGCTGCTCGCCGGTGCGTTCGAGGTGGTCGTCCGGCATCGAGAGCCACAACACCGCCGAGTTGTGCCAGCCCGCCAGCCGCCTGGCCAGGTCGCAGCGGAAGGTGATGTCGCCGACCGCGACCAGCCGGTTGACCCGGCGTTGCACCGTGCGGGCGGACAGCCCGAGTTCGGCTTCCAGCTCGGCGAAACTGCGCCGCCCGTCCACGCTGAGCGCGACGAACAGGCGGCGGTCGATCTCGTCCATCGGCCGCGTCACCGCGGGCGTGGTCTTCGCCGGTCGCAGCCGGCCGGCCTGGTGCTGGTTCAGCACGCGCAGCCGCCATCGCCTGCTCAGGTCGAACGCACGGGTCGCGATGTGGGTGCGCACCCTCGTCACCCCGGGCTGCTGGGGCAGCCGGCGCAGGAGGTATTCGGACAGGCTGACCAGGTCGGGGGCGATCGCGATCGTCCACAGGTCGTAGGAACCGGCGATGTGCTGAACGGTGATCATGTGGGGTTGCCGCGCCAGCTCCGCGGCGACCTCGCTGGCGGCGCCCGCCTCGCAGGTCAGCTCCAGGAAGGCCACGCTCATGGTGTGCAGCTGGCGCTGGCCGAGGGCGACCGTGCACCACGCGAGCCGATCGTCCACCAGCCGTTTCCAGCGCCGGGCCGCGGTGGCCGGGTCCATGCCCAGCACGGCGCCGACCTCGGCCCAGGGCGCTCGGGGATTGACCTGGAGCGAGTCGATCAACTCCAGATCGTTCTCCCGCAACATGGCGGATTGCATGATGATAATGCTCCCTGAATGTCGGATTCATGCAGTGTAGGTCTAGGTCAAGCCAGATCGCGAAGATTGTTGGGTGAATGACCTACTGTTGCGCGGCGCCCGCGTGGTGGATCCAGAGACAGGGCTGGACGCGGTCCGCCACGTCGCCATAACGGGCGACAAGATCACGTCAGTGTCCGAGGTGCCGGTGCCCGCCCGGCGCGAACTCGACGTGTCCGGCCGCGTGCTCGCGCCCGGCTTCATCGACCTGCACAGCCATGCGCAGACCGTGGGCTCGTTGCGGATGCAGGCCCTGGACGGGGTGACCACGGCCCTGGAGCTGGAGTCGGGCGCGGCACCGGTACGGACGGCGTACCGGCGGGCGAGCGACGAGGGCCGCCCCGTCAACTTCGGCTACTCCGCCTCCTGGGCCATGGCGAGGATGAAGGTGTTCGACGGCGCCGAGCCGGACGGCGGGTGGGAGAGCTTCGCCGCCCTGTGCGCGGGCCCGCACTGGCGCGACCGGGCCACCGCCGCCCAGCTCGACCTGACGCTGGCCGAGCTGGAAGCGCAGTTGCACGAAGGCGCGCTGGGCATCGGGGTGCTGCTGGGCTACGCCCCTCAGACCGGGCGGATGGAGTACGTTCGCGTCGCGCGCCTGGCCGAGCGCTACGACGTGCCGACGTTCACCCATGCCAGGTTCAAGAACCCGGACGACCCGGGAACCGCGCTGGAGGGGATCGCCGAGGTGGTCGCCGCGGCGGCGGGCACGGGTGCGCACATGCATCTGTGCCACATCAACAGCACCTCGTTGCGCGCGATCGACGAGATCGGCGCCGTGGTCGCCGGGGCGCGCCGGCACGGGCTGAAGGTGTCCACCGAGGCATACCCCTACGGCGCGGGAATGACCACCATCGGCGTGCCGTTCCTGTATCCGGAGAATCTGCCCAGGCTCGGCATCACGCCGAGCGATCTCGTCGTCGCCGCCACCGGCGAGCGGCCGAAGGACGCCGAGCGCCTGCGCGAGATCCAGCGCACCGACCCGGGCGCGATGGCCGTCATCCACTACCTGAACGAGGACGACCCGGCGGACTGGTCGGTGCTGGAGCGCGCGCTGCTGCTGCCCGACACCGCGGTCGCCTCCGACGCGATCCCGTTCGCGGCCCCCGACGGCCGGCTGATCACCGACACGTGGCCGTTGCCGCCCGGAGCGGCCGGTCACCCGCGCACGAGCGGGACGTTCTCCCGGTTCCTCGCGACGATGGTGCGGGGCACCGACCACCTGTCGCTGATCGAGGCGGTACGGCGCTGCACCCTGCAGCCCGCCGAGGTGCTGTCCTCGGTGGCGCCGCAGTTCCGGCGCAAGGGCCGGGTGCAGGCGGGCGCGGATGCCGACCTCGTGGTGTTCGACCTCGACGGGGTGTCCGACCGGTCGACCTACGCCGAGCCCGGGCGCCCCTCGACCGGTGTCGACCATCTGCTCGTCGGCGGCGAGTTCGTCGTGCGCGACGGCGAGCTGCTGCCGGACGCGATGCCCGGCAAGGCTGTGAAGGGAAGGCTGGCATGACAGGGCCGGTGACGCTGGCGGACATCCGCGCCGCCGCCGAACGGATCTCCGACACGGCGGTGCGCACCCCGCTGGTGCCGTTCGCCCCGGCGGTTCCAGGACGGCCGCTGTGGATCAAGCCGGAGTCGTTGCAGCCGACGGCGGCCTTCAAGCTGCGCGGCGCCTACAACAAGATCAAGCAGTCGCTGTCCGAGGCCCGCGAGCGGGGCGTGGTGGCGCACTCCAGCGGCAACCACGCGCGCTCCGTGGCCTGGCTGGCGCAGCGGCTCGAGCTGCGCGCGGTGATCGTGATGCCGGACACCGCGCCCCCGAACAAGGTCGACGCGGTACGGGCGCTGGGCGCCGAGGTCGTGCTGGTGCCGCCGAGCGAGCGCGACACCCATGGGTTCGTGCTCGCCGAGAAGTACGGTTACCTGCCGGTGCCGCCGTTCGACGATCCGGCGGTCGTGGCCGGCCAGGGCACGGTGGGCCTGGAGATCATGGAGGACCTTCCCGGCGCTGACGTGGTGCTGGTGCCGGTCAGCGGGGGCGGGCTGGCCGCCGGGGTGGCGACCGCCGTCAAGGCGCTGCGGCCGGAAACCCTGGTGGTCGGCGTGGAACCGGACCTGGCCTCGGATGCGGCGCAGAGCCTGCGCGAGGGCCGGCGCGTCGCGTGGGAACCCGAGCGGACGTACCGGACCGTGGCCGACGGCCTGCGTACCACCGGCCTCGGCGTGGTGCCGTGGGAGCAGATCCGCCGCCATCTGGACGAGATCGTGACCGTCAGCGAGGAGCAGATCCTGGACGCCGTACGGCGCCTGGCGGTGGACGCCAGGCTCGTCGCCGAACCCAGCGGCGCGGTGACCTTCGCCGCCTACCTCGCCGGGCACACGACCGGCAGGCACGTGGCCATCCTCAGCGGCGGTTCGGTGAATCCCGAGCTGCTCGCGCGCGTACTGACCAGGCCCGACCGCCAGGAGGCTCCTCATGACCGCTGATCCGAACCACCCGTACAGCCCGGCCACGGTCGCCTGCGGGCTGGTCTTCGTCTCCGGCTCGCTGCCGCTGCGGGAGGACGGCACCGTGGTGGCCGGCGGCCGGGCGGCGCTGGACGCGGCCGTGGACACCATGCGGCGGCGGATGGCCACGGTGGGGGCACGGGTGGAGGACGTGGTGAAGCTGACCTATTTCGTCACCGACATGGCCCTGCGCGACGTGGCCAACCAGCAGTTCCTCGACCTCTGGCCCGAGCCGAGGCCCGCCCGCACCGTCGTCGGGGTGTCCGAACTGCCCTACGGCAGCCAGGTGGAGATCGACGCGGTGGCGAAGGCGCCCTGACCGGCGCTCACGCCATGGCCGGTTCAGGCGGTGGCGAAGCGGGTGAGCACCGCCTCGGGACGGACGAGGGGCAGCGCCCGCCGGAACACCCGGTAGTAGGCCAGTTCCTCCTTGGTCCGCAGCTCGATGCCGGACTCCTGGACCGCCGCGGCCAGCTCGCCGTCGCCCACGCGCGCCTCGAAGTGCGGCGTCAGCAGGTCCTGGGCGCCGCTGCCGGTGCCGAACTGCACCTTGCGCCGCCACAGCAGCCGTTCGGGCAGCCAACCGGTGAACGCGCGGCGCAGGTGTCCCTTCTCCATGCCGCCGGGCTCCAGCGACTTGAACTCGGGCGGCAGGGACATGGCGTGCGCGATGACGTCCGCGTCGAGGAAGGGGACACGGGCCTCCAGGCCGTGCGCCATCGTGACGCGGTCGCAGCGCTGGAGGTTGAGCCCGTGCAACTGGCCGAGGGTGCGCTCCAGCTCGGCCTCCAGCCGGCCGGGCGCCGCGTGGCCGCGGTGGTAGTAGTCGTAGCCGGCGAACAGCTCGTCGGCCCCTTCCCCGGTCAGCACCGCCTTGACGTGCCGGGAGGCCAGCTCGGACAGGAACCAGTTGGGTACGGCGCTGCGGATCAGGCTGGCGTCGAACGACTCCACCGAGGTCACCACCCGGTCCACGACGGAGACGGCCCGGTCGGCGTCGAGAAGGGTCTCGTGGTGCTCGGTGCCGAGGAACTCCGCCACCTCGCGGGCCGCCAGCAGGTCGGGCGAGCCAGGGGTCCCGACGGCGAACGTCTTCAGCCGTTCGCCCTTCGAGCCGTACTCGGCGGCGGCGACGGCCGCGACGATGCTGGAGTCGAGGCCGCCCGAGAGGAACACGCCGACGTCCACGTCCGCCATCAGGTGCCGGACGATCGAGCCGGCCAGCACCTCGCGGGTGGCCGACTCGGCGTCGGCGGCGGGGACGCCGTCCCACCGGCGCGTGCGGCCCCGTGGCACGGCCCCGGCGAAGCGCGCCAGGCCGGCCTCCGGCGTCCAGTGACACCCGGGCGGGAACGCCTCGGCGGCGGCCTGCGCCTCGGGCGGGATGGCCCGCAGCTCGGAGGCGAAGTGCACGCGGCCGGCGGTACGCGCCCAGTACAGCGGCTTGATGCCGAGCGGGTCCCGGGCGGCGACGAACCGGCCGTCGGGCGCGGCGGCGCACAAGGCCCACATCCCCTGGAGGCGCTCCAGCGCGTCCGGCCCGTGCATCCGCAGCAGCACGAGCGCCGGCTCGCTGTCGGAGGCGGTGGCGAACCACTCCTGCCCGAGGCTCTTGCGGAGGTCGGTGTGGTTGTAGATCTCCCCGTTGCAGACCAGCGACCAGCCGTCCGGCGCGGCCATCGGCTGCCTTCCCCCCGCCAGGTCGACGATGGACAGCCGGGTGTGCCCTAGCCACGCCCGCTCGCCGACGAGCCGGTCGTCGATGTCGTCCGGGCCGCGGTGCGTGATGCGGGAGAGCATCCACTCGCCCGCGGCGCGGGTATGGAGGGGGTCGGTTCCGGTCTGTTCGCTGTAGAGAGCCGCGATGCCACACATAACATTCGAACGTAGTCCCGGCCGGCCGTCATCGACAAACCCTCGCGCGAGGAGCTCCCCCGGCCCGGCTTCCGTAAGCTGAGGGTGTGTCCCCCGCACTGATCCTGCTCGACGGCGTCCGCTGGCGGGGTGCCCGCGTGGTCGGTGATCGCGCGCACACCCTGCTGGCCGTGCTCGCCCTGCACGGGCGGGCAGGGGCCAGTGACGAGCGCCTGGTCGAGGAGTTGTGGCCCGACGAGGCGCCGGCCAACCCGACGAAGGCGCTGCAGGTGGTCGTCTCGCGGACCAGGGCGGCGACCCGCGCCGACGTCGTGGTGCGGGTCCGGCGCGGTTACCGGCTCGGGCTGGCCGCCGACCAGGTGGACGCGCTGCTGCTCGGCACGCTGGTGGAGCAGGCACGGGCCGCGCTGGCCCAGGACGACATGGCGCTCGCGGTCCGCCGCGCGGAGGAGGCCATGAGTCTGGCGGCCGGCGGCGTGGACGGCGCCACGGGCGCGGTGGCCGAGCTGAAGGACGCCGCGGCGGCGCGGGCGGTCGAGGCGCGGCGGGTGGCGGCGATCGCGCGGGGCAGGAGCGGCGCTCACGAGAGCGCGCTGCCGCTGCTGGAGGAGGCCGCGGCCGACCGTCCGCACGACGAGGAGCTGCTCGCCTGCCTCCTGCGCAGCGAGGCCTCCGTACGCGGCGCCGCCGCCGCTCTGGAGCGCTACGAGCGCTATCGCGCGCGCCTGGCCGCCCGGCTCGGCACCGGGCCGGGGCCCGGGCTCACCCGCGTGCACGCCGAGCTTCTCGCCGCGGACCGGCCGGTGCGCACGGGCATCCAGTTCGACGGTTCCTCGCTGCTCGGCCGTGGCGGCGACATCAGCGCGGTGCGCGCGCTGGTGCAGGCCAATCGGGTGGTCTCCATCGTCGGCCCCGGCGGGCTGGGCAAGACGCGGCTCGCCCACGTCGTGGGCAGGAACGCCGCGCAGCCCGTCGCTCACTTCGTCGAGCTCGTCGGCGTCTCCTCGCCGGAGGGCGTGGTGGGCGAGGTGGGCTCGGCGCTCGGGGTCCGCGACTCGGTCAGCGGCCGGCGTGCCCTGACCGCCGAGCAGCGCTCAGACGTACGCGCCCGGATCGCCCAGCATCTCGACCAGGCTCCCGCGCTGCTCATCCTGGACAACTGCGAGCACGTGATCGAGGCCGTCGCCGACCTGGTGGCCTTCCTGGCCGTGACGACCCGCGACCTGCGGGTGCTCGTCACCTCGCGGGCCCCCTTGTCGATCCCCGCCGAACACGTCTACCTCCTCGGCGAGCTGCCCCCGGGCGACGCGGTCGCGCTGTTCCGCCAGCGCGCCACGGCCGCCCGCCCGGACGTGCTGATCGAGGCGGGCGCGGTCGAGAAGGTCGTCGCCCGCCTCGACGGACTGCCGCTCGCGATCGAGCTGGCCGCGGCCAAGGTGCGGGTGATGTCGGTGGAGGAGATCGAGCGCCGCCTGGCGGACCGGTTCGCCCTGCTGCGTGGCGGGAACCGTACGGCCCCCGACCGGCATCGGACGCTGCTCGCGGTCATCGACTGGTCGTGGAACCTGCTGGGTGAGCAGGAACGGCGGGCGTTGCGGTGGTTGTCGCTCTTCGGCGACGGCTTCACGCTGGCCGCGGCGGAGCACGTCCTCGGCCAGGACGCCCTGGGCGCCGTGGACGCGCTGACCCAGCAGTCGATGCTGAGCGTCCGCGAGACGGCGTACGGCCTGCGCTACCGGATGCTGGAGACCGTCAGGGAGTTCGGGCGGATGCGGCTCAAGGAGGCCGGCGAGGAGGCGTCCGCACGGGCGGCGCAACTGGCCTGGGCGACGGCATACTCCGAGGAACACGTCTCCGCCCTGTTCGGCCCGGCGCAGTTCGCGGCGGCGGACGCGTTGCGGGCCGAGGAGAGCAACCTCGCCGATCTGCTCAGGAGGGCCCTCGGCGAGCCCGATCCCGCCACGGCGGTCCGGTTGCTGGTCGGCGCCGGCGCGCTGTGGTCGATCCGCGGCGATCACGTCAGGATCCTCGTGCACCTGGACGCGATCACCGACGTGGTCGGCGGCTGGGCGCCGCCGCCGGACCTCGTCGAGGCGACCAGGGTCGCCGTTCTGATCACGCTGATGAACACCATGATCATCACCGACCGCCGCGGCGACCCGCTGCGCGACCTCCTGCGCAGGCTGCCCGCCAGCGACGCGACCGATCCCCGCGTGGCGGCGATGGCAGCGGTGGTGCTGGCGAGCGCCGACGGCGACGACGTACGCCCCCGGCTGGAGGAGTTGCGCGGGAGCGCCGACCGTGACGTGGCCCTGGCGGCGGCGCAGGCGAGCGTGCACGTCCTGGAGAACGCGGGGGACCTGACCGGGGCGACCGAGGCCGCGGAACAGACCCTGGCGATGCTTCACGACGACGAAGGCCCGTGGATCGCCGCGACCATGCATGCCGTGCTGGCTCACCTGGCCACGCACCTCGGCGACCACCGGCGGGCTGTCGGGCACGCGCGCACCGCCATCCCGGCGCTGAGCCGGCTGGGCGCCGTCGACGACGAGACCCAGCTCCGCGCGGTGCTGCTGACCTCGGCGCTGGCCGACGGCGAGGTCGGCGCCGCGGAGGCCGAGCTCGCCAGGATCGTCCGGATCAACGACAACGAGGCGGTGCTGGGCGGGGTCGCGCTCGTGTCGCTGTGCGCGGCCGAGCTCGCCCTCGCCCGGGGCGAGACGGCCGCCGCGCTCGCGGAATACCGCCGGGCCGTCCAGCGGGCGCGCGACCTGCGGCCGCCCGGGGTGCCGCGCACGGACACCACTCCCTGGACGATCGTCGCGGAATCGGTCGCCCTGACGGCGTACGCGTACCACGCCGGGCCGGACGACGTCCGCTACGGCGAGGAGCTGTTCGCCGCCGTGCGGGGCCACGACCTGCTGGCCGGGTCCTCCCCCGTGCTCGACTTCCCGCTGTGCGGCTCGATGCTCTTCGCGCTCGGCGCGTGGGGGCTGCTGCGGGAGGTGACGTCCCCCCGCGACGCGATCAGGCTGCTGGTGCTGGCCGAGCGTTTCTCGTTCAACAGCGGCATGCCGACCATGGCCTTCGAGCGGATCGAGCCGCACGCGGAGCGGGCCGCGCCGGGCGTGATCGCCGCCGTGCGGGCCGGATACGGCGGCCGGCGCGGCCCCGACCTGCTCGACGAGGCCCGCAGGCAGGTCGAGCAGGTGTCCGGCCGCGACGGCGGCGGTCACATGTGCCGTTTGTAGCTCCGCACCGACAACGGCGCGAAGATCGCGATGACGATCAGGCAGGCCAGGAGCGTCCAGGCCACCTCTCCGCTGACCAGGGCGCTGTTGGCGAGGTCGCGGGCGGCCGTGACCAGGTGGGAGACCGGGTTGACCCGGACGAACGCGGCCAGCCAGCCGGGCAGGGTCTCGACGGGGACGAACGCGTTCGACAGGAACGTCAGCGGGAACAAGATCATCATGGAGATGCCCTGCACGGCCTGGGCGCTCCTCGCGATCGTGCCGATCCACGTGAACACCCACGCCAGCGACCAGCCCGTGAAGATCGCCAGCAGGATCGCGGCGAGCACGCCGCCCGCGCCGCCGCCCGGACGGTAGCCCATCACCAGGCCCATGCCGAAGGTCAGCGTGGCCGCGATCGTGTAGCGCAGGAGGTCGGCCACCATCGGCCCGGCGAGCGGCGCGATCCGGGCGATCGGCAGCGACTTGAACCGGTCGAAGACGCCCTTCTCCATGTCCTCGCGCAGTTGCGTGCCGGTGGCCATGCACGTCGTCAGCACGGTCTGGGCGAGGATGCCGGGGATCATGAGGGGGAGGTAGCTTCCCACGTCGCCGGAGATGGCGCCGCCGAAGATGTAGGCGAACATCGCGGTGAACAGGATGGGCTGCAGCGCCACGTCGAAGAACTGCTCCGGGTTGCGCACCATCTTCTTGAGCGCCCGCCACGCCATCGTCATGGTCTGGCCGATCGTCTCCCCCATGGTGACACGCCGCCGGGCGGCCGCCACGCGGTCGGCGGCGCGGACCGTCTCGTGGGCGGGAGCCAGCGTGGTGGTCATCGGGTCTCCTCCGTTCCGTGGCCGGTGAGGGCGAGGAACACCTCGTCCAGGCTGGGCTTGGCCACGCTCACCGAGGAGATCGACACCCCTGCGGTACGCAGCGCGATCAGCACGTCGCCGGCCAGGTCGGCCTGGCCGAGTGCGACGTTGAGGCGGCCCCGCTCCGGGCTGAGCACCGGATCGGAGCCGAGGACGCGCCGCACCACCTCCACGGCGGCGGGCACCTCGTCCGGCTCGGCGAGCAGCAGCTGGAGTGCGGAGTCGCCCACCGCGCTCTTCAACTCGTCGGGAGTGCCCTCGGCGACCTTGCGGCCGTGGTCGATGACGGCGACGCGATCGGCCAGCTGGTCGGCCTCGTCCAGATACTGCGTGGTCAGCAGCACCGTGCACCCTTGGGCGACCAGGCCGCGGATGGTGTCCCACATCTGGCCGCGCGTACGCGGATCCAGCCCTGTGGTCGGCTCGTCGAGGAAGATCAGCGGTGGCCTGGTGATCAGGCTGGCCGCCAGGTCGAGGCGCCGGCGCATGCCGCCGGAGAACTGCGCGATGGCCTTGTCGGCGGCCTCCTCCAAGCCGAAGCGTTCCAGCAGTTCGGCGGCGACGCGCCGGGCGCGTGGCGCCGCGACGCCCTGCAGGCGGCTGAACAGCCAGAGATTCTCGCGGGCCGTCAGGTTCTCGTCGACCGACGCGTACTGTCCGGTGACGCCGATCAGCTGGCGGATCACGTGCGGGTCGCCGCCCGCGTCGACGCCGAAGATCTCGGCGCGGCCCGCGTCGATCGTCAGCAGGGTGGCCAGCATCCGGAGCATGGTGGTCTTGCCGGCGCCGTTCGGGCCGAGGACGCCGAAGATCTCACCGGCGCGTACGTGCAGGTCGATTCCGTCGACGGCACGGTGCTCGCCAAACGCCTTGACCAGCCCTTCGGTGCGTACGGCCGGTTCCGTGCCCCCGCCGGGGGCCGGGCCGCCGCCGGTGCGGCCGAGTTCTGTGATGCTCATGGCCTCACTCTGGGCGGCGGCGGTTTCACGGCGCCCTCGACCGGGTTTCACCGGTTGCGGGAGGACCCTCCGGGAGTGCGGTCAGGCGGTCTCACCGGGGCGGGACGGTGTGTGGGGCGGGAGGCCGAGGCTGGCGCGGATGGCCTGCTGGACCGTGGTCTTGCCGGCGCGGGCGTCGACCGTCATGACGTACTCCTTGCGCCGGAACAGCTCCAGCACCGGATCGATCTTGGTGTGGTAGTCGCGCAGCCGTCTGGCCAGGGCGTCGGGGGTGTCGTCGGTCCGGGTGACGAGTTCCCCGCCGCACACGTCGCACCGCCCCTCGGTCGAGGGCCGGTGCGCGATCAGGTTGTAGTCCATCCCGCAGCGCGAGCACAGCCGCCGGGCGAGGACGCGCCGGCGTACCTCCTCGTCCGGCAGGTCGAGATGGATCACACCGTCGATGTCGTAACTCTCCAGGAAGAACTCCGCCTGGCGGCGGTTGCGCGGGAATCCGTCGATGATGAACCCGTAATTCCAGTCGTGCAGATGGAGCCGGTCGCTGACGACGTCCTCCACCAGGTCGTCCCCCACCAGTTCCCCCGCCGCGACGAGGCGGCGCACCTGGGCGCCGAGCTTGGTGTGGTTCTTGACGTGCCAGCGGAAGATGTCGCCCACGCTGATGTGCACCAGGTCGAGGTCGCCGGCGAGCAGGGCGCTCTGGGTGCCCTTGCCGCTCCCCTGCACGCCCATGATCACATATTTCCGCATGTCGCACTTCCCGGGGGTCATTTCTTATCTCTTGCGCATCGTCACCATCCCAACTGTATTCATGCGGACCGGGCCGGGAATTCCCGTCATGAACGAGGGATGGCGATACGTAGATTTCCCGATGCTTTACGGACCGGTTGCGCCTATTGTCAGCAAGATCGAGCGCCTTCGGAGAAGGTGGGTCCATGCGTACGCTGCCCGTGTTCCTGTCGTTGTTGTCAGGCCTGCTCATGACCGCGACGTCCGCCGCTCCGGCAGGCGCGGCGGCGAGGCCGGGGAAGGTCGTCCCCGACGTCGTCTTCCAGCGGGCCGACTTCGCCACCGGCACGCCCGAGGGCACCGCGGCGGGCGACGGGCTGACGTTCGGCTCGGCCGCGGGCACCGTCTCCTACACCGACGCGCTCGGCACCAGGACCTGGGAGTACACGCGCTGGACGGGCCCCGAGCGGGTCGTCGGGTTCCCCGCCACCGAACTGATCGCCTCCTGGACGGCGGTCGTCCCGGCGGGCTCGTGGATGCAGGTCGAGACCCGCGCCAGGAACGCCGAGGGCCTCACGAAGTGGTATTCGCTGGGCAGGTGGGCGTACGCGGACGGCGACATCCGCCGCACGTCGGTGCCCGGGCAGGGCGACGACGACGCGTCGGTGGCCGTGGACACCCTGGTCGCGGCCGCGGGCAAGCCCGTGACCGCCTACCAGCTGCGGCTGACCCTCTACCGCGCGCCCGGCTCCTCGGCGACGCCGCGGGTGCGCACGTCCGGCGTCATGGCCTCCAACGTGCCCGACCGCGCGACGGTGCCGGTCAGCCCCGGCGGCGGCGCGTGGGGCACCGAGCTGGACGTGCCGCGCCGCTCCCAGAACGTGCACCAGGGCCACTACCCGGAGTGGGACGGCGGCGGCGAGGCATGGTGCAGCCCGACCTCGACCACCATGGTCCTCGGCTACTGGGACAGGTGGCCCAGCGCCCAGGACACCTCCTGGGTCGACCCCTCCGATCCCGACCCCGAGGTCGACTACGCCGCCCGCCACACCTACGACCACGCGTACGAGGGCGCGGGCAACTGGCCGTTCAACACCGCCTACGCGGGGCGGTACGGGATGGACGGGTTCGTCACCCGGCTGCGCTCGCTGACCGAGCTGGAACTCCTGATCAAGGCGGGCATCCCGGTCGTCACCTCGCAGTCGTTCAAGGCGAGCGAGCTGCCCGGTGCCGGCTACGGCACCAACGGTCACCTCATGGCGATCGTCGGCTTCACCTCCGGCGGCGACGTGATCGCCAACGACCCGGCCTCCTCCTCCAACTCCGCCGTACGCCGCGTCTATCCGCGCGCGAACTTCGAGAACGTGTGGCTCCGCGGTTCGAGCAGCGGCGGCGTGGCGTACGTCATCCACCCGCCCGGCCACACCCTGCCCGCCACGACCCCCGGGCTGCCCGCCAACTGGTGACGACCGACTCGACGACGGGCGGAGACCTGCGTACCCTGTCACCCGGGGAAGGCGGGCCAGCCCGTTCGATTCCCTGCGTACAACGCCGATCGGGGGGTCGTCCGGTGAGCTGATGTCGCTGCGCACGGCGCCCTCGACGCCCGTGCCCGACCCATCTCCCCAATGCCGTGGAGCGCCGGATGACCGAGGACGATGCTGCGACGCTCGAGAAGACCCGGCTGGTGTGGCCTCCACGGCGAAGCGGGCCTTCCCTGCTGCTGGCGGACGAAGGCGCCCGCGTGCTGGTCGCGGGCACGGGCGCGCACCGCGCGCCGTCGCGGCTGCCGCAGGTGCCCGCCGTGCCGCCGACCGTCAACGACGTCGCCCAGTGCCTGGTGGAGCGGGCGGGCCTGGCCGCGTCCGGCCTGAACGTGCTGCTCGACCCGGCGACGCCGGCCGCGCTGGGCGAGGCGCTCGAGCGGGCGGCGCGCGAGGCCACGTCCGTGCTGATGTTCCACTACGTCGGCCACGTCGTGTCCGGGCCTGACGACGAGCCGCACCTGGCTACGCAGGCCACCGTCGACCTCGGCGACGGGGTGCCCGGCTACCAGGCGCTCCCCTGGTCCGCGGTGCGCGACATCCTGGCGTCCTCGCGGGCCGGGCTGACCGTCGTGGTCCTCGACTGCTGCTTCACCGGCGCCGGCCGGCCCGTGCCGGCCACGGCGATGGAGAAGGTGATCGACGCGTCCTGGCCGGGCGCTCACGTGCTCGCGTCGTCCGCGAAGGACGAGAACTCGTGGGCACTGCCCGGCGTCCGCCACACGGCGCTCAGCGGGGCGCTGCTGCGGCTGCTGAACGAGGGCGACCCCGCGGGACCTCACGACTTAACCCTCGACCACGTCCATCACCACCTGGCCCGCGTGCTCCCCGAAGGAGGGTTCCCCCGCCCGCGCAGCCAGGCCGCCGGCCGGCCGGCCGGCCTGGCCGAACACCCGCCGCTCGCGCCCAACCCCGCCCAGACGAGCCGCCGCTCCCAGGCAGGCCCGCCGATCGCCTCGCCGGGCGACCTGTCCAGCCCCTACCGCGGCCTGGTCCCCTACACGGCCGAGCAGGCCGAGCTGTTCTTCGGCCGGGAGAGCGCGACGAGGTCCCTGGCCACGCGGGTGCGGCAGGCCCTGCGGGAGGACCCTCCGCCCGTCGTCGTCGGCTCGCAGGCGTTCGAGGCCGGCGGGCCGCTCATCGTCACCGGCGCCTCGGGCTGCGGGAAGTCGTCGCTGCTGCGGGCCGGGCTGGTGCCCGCCGTGCGGCGCGACCTCGGTGACGAGCTGTCGTGCCTCGTGCTGACCCCCGGCGCGGAGCCGACGGCGGCGCTGGCGCGCGAGCTGGCGGCGCTGGGCGGCAGCGCGCCCGACCGGCTGCGCGCGGCCATCGATTCCGATCCGGGCGCGGCGCGGCGGGCGCTCACGGGCGTCAGGGGACGCACGCTGCTGGTGGTCGACCAGTTCGAGGAGCTGTTCATCGCCTGCACCGACGAGCGGGCCCGGCGCCGGTTCGTCGAGGCGCTCTCCGGGCTGTCCAGGAACGTGGCCGTCGTGCTCGCCGTGCGCGCCGACTTCTTCGGGCGCTGCGCGGCCTACCCCGGCCTCCTGGAGGCCATGAAGCGGCCCGAGATCGTCTCGCCCATGACCGGGGCCGAACTGCGCGCGGTGATCGAACAGCCCGCCCTGCGCTCCGGTCTCTCGCTCGAGCCCGGGCTCACCGACCTGCTGCTGGAGGATCTCCAGGCGAACGCCGACGCGCTCGAACGGTCGGGCGGCCCGCTGCCGCTGCTCTCCCACGCCCTGCTGGCCACCTGGCAGCGGCGTTCCGGCGGCACGCTCACCATGGCCGGCTACCGGTCGGCCGGCGGCGTCACGGGGGCGCTGGCGTCGAGCGCCGAGGACACCCTGCGAGGGCTCGGCGCGGAGTTCGAGCCGATGGCGCGCGACCTGCTGATCCGGCTGGTCCAGGTGGACGACCAGATCGGCGGTACGAAACGCCGGGTCGCGCTCGCCGAACTGCTGCCGGGCAACCCGTCGGTGGCCGGGCAGGTGCTGGCCGAGTTCGTCCGCACCCGGCTCGTCACCGTGCAGAACGACGAGGCGGAGATCACCCACGAGGCGCTCATCCGAGCCTGGCCCAGGCTCGGCGGCTGGATCGACGCCGGCCGCGCCGGGCTGCTCGTCCAGCGCCGTCTGACCGAGGACGCCCGGCTCTGGCAGCAGCAGGAGCAGGACCCCGCCTACCTGTACGACGCGGGCCGTCTCGCGGCCGCGCTGGCGGCGGTGGGCGGCCGCCCCGCCTCCCACGGCGACGTGCCAGGTCCTGCGGGCACCGGCGGCGCCGCGCCCCCCGGCCCGGCGCCCGTCGAGGACGTGATCGCCCGGACGGAGCGGGAGTTCCTCGACGCGTCGGAGCGGCGGCAGAACCGCCGCGTGCAGATCGCCCGCGGGGTGATCGCCGCCCTCTCTGTGCTCCTGCTCGTGGCCGCGGTCGGCGCCGTGGTGGCGCTGGTGCAGCGAGGCCAGGCGAGCAGCCGGGCCACGACGGCGGCCACGCAGCGCGACCAGGCCCTGTCGCGCCAGGTCGCCGCGACCGCCGGCCGCATGCCCGACACGTCGCTCGCGGCGCAGCTCGCGCTCAGCGCCTTCCAGGTCTCGCCCACGGCGGAGGCCCGCGGGGCGCTGCTGAGCACGCTCTCGCGCCCGATCGGCGCGCGGCTCGTCGGGCACACCGCGCCCGTCGAGCGGGTGGTCTACCGCCCCGACGGCCGGGTGGCCGCGACCGCGTCCAGCGACCAGACCGCCCGGCTCTGGAACGTCGCCGACCCCCTCCGCCCGAAGGCTCTGGGCGTTGTGCAGGGCCACACGGGCGGCGTGGAGGCGGTGGCGTTCAGCACGGACGGGAAGATCCTCGCCACCGGGTCCGCCGACAAGACCGCCCGGCTGTGGGACGTCTCCGACACCGCCAGGCCCGGAGCCATGGCCACGCTCAAGGGGCACAAGGAGCGCGTGCTCTCCGTGGCGTTCAGCCCCAAGGGCAGCATCATGGCCACCGCGTCCGCCGACCGGACCGTCCTGCTGTGGGATCTCGCCGACCCGCGCAAGCCCAAGCGGGTCGCCGTGCTGCAGCAGAGCTCCGACATCTCCGAGGTGGCCTTCAGCCCCGACGGCAGCCTGATCGCCGTGACGTCGTCCACCGGCGGCGTCGCGCTGCTCGACGTGCGCACCCCCGCCAAGCCGACCAGCCTGGCGACCCTGCCCGCGCAGGACGGCGCGGTCAGGAGCGTGGCGTTCTCCTCCGACGGCGTCTACCTCGCCACCGGCTCCGACACCGGCAAGGTGCACGTGTGGAACGTCACCGCCACCAAGCTCGTCGGCACGGCGAGCGGGCACGGCTCGGCGGTCGGTGACGTGGCGTTCAGCCCCGACGGCAAGATCCTGGCCAGCTCCTCCACCGACGGCACCGCCCGCGTGTGGGATCTGTCCAGCCCGAGCTCGCCGCAGGCCGTCGCCACGCTGGCGGGCGCCGGCGGCACGGTCACCGGCGTGGCGTTCAGCCCGAACGGCCAGAACCTCGCCACCTCCGGCGTGGACGGCACGACCCGCCTGTGGAACGTCGCCAACGCCGCCCGTGTCTCGCCGCGCGCCAGGCTCACCGGCCACACGTCCACCGTGGGCGGGCTGGCCATGTCGAAGGACGGCGACACCCTCGCCACCGTCTCCGACGACGAGAGCGTGAAGTTGTGGAACGTCTCCGACCCCGCGGTGTCCACGCCGCTGTCGACGCTGTCGGGTCACACCGCCGCCGTCGTCGCGGCCTCGTTCGCCCCTGACGGCAAGCACCTGCTCACGGCCTCGCTCGACAGGACCGCGCGGTTGTGGGACGTCTCCGAGCCCGCCACGCCCAAGCTCGTGGCCACGCTCAAGGGGCACACGGACGGCGTGCGGTCGGCGGCGTACAGCCCTGACGGCAAGAAGGTCGTGACGGCGGGCAAGGACGGCAAGCTCTACCTGTGGGACGTGTCCACGCCCGCCGCCCCCAAGCGGGTGGCGGCGCCGGGCGTGGCCGACGAGATGCTCGACACGGTGGCGTTCCGGCCGGACAGCCGCGTCATCGCGACCGGCTCGCGCTCCTCCCACCTGCGGCTGTGGGACGTGTCCACGCCCGCCGAGCCGCGCCGGCTGGCCGACATCCCCGCCCACACCGGCGGCGTGCTCGACGTGCGGTTCAGCCCGGACGGCAAGACGCTCGCGACGACGGCCACCGACGGCACGACCCGTCTCTGGGACGTCGCCCAGCCTGAACGGCCGCGACGGTTGTCGATCCTGCCCGGGCACTCCGCCGACGTGACCGCCGCCGCGTTCGCCGCGAACGGCAAGACGCTCGCCACGGCGTCACGCGACGACACCATCCGGGTGTGGAACGTCGCCGACCGCGCCCGGCCGGTGTTGTGGGCGGTGCTCACGGGGTCGGGCTCGGTCAACGACGTCGAGTTCGGCCCGGAGGGCACGGTTCTGGCGGGCACCTCCGGCGTCGCGGCCCAGCTGTGGGGGCTGGACGTGGAGCAGGCGCGGGCGAACGTCTGCGAGACCTCGGGGATGACGATCACCAAGGCCGAGTGGGCCCACTACCTTCCCGGCATCCCGTACAAAGCGCCCTGCGCGGCCTGACCCGCTGCCGCTCACCCCTGAAGGGATCGTGGGAGTAGCCCACCCACCCTCCGGGCTCCTGCTCGGGCGGCTCCTGTCCTAGCCTCGAAGGTATGAACAGGGACAACCTGCTCGGCCAGTTCCTGCGAGCCCGCCGCGAGCTGCTCCAGCCGGAGGATCTGGGCCTGCCGCCGGGCACGCGCCGCCGGGTGGCGGGGCTGCGCCGCGACGAGGTGGCCCAGCTGGCGGGCGTGAGCACCGACTATTACGTACGGCTGGAGCAGGGCCGCGAGCGCCACCCGTCCGCGCAGGTGGTCGACGCGCTGGCCCGCGCCCTCGCCCTGGAGGAGGACGCGGCCGCCCACCTGCTCCGGCTGGCCGGTGCGTCCACCGGGCGGCGGCGGGCGGCTCCCGGACGCGAGCAGGTCAGCCCGTACCTGCTGCGCATGATGCGGGCCTGGCCGCACACGCCGGCGGTCGTGCTGGGCCCCCGCCTGACCGTGCTGGCGGGCAACGCCCTGGGCAAGGCCCTGTTCGCCGGCCACGCCCACAGCGACGACCTGGTGCGGCTGGTGTTCCTCGACGAGGACGCGCGGGACTTCTATCCCGACTGGGACCGGGTGGCCGTCAACACCGTCGCCGGGCTGCGCGCGGCGGCCGGCACCGACCCCGACGACCCGCGGCTGATCGAGGTGGTGGGCGAGCTGTCGCTCAGGAGCGAGGCCTTCCGCACGTTGTGGGCCCGCCACGACATCCGCCAGAAGACCCATGAGACCAAGCGGTTCCGGCACCCGCTGGTGGGCGAGCTGACGCTCCACTACGAGTCGCTGACCGTGAACAGCGCCCCCGGCCAGCAACTGGTCGTCTACCAGGCCGACCCGGGCAGCCCTTCCGAGGAGGCGCTGGCCCTGCTGGGCAGCCTGACGGCCGAGCAGGAGGTACGGCGCCCGGCGCACGCCGCCGAACGACCGCCCGCCACCGAGGACTGATCCCCCACACCAGCCACGCGCCCGCCCCGATGGCCGACGCGCTGATTTGTCATGCCAGAAAGCGCCCGACAACACCCACACCGACCACGCCCGCACACGACCGACAAGCACCGGCCACCGGCCAACGGTTACGACCACTCCCACTGACACGCCCGCTCACACGCACGACGACCACGCACGACGACCACCACGTGAACACGTGGAACACCACTCTGGAGTGACTCCTCGTATGACCACCAATGACACGCCCGTCTGGTTCATCACCGGCTGCTCCACCGGTCTCGGCCGGGCGCTGGCCGACGCCGTCCTGGCGGGCGGCGGGCGCGCGGCCGTCACCGCCCGCGACCCGGCGCAGGTCGCGGACCTGGCCGCGCGCCACGGAGACCGGGCCCTGGCCCTGCCGCTCGACGTCACCGACCAGGACCAGATCAAGGAGGCCGTCACCCGGGCGGAGTCCGTCTTCGGCCGCATCGACGTCCTGGTCAACAACGCCGGGTACGGCTATCTGGCCGCCGTCGAGGAGGGCGAGGACGACGAGGTCCGCGCGCTGTTCGACACGAACGTCTTCGGCCTGCTCGACGTCACCAAGGCCGTGCTCCCCGGCATGCGCGCCCGCCGCGCCGGCCACGTCGTGAACGTCTCCTCGCTCGGCGGTCTGGCGGCCTTCGGCGCGACCGGCTACTACCACGCCACCAAGTTCGCCGTGGAGGGAGTGTCGGAGTCGCTGGCCGCGGAGGTGGCTCCCCTGGGCATCAAGGTCACGATCGTGGAGCCCGGCGCCTTCCGTACCAACTGGTCCGGCCCTTCCATGCGCCAGTCCCCCGTGCGGATCGACGACTACGCGCAGACGGCGGGCGCGCGCCGCGCCACCACGCTGGCGACCTACGGCAAACAGCCCGGCGACCCCGAGCGGGCGGCTCAGGCGATCATCGCCGCGGTCGGAGCCGATGCGCCGCCGCTCCGCCTGTTGCTGGGCAGGGCGGCGTACGACGTCGCCTCGGCCCGGCTGGACACCCTCAGAACCGGCTTCGACACCTGGCGTGACCTCACGCTCAGCGCCGACTTCCCGGCGTAGGGCGGCAGCCCGGAACCAGCCGGCGTACCGAAACGAAGGAAACGATGAGATGACCACCACTGAGAAGATCGTCCTGATCACCGGTGCCAGCAGCGGCATCGGCCAGGCCACCGCGCTGCGGCTGGCAGCCGACGGGAACCACGTCGTCATCGGCGCCCGCCGCACGGACCGTCTCGATGAGCTCGCCGGCCGGATCGAGGAGGCCGGCGGCACGGTCGACGTGCGGCGCCTCGACGTGACCGACCGCGAGGACGTCGCCGCGTTCACCGACGCCGCCGCCGAACGGCACGGCCGGATCGACGTGATCGTGAACAACGCGGGCGTGATGCCGCTGTCCCGGCTCGACTCCCTGCTGGTGGAGGAGTGGAACCGGATGATCGACGTGAACGTGCGCGGCCTGCTGCACGGCATCGCCGCCGCGCTCCCGCACTTCCAGCGCCAGGGCGGCGGCCATTTCGTCACCGTCGCCTCCATCGGCGCCCACCAGGTGGTGCCGACGGGCGCGGTCTACTGCGCCACGAAGTACGCCGCCTGGGCGATCACCGAGGGCCTGCGCCTGGAGCTCGACCCGAGCATCCGCGTCACCACCGTCTCGCCGGGCGTGGTGGAGTCCGAGCTCGCGGACACCATCACCGAGGCCGGCGCCCGGGAGGCGATGCGCACCTACCGTGCGGACTCCATCCCGCCCTCCGCGATCGCCGACGCCATCGCGTACGCGGTCGGCCAGCCGCCGGAGGTGGACGTCAACGAGCTGATCATCCGCCCGGCACGGCAGCGCTGACCGGCAGGGGGGCGCGGCCCGCGTGGGAGGCTGGTGGATCGTGTTCACTTCCGAGGCGTCTGCGCACCAGCCCGCCGCCCGCCGCCTGGTCCTCGTCGCGGGGCAGGAGGGCGCGGGCAAGACCACGATCATCCGCGCGCTGCTGCCGCACACGCCGTACGGGGCTCGGGTCGACGGCGAGGACCTGGGCCAGGTCAATCCATGCCACTACGACGAGGCGTTCTGGCACCTGCTCCGGTCCAACGTCGCGGTCCTCGTCCGCAACTACTGGGCCGCCGGCTACGTGAACGTCATCGCGGGCAGCTTCTTCCGCACCCGCGATGACTACCTGCGCTTCCGCGACCTCGTCCCCGAGGCGGACGAGGTGTACATGGTCCAGTTGCTGGTCGAGCGGGACGAGCAGCAGCGCCGCAGGCTCACCCGCGCCAAGCAGACCACGCAGGAGTGGCGTGACCGGGTGGACCTGGCCGACACCGGAGACGCGACCATCGCCGCCGATCAGGACGGCTACCGTTACCTCGGAGTCGACAACACGGGGTTGACGCCCGAGCAGACGGTGGCGGTGATCAAGCGGGCGATCCCGGCGATCTACGGCTCGCCGCCGCCGGGGCTCTGATCGTTCCGGGCGGGCGGGCCGCCGTTGTGCGGTTGGGGGCGCGTACGCGATGCGGCGCCGTAAAGAAGACGCCGTAAGGAGACGCCGTAAAGGATCGGTCGGCGTGCAGGCGAGAACGCCTGGTCACCGCCGCGCCTTCGGGGGATTTCCGTCGTTCCGTGAGAAGTTCGTGCCAGGGGACGGAACGCCCAGAAGGAACTCAAATGCGACACGATCATGAGGGCCGGCGGGTCAGCCGGCGGCGGCTGATCGCCGGTGTCAGCTCGCTCGGGCTCGGCGGCCTGCTGTCGGCCTCCGGTGCCAGGGCCGGCACGGTCAACACGGATCTCTCCTCGCTGCTCGCCGACGCCGGCACGTGCACGCTGACGCCCAGCGCGACGCAGGGACCCTTCTACTTCGACGCCGGAAAGATCCGCAGCGACATCCGCGAGGGCAAGCCGGGCGTGCGGCTGCGGCTGGGCATCAGGATCCAGGACAGCGCGACGTGCCGGCCGGTGCGCGACGCCGTGGTGGAGATCTGGCACTGCGACGCCGCCGGTCTGTACTCGGGGGCCGAGCACGAGTCGAAGAGCGGCAGCCTCGGCATGCCGCTCATGACCGATATGACGCCCACGGACGACAAGCGTTACCTGCGGGGCGCCCAGGTCACCAACTCCGACGGCATCGTGCAGTTCACCACGATCTGGCCGGGCTGGTACCCCGGCCGCACCGTGCACATCCACGTCATGGTCCACGTCAGCGACCGGCGCGTTCTGTGCACGCAGCTGATGTTCGACGAGTCGCTCAACGCCGCGGTCCTGGCGAGGCCCCCGTACTCCGCGAACCCCGGGCGCGACACGGTCAACGAGAAGGACGAGGACTACCGCGACGGCATGCTCATGACGGTCGTGGAGGACGGCGACGGCTACCTGGGCGCGATCGCCCTGTCGGCCGACCCCGGCCGGGACGGCCGCTAGACCCGCCGGACGACGCGCAGCAGGTATTCCCTCCTGTTGAGCGGGTTGTGATCGGTGCGCGGGCGCTCGGGAACCGGCCCGCGTACGGGCTGGTAGCGGTCGAAGTCGCACTCCAGCACGCCCTCGCCCCGCGTCAGCCCCGGCAGCTGCTGCTCCAGGGCGTGCACCCCGGCCACCGGGATGTCGCCCGCCAGCATGCCGGGGAACTGGGCGCGCGGCACGGCGCCCAGCCGGGCCAGCACGGGCAGCACCTGACCGGCGGTGTCCGCGGGCAGGTCGATGCGGAAGCTCTGCATCGGCTCCTCCACCATGGTGCCGGCCTGCGCCAGCGCGCTCATCAGGACCAGCGGCGTCAGGTTGCGGAAGTCTCCCGCGGTGCTCGACATGCTCTTGTCGAACCCTCCTCCCATGTGGCTCTGCCTGGCCCAGTAGCCGGTGTGGGTCAGCGTGACCACGCAGTCGACGACCTGCCAGCCGTGCAGGCCCTCCCGGAGCGTCTCGTGCACGGTCTCCTCGATCGTCTTCATGAACGCGTACGGCAGCGAGCCCAGCTCCACCTCCAGCCGGAACTCCACCCCGCCGCCGCGCGGGCCCCGCTCGACGCGCAGCCCGACGGTGGCGAGGAACGGGTTGGGATCCTTGGCGATCACCTCGACCGCGGCTCCCGTGCCGATCGGCCGCTCGACGCAGATCGTGGTCGTCTCACGGAAGGCGACGTCGATGCCGTAGTCGTCGCGCAGCGTGGCCTCGATGACCTCCTTCTGCACCTCGCCGTAGAGGGAGACCGACACCTCCTGGCGCACGTCGTCCTGGCGCAGGGAGATCAGCGGGTCCTGCTCGGCGAGCTGGGCGAGGGCCACGTGGAGCGCGCCACGGTCGCCGGGCCGGACCGGCGTCACCACCGACTCCAGCGCCGGCGGCGGGAAATGGCCCTGCGCCTCGGCCTTGCGCGGCAGGCCGATCGTGTCGCCGATGCGGACGTCGGCCAGGCCCCACAACCGGGCGATGCGGCCCGCGCCCACCCCGGGGCCCGGCGCCGCGCCGCCCCGGTCGAAGACGCTGATCGCGGTGACCTTCCCCTCGCGGGGCGCGCCAGGCTCCCCCTCACGGGCGAAGCTCAGCCGGTCGCGGGTGCGGATCGTGCCGGAGAACATGCGCACGTAGGCGATCTTCTCCCCCGCCGGGCCGCGTTCGACCTTGAAGACCGTACCGGACAGCGGGCCCCCGGGATCGCCCTCGGCGGCCGGGAGCAGCTCCTCGATGCCGGCGATCAGCGCGTCGACGCCGGCGCCGGTGATCGCCGAGCCCGAGAACACCGGGTGCGCCAGCGCCTCCCCCGTCTGGGCGGCGAGCTCGGCGCGGAGCCTTGCGTACGAGACGGAGCTCTCGTCGTGCACGTACGCGGCCAGCAGCGCCTCGCTCTGGTCCGCGAGCACGTCGAGCAGACGGCCGGCGAAGGCGGGCTCGTCGCCGAACGGCGTGAAGGACGCGCGGGCCGTGCCGTGACCGGCGGCCGAACCCATGGAGACGACGGCCGGGCAGAGCTTCTCGGCGAGCTCGCCCAGCACCCGGCCGGAGTCCGCGCCCCGGCGGTCGATCTTGTTGATGAAGATCAGCGTGGGGATGCCCAGCCGGCGCAGCGTGCGCATGAGCACGCGGGTCTGCGGCTGCACGCCCTCCACGGCCGAGACGACCAGGACCGCGCCGTCGAGCACGCTCAGCACGCGCTCCACCTCGGCGATGAAGTCGGGGTGGCCGGGCGTGTCGATGAGGTTGACCGTGGTGTCTCCGACGACGAACGAGACCACCGCGGACTTGATCGTGATGCCGCGCTGCCGCTCCAGGGCCAGGGAGTCGGTCTGGGTGTTTCCGTCATCGACGCGGCCGGGCTCGTCGATGACGCCGGCGGCGTGCAGCAGCCGCTCGGTCAGGCTGGTCTTACCGGCGTCTACGTGCGCGAGGATCCCGAGATTGAGGATGGGCACCGAACGTCATGTCCTTCACTGAGATGGGGCTTCCTTCCTGGGTGGACATGACAGGTGCTCGCATGGTGGTGCTCCTTCTGATCGTTGGGCTGAGGTCAGCACACCAGAGCCGCGACCGGCTGGCAAACGAATTTTTCGTACGCTATGATTTGGGCACATGCCCAAGTCAAACGTCCAGAAAGCACGGAAGATGCCCCCAACCTCCGCGGTACGCGGCAGAGCCACCCGGCAGCGGCTGCTCGACGCGGCCGTCAGCCTCGTGCCCGAGGTGGGGTGGGGCGGCGTCACCACCCGGCTGGTCGCCGAGCGGGCCGGGGTGGCGCCCGGCGTCGTCCACTACCACTTCGCCTCCGTGACCGACCTGCTCGTCGAGGCCGGGATCGCCTTCACCGGAGGGCTGCTCGACAGCCTCGCCGACGAGCTCTGCGCCCGCCCCCGCATCGGCGAGGGCGTCGACTGGCTGCTGGGTGAGCTGTCGCGCTACGGCGGCACGGATCCCGCCTCCCTGCTGGTCGTGGAGATGTTCCTGGCCTCGACACGGCTGCCCGAGCTGCGCGGGCGGCTGGGCGGGCAGATAGCCGCGTTCCGCTCCCACGTCGCGGCGTGGCTGGCGGAGTCGGGCTACCAGGGCGACGCGACGACCGCGGCCGCGATGCTGGCCGCGGCGCTCGACGGCGTCGTCCTCCACCGTTCGCTCGACCCGGACCTCGACGTGGCGGCGATGGCAGTGCCGCTGCGGACCATGCTGGGCATCCCGCCCGGGGAGGAGACGACGTGAAAGCCCTCATCTGCGGGGCCGGCATCGCCGGGGTGACGCTGGCCTGGCACCTCGAACGCGTCGGCTGGGAGGTGGAGCTGGTCGAGCGCGCGGCGGCGTTCCGCGACGGCGGCTACATGATCGACTTCTACGGTCCCGGCCAGCAGGTCGCCCGGCGGATGGGGCTGATGCCCCGGCTGCTCGACGTCCGCCACCCGGTGCGCGAGATCCGCTACGTCGACCGGCACGGCCGCCGGACCAGCGGCCTGACGTTGCCCTCCGGCCTGGACGACGTGCTGAGCCTGCTCCGCGGCGACCTGGCGCGGGCGATCTCCGCCGAGGTGCGCGCACCCATCACGTACGGCACCAGCGTCGAGTCGTTCGACCAGCACGCCGACGGCGTGTCGGTGCGGCTGACGGACGGCACGTCACGTGCGGCCGACCTGCTCGTGGGGGCCGACGGCGCCCGTTCACGGGTGCGCGAGCTCGCCTTCGGCGACGTGGCGCCGCGTTTCCTCGGTCACCACGTGGCCGCCTTCACCCTCCGGGACGCGCGGCTCAGCGCGCAGATCGGCACGCGCTACCAGATGCTCACCGAGCCCGGTGTGATGGCCGGCGCGTACGCGCTGGGCGACGACCGGCTGTCCCTGCTGTTCCTGCGCCGCGACCCCGACCCGGCGCTGCCGGAGGACCCCGCGGCGGCGCTGCGCCGCGGTTTCGGTGAACGCGGCTGGATCCTGCCGGACGTGCTGGCCCGCTGTCCCGGCCCGCCCGAGCTCTACTACGACCTGGTGACGCAGGTCGAGATGGAGCGCTGGCACGAGGGGCGGGTCGTGCTCGTGGGCGACGCCTGCCAGGCGGTGTCGCTGTTCGCCGGGCAGGGGGCGTCGATGGCCATGGCCGGGGCGTGGGTCCTGGCCGACGAGCTCACCGCGGGCGGCGACCTGCCCGGCGCGCTCGGCCGCTACCAGGAGCGCATGGCGCCGGGCATCGCCGAGGTCCAGGACTCAGGGCGGCGGTTCATCGCGTGGATGGCCCCGTCGCACCGGTGGCGGATCGCCGTACGCGACCTGATGCTCCGGCTGGCCGCCCTGCCGGGAGCCGGTCGCCTGTTCGTCAACTCGCTCAGCCCGGGCGGCCACCGCCTGATCAGCGGCCGCTCGCACGTCCTCGAAAGCGTGCGTGAGGACTGACCCGTCCTCACGCACGACGTGCTTCTGCCGAGCGCGACGCCGGCCGCCGCGCTCGGGACACCTTCACGCCGCGGAGCCGGCCTCGTCCTCCTCGCCCCTGTCGCCGTGCCGCCGCCCGGCCCGGTCGAGTTCCTGCTTGGCGATCCTGAAGCGGGCGCAGCGCGCTTCCAGCTCGCGTTCGTCGTCTGCGTTCGGTTGGTCGATCATGTCGAACGACGTGATCACACCTCACCCGCGGAAGCGCCCGCCTTGGCGGAGTCTTGCGACTCCAGCGACTCGACCGTGCCCCGCTCGCCGTCGACCCTGATGCGGTCGCCGTCACGCAGCCGCATGGTGGCGTTGCCGGTGCCGACCACGGCCGGGATGCCGAGCTCGCGGGCGACGATCGAGGCGTGCGACAGCGGCGCCCCCAGGTCGGTCACCACGGCGGCGGCCCGCGGGAACATCGGCGTCCAGCCGACGTTCGTCAGCGTCGTGACGAGGATCTCGCCCGGCTTGAGCCGCTCGCCCTCCTCGGGACCCGAGAGCACGCGGGCGACGCCCTCGACCACGCCGGGCGCGCCGGGGAAGCCGGTCACGGTGTCGCTCACCGTGACGGAGGACCCGCGCGCGTCGTGGAGGTCGGCCCGGCGGCCGGGGTCGGCGGCCCAGCGCACCGGGTCGAAGTGGCCGACGATCAGCGCCGGGTAGGGCGGCAGCGCGGCGTACCGCTCGTAGGTGGCCCGCCGCACGGGCACCCGCTCCAGCGCCGCCGGGTCGCCGCGCAGCAGGGCGAGCAGCTCCTCCAGGTACAGGAAGAACACGTCGTCGCCGTGTCCGGTCAGCTCCCCCGCGCGTACGGCGAAGGCCCGCAGCACCCAGAAGGCCCTGATGTTCTCGGAACGGGTCGACTCGCGGTCGCGCACCACGGCGCTCCACTGCTGGACCCGGGCGCGCATCCCGGCCTCCTTGCGGGGATAACGCTCGGCGAACCGCGCCCACGCCTCCTCCCTGGCCCTGGCCTGCCGGGTGAGCAGCGCCTCCGTGTCGTGCCGCAGGTCGCCCAGTCCCGCGAGCTGGGCGTCGATCCAGCCGGGGTCCTCGCCGGGGCGCGGAATCGACACCTCGAACTCGTGGGCTCCGCGGTGGCCGTACGTGCGGGCGAACTCGGCTCTGGTGATCTCTCCTCTGGCCAGTCTGGACAGCCCCATCACCGGGCCCAGGCTGGCCAGCTCGCCGTCGCTGTTGACCCCGGTCAGCATGGCTTCCGCGTCGAGCTCGCCCATCAGCCGGCGCAGGCGGTCGCGGGTGAAGACCAGGGTCGTGCCGCCCTGGCGGCCGGCCGCCTCCAGCATGCTGCAGGCGGTGACCGTGTGCTCGCGGATCTCCGCCTCCCACAGGGCGGCCAGCTCGGCGGCGGAGCCGGTGGCGGCGATCCTCTCCCGCAGGTCCTCGCAGCGCTGCTGGGAGGTGGCCAGGAACGCGTGCATGCCCTTGAGGTTCTTCCGCACGCGGCGGCGGATGCGCACGGCCATGGGCAGCACGCGCTTGAGGATCTCCCACCGGGAGACCTTCACCAGCGGCACGTCGAGGCCGGGCGGGACCTTGCCGAAGACCTGCTCGACCGCGCTGAGCCGGCTCTTCATGCCGAGGGCCGTGGCGATGGAGTGGACGACGCTCAGGTTCATGTAGAAGCGGCCGCCGATGTTGCCGACCAGGTCGAAGCCGGGCAGGGTCGAGGCGGACATCGCCTCGGCGATGAACAGCCGCACGAACGACCACGTCAGCGGCGTCATCACGTCGGGGATGGCCTCGCCCAGGTTGCCGCCGGTCCACAGGTAGTCGCCCTTGAGGCTGTCGTTCCACTCCTCGACCTCGGGGGCGATGCCGGTGATCGGGCGGGCCTGCACGATGGCGAACGCGCCGTCGCGCGAGGCCCACTCGACGTCCATCGGCGTGCCGTAGAGCGCCTGGATCCGCACGCCGATCCCGGCCAGCTCCACGGCCCGCGCGTCGTCGAGCACGGCAGCGCCGCGCAGGTCTCCGGGCACGGGCCGCTCCTCGGTGCCCGTGGTGGTGCGGACGGTCATCACCGTCTTGTCGGCGGTGCGCGACTGGACGACCGCTCCGCCGGACACCACCACCGTGTCGGGGGTGACCTGCCCGCCGACGACCGCCTCGCCCAGCCCCCACGAGGCGTTGATCACGATCTCGTCGCGGGCGCCGGTGACCGGGTTGGCGGTGAACATGACGCCGGCCGCGTCCGCGTCGACCAGCTCCTGCACCACCACGGCCAGTGCCACGTCGTCGTGGGGGACGCCGTTCTGGTCGCGGTAGGCGATGGCTCGCGGGTTCCACAGCGAGGCCCAGCAGCGCTTGACCGCGTCGAGCAGGGCGTCGCCCCTGATGTTGAGGTAGGTGTCCTGCTGCCCGGCGAACGACATGCCGGGCAGGTCCTCGGCCGTGGCCGAGGAGCGTACGGCGACGGGCACGTCGCCGCCGAGCGCCGCGTACGCGTGGCGGATCTCCTCGGCGATCCCGGCGGGCATGTCGTGCTCGGCGAACATGCGGGCGATCACGGCGGGGTCGGCCGAGGACGCCCTGAGGATCTCGTCGCGGAAGTCCGCCACGAACGCGCGGTAGGCGTCGGTCGTGACGTGGAACCCGCCGGGGACGGGCAGCCCCGCCCTGGCCAGCCGGGCGAGTGAGGCGCCCTTGCCGCCCGCGGTCGCCAGGTCGGCGGCGGCGTCGTCGAGGGGGATCACGGCCTTCATCGCGCGCTCCCCGCGGTGCTGCCGTTCATCGAGACCGCCAGCTTCGCCTGCGCGATCTCCGTGACGGCGTCGAGGTAGTCGAGCGTGGCCCGGGCCACGGCGTCCGCGTCGCTTCCGGCAAGCGGGCGGCCGGTGCTCATCGTGCGCTCGATGGTGTCGGCCACGAGGTCGGCGACCTGGTCGTCGGAGGGCCGGGTGACCCCTCGCATGCCTTCCGGCATGAACAGGAACCCGTAAAGGATCGCGCCGGCCACCATGGCGTGGTCTCCCGGTTCCTCGCGTACGGCGCCGCGCTTGATCAGCTCGGCCAGGTAGGAGTCCAGGGCCGGGAACAGCTCCGGAGCGCTCGTGCCGCGCAGCTTACGGCGGGTCAGCTTGCCGAGCATCTCGGAGCCGTCGCCCAGCAGCGCGTGGAGCAGGGGCCGGCGCAGCAGCTCGCGGGCGAACGCGCCGTAGAGCGCGCTGAGCGTGGCGGGCCCGCCGCGGCGCACGCCGTCCAGCATGAGCACCCGCTCGCGGCGCAGCAGCGCCGTGAACAGCTCGTCGCGGGTCTTCCAGTGCAGGTAGATGGTGCCCTTGGCGACGCCGGCGTGCTTGGCCACGTCGTCGATCGTGGTCTTGTCGTAGCCCCACCGCAAAACCAGCTCGGTTGCGGCGTCGAGGATCCGGTGCGCCCGCTCGCGCTGGCGCGCCGGATCCTGTGGCGGTCGTCCTGGCTTGACCATGCATCTCACCCCGTTTGTTTGACTAGATGAGATTAAACGGTCATTAAATTATGCGCAAGCTCGTGCCGCAGTCAGCCGATCTTCGCGAGCAGCGCCTCGGCCTCGGTGGCGAACGACGCGTCGCCGGTGTCCACCGCCCTGCGCAACATCCGCCTGGCCTGCTCCAGGTCGCCCCGCTCGTACCGGATCTCGCCCAGCCGGCAGGCCGCCTCGGCCACCAGGTCCGGCTGCTCGGTCAGGCCCAGGGTCTGCTCGTAGTACCGCAGCGCCCCGTCGCGGTCCCCCAGCCAGTAGCAGAGCTCGCCGAGATGCGCGGCGGCCAGCCCCGACTCGGAGTCGCCCGCGTCGATGACCCGCTGGTACCAGGTGAGCGCCTCGCCGAAGTCCCGCTCGCGCTTGGCCAGCGCGCCCAGGTACATGGCCGCCACGGCGCCGTGGTGCCCGTCTCCGGCGTCGACGGCCCTGCGGTACCACTCGCGCGCCCGCGTCCCGTCCTCGTCGTGGTAGGTCCGCCCGATCCCGATCATGGCTCGCACGGCCCGGTCGGCGTCGCCGGCGTCGACCACCCGGCGGTAGACCTCGCGGCCCTCGTCGACCTCGCCCGCCTCGACCAGCGCCTGGGCGAACGTGGTGAGCACGGTCGGGTCTCCGCCCTCCGCCGCCTCCCGCAGCGTGTGCAGCGACTGCTCGGTGTCGCCCTGGTCGCTCTGCAGCATGCCGAGCAGGCTGGCGAACACGCCTCTCGCCGGGCTGTCGGCGTCGCCCGCCTGGCGCTCGGTCAGGTCGTAGAGGGCCTCGGAGTCGCCCTCCGCGTCGAGCAGCTCGAGCAGCCTGCCGCCGGCCACGAAGCGCACGTCGGGGTTGTCGTGCTCGTGCAACCGCTCGTAGATCGCGCGGGCCTCGTCCGTACACCCGAGCTCGGCCAGCCGCTCGGCCACCCGCAGGTCGGTGAAGGGCCCGGCGCCGTCCAGCTCGTAGTACCCGCGTACGGCCTCCGGGTCCTCGCAGCGGTCGCCCAGCCCGCGGGCCGCCTCGGCGGCGCTCTCCCCCATGAGCGCGAGCACCTGCATGGCCAGCGGGTGATCGCCGCTCCCGCAGGCCTGATGGGCGAGGGTTTCGAGGTTGTTCATGGCGGTCCCGGCCAGGTCGGTGCCGGTGCCCGCGGCCACCTCGAACGCCCGCGCGGCGGCGAGATCGTCGCCCTCCTCGTGCAGCCAGACGCCGAGCTGCACGCCGCCCCTGGCCATCGCGTCCGGGTCGCCGGACTCGACGGCCAGCCGGACCTCGCGGGCCGCCCCTTCCGCGTCGCCCAGCTCGCGCAGCGCCCTGGCCAGGTCCACCCGCATGCTCGACGTGGTGGCGGGGAAGCCGGCGTCGACGCCCATGCCGTAGGCGCGCGCCGCGGCCTCCATGTCGCCCCTGGCCTTGCAGGCGTCTCCGCGCGTCCAGTAGGCCATGGCGACGGTCTCCGGGTCGCCGGTGGCCACGGCCTGCTCGGCCTCCCGCTCCAGGGCGTCGTGGTCCTGCTCCTGGAGCAGATGGACGAGCAGGTGGCGGCGGCATTCGAGATCGCCTGCCGCCGCCCCCTCGGCCAGCGCCGCGCGCACGCCGCCGGCGTCGCCCTGCTCGCCCAGCAGGTCGGCCAGGACCAGGGCGGTGGCGGGCAGCGCGGCCCTGGCCGCCTCCACGGCTCCATCGAGGTCGCCGCGGCGCCGGCGTACGACCGCGATGTCGCGCCAGGCCGTCGCGGCCGTCTCCGCCCGCTCGGTGGCCGGCAGTAAGCTCAGCTCGGCCCGGCAGTGATGGCCCTCGTTCGCGAGGACGGCGCCGAGGTCGATCCTGGCCTCCGCCGCGAGCGCCGGCTCGCCCAGCTCGGCCACCAGCTCGTAGAACGGGCCCGCCACGCCGTCGTCCATGCCCCGCGCGCTGGACATGACCTCCCGCAGGGCCTCCTGCAGGCCGGCCGGGTCCGTGCCGGCCAGCAGGTCGCGGACGCCGGGCAGGTCCTCGGCGTCGAGCGCGAGCAGCAACCCGGCCGCCGGCTCCGAGCCGGTCTGCTCCGCCAGCGCCGCCAGCGCGCCCTGCCGGTCGCCCTCCGCCGCCAGCACCCAGGGCAGCTCCTCGGGGGTGGCCCGGCCGAGGAGGTGGCGGGAGACGGCGGCGGCGTACGCGTCGTCCTCCTGTGCGGCGGCCCGCTCCAGGGCGAAGCGCGCGGACTCGCTGTCACCGGCCGCCATGAGGCAGCGGCCCGCCTCCAGCATGGTCCGCGGCTCCGAGGCCGGGTCCATGGCCGCCGCCCGCTCGAACGCCGCCCGCGCGGACTCCAGGTCGCCGGTTTTGGCCAGCAGCGTGCCGCGCAGCCGTTCCGACTCCCCGGTCACCTCGGGCGGCGCGGCCGTCATGGCCGCGAGCGCGCCCTCCGCGTCGCCGTGGTCGAGCAGGAACCGGGCGAGGCGCAGCGACGCGTCCCCGCCCAGCGCCGCGGCCAGCCGCTCGCCGGCCTCGTCCACGCGCCCGCAGGCCACCAGCGCCTCGCCGAGCCCCAGGGCCACCGGGGCCCGCAGGCCCTCGTCGCCGGTCTCCGGCACCCCGGCGAAGGCCTCGGCGGCCTCGGCGTGCTCGCCGAGCTCCATCAGCGTCCGTCCCGCGGAGTGCAGCGCCACCGCGGTCAGGTGGTCGTCGCCGCCGGCGGCGGCCTGCCGCCACGCGTCGACGGCGCCGCGCTTGTCACCGGAGTCGCCACGCAGGGCGCCCAGGTAGCAGCCGGCCCGCTGCCGCAGGTCCGGATCCCCCGCCGCGACCAGCAGGGAGAGCGCCCGGTCGGCGGCGCCGGCCTGGCGGGTGCGCTGCCAGGCGTGCGCGCACTCCATCGCGAGCGCGCCGGCCATCCCCTGCGCGTCTCCCGAGGGGAACGCCGCCGCGGCGGCCTCGAAGTCCTGGCCGAGCAGCGCGTGCCCGAACCTGCTGACCTCGTCGGAGCCCAGCGCGAAGGCCGCGCGGGCGGCGTCGAGGTCGTCGAGCCTGATCCTGGTGTACCCCAGCAGCAGCGCGCTGCGCTCCCCCTCCCCCTGGGCGATCAACCGCTCGTGCAGGCGGCAGGCGGCCAGCAGGTCGCCCTGCTTCTCGTACAGGCCCGCCAGGTCGGCGGCGGCCTCCAGGCGCAGGCCCCGGTGCTCCGCCGCCGTGGCCCGCTCGTACGCGGCCCGCGCCAGGAGCGGGTCGTCCCCGGCGACGAGCCCGCCCAGCGCGTACGCCACCCAGGCCGCCAGCGCGGGATGGCCGTCCGACCAGGCCCGGCGCAGCAGCGCGGCCGCCTCGTCCGTGTCCGGCAGCACGTCCTTGCTGATCAGGGCGGTGTACGACAACGCCAGCGGGTCGCCGGAGCCCACCGCCCGCTCGAACAGCTCGGCCGCGCGGGACAGGTCGAACCCGATGGAGACCAGCACCTGGGCGAACACGGCGGTCCCGATCGCGGCCACGGCGGGGTCCGGGTGGTCCATGGTCGCGCGGTAGCGGGCCAGCCCCTCCTCCCTGCCCAGCCGCTGGTGGTCGAGCATCGCCGCGAGCACGGGGTGCGGCTCCTCGCCCGGCTCCCTCAGCAGGTGCAGCAGGAACGTCGCGCTGAACCCCTGGAGCAGGTCATAGCTCTCGGCCACGTACGCCAGCAGCTCGTCGGCCTGCTCCCGGTCGCCCTCGCCCAGCTCCAGCTCGGCCAGCGCCACCATGGCCCGCAGCGACTGCGCCGGCGCCTCCGAGTCGGCGGCCCTGCGCAGCAGCCGTCTGGCCTCGGCCAGGTCGCCGTCGCGCAGCCGGGCGAGACCGTTGTCGGTGTCCTGCAGCGCCTGCTCCTCGACGGGGTCGGGCAGCGGCTGCTGCATGGCGTCGTGGTCGAGCAGCAGCCCGGCCTTGTACGCGGCGTCGGCGTCGGCGTGCCCGGCCGCGAACGCCGTCAGCTCCATGATCTCGTCGTGGGCGCCGGGGTGCTGTTCGAGCAGGATGCCGAGCAGGGTGACGCTGACCGATGCCCACTCGCTCTCGCCGGCCTCCAGCACCGCCCGCAGCGCGGCCAGCGCCTCGGGCACCTCACCCGCCTCGGTGTGCATCTGGGCCAGGCACGCCTGGGCCTCGACGGCGTGCTCGCGCTGGCCGCTGGCGATCACCCTGTGGAAGATCGCCTTGGTCTCGTCCTCGTCGCCGAGCTGCGCGGTCACCTTGGCCAGCTCGATCAGCGACGGCAACCGGATGTCGGGCCTGGGGTCCTCGGCGGCCACCCGGTAGGCGTCCGCGGAGTCGGCGTACTCGCCGAGGTCCACCAGGACGGCTCCGAGCAGCTTGTGCGCCATGGCCAGGTGGTCGGGGTGCCCGACGGCGATGGCGTGCTCGCACACCTCGCGGGCCGCGTCGAACTCCTCCGCCTCGGCGTACAGCTGGTAGAGCCGGAACGCCGACAGCGACACGATCTCGGGGTCGCCGCAGGTCAGCAGCGCCTGGTAGTCGTCCTCGCCGTCGGCCGCCTCGTACAGGTCGTGGGCCGAGGCGGGATCCTGCTCGAACTCCGGCAGTTCGAGCCGCGCGGCCAGCTCGGCCACGGCGGGGCTGTCACACCTGCGGGCACGTTCGAGCGCCTCCTGGGCGCCCTGGGCGTCGCCCAGCTGGGTGCACACCAGGACCATGGCCGTCTCGGCGAGCGCGGCCACCTCGAAGTCGGCGCCGTCGGAGGCGATCGTCAGCACGCGGTGGGCCGCCGGCCACTCCTTGGCGTTGACCAGCATCATGCCCATGGCCATGGCCGAGCGCTGCCCGAACACCGGATCCCCCGACTGGATCACCGATCGGTGCGCCGCCTCGGCGCCGTCCAGGTCTCCCTGCTCCTGCAGCACCCCCGCCAGCAGGTGGGACGCCTCCGGGTCACCCGTGGCCGCGACCTGCCTGAACAGCGCGGCGGCCTCGTCGAGATCTCCCGCCTCCCAGTGCTTCATGGCCGCGTCGAGCTGTTCTGACGCCATCGTCTCTCCAAGGTCATCCAATAATGTGAAAAAGCTACACATACGCCACGCTTGGTCACAGCCATTCCGGGATCTCGGAGCCGACGCACCGAGATGTGGAGCCGCACCGTAGCGTGGTGCCCATGGGCAACGCGTTCTGGATCGACCAGGAGTTCGACAGGGACCGTGACGGGCGCTATGCCGTACACGTGCGCAAGAACCTCGAGGAGTTCGAATGGGGTGACATCGCGCCCGTCAGGTTCGCGTGCGCGGCCTGGCGGCTGGCCACGCCGCCGTCGCTGACCCCCGGCTACGTACGGTGGGACCGCCGCGTCCTCGAGGCGACCTGCCACCGCAACACCTGGGACGGCACCCTCTACGCCCGCGTCAGGGTCGTCTCGCCGCTGCCGGAGGAGCTGACCCGGTCGCGGGCCTGGTGGCGCGACCGGGGATGGCTGGGCTGGCAGGAGACCTTCGGCCAGTACGTCGAGCCGACCCAGCAGGATCTCGCCAGGATCCCGTTCCTGCGGGCCACGCTGCTGGTCGAGGCGCCGGTGCCGCTCGACGACCTGCCGCCGGAGCCCGAGGGCCCGCACGACGAGGTCGAGCAGAGCGCCCACCGGGCGGTGGTGGTGCTGGTCCGCGAGCTCAACGCTCTGGTGTCGCCGGTGCTCGACCAGCTGGGCTGACGGGCGACCAGCCGCTCCGGCATGCCCGGCGTACGGACGGGTAGCAGGAGGCGCATGAGGTTCCCGTTCGCCGTGCCTGCGCTGGCCGCCCTCGCCGTCGCCGGCTGCTCCGTGGACACCGCCTCCCCCGCGCGGGCCGCGGAGCGTTTCCACGCCGCGATCGCCGGGCGGCAGGAGGCGAGCGCGTGCTCCATGCTCGCCCGCAGGACGGCCGAGAAGCTGCCCGGCCCCGGCCAGACCTGCGCCGACGCGCTGCGCGAGGTGCGGCTGGACCCCGGCGGCCGGCCCACCGCGGTGAGCGTGTGGGGCGAGGAGGCCCAGGTGCGCCTGACCGGCGACACGGTCTTCCTGCACCAGTTCAGCGACGGCTGGCGGGTGAGGGCCGCGGGCTGCCGGCCGGTTCGCGACCTTCCCTACGAGTGCGAGGTGGAGGACTGATGCGAGTGATGTTCGCGCTCACCACGCTCGTCATCGTCGCGGGGCTGGCGTGGTTCTTCGCGATCGGATGGTCGCGGCTGTGAGGCGGTTCAGGGACAACGCCCTCTCCGTGACCTTCCTCGTCCTGTTCGTGCTGGCGGTGTGCGGGCAGGCCGTGGCGGGGCTGCTCGACTACAACGACCGGCAGATGGCCGCGGGCGCGGAGCCGGTCTCGCTGCCGGACTACGTGGCCTCGTCGTCCTTCGCGGTCGACGTGGCCGAGAACTGGCAGTCGGAGTACCTGCAGTTCTTCCTGTTCATCGTGGTGACCGTCTGGCTCGTCCAGCGCGGCTCGCCCGAGTCGAAGGAGCCGGGCGAGGAGGGGGCGGAGTCCGACGAGCAGCAGCGGATCGGCCGCTACGCCGAGGCCGGCTCGCCCGCCTGGGCGCGGGCCAGAGGGCTGCGGTTGTGGCTGTTCAGCAACTCGCTGGGGCTGGTGATGGGCGCCGTCTTCCTGCTGTCGTGGCTGGCCCAGTCGGTGGCCGGGCAGGCGGCCTACAACGCCGACCGGCTGACCGACCTGCGCGATCCGGTCTCGTGGAGCGCGTACGTCACCTCGCCGGAGTTCTGGAACCGGAGCCTGCAGAACTGGCAGTCGGAACTGCTCGCCGTGCTGTCGATGGTGGTGCTCTCGATCTATCTGCGGCAGCGCGGCTCGCCCGAGTCGAAGCCGGTCGGGGCGCCGCACGCCTCGACCGGGGTGGAGGGCTGACCGGTGACCACGGCGACGACGCGGGTGCCGGGCTCGAAGGCGCCCTGGCGGGCGAGGTCGAAGATGCCGTAGAGCATTTTCGCCACGTAGATCCGTTCGACTCGATATTTCGTGATGAATCGCTCTAGGGCCGGGGTCGACTTGGCGTATCCGCCGAAGTGGTAGTCCAGGTTGATCTCCCAGTTCGGCCACGTACGGCCGTACGCCTCCCGCTGCAACCTGGCCACCTCGCCGGCGAGGAACCCCGCCCCCTTGAGCACCGCGAACCCGATCGCCCGCTTCCCCTCGGGCAGCCCCGCCGAGATCCCGGCCAGGGTGCCCCCGGTGCCGACCGGGCAGCAGATGACGTCGTAGTCGCCGGCGATCTCCCCCGGCAGCTCCGCGCACCCGCGCACGGCCGCGGCGTTGCTCCCGCCCTCCGGCAGGATCACCACGCCGTCACCCCACCGCTCCCGCAGCCGGGCCTGCACCTCGTCGGTGTGCTTGAGCCGGTAGGAGGCCCGGTCGAGGTAGGCGAGCGTCATGCCGCAGGCGGCGGCGTGCGCGAGTGCCGGGTTGAGCGGCCGGTGCTCCTCGCCCCTGATGACGCCGATCGTCTCGATCCCGTGCCGCCGGCCGGCCTCGGCGACGGCCCTGATGTGGTTGGAGTAGGGGCCGCCGAACGTCAGCAGCCGGGAGTGCCCCAGGTTGTACTTCAGCTTGCGCGGTTTGTTGTCGTCGTGCGCCAGGAACACCCGGACCTGGCCGAGCCCTGGGTCCAGGAGTTCCTCCATGGCGCTAGTCTACGGTCGGGCCTATGTTGAGGAGTGTTCGATAATGCGCGTTGTTGAAGCTTTTCGTGCCGCCTACGGCGCGTCCCCCGAAACCGTCTGGCACGCGCCCGGGCGGGTCAACCTGATCGGCGAGCACACCGACTACAACGACGGCTTCGTCCTGCCCTTCGCGGTGCCGTGGGGCGTCACCGCGGCGATCACACCGCGCGCCGACGCGACCATCCGCCTGCTGTCACTCCAGGCCGACGGCGGCCCCCTCACCCTGGCCGGCCACGAGGAGTCGACGGGCTGGACCCGCTACGTCGTGGGCGTCCTCGCCATGCTCGGCGACCGCGTCTCCGGCGCGGACATCGCGATCGACGGCGACGTCCCCCAGGGCGCGGGGCTGAGCTCCAGCGCCGCCCTCGAGGTGGCCGTCGCCTCCGCGCTCAACGACCTGCACGGCCTCGGCCTGACCCCCATGGAGATCGCCCTGCTCGGGCAGAAGGCCGAGAACGACTTCGTCGGCATGCCGTGCGGCATCATGGACCAGGCGGCCTCGGCGCTGTGCGAGGAGGGGCACGCGCTGTTCCTCGACTGCCGCTCCCTCGCCTCCAGGACCATCCCGCTCGACCTGGCCTCCCACGGCCTCGCCATGCTCATCATCGACACCCAGGTGCACCACGAGCACGCGGGCGGCGAATACGCCAAGCGCCGCGCCGAGTGCGAGTCGGCGGCCCGCAAGCTCGGCGTCCCCGCGCTGCGCGACGTCACCGACCTGCCCGCGGCGCTCGGGCTCCTCCAGGGTGACGAGCGCAGGCGCACGATGCACGTCGTCACGGAGAACCACCGCGTGGAGGCGCTGATCGGGCTGCTGCGCGCGGGCGCGGTCACGGAGATCGGCGCGCTGCTGAACGCCTCGCACCTCTCGCTCAGGGACCAGTACGAAGTGTCGTCACCCGAGCTGGACGTCGCCGTGGAGGCGGCGGTCAGGGGCGGGGCCAGGGGCGCGCGCATGACGGGCGGAGGCTTCGGCGGCTCGGCCATCGCCCTGGTGCCGGTCGATCGGCTCGACCGCGTCCAGGAGTCGGTGGCCGCCGCGTACGCCGAGCGCGGCTTCCAGGCCCCCCGGTTCCTGCCCGCCACCCCGGCCCGCGGCGCCCACCGCATCTGAGGGCCGCTGACCCGCGCGTGCCGTTCCGCCCGCTGGACCTGCCCCTGCGGTCCGCCCCCTGACCTGCCCGCGCCGGCAGCGGTCAGAGGGCGGGGAAGTCCGGCGCGCGGCGTTCGAGGAAACTGGCGACGCCCTCCGCGAAGTCCGGCCGCTCGAAGGAGGCCAGCATCTCCCGGACGGCCGTTTGCGCGGACTCCTCCAGCGTCGCCTCCCAGTCGTGCCAGAGCTGCCGTTTGATCACCGCCATCGACGCGGGCGAGCTGTGCGCCGCCAGCTCGAGCGCGTACGCCCGTGCCCGCGCCACCAGTTCCTCTCCCGGCACCGCCCGGTTGACCAGCCCCAGCTCGTACGCCTCCCGCCCCGTGAACACCCGGCCCGACAGCAGCAGGTCCATGGCCCGCTGCTGTCCCACGAGGCGCGGCAGCACCCAGGACAGCCCGTACTCGGCGATGAGCCCGCGCCGCGCGAAGGCCGTCGTCCACTTGGCCTCCTCGGCCGTCATGACGAGGTCGCAGACGAGCGCGTGGACCATGCCCAGCCCCGCGCACGCCCCGTTGACCGCGGCGATGATCGGCTTGCCGATGGTCGTGGGAAAGGTGTGGGGCCGGGGGTCGGGCCGCTCGTCGTAGGTGCCGGTCCTGAGCGCGTCGAGCGTCTTGAAGTCGGCGCCCGAGCAGAACCCCTTGCCCGCGCCGGTGACCACGACGGCCCGGACCGCGGGGTCCTTCTCCGCCTCCGCCAGCAGGTCGAAGTAGCGCCGCCCCATGGCGTCCGTCCACGCGTTGAGGGTGTCGGGACGGTTGAAGGTCAGGGTGAGCACGCCCTGGTCGACCGTTGAGAGCACGAGTTCCGCCATGACTCCAACCGAACCATGTTCTAGCCCCGGGTGGCAAGGCTAGCGGTGGTGGACGAAGGCCGGGGTGAGGACACGGGTGTCGTAGTAGCGGTGGAAGACGGGGGTGGCGGCGCCCGAGAGCGGTGGCACGATCCACGACCAGTCGGCCGGGCAGGCGCGCCCCGCCTTCTCCTCCTTCGACAGGTGCGTCAGGAAGCGGCGCGACTCCGTGTGGTGGTCGGTCATCGTGACTCCGGCCCGCTCGAACGAGTGCAGCACCGCCACGTTCAGCTCCACCAGCGCGTGGTCGCGCCACAGCGTCCGCTCGGTGGAGGTGTCCAGGCCGAGCCGCTCGGCGGTCATCCCGAGCAGGTCGTACCTGTCCTCGTCGGCCAGGTTTCGGGCGCCGATCTCGGTGCCCATGTACCAGCCGTTGAAGGGCGCGCACGGGTAGCAGATGCCGCCGATCTCCAGGCACATATCCGAAATAGCCGGAACGGCGTGCCAGCGCAGACCGAGGTCGGCGAACCACGGATATTCGGGGTGCGTCAGCGGCACCTCCAGAACGGCGTCCCCGGGCAGGTGGCACAGCAGCGCCTCGCCCAGGCCCGGCTGGACGATCAGCGGGAGCACGTCGAACCGGCCGGAGCCGCCACGCCACCCCATGGCCTGGGCCCGCTCGGTCAGGCCGGCGTTGCGCGGATCGCCGACGACGCCGCCGGGCGTGCGGTAGCCGGCGTACCGGATGAGCTGGTCGTTGAGCACGCGCGGCCCGCGCATCGCCGGGGTGTCGGGGGGCAGCACGGTGATCGTGGGCCTGATCTTGCCGTTGCCGGTCGCCTCGCGCAGGTGGGCGACGCATTCGAGGGCCACCCCCTCGGCCGTGGTCACCTGCCGGCGGTCGCGTACCCGCAGGGACCGCCAGTAGAGGCGGCCGATGCACCGGTTGCTGTTGCGCCAGGCCACCCGGGCGCCGAACTCGAGCTCCTCGTACGTGTGCGTGTAGGTCCCGGTGCGGGCCACCTCCCTGGTGACGTCCCGCAGCCGTGCGTTGAGTCCGCCCGCGGCGGGATTCTCAGCGTGGAAGAGCCTGAGGAAACGCTCCGCCGCGCGCAGGTCGGCGGTTCGCGCGAGCACGGCGTTCATGGCCTGCACGGCGGGCGTGTCGAAGGTGCGCAATGACTTGATCCAGGTGGGCACGCGGCAACCCGTTCCTCCGTCGTCGGATCGCCCCGCCGATTCCGGGTCGGCGGCACGTCCTGGTGGCGGGCGCCCTCTCCTCGCCCCCGGCATGATGTCCCGCGGCTCCGGTCCACCGGACCGGATGCACCATCTTTCCCCGCCGGGCCCCGCTTTGTCCGGCCAACCTGAAAATACGTAATGATCTCGCTACAAAGCGTGAAACAACACCGCAGCGAGCGGCTCGGGCCACATGAGGTGTGCCCGGCGGCAAGCGCTTCACGAACTGGATCTTGCGGGTAGTACAGTGTCCACCTGATGTGGGAGGTGATGGGTGACTCCCCGACGCGCCCCGGACGCCCTGCGAGGTCTCGGAGCAGCGGCAGCAGGGCCGGTCAGCGCTGCTGCCGGCCGGCTCTGCCGCTCACGCCCATACCGCGGCGAGTGGAGCAGACGTGACCGCACCCGACTTTGATGTCCTGGCCATCGACGCCGACGGCCGGCGCACCTCCGGACGAGAGTTCCAGGCACTGGCCGATCAGCACGAGCAACTGACGGCCGCACTGCGCGGCAGCCTGCGGGCCGGCAGCGGCCTGCCCTTCGAGGAGATCGAGGGCCCGTTCAACCAACTGGCCGAACACCTGCTGCACCACCACGTCGCGGCCGGCGACGGCCTGCGCGTCGCCGGGGACGGACAGATCGTCATGGCCGACCGGAATCTCGCCGTCGAGCAGCTCAACACCGCCAACGTCCAGGCCAGGCTGTGACCACCGTCACCGACGACCCCGCGGTCGCCGCCGACTTCGGCATCCTGGGCCTCCCTTCCATTCCCGACCCCTCCCCGGCCTACTGGCGAGCCGACACCCTGCGGGCCTTCGCGGACCACCACACCCGGCTCGCCGGCGACGGCGCCCTGGCCTCCCGCCGCGCCGCCCACAACCAGGGCCCCGCCGCGAACGCCGCGGACCAGCACATCAGCGGCCCCGGTGGCACCCTGCCCCAGACCAGCAGCCTCGCCGGTCACTTCAGCCTCGCCGCCGGCATCCACAACAGCGCCGCGCGGTTCGTCCAGCACGGGAAGGCCAGGATCGCGGCATACGCGGCCGCCGCCGCCGCGCTCGCCCTGGCCGTCCCCCAAGTCCGCGCCTGGGTCAGAGCCAGAGCCCAGCGCCTGTATCGACAGTTCCGCAGCATCCTGGCCAAGTTCGGAGAGATCTACCGCAAGCTCCTCACCAGGATCGCGTCGAGAACGAGCCGGGTCCCCAGTGGCGCCAACCCCGGGGTGGTTCGCGCCGGAACCGGGCGTACGACCGCGATCTCCGCTCGAGAGCGTCAGGCCGTCCACCGCCCGCAGCCGTCCGGGCCGCTCGAACGTGACATGCCGCTGCCCAGGCCCGCGGACCTGCGCTTCGAACGCAACGACGAAGGCCTCATCACCGCCGTGAACGGCAAACCGGCACGGGAATTCGTGGAGGACATGACGTCGGTCAGGTCATCGGAATATCTGGCCCGTCGCGAGCAGGCGACCGACCTCGCCTACTCCCGCGCCAAGGCCGGTCCGGTGTACACGCTGCTCATGGATCGGCGCACGGGCAAGTTGTACGAAGGCCTGAACGACATGTTGCGGCACGTGCCCGACGACCTGCACCCTCTCCTTCGCGAGCGTTACGAGAACTTCGCCCGCTGGGCCCGCGCCAACGGCCCTTTCAAGCATGACGAGGGCTGGCCGGCGGGCGGATTTCCGCACTGGAGCGAGCCGGGCACGCATTCGGAGGTCACCGCGACCAGCCGGGCCCTCTGGGATCGCACGCGCAACGGCGAGACGGTGACGCCCGAGACGCTGCGCGAACTCTATTTCGACAACCGGTTACTGTCCGACCATTATCAGGGCATCGCCGCCCGGCAACGCATACCGTGCTGCGCCAACTGCACGAACTTCTTGTACGACACGCCGAACTCCGCCGGTTACTTCACCCGATATCCCTCCCTGGGCGACAGCCCGCTGGCCGAGTTCACACCACCCTGGGCAATATGACGGTCGGGAACACCATGCGCATCACGATGAACGATCTGGAATACGACCTGGACCAGCGGGTCCGCCATCAAGGCACGCTCTACAGCGGCACCGCGTGCGAGTTCTACGCCGACGGCACGGTCATGACCGAGCAGACCTTCGAGCAGGGCATCCCGCACGGCATCTCGCGCGCCTTCTACCCGGACGGCAGCATCGAGTCGGAGTGGCGACTCGACCACGGCCGCCGGCACGGCTCGCATCTGCGGTGGCACCAGAACGGACAGCTGGCCGAGGATCAGAACTACGATCATGGCAAGCTCATCTCGAGCCAGGCCTGGCACCCGGACGGGACCCCGGACACCCTGTAGGGCCGGGCGATGAGCTCGCGCGCTGGATGCGGGCTCCGGTGGCACGCGGGTGGTGCCGCCTCCAGGGACGGCTCAAGTCCTCTGTCCTGATCCAGGAAGGGGGCCTGACGTGACTACCGAAGCTCCCGCGATTGGACTCGAACCAGACTCTCCCGGTGTCGATCAGTTCACGCTGATTCGGATGCTGGGTCCGGCCAGTGAACTGAGTTCGGACCCGTTCATACTGGTCCGCCGCGTGTGGCTCCCGACTTGGCTCCCCTTTAGACGCCCAGCCAATCACGCTCCTGGAAACGCCCCTCCTCAACCTTGCCCGGATTGTCCCCAGCGGTCACTGAAGGCTTGTGGACTTGTTGTCGCGGGCGCGTGCGGCATCCATTGACCGCGCGGGTGGCTGCAGGAACAATCTTGCTCGGACAGCTACCCGAGTCGACCGCATCGGGCGATCACGCTGAGGGACGGTATGTGGACGAGCAGCGGAAAACCAGGCAGGAACTTGTCCTGAGGGTGCTCGGCTGGGGCACTGTCGTCTACTTCTTGATCACCGGCTTCGCGCTGGATCAGCATGCGTTGTTCGAGTTGAACCCTCCGCCGTTAGCGGCCCGGCTGTATGAGAAGAAGATCGCCTATGCGGACGCTCTTGAAGGCAAGAGCCGTCAACTGGGTAAGACCGATACGGTCGAGGCCGCGAACCTCGCCATGCAGGCTGCCCAGGTCAGGGCCGAGGTCGACTCTGCCATCCGGGAAGAATCAGACAGCCGTGGCCGGGCTATCGCCCTGATCGCCGGCGGCGTGGCGTTCTCTGTCCTGTATCCCTTATTGATCGTGGTCACATACCGCCGAACTGACCCTGACGGCACCTTGGCGGCCGACGACCTTGTTCCGTTGAGGGTGGCTCTGCTATACGGCATTGTGATGAGCGTCGTGACGGCGGCAGCGGCGATTATGACAGCTTACGAGTGAACAGGCCGAATTCGCAGGGTGGCGCATGGGTAGGCATAGGCCGCGCCACTCGGTGTTGCACGCTCAGAACGCACTCTGAGCGCGCGTCGCGTCGGGTAATGACCTCTGTGGTGTGAAGCAGACATACCGATTTTGGCAGAGGGCGTTTGCCTGGTGGAGCCCATGTTCGTCACTCGCTTCGTGATAGGGCACGAACCAGACGAGATGGCCGTCCATACCAGCCACCTCCACTGGCACGGACATGCGACGCCATCCCGGAGCCGAAGCGCCCCCGCCGGAGGCACGCAGTAAGGCAGCCCCGTGACTGCCTCTGTGTGCGCTGACCAGCTCGACCCGTGAGCAGAACCGTGCGCCCTGCGAAAGCGGCCCTGTCCTCGTCCGCGCCAGCCGACCGGCGTTTTGCGGGTCGGGCACCGAAGCCCGACAGGTGCGAACTCGTCGGACGTAACGTCTCGGCCCTGTGCGAGACACCACCTGGGCAGGAGGGACGCCCAAGCAGGTCCCTCACGCTGGACCAGGCCGTCACGCTCCTCAAGGCATGCGAGGGGGAGACGTTCGGCTCATACGTCATCACCTCGCTCCTCACCGGCATCCGGCCCGAGGAAGCACATCTCGTCGGGCACTCGACACCCAGCACCGCGCAGACCGTCTGCCGGCACCAGATCAGGCCGGTCATCGTCCATGGCGCCGAGGCCATGGAGCCGTCTTCGGGAACGGTGACCAACCTGGGTAGCACTCCCTTGTTGGCTCCCGGAACGACTCAGGCCCCCAGTCCTTGATCAAGGATGGGGGCCTGAGCTTTGCGTCTTCGACGCTACCGAAGCTCCCGCGATTGGACTCGAACCAATAACCTGCCGGTTAACAGCCGGCTGCTCTGCCGTTGAGCTACGCGGGATCGGGCTTTGCCCACGTCATCGGGGCTTTCGGGCCCCTCCGCCGTGCGCACGACTAGATTAGCGCACTCTGGGAGTGCGTGTCGCATCATAAGCAGGGTAGGCCCGGAGGCAGCGGAGGTGCGAAATGCGTTATCGAATGACATTCGCTGTTGGACTGGCGGTCGGCTACGTGCTGGGCAGCCGGGCAGGACGCGAGCGGTACGAGCAGATCAAGCGGACGGCGCAGCGTGTCGCGGACAACCCCAGGTTCCAGGAGGCGGCCGGAGTGGTCGGCGCGCAGGCGTCGAAGTTCGCCGGGATGGCCAGGACGAGGGTGGGTGACACGCTGCAGCAGCGGATCCCGTTCCTGCACGACGACCACAGGCCCGACACGGACACCGGCTGGCCGGACGACGGCGTCGAGGGCAGGAACGCGAAGGAGACCGGCATCCCCTATTGAGCGGCGCGTGGGCGTGGGGGCCACGGCTCACACGCCCATGCTGCGCCGCACCCCCTCCAGGGCCTGCTCGGCCTGCGCGCGCAGGCCGGGGTCCTCGGGGTCGAGGCCGTCGTCGAAGACGAAGGTCCAGCCCAGCACCTCACCTCCCGGCCGGCGCCGGGCCACCAGCCGCACGCCGCCCTTGCCCGGCAGGTTGACGTGCTTGTTCACCACGATCGTCGCGTTGACGCGCTCGCGCAGCGTCTCGGGCACCATGCGCGGCTCGGCGATCCGCCCGGCGTGCCATCGGCCGTCGGTGGTGAGCACCCGCACCCCTTCGTCGTCCCACGACGCCCTGTCGATCTCCTCGTACGGCAGGCGCGTGCCGTCGGCCAGGTGCAGGGCGAGGTTCGTGGCCACCACGTGGCCGTCCTCGGAGGGGGTGAAGGTCAGCACCCGCTCTCCCGGCTCCATCGTCAGGGACCTGCGCACGTCGGCGGGCAACCGGCGGAAAATGCTCATTCCATAACGGTATCGGCGAGCAGATCCAGGGTGAGCGCCGCGCTCCAGGAGAAGTCCCGGCACCCGCGCCCGCTGCCGTCGAAGGGGTCGAAGCACTCGCGGAAGCCGGCCTGCCGCACCAGGCGCAGGGTGCCGTGGGTGAGCTGCCGGGCGAGCGGGTCGAGCGAGTGCACGGCGGCCGCCCTGCGCAGCAGCCAGTTGGTGTTCACCCAGGAGGGGCCGCGCCAGTAGCGGGTGCGGTCGAACTGGGCGGCGCGGATCTCGCAACTCGGCACCGGGTAGCCGGTGGCGCCCATGAACCTGGCCGACTCCAGCACCTCGACGGTGGCGCGCACGTGCTCGCCGGGCAGCCACGGGTCGAGCAGCGGCCCGAACCCGCCCACCGTGCACACCTTGATCAGCCGGTCGGTACGCAGGTCCCTGGCGTAGAAGCAGCCGTCCCAGAGGCGCTCGATCATGGCCTGCCGGATGCGCTCGGCCTGCTCGGCGTGGGGCGCGGGATCGGCTCGGGCCAGCGGCGCCAGCTCCGCCAGCGCCTGGCAGGAGGCCAGCCAGATCCCGTTGAACATCGGGTCCTCGATCGCGAACGGATGCTCGTCGCGCAGGTAGCCGGCGCTGTATCCGGCGTCGCGGTAGCGCATGGCCAGCCAGACGTAGCGGTCGTGGGCGCTGTCGGGGTGGCGCTCCTCCATGTCGACGTTGCGGTAGCCGTACCTGATCACGGGGAGGGCGGCGAGCGCGTCGTCCCAGGCCGGGCTGTCGTCCATGCCCGACTCCCACGGATGCACGATCGCGGCCAGCCCGGCCCCGCCCAGGTCGCGGGCCGAGGCGAGGTAGTCGTGCTGGGCCACCAGCGCGGGGAACGCCTTCCTGACGAAGGCGACGTCGCCGGTGTGCCGGTAGAGCCACCACAGGGCGAGTCCCTGCAGCGGCGGCGAGGTGAGCCCGGAGGTGAGCACGCGCGGCGCGGCGTCGTGCTCCTGGGAGCGCCAGACGGAGGGTCCTGGGAAGTACGCCTCCCGCGTGTGGAAGACGATGTGCGGCACCATCCCGGTCGCCCACTGCCCGCGCAGCAGGCTGAGCAGCTCTTCGCGGGCCCGGTCGGGCCGGTGCCTGGCCAGGCCGATGACGACGAACGCGGAGTCCCAGCTCCATTGGTGCGGGTAGAGGCCAGGCGCGGGCACGGTGCCCGTGCCTGTCCAGTTCGCCTCGAGCACGGCCATTGCCTCGCGCCCGAGCGCGGCGTCGTCGACCGCCGGCCGCGCCTCCATCACCCAACTATGCCTGGGGATCCCGCGGGAAGCTACTGCGCGAGAACCCGCCGCTCGTCAGGCCCTCTTCGCCCACTTCGCCAGGAACATGACGCCCAGCGCCACGCCACCGATGATCAGGCCCCACTTGAGCAGCGTGAGGGCGAAGCCCACGAGGGGGCCGAGGAGCACGAGCGCGGCGACGACCGCCGCGATGATCAGAAGAATACGTCCCATGTTCGAAACGGTACGAGATCTTTTAAGTCGTTTGCAGGCGACACAGGGTTGAATCAGGGGCAAGTCAGGGGTTCCCCCCACCCCGGAACCAACCGGCACGACCTTCGCGTTGAGTCGGTAAGGAGCACCGGGGCATCGGGGGCCCGCTTCACGGGGAGCGTGATGAGCCTGGGACCGCCCATGAGCAGGGAAGCCGCGGAATACGCGCTGCGTGCCCGCGCGCACGAACGCGACCGGATCTCCGGCGACCTGCTCGATCTCGAATCCCACACCACCTACCAGGTGCTCAGAGGCGCCTCCTTACGTGGGACCACCGAACAACGATGGACGGCGACGCAGGACTCCCTGACCACCCTGTGGCGGCTCAACGACGCCTACCGCGCCGTGCTGCGCCGCGCCGAGCAGATCAGGGCCTCGCGCGCCCGGCCCGGCGCCGAGCAGCTTGCCGCGCTCACCGAGCTGCTCGCGGGCTCCTCCGTCGTGCTGCGGGCCGCCGCCAGGCCGGTCGAGCAGCGTTCCCTCATCCCCCAGGCGGACCTGCGGCTCACCCTCGACGAGGCCGTGACCCGGATGGACGCCGCCTTCCGCGAGGTCACCTCCGCGCTCAACGACGTCGACGCCGTGTGGAACGGCGTGCTGCCTCGGCTCGACGGCGCCGACGCGGACCTGCGCGAGATCCACGATCTCGAGAACGAGCTGGGCGAGAGCGCCGGCCTGACCGTCGAGGCGGGCGAGCTGGCGCGGTTGAGGACCGCGGTGCTGGAGGACCCGCTCGGCGCGACCGTCGAGCCGCACCTCGACCGGCTGGCGCGCCTGCTCGCCTCCTCCCGCGCGGAGCTCGACCTGGCGATCACCGTGAAACGGGAGTTCGCCGCGCGGCGCGAGAACCTGGTGGCCGCCCTCGACCTGGTACGCGCGGCCGAGAGCGAGGCCCGGCTGGCCCACGGCGCGGTCGTCGTCAAGATCGCCCTGCCGCCGCAGGCCCAGCCGCGCAGCCGCGTCGGCGCGCTGGCCGGCGAGCTCGACGCGCTCGACGTCTCGGCCGACCCCTGGGTGGTGAGGGCCAAGCGCCTCGCCCGTCTCGAAGACGACACCCGTGAGGCCGCCGAGCAGGCGCGGACCACGGCGAAGGCGCTCTACGGCCTGATCAGCAGGCGCGACGAGTTGCGCGGGCGCCTCGGCGCCTGCGAGGCGATGGCCGCCCGCAAGGGCCTGGCGGAGGACCAGGCGGTGTTCGAGTCGTTCGCGCGCGCCCACAGGTTGTTGTGGAACGCCCCCTGCGACCTGACGAAGGCGGCTGCGGCCGTCGAGAACTACCAGCGCGCGATCCACGGAGGCAAATGATGACCCGCTGCGCGCAGCCCGGCTGCACGGGAACGATCGAGGAGGGCTACTGCGACCTGTGCGGCACCGCCGAGAGCCCGCCGCGGGCCGCGCCGGCGCCGGCTTCGGCGTCCCCTGCCGGGCCGGCGCCGGGATCGGCTTCCGGGCCCGCGTCCGCTCCGGTGGTGACCCAGCCGGTGAGCAGGTCGATGAGCGGGCCGACGGGCAGCAGCGGCAGGTCGCGGGCCGGCGTGCTGGCCACCATCGCGGACCTGCCGTCGGTGCCCTACCGCGACCCGGCCACGGCCGTGATGGCCGACCCCGAGGTGCCGGAGAACAAGAGGCGCTGCGCCAACACGGCGTGCGGGAAACCCGTGGGCCGCTCCAGGAACGGCCGGCCGGGCCTGACGGACGGGTTCTGCCCGCACTGCCGCACGGCGTTCTCGTTCACCCCCAAGCTGGGCAAGGACGACCTGGTGGCCGGCCAGTACCGCGTGCTCGGCTGCCTGGCGCACGGCGGGCTCGGCTGGATCTACCTCGCCTCCGACGAGAACCTCGACGGCCGGTGGGTCGTGCTCAAGGGCCTGCTCAACAGCAACGACGCCGAGGCGCTGGCGGCGGCCGAGGCCGAGCGGAAGTTCCTCACCACGGTCGACCACCCCAACATCGTCAAGATCTTCAACTTCCAGCGCTCGGCCGGCCTCGGCTACATCGTCATGGAGTACGTGGGCGGCCAGTCCCTGCACGAGCTGCGCCGCCAGGGCCCCCTGCCGCTGCGCGAGACCCTCATGTACGGCAGGGAGATCCTGCACGCGTTCGGCTACCTGCACGAGCACGGCCTGGCCTACTGCGATCTCAAGCCGGCCAACGTGATCAGGGTCGGCAAGCGGCTCAAGCTCATCGACCTGGGCGCGGTGCAGCCCATCGGCTCGCCGCCCGGCTCGTCGTGGGCCACGGTCGGCTACCACGCCCCCGAGCTGGAGACCCGGCCGACGTCGGTCGCCTCCGACCTCTACACCGTGGCCAGGACCCTGGCCGTCCTGGCGATTCCCGGGTTCAGCCCGGCCAGGGACGACATGGAGGTCCCGCTGCCGGTGGACTGCGGGCATCCGTCGTTCACCCGGCTGCTGCGCAAGGCGACCGCCGCCGATCCCGCCGACCGGTTCCGGAGCGCGTGGGAGATGGAGGAGCAGCTCGTCGGGGTGCTGCGGGAGATCAGCGCCATGGAGGAGGGGACGCCGTACCCGGCGCTCTCGACGTTGTTCGGGCCGGAGCGTACGGCGGTGGGGACGGCGCTGTCGGACACGTACGACGAGGTGTTCGAGCCGCTCGATCCCGCGGCGGTCGCGACGGCCTTACCCGTGCCGCTGGTCGATCCGGCCGACCCGGCCGCCGGAGCGCTGGCCGGGCTGCTCGGCCGCGACGGCGGGACGCTGATCGACCAGCTCGCCGCGATGCCGCAGACGCCCGAGACGAAGCTGATGCGCGCCAGGCTGCTGGCCGAGCGCGGGGCGGACGAGGCGCGCGACGTGCTCGACGAGCTGGCCGCGGAGCTGCCAGGCGACTGGCGGCCCACCTGGTACCGCGGAGTGCTGGCGCTGGCCCTGCGCCAGGAGCAGGTGGCCGTGTCCATGTTCGACGCCTGCCTGTCGGCGCTCCCGGGAGAGCCGGCGCCGAAGCTGGCGCTGGCCTTCGCGCTGGAATACGCGGGCAAGCCGGCCTCCACCTGGTACGAGTGCGTCTGGCGGACCGACCACGCCTACGTGAGCGCGGCGTTCGGGCTGGCCAGGACGGGCCGGATGGGCGTGCTGGACGAGGTGCCCGCCACGTCGTTCTACCGGGTCCCCGCGCAGGTGGCGCTGGCCGCGTCGGTGGTGCGGCGGGCCGACCTGAGCGGGCTCACGGCCGCCGACCTGACGGGCGCGGTCGAGCGGGTGGCCGCCCAGGCCGACCTCGATCCGCGCCGCCGCGACCTGCTCACCGCCGAGCTGCTCGGCGCGGCGCTGACCTGGCTGGAGACGAACAAGCCGCCGGCGAACGGGCAGCTCGCGGGCGCGCCGTTCACCGCGCCGGGGTTGCGCAGGCGCATCGAGTCCATCTTCCGCAGGCTCGCCGCGGCCGCCGACTCCCGCCAGGAGCGCCACGCGCTCATCGACCAGGCCAACGCCGTACGACCGAGGACGTGGGTGTGACGGATCCCCAGGCCAACCAGCACGACACGCCGGGCGCCGCCTGCCCGGTGTGCCAGGCCTCCGTGGTCGAAGGCGACGTCTACTGCGAGGCGTGCGGCCACGCGCTCGGCTCCCCGGCGTGCGCGTTCTGCGACGCCGCGGCGGTCGACTCCGACGGATACTGCGAGCGGTGCGGCCTGCGCCAGCCCACCGAGCGGGACCACGCCGAGATCGTGCTCGTCGGCGGCGCCGCGGGCGTCACCGACAGGGGACTGCGCCGCAGCCGCAACGAGGACGCGATGGCCCTGCTGACCGCCGGCCGCTCGACCGTGACCGTGGTCTGCGACGGCGTGGGCAGCTCGCCCAGGGCCGACGAGGCGTCCGCGGTCGCCGTCGAGACCGCGGCGGCCGCGCTGGCCAGGGGCTTGTCGTCGGAGGAGGCGTTCGACCTGGCCGGGCGGGCGGTGAGCAAGCTCGCCACCTCCGTGCACGACGCCCCCGCCTGCACGTACGTCTCCGCCGTGGTCGAGCCGGGCCGCGTGACGCTCGGCTGGGCGGGCGACAGCCGCGCGTACTGGATCCCCGACGGGACCCCGCTGACCACGGACGACGCCGTGCCGACCGGCGAGATCACCGCCTGGCTGGGCGCCGACGCCGTCGGCGTCCGGCTCAACGTGCGAACGCTCGCCTCGCGCCGGCCAGGACACCTGCTCGTCTGCAGCGACGGCCTCTGGCGTTATCTGGACGGCTACGCCTTCCCCCGCGCGGGCACCCCGCGTGACCTGGCACGCGAGATGTTGCGCCACGCGCTGGACTCCGGCGGCCAGGACAACGTGACCATTGTCGTGATCCCCTTAGGAGAAGCACATGAGTGATCAGGCCGCTTTCACGTTGACCATCGACCAGAACAAGTACCTTCCGCTTGACGGGCGCGAGGTGCACGCCATCCTCACGGTGAGCTCGACCGGCGGCCTGACCACGCAGGCCGTCCCCGCGGAGGCAGCCGAAGTGATCATCGTGGACACGTCGGGCTCGATGAGCGGCTCCAAGATCCGCGAGGCCAGGCAGGCCGCCGCCACGGCCGTGCAGACCCTGCGCGACGGCGTCCACTTCGCGGTGGTCTCCGGCACGGGGAGCGCCAAGGTCGTCTATCCGAGTGGCGGAACGCCGAGCCTGGTCCAGGCGAACCCGGCCACCAGGGCCGAGGCGGCCAAGGCCGTCGACAGGTTGCTCTCGTACGGCGGCACCGCCATGGGCGAGTGGCTGAAGCTGGCCGGGCACCTGCTGTCCACCCGCCCCCAGGCGATCAAACACGCGCTGCTCATGACCGACGGCCAGAACAACGAGCGCGCCGACGTGTTCGCCTCGGTGTTGTCGGCGTGGAGCGGCAGTTTCGTGTGCGACTGCCTCGGGATCGGCGCCGACTGGGCGCCCGCCGAGCTGCGCAAGGTGGCCGAGGCGATGCTCGGCACGTTCGACTACGTGCGCGACCAGGCGGACCTGCCGGAGTATTTCCGCCGGCTCACGCAGGCGTCGATGAGCAAGACCGTGGCCGACCTGTCGCTGCGCGTGTGGGTGCCGCAGGCCGCCCGGCTGATGTTCGTCAAGCAGGTCGACCCGGTGCTGCTCGACCTCACCGGCAAGCGCGCCGACGTCAACCCGCTGACCGGCGACTACCCGACGGGCTCCTGGGGCGCTGAGGAGCGCAAATACCATATCTGCGTCGAGGTGCCCCCCGGGCGGATCGGCCAGGAGATCAGGGCGGGCTGGGTCAAGCTCGTGCACCCCGACACCCAGGACGTCCTGGCCAGCGGCAACGTGCTCGCCCAGTGGACCGACGACCTGGCCCTGTCCACCCAGATCAACGGCAACGTCGCCCACTACACCGGCCAGGCCGAGCTGCACGACCTCATCCAGGACGGGCTCAGCGCCCGTGCGATGGGCGACATCGAAACCGCGACGGCCCGCCTGGCCAAGGCCAGAGACCTGGCCGGCGCGTCCGGACGCGAGGACACCGCCAAGCTGCTCGACCGGGTGGTCGAGGTCGATCCGGCCACCGGTACGGCCCGGCTGCGTAAGAACGTGGACAAGGAGGACACGATCGAGCTGGACACCGGCTCCGTCCGCACCAGCCGCCTGCGCAGGGAAGGAAGCTGATGGCGACCTGTCCGCAAGGGCACCCGTCGGGCGCCGACGACTACTGCGACGTGTGCGGCACGCAGATGGCGGGAGCCTCCTCGGCTTCCCCCGCCCCCGCCGCGCCCCAGCCGTCCGCACAGCCGTCCGCACAGCCGCCGGCCCAGGGGAGCGCAGGCGCCGAGACCTGCCCGATCTGCCGGACGCCGCGGGCCGGACAGTTCTGCGAGGTGTGCGGCCACGACTACAGCGGCGCCTCCGGCGCCCTCCCGCTCCCCGTGACCGGGACCCGCTGGGAGGCCGTCACCGCGGCCGACCGCACCTACTACGAGAAGGTCATCGCCGAGGGCGGCCCCGACGCCGACGCGGTTGCGTTCCCGCCGTACTGTCCTGAACGCTCGTTCGGGCTGCACGGCGAGCAGGTCCGCATCGGGCGGCGCAGCAAGGCCAGGAACCTGGCGCCCGAGATCGACCTCACCGGCCCGCCGGAGGACCCGGGCGTCTCGCACCTGCACGCCGTGCTGCTGGCCCAGCCGGACGGCTCCTGGATGCTGGTCGATCCTGGCTCGTCCAACGGCACGCAGGTGAACGGCAGGCCGCTCCAGGTCAACGTGCCGGTCAGGATCGGCCCGGGCGACCGCGTCCACCTGGGCGCCTGGACCGTGATCACCCTCAGGGAGGGCACGCCGTGACCCTGGTGCAGGCCCGGCCGGGCACCCCGTTACCCGTGGAGCGCGGCGTACCCGGCCGCATCCGGGTCATCTCCGGCATCACCGTCGCCTCACTGGCGCTGCTGTTCGCGGCGCTCGCCGTCGGCAGCTCGGCGGCCCGCGACGGGCTGCAGGTCATCGGCCGCGACGCCGGCCCGCAGGTCGTCGCCACCGCCGGGCTCTACCTGGCGCTGAGCGACATGGACGCGCAGGTGGCCAACGTCCTGGTGATGGGCGACGGCTATCCCCGGGAGCGCGAGGCCGCGGTCACCCGCTACGAGCAGCAACGTTCCGTCGCCAACCAGGCGCTGCTGAAGGCGTTCGAGCTGTCCGGCGACAACCCGGCGGAGCGGCGGACCGTGCAGTCGGTGCTCGACGCGCTCGGCCGCTACGAGCGGCTCGCCGGGCAGGCGCTGCTGCTCGACGAGCGGTCCGGGCACGCGCCAGGACCGCCGCCGGCCGAGGTGGTGCGGGCCTACCGCGACGCCACCGACCTGATGCGCCAGGTGCTGCTGCCGCAGGCCTACAACCTGACCCTGGAGAACGGCACGATCGTCCGGCGCACCTATGACGAGAAGGCGTTCACGGTGCCTCTGGTGCGCGACGCGGTGGTGGTCGCGGGGGTGATCGCGATCGGCTGCCTGATCTGGCTGCAGATCTTCCTGGCCCGGCGGTTCCGCCGGATCCTCGGGCCCGCGCTGATGGCCGCCACGGTCATCACGGCTGTCGCGCTGGTGTCCGGGGTGAGCGTGCTCGGCCAGGACCTGCGGGCGCTGCGCACCGCCAAGTCGGACGGCTTCGACTCGGTGCTGACCCTGGCCAAGGCGCGCGCGATCAGCAACAGCATGCAGGGCGACCAGAGCCGCTACCTGCTCGACAAGGAGCGGGCCGACACCTACGAGCACACCTACCTCGACAAGTCGATGTCGGTCATCTACTTCGAGGCGGGCAACCTGGACACCTACCACCGCAAGGTGACCGCCGGCGCGAAGGACTTCCTCGGGCTGCTCGGCCCCGAACTCGTCGGCAAGCAGGGCAATGACGCGCTGGAGGCCTACCGCGACTTCCAGGCCGCCGACGTGAAGTTCCGCCGGCTGGTGCTGGGCGGCCAGGCCAACGAGGCGGTCGCCGAACGGCTCGGGCCGGTCACCACCACGTTCACCGCCTACGACGAGGCGCTGCTCGAACTCGCCGAGACGCACCAGAGCGTCTTCAAACGCGCGATCGACAGGGGCGAGGGCGCGCTGAACACCCTGTGGTTGCTGCTTCCCTTCGCCATCGGCGCGATCGGCCTGCTGGTGATCGCCGGAGTGTGGCCCCGACTCAAGGAGTACCGGTGAAACGGGCGCTGGCAGTGGTGCTCGCCGTGGCCGCGGTCCTCGTGACCGGCTGCGGCATGAGCGACCAGGAGTCGATCCTGGACAAGGACGAGATCGTCATCGGGGTACGCCCCGACCTGCCGCTGGTCGGGTTCCGCGGGCCCGACGGCCGGTTCGACGGCTTCGACGTCGACGTGGCCCGCTACGTCGCCGGCAAGCTGGACAAGGAGTTCACCTTCCTGCCCACGCTGGCGGCCGCCCGCGACGACGTGCTGGTCGACGGGCGGGCCGACATGGTGGTGGCGACGTACACGATCAGCCAGGACCGCAAGGCGAAGGTGTCGTTCGCCGGGCCGTACCACATCTCGTACCAGGACATCCTGACCCGGGCCGACGAGACGATCAAGAACGTGCGCGACCTGGAGGGCCGCCGGATCTGCGAGGTCACGGGCGCGAACGCGGCCCAGCGCGTCGTGGAGGAGCGGAAGGTGGCGGCGCGGGTCGTGCCGTTCCCCGACTACCGGCAGTGCCTGGCGGCGCTGAAGAGCAACCAGGTGGACGCGGTCACCACCAACGACGTCATCCTGGCGGGGCTGGCCGCGCAGGACGGCTCGGGGCTGCGGCTGGCCAACGCGCAGTTCAACGAGCAGCGCTCGGGCATCGGCCTGCCCAAGGGCGACGTGCCCGCCTGCGAGGCGGTCAACCGGGCGATCACCGACATGTACCAGGACGGCACCGCCGCGAAGCTGCTGAAGAAGTGGTTCGGCACGTCGGGGCTGGACCTCGACACGATCGCCGTGCCGCAGTTCGAGGGCTGCTCCTGACCAGAGGGCTGCTCCTGGACATGGGACGGGCCCGGGCGCGCTCGCCCGGGCCCGTTCCCTTGGATCAGTCCAGGTAGTCGCGCAACATCTGGGCCCGCGTCGGATGGCGGAGCTTGGCCAGGGTCTTCGACTCGATCTGCCGGATGCGCTCCCGCGTGACGCCGAACTCCCTGCCCACCTCCTCCAGCGTGCGCGGATGCCCGTCGGCCAGGCCGAACCGGAGCTGGATGATGCGCTGCTCGCGGTCGGACAACGTGGCCAGGATGTCGTCGAGCTGGTCCTGCAGCATGATGAAGGCCGCGGCCTCCATCGGCACGACCGCGTCGGCGTCCTCGATGAAGTCACCGAGGTCGGAATCCTCCTCGCCGATCGGCGACTGCAGCGACACGGGCTCCTGGGCGATGCGCTGGATCTCCACCACACGATCGACAGGGAGGTCCATCTCCTTGGCGATCTCCTCGGGGATCGGCTCGCGGCCGAGGTCCTGGTGGAGCTGGCGCTGCACGCGGACGAGCTTGTTGATCGTCTCCACCATGTGCACCGGAATGCGGATGGTGCGTGCCTGGTCGGCGATGGCCCGCGTGATCGCCTGCCGGATCCACCAGGTCGCGTAGGTGGAGAACTTGTAACCCTTCGTGTAGTCGAACTTCTCGACCGCTCGAATGAGCCCGAGGTTGCCCTCCTGGATCAGGTCCAGGAACAACATGCCGCGGCCCACGTACCGCTTGGCGATCGACACCACGAGCCTGAGGTTGGCTTCGATGAGCCGCTGTTTGGCCCGGGTGCCCTGCCAGACGAGCTCCCTGAGCTCCGGGAAGGCCAGACGCGAGACCCCGTTGGCCAGCCTGTCCTCGGCGAACAGACCGGCTTCGATCGACTTGGCGAGCTCCACCTCCTCCTCGGCGGTCAGCAACGGGACGCGGCCGATCTCCCGCAGATAGATACGGACGAGATCGCTGGTCGGCGCCCGCTTGCCTACGTCTTCCTCATCGGCGCGGGCAGGCTCCTCGTCGCCCTGGGGCTCGAGGACCTCCACGCCATTCTCGGCGAGCATCCGCACGACGCGTTCCAGCGCGTCGGACGGCAACTCGGATCGGTCAAGCGCGGCTGCGACGTCATCGACGGTTACGCTCCCGCGCTCCCTTCCTTTCGCGACGAGGTCCGCCACCTGATCTACCGATGGCGGTCCGCTTGGCAGCACCGATGCACCCACGGGAGACAGTCTGCAGTATTGGTTCCATCAAATGGCAGACCCATTTTTGTCACCGAAGGTAAGGCCGCCGTCCTTACCGAATTGAGATCGCCTAAAGGTTTAGGCCGAGTTTGATCAGGAAAGTAAAGTCAATTACGCGCTCTGGATTCACGCGCCCGGCGACGCCGCCAGCCGGACGCACCTCTTCCGCTGCCCCGAAACGCCGCCCGCCGCGCCCCGCCGCGGATTGGACCGCGCCACATTCCCCTGTCAACCGCCCGGTATTCCAGCCGGCGATCGCAGCCGAACCGTTATCTACCCCAACCGTCCCGTGACGGGAGCGAGGCGATCCCCGCTCTCCCGCGCGCTCAACAGGCCGCCGCCGTTCAGGTGGCCTGGTCAGCTGCCCGCGAGCCGGTCGCGCAGGACCCTGCGCTGCTGCTCCAGCGCCACCAGCTCCCCGAACAGCTTGTTGTACTCCTGCTGCTCCTCCACCGGGTTGAGCCGCTGGATCCGGGACTTCACCTGCGCGATGGCCCGATCGACCGGCATGGCCTCGACCGCCGCCATGATGTCGCCGGCATAGCGCTCCTCGGTGTGCGCGTCCGTCTGGATCGCCTCCACCGCGAACCGGGTCACGAGCGCCCTGGCGCCCTCCTCGTGAGCGTGCTCGAGCAGCAGGTCGACCCACTCCCGCCCGCCGTGCCCCGCCGCGGCGACGCCTCCGGCGGCGGCGATCACCTTGTGCACCATCGCGTGGTCGGGAGTGGTGAACGCCCGCGCGTCGAGCGCGTCGAAGCGCGGCCCCAGCAACGCCGGCCGCTGCACGGCCAGCTTGAGCAGCTCGCCCTCGACCCGCACGCTGGGATCGGCGGGCGCCGCCCTGGGCACCCGCCGGCCGCGGCCCTGCTGCGCGCCCGACACCTCGGAGATGCGCTGCATGACGAACCGCTCGTCCATGAAACCCAGCCACCGGTCGAGGTCGATGGCGTAGCGCTTGCGCAGCCCCACGTCCTTGATGCCGGCCACGATCGGGGCGGCCGCGTCGAGAGCGGCGATCTTGCCCTCGTTGCTGCGCAGGTCATAGCGCGAGATCGTGCTCCTGATCGCGAACTGGAACAGCGGCTCCCTGCTCGCGATCAGATCGCGCACGGCCGCGTCGCCCTGCTTGACCCGCAGGTCGCACGGGTCGAGCCCGTCGGCCTGCACCGCCACGTAGGTCTGGGTGACGAACTTCTGCTCGTCGGCGAACGCCCGCAGCGCCGCCTTCTGCCCCGCCGCGTCACCGTCGAAGGTGAAGATGACCTCACCCCGGAACTCGGCCTGGTCGAGCAGGAACCGGCGCAGGATCTTGATGTGCTCCTCGCCGAACGAGGTGCCGCAGGTGGCCACGGCGGTCGGCACGCCGGCCAGATGGCAGGCCATCACGTCGGTGTAGCCCTCGACGATCACCGCTTGGGACCGCTTGGAGATCTCCCGTTTCGCGAGATCGATACCGTAAAGCACCTGGCTCTTCTTGTAAAGCGGCGAGTCAGGCGTATTCAGATATTTCGGGCCATCGTCGGAATCGAGCAGCTTCCGCGCGCCGAAACCGATCACGTCGCCCGTGGCGTCCCTGATGGGCCAGATCAGCCGCCCGCGGAACCGGTCGATCGGCCCCCGCCGCCCCTCCTTGGCCAGCCCGCCCTTGACCAGCTCGTCGGCCGAGAACCCGCGCCCCATGAGATGGCGGACGAGCGCCTCCCACTCGGCCGGCGCGTATCCCACCCCGAAGGTCTCGGCGTCGGCCCGCTCGAACCCCCGCTCCGACAGGAACCGTCGCCCGGCCGCCGCGTCGGGGCTCAGCAGCTTGTCGGCGTAGAACTCGGCCGCCGCCCGGTGCGCCTCGACCAGCCTGGCCCGCTCGCCGTGGTCGCGCCTCGGGACGTAGCCGCCCTGCTCGTACTGCAGCTGGATGCCGGCCCGCTGCGCCAGCCGCTCGACCGCCTCGCCGAAGGGCAGGTGCTCGATCTTCTCGACGAACGTGATCACGTCGCCGCCCTCGCTGCAGCCGAAGCAGTTCCCGGTCAGAATATTGTCTTCCAGGACAAACGCATGCTCATGGTCGACAGTGGCGCAGAAGACTTCCTCGACCCGATCGGTCTCCTCGACGGCCTGCACCACCCAACCGCGCCGCGCAAACGCCTTCGTTGTGCCGGTGAACCGCAACCGGTGCTCGTCGATCAGGAAAAAGTCTTCGGTGAGATCATCATTGATGAAGTGCACACGGAAGATCGAACTGGGCTCCCTTCCCGGGAAGCCCTCTCTGACCTGCTCGGTGACGCCGTACGTGCCGATCCCGAGCTTGGTGCACGCAGCTCGGACGAACTCCAGGGTCGCCTTGTCCGCGCAGTGCAACATGACCGTGCCGTCTTTGGCGACATGTCCGTCAGCGGCCACGTAGCCCGCGAGCCAGCCGTACAGATAGGGTACGGACTCGTCGAGCGAGGGAAGCTCCTTGAAGAACGTCGGCAGGTGATGAACCAGGAGCTGCCTGCTCTTTCCCGACGACCCTCCCACGCTTTCCGTCACGTAGCTGAGGGGGAACCACTTGAGCAGCTGGGCATCCTTGACGGCGTCGAGCGTTGCTCTGCTCCCCGTGGCCGCTCGTGTACCGTCACCGAAGGTGATCCCGTGCGCTATGCCGAAGGGCGACGGCGTCGTGCGCTTGATGCGGGTGCCCGGGAACACCGAGACCAGCCGATGACGCCGCTTCAAGTCTTTGGTGATGACCTCGGCGCGTTTGTCCTGATGCCGTCCAGATCGTACGAACCAACGGTGCTCGGGGGTGGCGAAGATCTCCTTTCGCTGCCCGTTGCGGCTCAAGACGATCTTCATGAGCGGCTGGACGCCGAATGACATGAAGGGCGCGTCCACCCACGTGCCGTCGGACGCGAGCACCCGATGCGTCCCGCCCGCGAGCTCAGCGATCGGACGCACACCCTCCCAGGTCATGACCCTGGTCTCCGCCGCCAGACAGTAGAACATCCCCCGCTCGGGGGTGACGTTGAACGACGGGCTCTTCTCGTCGTGGAACGGGCACAGCCCCTTGAGGTTGCCGCCTCCGGCGTTGCGCAACTGGATGTGCTCGCCGATCACGTCGGCGATGGGGGAGCGCTCGCGAACGAGCGCGATGTCGACATCACGGATCCGGCCAGCCACGCCCGTGAGTCTATTCCGCCCCGCCGACGGTTCCCGCCCCCGCGGTGCGAACCCTGGCGCGTGCGGCTGGGGGAAGAGGGGCATTACCTGTGGGTTGCTAAAGCAGGAAAGCCGCTGTACGCGGACCCCTGGTCGGCTACAAAGGTAAAGGTCGTAGGGAAACGGTGACACGGGTGGAGACCATGCAATCGGGTCATATCGCGCGATGGGCGGCCGTCATGGGCGCCGTGCTGCTGACCGGCGCCTGCAGCCAGGCGACCGGGCTGGCCGGCGTCGGCGCCACCCTGCGCTCCGCCGTACCCTCCGGCCCGGCGACCGGAGCGGGCACGGCCGCCTCACCGGCGGACCCGACGCCGACCCCGACCGCCGGGAAGCAGGGCGGCAAGCAGGCCGGCGTGGAGCCGCCCGAGGGCGACGACCCGGTCAGGGTGCCGCCGCCGAAATTGTCGAAATACACCTACACGTTCCCTGTCAAGGGCTGCGAGGTCACCTACTCGCGCAAGCTGCTCGTGCTGCCCAAGACGACGATCTGGGCGCAGGAGGGGTGCGCGTTCGTGGCGCCCGTCGCCGGCGTCGTGGACGAGGTCAACACCAGGAACCGGTGGCGCCCGTCCACGGACGCGGGCGCCGACCGCGAGGGCAGGTTCGTCACGATCATCGGCGACGACGGCGTGCGCTACCTCGGCGGGCACCTCGACACGGTGGCCGACGGCATCAGGCCGGGCGTCCGCGTCAAGGCCGGCCGGCTGCTCGGCCGGGTGGGCCGGTCGGGCAACGCCCGGGACACCGCCACCAACCTCTATTTCGCGATCTCGTGGAAGACCGGCTCGACGTTCTGGTGGGTGCGCAGGGGCATGGTCAAGCCGTGGGACTACCTCGACGCCTGGCGTACGGGCAACCGCACGCTCTCCCCCAGGGAGGAGACGCTGAAACTGCGCGCGAAGCTCGGGGAGACGCCGCGCTGCACCGTGTTGTGCGCGTCGAAGCAGCCGAAGAAGCCGAAGACGACGCCGCAGGCGGCCAGGAGCGAGCCGCCGTCCGCCGACGACGACGGTGACGGCGGCGTGGTCAGCGTCACCCCGTAGGCAGCTCCTTCTGGTCGACGACGGCGCCCGACCTGATGAGGGCCTGGATGTCGTCCACGACGTCCCAGACGTTGACGTTCATCCCGGCGATCACGCGTCCGCCGCGCAACCAGTAGGCGATGAACTCCAGCTTGTCCGGGTCGCCGCGGTAGACGATCTCGTCGTAGCCCTCGATGTCGCCGGAGAACTCCATGCCGAGCTCGTACTGGTCGGTGTAGAAGTACGGGATCGGGTCGTAGGTGACGTCCTGGCCGAGCATCGACCGCGCGGCGGCGGGGCCGCCGTGCAGGGCGTTGGCCCAGTGTTCGACGCGCACGCGGCGGCCGTACACGGGATGGAAGTGCTCGGCCACGTCGCCGGCGGCGAACACGTCCGGGTGCGAGGTGCGCAGGGCGGCGTCCGTGAGGATGCCCTGCCCGACCTCGAGACCGGCGTCGCGGGCGAGCCAGACCTCGGGGGCGGCGCCGATGCCGACGACGACGAGGTCGGCCGCGAGCCGCTCGCCCGAGCTGAGCCGCACGCCGGTGTCGGTGATCTCCGCGGCGGCGGTGCCGAAGCGCAGATGCACCCCCTTGCGGGCGTGCAGGCGGGCGAACAGGTCACCCAGCTCGGGGCCGAGCGCCCGGTTGAGAGCGGTGGGCTCGGGCTCGACGACGGTGACCTCGCAGCCGGCCGTGCGGGCCGCCGCCGCGGTCTCGAGCCCGATCCAGGACGCGCCGACGACGAGCACCTTGGCGCCGGCGGCGAAACGTTCCCTGAGCGCGTCGCTGTCCTGGACGGTGCGCAGGTAGTAGCCGGGTCCCGGCAGGCGCCTGGGCACGGAGCCGGTCGCGAGGAGCAGCTTGTCGTACGGCTGCCGCGACCCGTCACTGAGCCTGACCAGGTGGTGGCCGGGCTCGATGCGGGTGACCCGCCGGCCCAGCCGCAGGTCGACGTCGTTGTCGGCGTACCACTCCGGCGGGTGGACGTAGATCTGGTCTCGTTCGCTCCTGCCGCTCAGGTAGTCCTTGGACAGGGGCGGTCTCTCGTAGGGCCGCTCGGCCTCCGCGCCGATCAGCACGATCTCGCCGTCGAAGCCCTCCTCGCGCAGGGCCTGCGCGGCCTTGGCTCCTGCCAGCCCGGCGCCGGCGATCACAAATGTGGCCATGAGCGCAGTATCCGCCCGCCGGGGTCACCGGGGGAAGCGGGTCGGGTCAGGTGGCCCGGCTCATCGGCGAAGCCCGATCACCGGGCGAGCCTCCTGTGCCAGGCCACCGCCGAGGTGTCGGTGAGCGAGGCGATCTGGTCGATCACGACCCTGACGCGGGCCGCGCCGTCCGGGGCCTCCTGGTACGCGGGCCGGAAGGCGGGCTCCAGCGTGCCGGGCGCGCCGCTGGTGATCAGCGCGGCCAGTTCGGTGATGAGGTCGCGCTGCCTGGCCTGGTTGGCGTGGTGGTCCTTCGTGGTCATGACGTAGTGGGCGACGACGCCCTTGAGCAGCGCGCACTCCAGTCGCGTGGCGGGCGGCACGACGAGGTCGGCGCGGTGGCGGCTGCCGTACACCTCCTTGGTGGCGGCCTGCGCGGAGCGGCAGAAGCGGCCGATGAGACCGCTGGTGAGGGCTTTGAGGCCGGCCAGGTCGGCGAGCGTGCCCGTGAAGCTGCGGGGCCAGAGCGGATCCGTGATCAGCCTGGCGAAGACGGCCTCCAGCTCGTTCAGGTCGGCGCCGGGGGCGTACCAGGTGCGGGTGATCTCGCACACCTGCCTGCGCTCCTCGGCGGACAGGAGCGCTTCTGGCGTGACATGGCCGAGGTGCAGGGCGTCCTCGAGGTCGTGGACGGAGTAGGCGACGTCGTCGGCCCAGTCCATGATCTGCGCCTCGAAGCTCACCCGCCCGTCCGGCGCGCCCTCCCTGATCCACTCGAACACGGGAAGGTCGTCGTCGTAGACGCCGAATTTGGGAGACTTGTCACACGTCCATGGGTACTTGATCGAGGCGTCCAGTGCCGCCCGGGTCAGGTTGAGACCGGCGCTCCTGCCGTCCTCGGTGAGCACCTTGGCCTCGAGCCTGGTGAGCAGGCGCAGGCTCTGCGCGTTGCCCTCGAAGCCGCCGCACGACTCCGCCAGCGCGTTGAGCGCCACCTCCCCGTTGTGCCCGAACGGCGGATGCCCCAGGTCGTGCGCCAGGCAGGCGGTCTCCACGAGGTCGGGGTCGACGCCGAGGGTGGCGCCCATCTCCCTGCCCACCTGGGCGCATTCGAGCGAGTGGGTCAGCCGGGTGCGCGGGATGTGCTGGCCGCCGCCGAACGTCTCGCCGGGCCCGACGACCTGCGTCTTCGCGGCGAGCCTGCGCAGCGCCGCGCTGTGCAGCACACGGGCCCTGTCACGCTCGAACGCGGAGCGATCCGGATTGCCGGGAGGTTCCGGAACCCATCGGTCCTGGTCGTGTTGGTCGTAGTACGACATCGGTGCAGCGATTTTATCCAGTTTCCCGTCTCCGCTAGTGTCGAGCCTCGCGAGTACCCCTTCCCCGGGAGCCCTCCCCCATGACGACAGCGTTCCGAGCGGTGCTGGCTTTCACCCTGCTCGCCGGCTTCTACGTTCTGGTCGGTCTGATCCTCGCCGCGGCGGTCTTCTTCGACGTCCTCTTAGTGGTCGACTTCCACGTCAACCTCATCAAGTTCGCGGCCGTGCTGACCCTGGCCGCGCTCGCGCTGGTCCGGGCCCTGATCATGGTGAGCCGCCGCCGGAGCGGCGAGCAGCCCGGCGTCCCGGTCACGCGCGAGGACGAGCCGGTGTTGTGGCAGACGGTCGAGGAGCTCGCCCAGCGCGTACGCACCGCGCCCCCCGACGAGATCCGGCTGGTGGCCGAGGTGAACGCGGCAGTCTCGGAGGACACGCGGTTCCTGGGCATGAAGGCGACGCGGCGGCGCATGTTCGTCGGGCTGCCGCTGCTGCAGACGCTCACCGTGGACGAGCTGCGCGCGGTGCTCGGGCACGAGCTCGGCCACTACAGCGGCGCCCACACGCGGCTGGGCGCGCCCGTCTACCGCGGGCGCGTCTCGCTGATCGCCACCGTGCAGGGCCTGCGCAACCACCCGTTCGTCCAGCGCCTGTTCACCTGGTACGCCAAGCTCTACCTGCGGGTGTCGCAGGCCGTCTCGCGCAGGCAGGAGCTGGAGGCCGACCAGTTCGCCGTCGCGATCGGCGGCCGGCAGTCCATGGCGGGCGCCCTGCACAAGATCCACACCACCGCGATCGGCTGGGACCTGTACGTCAACGCGTACCTGTCGATGACGGGCGCGGGCGGCACCAGGCCCGCGTCGGTGTTCGGCGGCTTCCACGCCTTCATGAGCGACGCCGAGCGGCAGGCCGAGCTGGCCAGGCTGAGCGATCAGCCCGAGGAGGTCTCCCCGTACGACTCCCACCCGAGCCTGGCCGACCGCCTGGCCGCCATCGAGCGCCTGCCGGAGCCGCAGCAGGTGCCCGACCCCCGCTCGGCCCTGACCCTGCTGCGCGACCCGAACGTGGCCGTGCAGGCGGTCGAGCAGTCCATGTGGTCGTCCGAGGCGCTGCTGACGCTGCGGGCGGTCTCGTGGGAGGAGCTCGTCGCGCACGGCATGTACGCCACCCGCAACGCCGACGCCCTGCGCGACCTGGCCCTGGCCGGGCAGCAGGTGATGGGGGCGTCACGGCCGTACCTGGACGCCGCCTTCGAGGCGATCGCGCGGGGGCGGCAGGCGGAGCTCGAGTACAAGCTGCGCGAGCTGGGCTGGAACCCGTCGGACACCCTGCTGGCCGGGGTGCTCGGGCAGGCGCTGGAAGCCGTCATGATCCAGCTCGGCGAGGCCAAGTGGACGCTGTCCTGGTCGGGGCCCGCGCGGCTGCTCTTCGACGACGGGGAGGAGGTGGCGTTGGCGGAGTACGCGGCCCGGGTGGCGGCCGATCCGGCGGCGGTGGGCGGGCTGCGGCAATGGCTGGGCGACCACGGCATGCGCCACGACTACGTCCCCGTCGAGCAACCGCCCCCGCCGGGCGCCCTGCCCGCCCCGGGACCCCCCTCCGGCCCCACCGCGGGATCCGCCCCCGGCGCCACCGCGGGACCCATTCCGGGACCTGTCGCGGGACCCCCTCCCGGCCCCACCGTGGGACCCACCCCCGGCCCCACCGTGGGACCCACCCCCGGCCCGACGGCGGGACCTCCCTCCGGTGCGGGGCCCGCCGCGGGACCCGGTGCGGGACCCGCTCCTGGGATCCCGGGCCCGCACGCTCCGGGGCCGCTCGCGCCGCCCTTCCCGGGACCATCGGCTCCCCCCGCCCCGGAGGACCAGTCCCCTCACTTCTCAGGACCCGTCCCCCCGCCCGCCTCGGACCCCGCCGTCCCCCACCCCCCGGAACCCGCGACCCCGAGCGCCTGGGGACCGGCCGCCCCGCACACCTCGGAACCCGCGACCCCGGACGCCTGGGGACCTGCCACCCCGGAACCCGCGGCTCACAAGCCCGGCCCCGCAGTCACGGACACCTCCGGAGACTCCTGGTTGTTCTCGGAGGAAGAGCCGGTGCCGCACACGTTGGGCGACCCGAACCCGGACGCCCCCCGTTAAGGTCTTGGCCGTTTCCCGTACGGGCGATCGGCCTTGGCCACGCCAGAGGTAGCGTGACTGGAGACGGGCCGGCGATGAACCATGGACGGCAGATGGCAGGGACCCCGGCGGAGCGGCACGGCGAGGCGGTGGCGCTGCTGGCTGCGGCCCGGGCGGGCGACCACGAAGCGTTCGGCGTCCTGGTCGGGCCGTTCCAGGACGAGCTGCGCGCGCACTGCTACCGGATGCTGGGATCGCTGCACGACGCCGAGGACGCGGTTCAGGACACTTTGGACCGGGCCTGGCGGAGTTTGGGCCGGTTCGAGGACCGGGGATCGTTCAGGGCGTGGCTGTACAAGATCGCAACGAATCGGGCGCTGACGCTGATCGAGCGGCGGGGGCGGCGCGAGCTGCCCGCCGACCTGACCCCCGGGGGCGCGCCGGTGGCCGAGGTGGCATGGCTGGAACCGTATCCTGACCGGCTGATGGGCTGGACGGAGGAGCTGGGCCCCGAGGCGCGCGCGGTGGCGCGGGAAAGCGTGGAGCTGGCCTTCGTCGCGGTCCTGCAGCACCTGTCGCCCCGGCAGCGGGCTGTTCTGCTGCTGCGCGACGTCCTCGGGTACGCCGCCGCCGAGGCCGCCGGCCAGCTGGACACCACGGTCGCCGCGGTCAACAGCGCCCTGCAGCGGGCCCGCAAGATGCTCGCCGAGCTGCTTCCTGAGGCCGGTCGGCGAGGGACGTTCGACGCGCTCGGCGAGCCCGGGCAGCGTGAGCTGGCCCGCCGTTACGCCGACGCGTGGGAGGCCGGCGACGCCGACGTCATCGTGGCTCTGCTGACCGAGGACGCGAAATACTCGATGCCGCCGCTCCCGCACTGGTACCAGGGCCGCGACGAGATCCGCCGCTTCCTGACGGAGGGTCCGCTGACCGGCCGCTGGCGCTTCCTGCCGGCGCGGGCGAACGGGCAGCTCGCGTTCGGCACGTACATGTGGGACGACGAGCGGGCCGCGTACGTCCCGGCCGGCCTGGATCTGCTGGCCGTCCGGGGCACGCGGATCGCCGAGGTCGTCTCGTTCCTCCAGGCCGATTTCGCGGCCTTCGGCCTGCCCGCGGAGCTGCCGCGATGATTTCCGGGCCCGGCGCGGGTTGTAGTTCCGAAGGGACCATCGACCTGGAAGGACCACGACCATGGCCACCGACGAGGAGCAGATCCGCGCGCTGATCCGGCACTGGGCCGAGGCCGTGCATGCCGGCGACATGGACGCCGTGCTCGCGGATCACGCCGATGACGTCGTGATGTTCGACGTGCCCCCGCCGTACGAGGGCGTCCGCGGCATCGCGGCCTACCGTGAGACGTGGCCGGGCTTCTTCGCCTGGCAGGAGCAGGGGGCCGTGTTCGAGATCGAGAGCCTGGAGGTCACCGCCGGCTCCGGCGTCGCCTTCGCCTTCGCGCTGCTGCGCTGCGGCACTCCCGGGGCGCTGGCGGCCGACCCCGGACACCGGCTGCGGCTGACGCTCGGCCTGCGCAAGGAGCGCGGCCGCTGGGTCGTCGCCCACGAGCACCACTCGTTCCCGATCGCGGATCGCGGTGCGAGGGAGGAGGAGGTGCGCCGGGTGCACGAACGCTGGTACGCGAGCACCGCCGCCAAGGACTTGGACGGCATGATGGCCTTCGTCGCCGACGACGTGGTCTCCTACGAGCACGAGGCGCCTTTCGAGTACGCCGGCGCCGAAGCGGTGCGCGAGGTGTGCGCGCGGGGCCTGGACGCCGCCGGCGAGGCGGACGTCACCCTCGACGTGCCCGGTCTGAGGATTCTGGTGAACGAGGATCTCGCCGTGGCCTGGGGCTTCAACCACGTCCGCGTCACCGGCAGGGACGGGCAGGCGTCCGACATGTGGTCGCGCGGCACCCGCGTGTTCGAGCGGCGTGACGGCGCGTGGCTGATGGTGCACCAGCACCTGTCGTTCCCGCTGGATGACGACACCGGCGAACGCCGTACGTGATCGTCTGACGCCGGTGACGGTGCCGGCGGGCGCCCGGCCCCGCGCCCCGCCCTCCGGAGCAGGTCGGGGCGATCGACGTCATCACCGAGCCCTGGTTGCGACAGCCCAGGAACGGCCGGGCGCCGCCGTCAGCGCAGCGGGCGTTCCAGCTCGGCCCGGTGCGCGGCGACCCAGTCGTGGCAGGCGCGAATCCGGGCCACCACCCCGTCGTCACGCAGTCTGATCGCGTGCGGCATCCCGGCGGCCGCGTCCGTCTCGATGCCGCGCGCGCAGCGGTCCTGCCACCACAGGATCGCCGCCACCAGGCCACCCCGCTCACGCAGCCCGTACGCGTCGCAGATGAGCCGGATCCGCCTGCCGGCGTCGACGGCTCCCGGACCGAGGCCGAGGTACTGCCAGCAGACGTGCGCCACGTCGTGGATCCGCCGTCCCGGCGCCGCGATGTCCCAGTCGATGAACGCCACCGGCCGCAGGCCCGCGCCCTCGTCGCGGTAGACGGTGTTCTTCGGGGACAGGTCGTTGTGGCACACGACCTCGTCGTCGCCGGCCAGGGGTGTCCCCGCGGTCAGGTCGTGGAACGCGCGTACGAGCTCCGCCACCCGCGCCAGGCTCTCGTCGGAGGTGACGCCGTCGGGCTGGACGTCCTCCCAGGCCACGTGGCCGTCCACGAAGCTGAGGATCTCGCGGCCGCGCTCGTCCGTCCCCAGGAATCTCGGCGCGCCCGGCCATCCGCCGCGTTCAAGCAGGAGCAGCAGGTCGTGCACGTACGCGGCCCGGTGCGCGGGCGGGCGGCGGACGGTGTCGCCGACCCGGACGACGGCGTTCACGTACCCGCCGGGCAGGTGTGTTTCGGACATGCGTCCCAGCCTGCCCGATCAGGCCGGGGGACGCCGCTCCATCGGCCGGGCCACGGCTTCGAGGACCGGTATCCGGGTCCTGCCGGCGTGCGGGGTCACCGAGGCGGGCCCCGCACCGGCGCCGCGTGGGCAGCGCCGGCACCTTGTTACCAAGGAGACCCTGATTATCTGGCGAGCGTCACGCCAGAAAGCCACATTGAAGACCTCTTGATAGTTTCAGGCTTGACGTTATTTTCATGGATTCCACAATTAATAAGGAGACTGCGACAAGCAGGACTTCTCCGCGGCCACCCTGCGGAGTCACCGCACCGGCGACCACATCTCGCTGGTGATGTGCGTGTTCTACCTGGCCGAGTTCCGCACGGGCCCGATCAGCCAGGCCGCGCTGGCCCACCTCGACCGGCTCGCCCCCTACCTGCGCGCGAACGAGGACGTCATCTACCTCATGCAGGCCGGGTTCATCGGCGCGTGGAGCGAGCAGAACCTCGGCGACCAGGGCGTGGTGAGCGCCGCCGACCGGGCCGGCAGGAAGGCCGTGGTCGACAAGATCCTCGCCGTCCTGCCCTCGTCGCGGATGGCGCAGCTGCGCACACCCGCGTGCAAGCGCACGCTGTACGGCGGTAGCGCGCTGCCGCCGCTTCCGTGGTGATCGGCGGTGAGACCTGCAACCCCAACCCGCCGCGCTCCGAATCTCCCGCCGCCTCGGCTACCGCTTCGCCCTGCGGACCGGCGCGTACCCGGACAGGACCGCCCGGGGCGGGGCGCTTCCGGTCACCTTCACCGTCAGGAACGACGGCTACGCCGCCCCCGTCAATCCCTCCGCGACCGGCAGCGAGCTCGCGGCCGGATCCAGGGCACCACGGGCTGCCCTTCGGATGGCCAGCTGAACCGCCAGTCGATGTGCTCGGCGAACATCGCGGCCGCGCCGTCGTGGTCGCCCCCGGCGATGCGCCGCAGCAGTTCCTGCACGATGTCACGGGTGTTCTTCATCTCGTGCGTCATGCCGCGCAGCCTGCCCGGCCCGGGGTCAGCCCGTCGGTTACCCGCGAGGTAACCGTCAGCCATGGGCGGCGCCGGGACGCCGCGCCGATCGCCCGCTGGCCGGCTCGCCGCCGCCGTCCCTGAGAATGCGCTGTGAACCTGCGCCAACGCCTTCCTGACCCCGCACCCTTACGTTACTTTTGTCCGACTACGGCGGCCGTTACCCCTGGTTTCGGCTGCCCATTCCCGGGGGGAATGAGGTAACGCGCGGTAACGAAAGGGCTGCAGGCGCGCATGGGCGTTGTGAGAACCGGCATCAAGCGAAGAATTCGGCTGCTGAACGAGGCGCTGCGCCCGCCGCGCCAGCTGTCGGCACCAGAGCCGGCACCGCTGCTCAAGGCCTCCCGCCCGCGTCCCCCGAAGCGCACGCACGTCGTCGACTACTCCATCCCGATCCTGCCGCGGCAGGTGGACTCCCCGGTCTTCGTGATCGCCTCGGTGCGCTCCGGCTCCACGCTGCTGCGCATGTTGCTCAACAGTCACTCCCGCATCCGCGCCCCGCACGAGCTGCACCTGCGCACCGTCGAGGTCCACCTGACCCCCGACTTCTCCGAGCAGTCCATGCAGGAACTCGGGCTGGACAAGGTGGAGCTCGAACACGCCTTGTGGGACCGCATCCTGCGCCTGGAACTGGAGCGCAGCGGCAAGGAGATCATCGTCGACAAGACGCCGGGCAACGTCTTCCTCTGGGAGCGGCTGCACTACGCCTGGCCGAAGGCGAAGTTCCTCTTCCTGCTGCGCCATCCGGAGGGCGTGGTGTCCTCCCTGGAGAACCGCAAGACGAACACCTCCACCCGCGAAGCGCTCGAGGCGAACGCGCTGAAATACTTCAAGCCCCTGGAACAGGCCCGCCGCACCCTCGACGGTCTCACGCTGCGCTACGAAGAGCTGACCGCCGAGCCGGAACGGGTCACCCGCGAGGTCTGCGAATATCTGGGCGTGGCGTGGGAGCCGGAGATGCTCGAATACAGCAAGCACGACCAGGGCCGGTTCGTCCCCAACCTTGGCGACCGCAGCGACACCATCAAGTCCGGACGGATCCAGCCCGCCCGCACCTTCGACAACACCGCGCTCCCACCCGAGCTCGCCGAGTACGCCGAGGCCTGGGGCTACCGCTGACCTGGCGGAAAACCGGTGTGACCGGCGGGCTGCCGTGTGGGAAGATCCGGCAATGCACATCGAGTTCTCCCCGTTCTCGTCCGACGACATCGACCTGTTGGCGGACTTCCTGACGGGAAACGGCTGGCCCTTCCACGCGGGCACGCAGGACGCGGAGACGGTCAGGCGGCGGGCCGCCGACGGGCTCTACTGGAACGACGAGAGCCGCACGTTCTGGGTGCTGGCCGACGGCGAGCGCGCGGGCCTGGTGCGGCTGCAGGATCTCGCCGACGACACCGCCATGTTCGACCTGCGGATCCGTGAGACCCGGCGCGGTCAGGGGCTCGGCACGGCCGCGGTCGCCTGGCTGACACCGTACGTCTTCACCGAGTTCCCCCACATCATGCGGATCGAGGCCACGACCCGCCAGGACAACCACGCCATGCGCGCGATCCTGCGCGGCAGCGGGTACGCCAAGGAGGCGCACTACCGGGAGGCCTGGCCGAGCCCGGACGGCGGCGCCCTCCACGACTCGGTCGGCTACGCCGTGCTCCGGCGCGACTGGCTCTCCGGCACGGTGACGCTCCCCGACTGGCACGACGAGCCCGCGACCCGGTCGAGCGGGGAACGTCCGAGCTGAGCGCGACCCCGGTCGGCCGGAGATCGTCCGAGCCGACCGCGGTCCGGCACGGAAGGAGAGCGCTGTTGCGCTGGTTCTGGTGGCTGGGGGCGCCGGTCCTCGCCGGGATGTTGCTGGTCCTGGCGGCGCGCGACATCGTGCCCGCGTACACCGCCCAGTTCGGTTCCGGCGTCCCAGGCGTCTTCACCGCCACCAAGCGAGATTGCGGCGGCCGGACGTGTACGTGGGTGGGCTACTTCGTCGCCGACGACTCGCCGGTCCGGCGACGCGTCACACTGGCGACGGGCGACGGCCTGAAGCGGGTGGGCGACAGCGTTCCGGCCGAGGACACCGGCAACCCGTACACCGTCTATCCAGCGACCGGCTCCTCGGACTGGCTGCTGATCACCATCCTCGGCACGGCGAGCGTCGTGGTGCTCGGCTTCTGGATCAGGGGCGTGATCCGCGCGCTCCGCCGGACGTGACGGCGCCGCCCGTCACATTCCGCGGCGGTGCTTCGTCGGACCGGTGGAGTACAGTCCAGTCGCCACCGGCGGCCCGTCGATCCGAGGAAAGCCCATGTCCAGCAACAGAGCGACGTTCCAGCGCTTCCACGAGGCCGTCAACAGCGGCGACGCGGAGCTCATCGCGACGACCATCGACGAGGTCGTCGCCCCTGACCTGATCTTCCATGCGCCGGTGCCGACGGAGCTGCCGGGGCCGCAGGCGCTCAAGCGGGTGTGGGCGGTGCTTCTTCGCGGATTCCCCGACATTCGCGTCGAGGTCGAGGACGTGATCGCCGAAGGCGACAGGATCGTCTCCAGGAACACGGTCACCGGCACCCACCAGGGCGAGTTCAGGGGCCTTCCGCCGACGGGCCGGTCCGTCACGTACAACGAGATCTTCATCTTCCGTTTCGCCGGCGGCCGGATCGCCGAGATCTGGGGCGTCGTCGACCTCCTGACGCAGCTGAGGCAGCTCGGCGCCGTTCCGTCCTAGCCCGGCCGCAGGGGATCGGAATCCCGCTCGGCCTCATCCACCAGAGTCGCCTCGATGAGCCGGGCGGTGGCCTCTATCTGCTCGGGCGGAAAGTAGCAGGTGTCGCCGATCACCTGGTACGAGACGCCGCGGAACACGCTCAGGAACAGCCTGATCCGTTCGTTGTCGAATTTGCGGCGCCAGGTGAAAGAGCTGTCCTGGAGTAGGTCTCGCGGCTTTGCTCCATCGGGCCGTTCCGGCCGTCCCCGGTCGCCGGCGATGGCCGCACCGTGGGAGACCAGGTTCAAGGTGACCAGATCGGGGATGATGTCCGGCTGGTGGATCTCGTCCAACACGCTTCTGACGTCGTCCGGGTCGTACTGACTGCATTGGTAGGCCCTCAACGCCGCCTGGTGCGCCGAGCGGACCAGGCGAGGGAACGGCGCTCCCCCGTTCTCCAGCAGCACCGGGGTGTTCTGGCACAGGTACACGAGCGACCGTTTGACTTCGGGGGCGAACCGGTTGGTCACCCGGAGCAAGACCGGAAGCGTGTCACGACCCGCGTACACGGTCAGGACGCGCGCCGCCGCGGCCAGGAACACCGACGATTGGCTCACCCCGTGCCGGGCCGCCAGCATCCGCGACGCGCACGAGGACGCCTCGGACAGGTAGGAGCCCTGCCAGAACCGTGGCGTCGCCGGCTCACCGCGCAGGGTGAACGTTTCATCCCCCAGCTGGCATGTGCTCAGCACCTTGCGCCAGTGGGCCGGCACACGCTTGCCCAGGCGAGGTGCGAGCACTTCCCGCTCGTAACGGGCTTGCTCGATGGGCTGCCTGGTCACCGGCGGCAACGCACGCGTGCCGGCCAGCAGCGCCGCGAGCTCTTCCAGCAGCAGCTGTGTGGCCCAGCCGTCCACGACCAGATGCGACAGGCAGAGGACGACGCTCTGCACCCTGCCGCCTGCCATGGCCAGACCCAAGCGCCAGGGCAGATCCACTTCCAGGTCGAAACGCCTGGCGGCAAGACCGGACTGCGCGTCGGACAACCGGCGCACCGCATCGGGCCCCGTGGCCAGGGCGACCGGTACGGCGCCCTGGCCCGCCACGGTCTGGACTGGCTGGTCATCGTCGCCGCGGCGGAATGTGGTGCGCAGGGCGTCGTGCCTGGCGACCAGGGTGCGGAGCGCGGCCAGCACCCGGTCGACGGAAGACCCGCCGTCAGGCGCCTCCAAGGTCAGCATCACGTTGAGATGCTGGTCATCGGGGGCGAGGGCACGGATGTTGTTCCACATGCCCTTCTGTGCCCAGGCGAGCGGGCCGCTGCCGGCCCGGCACTCCGAGAATTCCAGTGGCGGCGCGTCCATGTGCTCCGATACGTCCACCGACATCAGCCATATCTCCGTTCTGTCGTGCTGTCGCAGCGTGAGGTCGCCGTGCTCGGGCGGGTGCAGGGCTCCTACGGGGCCGGGTGCCGGCCCCGTGAAGGCGTCGTTCACCCGGGCGATCGGTCATCGCCTTCGACGGGGAGGGGACGCTCGGGATGGATGCCGGCGTGAGACCCGCGCCAGAGCACCTGCTGGGGAAGGCGGCCAGCCGACCAGGGCGGCGTCAAGGGTGCCGCTGACCTTCCAGGCCAGTGTAGAGGTGGCGTATATCGGGCGGAAGGCACAAGTTACGGATGAATCAGTTTCCGCTGGACGAATAGTAGCGAGTTTGTGATTGCCAGAAGAGGTATGCCAAACCAGCTAATATAACCCCTACGGCAGGCGCGGCCGCCGCGATCCACGGAAGGACCCACAGCTCACCGGTCCGGCCGAGGAGAACGGCCGCTGGAAAGTAGGCGGCGAAAGCCAGCGGAAACACGGTGGTCAGGCTCCACCGCGCCACCGGTCCGAAAATCTTGATCGGGTAATTGCCGAAGCTGTTGAAGACGCTGTCGAGTGTGAGCATCATCTCGGTGGCGCCGTGCAGCCGGAACGCCAGGCTCGCCAGCACCAGTTGGAACGACATCTCGGTGAGCGCTCCGCCGACGAGCGCGGCGATCAGCAGGAGGACGTTCGCCGGAGTCCAGTCGACCCCCGAGCTCACCATGCCGGCCGCCAGGATCGCCACACCGCCGACGAGATGGCCGATCGTCACGATGGTCATGCGACGCGTCATGAGTTGAATCAGCGGATTGAGCGGCCGGATAAGATATCGGTCGAATTCCGCCGAGCGCACCACGTGGGTGATCTGGAACAGCGAGGCGAACGGAATCACCCACAGGGCATGGGCCGTCAGGCGCATGCCATAGAGCAGCAGGATCTCGCGAAAGGTCCAGCCGCCGAGATCCCCGAACCGGCTGAGAATCGTCGCGATGAACACGAGACCCAGACCCTGCACCGCGAGCCCACCGAGCATTCCGAAAAAGAAGTGCACGCGATGCTGCATCTCCGCCCGTAACGCGGCACGGGCCAGAATCGCCCACATGCGCAGCGCCCGTATCAACGTGGTCACCCTCCCTGCACGACCATCCGGCGGATCGCCCGAGACCACACCAGGCGCGCGGCGAACCACAGGACCACGACCCACAACGCCTGCACGACCATCGCGACCACCACGTCGCCGCCGTGCGTCCTGCCGAGATAGATCGCCGTCGGCGTGTGCATCACCGCTTGGAGCGGCAGGATCTCCACCACGATGCGCAGGGCGTCCGGCATGAACCACAGAGGCACCAGCGCGCCGGACAGGAACTGCACCGCCATGCGGTAGATCAAGAAGAGCCCGTCGAGCTCCAGCGTCCAGAAGGTGATCAGTCCGACCAGGACGGAGAGAATGGTGATGACACAGTAGCCGAGCGCCAGGCTGACAACGTAGGCGATGATCGCCCCCGGCGACGGAGCCGGCCGCGCTCCACCGACGAAACCAGCGAAGGGCAGCGCCACCACCGCGAACGGCACCATCGCCGCAGTGCGGCCGAGCTGGCTTGCGACCACGTGGCCGAGAAAGTTCACCGGCCGCGTCATATCGATCGCGACGAGCCCGTCCCTGACCCGTTCGGGAATCAGCGAGAAGATCCATGGGCTGAACAACCAGTTCTGCAGGTTGCCCAGTGTCAGATACGTGATGGTCACCGAGAACGGCACCCCGTCGACCATGGCCCGTCCGGAGTAGATCGCTTCCCAGACAACCCGCAGGAGCAGGATCTGGAACAGCAGCCGCACGAGTCCCGCCACGTAATCGACGCGATACCGCATGACGGTGCGCGCCTGCATCCTGCCGATGGCCGCATAGCCCGCGAGACTCGTCCGCATCTAGGAGGACCGTTCGCCGTAGATGTCGGCGACCACGTCTTCGAGCTTCGGTCTGACGATGGACAGGTCTGTCACCTGGTGGACGGCGAGCACGTTGCCGATGAGGTCAGCGGCCGCGATGCGGGACGGGTCGAACGTCAGGGTGACGAAACCGTCCTCCCATCGTGTTCGCCGCACGCCGGGGATTTCGACGTCGAACCTCGGCTCCGCCACATGCACGATCAGTTCGTGACAGGGCGCATGCTGCCTCTTCAGCTCGGCGACGTCACCGTCATAGAGCACCTTTCCGCGGTCGATCAGGATGACGCGCGTGCACAGCTCCTCGACATCGTCAAGGTCATGAGTGGTGAGGATGACGGTCGTCCCGGCATCACGATTGAGCTCACCCAGGAATGCACGGATGCGCCTCTTGGCGACGATGTCCAAACCGACGGTCGGCTCGTCGAGATAGAGAATCCGCGGCTCATAGAGCATCGCCGCCGCAAGGTCTCCGCGCATGCGCTGGCCCAGGGAGAGCTGCCGCACCGGAACGTCGATGAACTCGTCGAGGCCGAGCATGCCGGCAAAGGTCTCGAGATTCGCCAGATATCTCTGACGAGGGACGTCGTAGAGCGTACGAACGAGTTCCAGGGAGTCGCGCAGCGGGAGGTCCCACCACAGCCCGGTGCGCTGCCCGAACACCACCCCGATCTGACGAGCATTACGCTCGCGCTCGCGCCACGGCACCACACCGGCGACTTCGACGGTTCCGGAGGTGGGCACCAGAATGCCGGTCAGCATCTTTATCGTCGTCGATTTGCCGGCGCCATTGGGCCCAATGTAGCCGATGAGTTCCCCGGGTTCTATGCTGAAGTCGACGCCATCAACCGCCCTGGTCGGCACATAATCGGCGCTGAACAGCGTGCGGAGTGCGGTGAAGCGCCCAGATTTCCGCTCGGACCGGCGAAACTCCTTCACCAACTCCCGCACTTTGATCGTCATGGCGCGCCATCATACAGGTGAGATCACCGGCAAAGGAGCCCGCACCCGAAGCCCACGGATATCGTGGACCCCGTCCCGCGATTGACGGACGCAGCGGAATCGTCACGCCATGTCCCTGTGCACGCTGTGTCGAAGAAGCCGGACGCAGGAGACCGATTCCCGGGCCTACCGGAACAGCGTGCAAGTGAGGACAATCATCAGTTGCACGCTCGCCCGGAGCGGCCGGTGCCGGCCGCGGAAAACCACGAGAGTCCCTTCCCGACGATGGAACCCATTGGCTCGGTCCAAAAGTCGGGCCGGTCATCACTAGTATATTCTCGTTCGAAGTCTCGACACCCTCCGTCACATGTGCTCCGGCCGGCAGGGGCATTTCTCGGGCCATCACAAGAACAGGCCGACTGCACGCTTCAGACAACATCCGGAGTTCTTGAGGTGCTCCAATGACTCGTTCCCCATGCGACGGCACCGCAGGCCAGGCATTCTGCGACCTCCACCTGCACACCACCAACTCCGACGGCCTGATGTCACCAGAGGAGGTCATCGAACGGGCAGGGCGAGCAGCGCTGCGGGTGATGAGCATCAGCGACCATTCGCGCACGACCTACGATGCCGGACTGGAGGCCCTGGCGGCGGCGCACGGCACCATCCTGCTTCCCGGGCTCGAGATCAGCACGATGCACCACGACCGCAAATATCACGTGCTGGGCTACGGCCACGGCGTGCGCGACGCCAAGGTGCAGGAGTTCGCCTTCCGGCCGACCGCGATCAAGAACGACGTCTACGGCCGGGTACTGGCCGGCCTGCGCGCCGCCGGCACGCCCCTCCCTGCCACCGAAGACATCCTCGCCGGCGTCCAGGAGGACGGACCTCCGCTGCACCCGCGCAAATGGATGCTCAGTGCGACGCTCATCGGCCGATATCTGGCACGCCCGCTCGACGTGGATCCGGTTCGGGCGGCGGCCGTCGTCAGGGAACGGTACAACGCCATGAAGAGCTCCGAACGGGATCGGTACGTGCCCACCGAACGCGCCATCGCGATGGTCCGCGACGCCGGCGGGATCCCGGTGATAGCGCACCCCTTCTGGGAGTGCCATTCGGGCAGGAACTCATGGGGCGGCGTGGTCGGCGACCTTGGCAGGTTCACGGCCGCAGGGCTCGCGGGCGTAGAGGTGAGCTCGCGACACGACTCGCCCGCGGATGAGAACCGCCGAAGGGAGGCAGCACATCGGCTGCGCCTGGTTCCTTTCCGCAGCTCGGACTTCCACGGGAACGGCAAGACCGCGGTCGGACAGTTCCCGATGCCCGTTGAGCACCTGATCGAGGCGGCGGACCGCTGCGGTGTGGACATTCCCCTGCACTGGTCAGGAAAGGCGGATGACGGCGAATGAGGTTGTGCGGCATCAAGATCACCCACGACGGGGCCGTGGCGGTCATCGAGGACGGCCGTCTCGTGATGTCCTGCGAGAGCGAGAAGATCGCCAACCGGCCTCGCTATTCGCGTATCGACGAACTCGGCGACGTGGAGGTTCTGCTCGACGAATTCGGTTACTCGCTGGACGACATGGATCTCGTCGCCTTCGACGGCTGGCATGAGCCCTACAAGACCCGGCGGTGGCGCGGGATAGACGTCGAGGTCCGGCTGGGGCCGTACGTGGAAGGCATCAGGTCGAAGACCCTCATCAACCCCGTCCGGGAAAGGACCCTCGACCTCGAGTACGTGACGTTCCCTCACTACGCGGGCCATGTCGCCGCCGCGTACTGTACGAGCCCGTTCGCGGTTGCGGCTGAGCCTGCGCTCATCCTGAGCTGGGACGGCCTGATGTATCCGTACCTGTACGACTGCCGCGGCGATCTCACGAAGCTGCGGACGGTCGGAGCTCTGTTCCCGCTCGTGGGCAACGCGTATGCGGTGCTTGCCGGGTCGTTCCCGCCGTTCGATCAACGGGCCTCGGGGTTCGAGAATCTCGGGCTGGCGGGCAAGATCATGGCGTACGCGGCGCTGGGCACGCCGGACCGTGCCGCGATGGCCGCGCTGGACTCCGCTCTCAAGGAACGTCATGCCGCGTGTCGCCGCGAGTCGCCGTTCGGAACGGACGACGCCTTCCGGTTCGAGGCGGGGGTGGCGCAGCTGGAGGCGCTGGCACCGGCCATGCACCTCGCCGACGTCTCACCGGTCGACATGATCGCCTCCATCAGCCGCTATCTGGGCGACCGGCTGGTGGAGAGCCTCGACCGAGCGCTCCGGACGATTCCCGACCCGCCGCGCAACCTGTGCCTGACGGGCGGCACCGCGTTGAACATCAATTGGAACAGTCAGATTCGTGAAAGCGGGTTGTTCGACAACGTCTGGGTCCCGCCCTTCCCCAATGACTCAGGTGTCGCGCTCGGCGTGGCCTGCTGTGCCATGGCCGTGGCCGAGGGACGCTCCCAGGTGGAGTGGGACGTCTACAGCGGGCAGCGGCTGGGTGCGTCGCCGGTCGATCCGGCGTGGAGACAATCTCCGTGTTCCCTGCCGGAGCTCGCCCGGCTTCTGCACGAGACCGGCGAACCTGTCGTCTTTCTCACCGGAAGGGCGGAGCTCGGGCCGCGCGCTCTCGGCCACCGGAGCATCCTCGCGCCGGCCACGGACAGAGCCATGCACGATCGTCTGAATGAGATGAAGGATCGCGAGGCTTACCGTCCCGTCGCACCCGTCTGCCTGGAGAACGCCGCACCTGAGATCTTCGATCCGGGAACCCCTGATCCTTACATGCTCTTCAGCCACCACGTCCGGGATGTGTGGCGCGACCGTCTGCCTGCCATCTGCCACGTCGATGGAACCGCACGGCTGCAGACCGTCAACGAGGAGCAGTGCCCAGAGCTGGTTGAGCTTCTCACGGCATATCGCGAAATCAGCGGCATGCCGGCACTGTGCAACACCAGCGCGAATTTCAAGAACTGTGGCTTCTTCCCGGACGTTGCAAGCGCGATGAACTGGGGGAAGGCGCCTTATATCTGGTCAGACGGGACGATCTATGAACACCCAGAAGTATCAGCGTGAATCCCTGGAATCTACCTCACGCGCCGCTGTCAACCCGTCGACCGGTCAGGAGCCTGGCATGTCACCTGGGAAGGTAAGGTGGCCCCTCGACCTGGGGCTGCCCGACGCGACGACCTTTCCGCGCTCGGAGTTTCTGGAGCTCACCGAGCACACGCTGGCGGAGGCCGAGCCGTCCCTGTTCTACGGCGGACCCGGCCGTGCCGGAATCGCACGGGGACACGCCGGGCTGCGGGCCGCCCTGGCCGAGCGCATCGGCGCGGCTTCATCGAGTGCCTCCGGTATCGACGGCATCATGCTGACGTCGGGAGCCGCGCACGCCATCGAGCTCGTGTGGCGGGCGTTACTCCGCGACGGTGACGTGTTCGTGGTGGAGGCTCCCACGTGGGGCGCCTCGATCCGGATCGGCCGTGCCCTCGGCGCCGAACCTCTCGCCATCCCGATGGACCGCGACGGAATGCGCGTCGACGTCCTCGAACGCAGGCTCGGCGAACTGAAGGCCGCGGGCCGCCGGTGCAAGCTGGTGTACGTCATCGCGGACTACAACACCCCTACGGGATGGTCGCTCTCGCTCTCCCGCCGCCGGCAGTTGTTGCGGCTCGCGGTCGAGTACGACTTCCTCGTCATCGAGGACCGCGTCTATGCCGAACTGCGCTACGACGGACCGCAGCTGCCGCCGATGTCGACGCTGGAAGGCGGCGACCGGCTGATCACCGTCGGAAGTTTCAGCAAGACGCTGGCCCCCGGGCTGCGCTGCGGATGGCTCAGCGCGAGCCCCGATCTCGTCGATGTCGTGGCGGCCCCGCGAGAAGATCTCGGCTCAAGCCAGCTCACCGCCCGCATCCTTGAACACTTCGTGCGCAGCGGTCGGTATGACGAGCACCTGTCTCGAGTCACGCGAATGTATCGAAGCAAGCGCGACACCGTCGTCGCGAGCCTGCGCGAGCACTGCGGCGACACCGTTCGCTTCGACGTGCCACACGGCGGCATGTTTGTCTGGATCGAGCTCGCCGGCCACGTCAAGGGAGACCTGGTCATGCACCACAGCGCTCAGGAAGGTGTGCTCTGCAGACCGGGCGATTCGTTCTTCGGTGACGGTGGAAACTACCAGCAGTGGTTCCGCATGGCCTTCACGATGGTGTCCGAGCCTGAACTGGTGCGCGGAGTGCGCGTGCTCGGCGAAGCCATCCAGCGAAGCACGTAGCGGCCGCCCGCGCTCCCGGCAGGGGGGCCGCGCCCGCGTGGACGCCGGCGGCGACTCGTCTCGCGAGACGGCGGTAGGCGCCTGCACGCGACGGACACGGTGCCGGCACCCTGAAGGAGCCGGTCCGCCGCTTCTCCCATTGGGCCGGACGTCGAGCGGAATGCCGCCCCGCAAATGTATCTGAATATCATCACACACATTCCTGGGAATTATCCCGCGCGCGCCGCGGCGCCACCTTGCCTTGCTGATCGGACACCGTTGTCACCATACTGGCCCATGGATAGAGTCGAATTGACCACCCATTGAGGAGGGCCGGATCGGAATGACCGAAAGCGGGGCCCGGGCGGACGAAGCTGTTGCCACCGGCGCAGCGAACCGAGATGAAAGCTGTCCACACAACGGCGAGGTGATCCGCACCATCGGCGAGCGGCCCGAGCTGTTCGAGGGGGAGGAATTCTGGAACAGCAATATCGTGAGGTTCGACGCCGAGACGTATGTGGTCAGCCACCGCGCCATTCTGACGCTGGTGGTCGTGGCGAAATGCAATGCCGCATGCAAGTTCTGCTCCAACGAGATCACATTCACCCCCGCCGGACCATACCTGAGCTGGGGACCTCAGCTGCGGCGCGTGAAAAGCTTCGCGTTGACCGCCGGCGTGCGGAAGGTCGCCTACACCGGCGGCGAGCCCACGCTCAGCCCGCAGAGACTCCTTGACCTGACCCGGTCCGTGAATCCCGGCTTCGACAAGTCGCGGCTGCACACCAACGGCATCGGCCTGGGCAAGAGCGTCCAGACGCCCACCGGCCAGGCCACCCTTCTCGATGGCCTCATCAGCGCGGGTTTGTCCGGTGCGTCGGTCAGCGTGGCACATTTCGATCCAGACCTGAATGCCGCGATCATGAGGTTCGGGCCATCGTGGAACGGCATGACCGACGCCGATCACCGGAATGTCACCCAACGCAGCTCAACGCATTTCACCCCACGGCTCAGTTGCGTCATGACGCCCGAGGGCGTCTCCACCGTTCCGGACATGTTCAGCTACATGGAGTGGGGCCGCGAGCTCGGATACCGCCGCTTCATCTTTCGGTCCTGCTCGGAGATTCCCGAAGCGTTCCGCAAGTCCACCGATTACTCGGTCTACAACGCGGAGGGCCATATTCCGATCGACTCGCTCGTGGCCGAGCTCGATCAGATGCCCGAGCTCGAGAAGACTTTCGTGCAGCGCAAAAGCGACTCAAAGGTGGACTGCTACCGCTGGGGCGATATCGACTTCGACGTCGACGAATCAAGCGAAGAGCCCAATCCTGACCGCAAGGTAAGACGCCTCAACGTCATGCCCAACGGTGTCTCGTACGTGTGCTGGATAGACCCGCTGGCGGTCCTGTTCGAGGACGAGAGGCCCATCGCCGCCGAATCGATGAAGCGCGAGTTCGGCGGTCTCAAGATCCTTGATCAATCGTGAGCCGCCGGGTGCGCGTGGGCGTGATCGGCCTCGGGAGGGTCGCCCAGCTCCACCATCTTCCCAACCTCGCCCAGTCCCGGCGGGCGGAGATCTCCGCCGTCTGCGACCTGTCCCCCGGCCTCGCTGCCGCCGTCGCGCACGAGTACGGTCTGCCCACCCGAGCCGTCGCGCCGTCCGCCGACGACCTGATGTCCCGCGACCTCGATGCGGTGCTGATCGCCAACCGGCATCACGCTCCCTTGGTCCAGCGTGCTCTCGAGGCGCAGTTGCACGTCATGGTCGAGAAGCCGGTGTGCTGGGGGATCGACGAGGCGACCGCGCTGGAGAAGCTGGAGCGATCCTCCCCGTCGTCGGTGGTGGTCGGATACATGAAGCGGTACGACCCGTCATTCGCGCGCCTCCTGGGCAGCGAGGCGCCACCCATGTTCGTGCGCCTCCACGTCTTCGCCGGAGCGCGGCACAAACAGGAGAGACTCCATCCGCGTGTCAAGGGTCACGACCTCACGGTCCAGGACGCCGAAGCCGAAAGTGCGGCGGTCGACCTACAGATCGCCACGACGCTCGGCGGCGGTGCCGCCGTTCGTGTAAAGGACGTGCGGACCCTGACGGAGCTGGCCGTACACGACCTCAACCTCGGGCGCACGCTGATCGGGCCGATCGGGGTCCGCGAGGCCTTCCGGTTCGGCACGCCCTTCGGTCCCGGTTTCCTCGCCGTCATGAACGGGAGCGGCGTACCGGTGCACCTGGAAGTCGTCCCCGACTTCCAGACCGCGAGCGCCTGGGACGAAACCCTCACCGCCTTCTACCCCGGGGCGTCAACGGAGCTGCGGTTCGGCTCCCCGTTCCTCCGTTCCGCGCCCACCGTCACCCACGAGCGGTGCACGGTCGGAACCGATGTGGTGAGGCGTGAGGTGATCACCTCGTACGACAGCGCTTACCGGCTTGAAGTCGAGCATTTCCTCGACTGCGCGCTGGAGCTCGCGGCGTCACGCACCCCGATCTCCGACGCCGTGGCCGACCTGGCCCTCATCTATGAGATCGCGGCTATGCTGCGCGATCTCTGAGCGTTCGACTCGTTCCTTGGCGAGCATGAAGTGGTACGGCGGCGGGCTGCGCGGAAACGCGGCGCGACCTGACACGCCGCACCATCGCCTGGCCGCAGCACGTGAGGATGAGCACCCGATGACGCCTGCACCACCGGAGACGACGACCTCCGCGGGAGAAGACGCCCCATGGCTCGTCCTCGACGTCGACGACACCTTGGTCGACACGTACACGACAGGGTGGGCGAAGTGCCAGGAGGTCGCGCGGGTTCTCGGGCTGGAGCCGCCCGACGAGACGGTGTTCGCCGACCACTACGGGCACGTGGGCTTCGCGGAGTGCGTGCGGCGTCTCCACGCGGGAGTGGATCTCGCTCGCTACTCGTCAGCATACGACGCTCTCTCCGCCCGGTTTCCGCCCGTGCCCTTGTGCGACGCGCGCCGGCTCGTACGAGCCGCGACCTCAGCCGGAATGCGCCGCGGCATCCTCACCAACGGCCCGGGCGTCAAGACCTGGCGCAAGCTCCGCGCGTGCGGGCTCGACGTGACCGCATTCGATTTTGTGGTGCACGGCGACAACGCGGCCGAGCCGAAACCCAGCGTGCGCTCCTTCAGCGCGTTGCGCGCCAGGGGGGTCGACCCGCGCAGGGCATGGTACGTGAGCGATTCGGCGGCGGAGTGGCGGGCGGCCGAAGCCGCCGGATTCCGGACCGTGGGCGTGTTCACCGGCCGGTCCGTCAGCCACGGACATCTGCCCACGCTGCTCCTGCCGAGCAGCGCCGCTCTGCCGGACCTCGCCCCTCTCCTCGCCACGGTGACGGGATCCCCCCGCCCCGGACCGCCGGCCGCCGTCACGTTCGATGCGGGATTCACGCTGATCGAGCACGTCCGCGACCCCGCCCGCGTGATACGTGACCATCTTGCTCGCTCGGGCGCCGCCCTCCCGATGTCCGAGGTGCGTACGGCCATGGCGAACGCGACCGGCGTTCTCAGGTCTCCGGACTCGTGGTGGGCGGATCCGTTCACCGCCGAGACGACGCTACGGCGCTTCTATGGGGAGGTCCTGGCCGGGCTCGGCCACGCCTCGCCATCCGGAGCGGCGACCGTGCTCGACGCGTACACCGCCCCCGGCAACTGGCGCCCCGCGCCGGGGGCGCGAGAACTGCTCGCCGCGGTGCGAGCAGCCGGGCAGCGCATCGGAATTCTGTCCAACTGGCAGCCCACTCTCGTGGACGTCCTGGCCTCGGCAGGGCTCGACCGGTATGCGGACGTCGTCATCCCCTCGACGACCGCCGGCGTCGCCAAACCCTCTCCCGCGGCGTTCGTCAAGGCGGCGAACGCTCTCGGCGTGGGCGTGGAACGCCTGCTCCACGTCGGTGACCAGCTCGTTGACGACGTCTCGGGTGCACTGCGCGCCGGCTGCCGGGCCGCCCTCGCACCACAGCCGCTGCCCGCGCTCTCCGCGGCGTTCCGCGTCACGGCCGGATGACCTGCCGCCGTGCGCCCTCGCCGGCCGGCGACCCCTCCGCCGACGCCTGTTCCGGCGTCAGCGGAGCGGCTCCAGCACTGTCGCCAGCCGCTCAAGTCTCGCCGCCTCGTGAGGTGGCCGAATCCGGAGAATGACCAGGTCAGCACCTGCCTCCGTAAGCTGGGCGACTTCCTTGACCATGCTTTCCGGCGCGGAGTCCTCTCCGTGAACGGTCGCCGAGGTGATGATCTCCGAGGGGTCGCGGCCGAGCTGCGCGCAGCACCGGAGCAGGAGCAGGCGCTTGCGGGAGAAGTCCTCGGCACGTCCGCCCGGATGGTTCCAGTGCTGCGCCCACCGAGCGGCGGTCGGCAGAGTCCGCCGCTCGCCGCCGCCGCCGATGCAGAGAGGCGGGTGCGGTCGCTGTACGGGAGGAATGTCGCATCGCGCCTCCGCCAGCGTGAAGAAGCCTCCGTGCGCGGAGACCGTGTGGCCCGAAAGAAGACGAACCAGCGCCTCGCATCCTTCGTCGAGCCGGTCCGCGCGGGACGCGGGCGTGCCGAAGGGAATGCCCTGCGGAAGGTGATCCAGCTCGCGCCATCCCGCGCCGATGCCGAGTTCGAGCCGGCCCTCGGAAATCGTGTCCAACGTCAGGGCCATCTGTGCGAGCAGCGCCGGGTGCCGGCGCGCGACCGCGAGGACCATGGTTCCCAGGCGGAGACGGCTCGTCGCATGGGCCAGGGCCGTCATGACCGTCCATGTTTCGTAGCACGGGCCTGACGTGTTGACAGCGGCTGACGACGAATGATCGAACAGCCAGCCGGATTCAAAGAATTCCATCTCGTCAGCGGCCTGGAACATTGCCAGCAGCCGCGGCCAGGACGACGGTTCATCAGAAAGGACGGGCATGAATGCGAATCGCATCGGCACATTGTATCCGGAGCTCGACCACCGCCGGGCGCCACGTGTTTTCATTTACATATCCCGGCCCGTCTTGCAGAATCACGAGCATGTCCATACCAGGCGGGCCCGCGGTGGCCGAGGATTTGCGCATATCATTCAACCAGCTGACCGCGCGGGACCTTCCCCTGGCGACGGCCGCTCGTGCCGCGCGCGAATCCGGGTTCGACGGCTTCGGGGTTCTCCCGTCGGCGATCGCCGAGCACGGCGTGAATGGCGTACGGTCCGTGCTGGACGGAGAAGGGCTGCAGCCGACCAGTGTCTGCGCGTTCATAGGCCTCATAGATCCGAGCCCTGCCGTCCGTGCGGAGCGGATGGCGAAAGCCGAACGGTGCCTGGCCCATGCCGCCGAACTCGGCGTGCCACTCGTCGTGGTGGTCGGCGGCCCATGCGCGGCTCTTGGGCGAAGGGACGCGTGGAACCAGGCCGCCACCGCGGTCGGCATGCTGCTGCAGCGGGCCGCACGAGAGGGAGCCGACCTGCTCGTCGAGCCGCTGCATCCCGTTCTGGTCAACGAGTCGGTCGCGACATCCGTGGCGGACGCCCTCACGCTGATCGAGCAGGGACAGACCGGCGGCATCGTCGTCGACACCTGGCACGTCTGGTGGGATTCGGGGCTCCGCGAACGTCTGCTGGAGGCAGGCAGCAGAACCCGGATCGTGCACCTGTCGGATTGGGCGGCCGGCCCTGCGGGAAACCTGGACCGCGCGCTTCCGGGCGAAGGATGCGCCGACGTGCCGGCGATCTGCGCGGATCTGCTCACCGCCGGTTTCGATGGGTGGTGGGAGCTCGAGATCCTGTCCGAAAGGTTGTGGGCAGGGGATCAGATCTCTCTGGTTCGCGCATCGTACGCATCGGCGCTCAGAACCCTGGAGAAAGCGTTTTCAATGGCGGCGAGAACGAGCGACCATGTGGAGTCCATGCAGTGAATTCGCAACAGGCGATAGACGAGGCGGACAACATCCTGCAAGGCGCGGAGTTCACCCAGAAATCATTCGCGCAGACGATGCGGCGCGAACTCATCGAACGGTTGGCCGAGTCCCATCGCACCGGGGTGCCGCTGCGCGTTTTCGCCGGGTACGACGCAAGCCGGCCAAACCTCCATCTGGGACACACCATCACGATGCGAAAGCTCCGCTTCTTCCAGGAGCTCGGGCACGAGGTGATATTCCTGGTGGGCACGGTCACCGCTCAGATCGGAGATCCTTCGGACCGGCTGTACGAGCGGCCCCGGATCCCTCTCGACAAGGTCGTGAGCGCCGCCTCGACCTTCGTCGAGCAGATGTCGCTCGTTCTCGACCCGGATCGCACGACGGTCATGTACAACGGCGACTGGCTGAGCGACCTGCCCCTCTCCGACGTCCTGGCCGTCGCGTCGGCGTTCACCGTCCAGCAGGTGACCAGCCCGGCGGCCGTCAGAGACCGGATGAAGTCCAGCAAGCCGGTCGGCCTGCATGAGCTGCTCTACCCGCTCATGCAGGGCTACGACGCGCTGCACCTGCGGGCGGACGTCCAGCTCGGCACGGTCGGCCCGATCTTCAACATCCTGGCAGGCCGCCGGCTGCAGCGACTGTACGGGCAGCGGCCCTGCGTCGGCGTCACCTACCCGACCCTCTGGGGGACGAAGGGCCACCGGCGGATGTCCAAGCGTGAAGGCACCCACATCGCCCTGGCCGAGAAGCCGAGCGAACAGTTCGCGAAGGTGATGAGCATCGACGACGAGACGATGCGGCAATGGATCACTCTTGTCTCGTCGTGGCCACCGGAGGAAGTGCGCGCGCGGCTCGAAGGCTGGAGGTCGGGAGAGCTGCATCCCATGGCGTTGAAGCAGGACCTCGCCTTCGACATCGTACGCGTTTACCACGGCGAGGAGGCGGCGGCCAAGGCGAAGGAGAGCTTCCTTCCCGGGCATCGCGGCGATCCCGACCCGTCGATGGCCGTACCCCTGATCGCGGACCCCGGCGGAATACTGGACGTTCTCCACGCCACAGGCACGGTCCCGTCCAGGCAGCAGGCGCGTCGCCTCCTCCTGTCCGGAGCCGTCCGGGTCAACGGCGGCAAGGTGTTCGAGGAGGATCACCAGGTCTCCAGCGGAGACCTGATCAGTGTCGGACCCCGCCGTCTGTACGTTCTGCAGCCGGGTGAGACCCGGCCCTGAACGGGGCGTCGGCGAGTAGGCGCATCCCGATGGTTCGAGCCGCGTGGCGCGCGCCGGCGCCGGAGACGCCGGCGAAACACACGCGGACACTGGGCGACGGTGCGAGGAAGTCATCGCCCGGGCCCACCCGGACGCCGTCCGCGGCGAGGCGGCCGACGAAATCTTCCGTGGTCGTATGCGGGACGGGCAGGAGGAAGAACGGGGATCCGGCGACCGCGCCGGGACAACGCTCCGCGCCGGCAACGCGTACCAGTTCGTCGAGGAAGGCGCGGGAAGCCTCGGCCGTGGGCCGGACCGTGTGGTCGATGAGCAGTTCCAGGCCGCCATGTGCCAGGAAGTAGGCCCAGCACCGTTGCCAGAACAGGCTGGGCCTGGCGTGCTGCCGCCGTGCCAGGTCGTCCATGCCCGTGCCGCGGATCCAGCCCAGCCCTGCCCCGCTACCGGCCAGCTTGGACAGTGAACCGGTCATCCAGACCCGGGCGGGCCGGCTCCTCACCTTCCCGAACCAGCGGTATACCTCGTTGACCACGACCTGACGCGTCCGGGCGACCGCTTCGACGCGGCGCCAGCCGTCGGGGGTCAGGGTGGCGCCGTCCGGGTTCCGCCACGGATCGGTCAGCCAGACGACGCCGGCGGCCCCCGTCCGGCCCGCATGCCGGTGCTCCAGGAGTTCGGCCCAGGGATGGAGATTCACGTCCCGGCGACAAGCACGGAGCACCGTGACCGTGCCGGTGAATGAGGGCTGCTCATGCGAGAAGCTCTCGCCGAACTGCGCGATGACCGACGCGCCGGCGCGTACGCCGCTGGTGATCAGCACGTCGTCCGGGTCCTCGCGCAGTAGGGCGCCGAGCACCTCACGAAGGCCGCGATCTCCCTGTGGCGGCGGCGGGTGCCACGCGTCAGGCAGGCCGAGTACATGGTCGGTGGCCGCACGCCAGAGTCGCAGCCCGGCGGACGGCCACGTCGCCTGCGGCCCTGTGAGGTCGACAGGGTGCCCCATCCCGCTCATTTCGTGCCCTCGTTCAAGCGCTGCCAGGGATCGTCGACGTGATAGACGGCAGGCACGAAATCGCCCAGGCGCGTACGGATGATGTCGCCGACCGGGGAACGGATCGCGGTGAGCTCCTCCGACAGTGACCGCTGGGGCCCGCGCACCGGAAGGAAGGAGGCACCGGCCGCCGTGCCGTCGTCCCCGCTGCGCAGGCGTTTCACCAGCGCCGCGGGAATCAGGCGCACACACGTCCAGTTGACCAGTCTCGGCAGCCGCGGCCCTGGGCGGATCGCCCGTGATCTGACCTTGACCACGCGATGGCCCCAGTAATAGCGAGCTGCCGAAAGCGTGGTCACCGTGGCACGGGCGTAGGAGTGGCGCGCGCCGAGAGCGTAGGCGTGCCTGACGGTCGCCGCCCACCGCCGTTGCCACATCAGGGAAACCCGCGGCGCCGGCGTCTCCGCCCGTACGCGCTTCAGCCGCGGCGGCAGGACACTGTCACGGTAGAGGGGCCGTAGCGGGGTCGCGTCGAGTTCCTCGGCCAGACGCTTGAAGAAGCCAAGGAGCTTGATGGCCTCCAGCTCGCGCAGCAGTTGATCCCAGTCCATCGATGGATCCTGAAGCGCCAGGCCGAAATCGTTGAGGTCCTTGGTCGTGATGTCGTGGTCACCGGCCGCGTTCGCGACGAGGAGCGGCATGTTCTGCTGAATTTCGTAGTAGCTGAGCCCGGGTTTCCGTTCCCCCGTTCCCAGCGGATGAAAACCGCAGTGCCGGACCGAATAGCCACCGAAATGCAGATCGATGGTCGGACGGTTTTCGAGGGCGCCGTCATTGAGGTTGAACTGTCCGTAGATCACGCCGGACTCCAAGGACCTCTTCACCCACGGCCATTCAAGGTTGTCGAAGTCGTAGCCGGCCTCCCGCAGGCGTGCGGTGAGCCTGACGGCGTCGTCCACGGTCGCGACCATCAGATCCAGATCTCCGAGGTCCCGCACCGCGCGCTCGGGATACGCGCCCTCGGCCGCCAGTCCCTTGATGGCCCAGACGCTGATCCCCAGTTCTCTGGCCTGCCGGTCCACCATCGGCAGAACGTCGTCCTTATGACGTGCGACCGCCTCGATCCGCGCTCGGGCCTCGGCGAAGCGCGCCTGGCCATGGAGTCCGCCGGCGAGCTCGGCTCCGCCTCCCTTCAGGCGTTCCAGCACCAGCGAGGAGACCTTCTCGTCGATGAGCGCGTCCGCCAGGAGCGCGACCGGCACTGCGCCGAGGCGGGCCAATGCCTCGTCTTCCACGATCGAATCACCATAGACACCGGCGCTGCGAACGGCTGCTCTCGCGGCATGCATGGAATGCTTGCGCATGGAGGTCTCCAATTGACGCGTGCTAATATGCCGACGTGGCGCAGTCATCGCCGGAAACGGCGGAAGCAGATCTGCCGTTCGTTATTGTGCTAGGTCCACCGGCTTCCGGCAAGAGCACCCTGGTCAGGGAAATACTGGCCGATCACGCTTCCTTCCGGCGCTTTGTGGTCCGCCACCAGCTCGCTCGAGAAAAAAGCAACGGAACACCCCTCTGGGAGTCGATAAGAAAGTCCGTGGAGAAGGGCAGATGGATTCCCGACTCCCTTGTCGTCGAATTATTCGCCCGGCAACTCCGGGCATATCCGTCGGCGAGAATGGTGTTGCAGGGCCTTCCCGCCAACGGCGCTCAGGCGGTGATGGTCCGGGACCTGATCCACGCCCATGGCGTCCGGACCAAGCTGGTGCTCTATCTCGACGCCTCCGACGACGTCTGCGCCATGCGGATGCGCCATCGGGTGGTCTGCACGACCTGCGACGACGGCAGGGCGCCGGCCGGCGCCGCTCCGAAGGCTCCGGATCGCTGCATCACTTGTGGCGGGTTGCTCGAGCGCCGTCCGGACGACAACGAGTCGGTCTTCGCACAGCGGCTGCGCACCCACCGTCGCAACATCCCGGCCATCTTCGCCGCTTTCCGGCCGGAGGAGATCACGGTCCTCGACGCGAAAGCCACCCCGGAGGCTGTCGCGGCCTCCGCGCGCGTGGCGCTGTGGACCTCGCGGGGCGGCTAGAAAGCTCGTCGCTCACGTGTGACCAGGTCCTTCGCCCTCCCGCGCGGTCGCCCTACCTGGCCAGGTGAGCGCCGCTCGCCCCGGCGCGCTGGATCTGCCGCAGCAGTCGCTGCGCGATCGCTCGGGCGGACGAAGCCGGTATGTGATCCACACGGTAGTTGACCGACAACTCGTGCCGGTTCGAGAAGTCGCAGGTGAGCCTGAGATCGGGCTGGCCGGGCCACGACGGCGGCGTGAGGGTGACGATGGCGTCCTCGTCCGGACGCTCGATGTCCTCCTCGCCCGCGTCCTCGAAGAGCTCGATCCGCCCCGTGCGGGGGACCGGCCCGCCGCGTCGGGGCCTGATCTGGACGTCAGCCGCCAGCCGGGGCACGCTCTGCAGCACTTCGCGTGCTCCCGGCAGGGCCTGGATGAGCGCGGCCGGCGGTGGCGTGCCGGTGAGAGTCTCCTTGAGGCTCGTCGAGACCTCGCGGACCGCGGCCGCGAAACCCGCCTCGACCGACGCGAAGATGTACTGTGCGTCGGCGAACAGGCCGACGGACCCCCGTGCCTTCAACGAGCGGTTCGCGTGCGGCGTGAGCAGCGCGAGCCGGCGCCAGCCGAACTCTGCCGCCACGGCATGGGCGAACAACGCGATGGCCACCCCCAGCCGGCTGCTTCCGGCCTGTGCGTTGAGGGCCTCGAAACGACGCGTCGATTCTGAGCTCAAGGCGACGACGAAGGACTCGACGGAAGCCGGTTTGCACAGACTCCCGGAAATCTCGGATAAGGGACTCATATCGAGTGCCGTGATCTTCTCGCCGAGAGCCTTGGTCTTGTCCTTCAACACGCCGGAGGTCCACATCGAATAGAGCTCACGCGCGAACGTGCTGAACGGATAGGTCTCCCCCGTGCTTGCCGGCGCCCCTGCCACGATCCGCCGGTATGAACGCTCGATGTCGCGTTGCAGCACGAACAGTGACCATCGGTCGCAGAGGGCGTGATCGGTGAGGATTCTGAGTTTCCGCCGCACAGGCCCTTCGATGAGTTGGAAGCGGAAGACCGGGAGGCGCCCGGGATCCGCCCGTAGTCCAGGAAGCCATCCTGGCTCCCCGTGGTCGGACTGCAAGGTGTGCCCTGGAGCGATCACGTCCAGCGCTTCCACCGGCCGTTCGGCGACGACGTTCCGGTAGCCGAGCCATAGGGACTCAAGCGGCGAGGAAGGCGATCCGGGCTCCCCGTCGACGATCACCGTCCGCAGGACCTCATGCCTCTGATACACCTCGGCAACCGCCTGGCGCAGCAGCTCGGGGCTCGCCTGGGAGGCGATCGGCCGCTCGTACACGATGGTCGTCAGTCCCGGATCGGCGCGGTCGATGGCCCTGAACGCCGACTGCGATGGGATGGCCGGATATGTAAAGGATGACGACACCCTGACCTCTTCCAGATCGTCCCCGGTCAGCAGTCACGAGGCAGGCGTTTCGGCCTCCCGGCCACCGGCGGTGAGTCCCCGGGCCTTGTGAACGCAGTCCTCGACGATGCGGATGATGTCGAGGGCGCTCGGCGCCTCCCATACGGACTCCAGCGGCACTTCGATCTCGAATCCCTCTTCAATCTGCGTGCATATTTCCAGCAAGGTCAGGGAGTCTGCACCGACATCGAAGAGATTGTCCTTCATATCCACGGACTCCACGAGCAGGGTGGCTTTGATGATCTTCAGTACGTCGTCGGCGATGTTTTGTTCTTCGTGCACCATAAGACGATTCTCCCTTGCTGAGCAAAATATGCTTCGCGCGATCATATGACAAGTCGGATCAGGCCCGGAGAAAGGCATCGTACGAGAGCCCTGGGATAGGAAAGCACCCTTTGGCGCGGCGAAAGACAAGCGTGACGACCGACGGGCGGTGAAAGTTATCGATCCAGCGTGACGGACGAATCGTCTATCGTCCATACGTGCTACGTCGCACGCCTTGTGCGGTATCCGCGTGCGTGCCAACCTGAAGAAAATGGCCGCCGGCAGCCCTCCGGCAGAGGCGGGTCACCGCTCGGTGGCGGATCAGGCCCCCGTATCCGCCCGTCGCCCGGCTTGTCCCGTTCGCGAGAGTCTCCGCCAGAGGCACGGCACCACCGGGCGCGATCCGCCGGCGCGTGCGGCTGGAACCGCGCACCTGGACGCGAGGAGCGGAAGTGCCTGTGATCGATGGCTCGACGTCCTGCCTCCTTGAGTTTCGCGGGACGCGATCATGTTCATCCGCGATGACCTGGGGCCAGCAATGGATGTGGCGAGAGGCCGTCTGGTTCGACGGTGATCACGCCCACCTCAATGTGCCGTTCACGGTGGAGCTACCGCACGGCACGACCCTGCCCACCGCCCTGACAGCGGTACGCGTGCTCGTCGAGCAACACGAGTCCCTGCGGACGACGTTCGCGGAGACGGCGGGCGATCAGCCGCGACAGGCCGTCGCCTCGACCGGATCGTTGCGGGTGAGTGTCTGCGAGGCGTCACCCCATCCGGCGGATCACTGGCGCGACCAGGTCGAGGACGCGCTCATGCGTACGGCGTTCCGGCTGGACGAGTGGCCGATACGCGTCGCGATCGTCACCCAGGACGGCGAGCCGCGGCATGTCGTGGTCGTCCTGTTCCATCTGGCGGTTGACGGCTGGGCCGTCGCACAGCTGCGCGACCATCTCGTCCACCTGCTGCGCGCTGAGCGATCTCCGGGAGTGGAGACCGGCCTTCAGCCCCATGACCAGGCGACGTACGAGGCGAGTGAGCGTGGGAGGCGGGTCGCGGCGTCATCGCTCGCCTACTGGAAGCAGCAGGTGGCGGGTCTGCGTGCCGAGTGTCCTCCCCCGGCCTCCGGTGGTGGCGGGCCGGCCACCTATCGCGAGATGTACATGGAGTCACGCGCCCTTGCCGAAGCCATTTGCGGGCTGAGCGAGGTGTACCGGGTGGGTGCGCCGACGCTGATGTTGACAATCTGGTCGGCGCTGCTCGGCCTGCGGTCGCCGGCCCGGAAGTGCGAGTCGATGATCTACTGCAGCAACCGCGTCGGTCCCAGGCGCAGGGCAGCCGCCGGGACCTTCGTCCAGGACACCCCGTTCAGCGTCGACGTGCGTGGCCTGAGTTTCCCCGAGCTCCTCAGCGCGACGGTGAGGTCCGCGCTGCTGGCGTACCGGCACGGGCAGTACGACCCGCGTGCGGTGGCCCGGCTCGTGTACGGCCACTCCGGCGAAGCCCGCCATTGCGTGGGCCTGCCCTTCTCGATCAATCTGAACCTCTCGGGCGAGGTGCCCTGCAGGGCTGCGGCCGGGGGCACACCCGCCAGTTCGCCGGGCGACACCATCCTGCGGTGGACCCGCGACCTGTCTCAGGATCGTATGGGGCGGCGGGTCTACCTCGTGACCTTCGCCCGCCCGCCGGCCCTTGGTTGTCTCCTGCGGGCCGACACGTCGTTCCTGACACCGGCGGAGATCGACGTCTTTCTCCGCGCGATGGAGTCCCTCGCTCTGGCGGCCGCGAAAAGGCCGCGTCTCACCGCCCAGGACATGTCCGGTGTGGTGCGGGACCTCACAGCTTGACCGCCGACGCGGGCCACGACGGAGCTGCTCCAGCCTTCCTCCGGCGGTCCGCGGGCCGGCCTGGACGAGCATGAGGCGCATCCCCGTCGTCGCGCAGCCTCACGCCCCGGTCAAGCGCGCGAGCGCGGCGTCGAGACGTCGCACCGTCCGGTCGCGGCCGAGGACTTCCAGTGATTCGAACAGTGGCAGACCGACCGTCCGCCCCGACACCGCCACCCGGACCGGGGCCTGCGCCTTGCCCAGCTTCAGCCCGTGGCGCTCGCCCACCTCGGTCAGCACGTTCTTCAGCGTCTCCGCCCGCCATGCCGCGGCGGCGTACGCCGTCCGCGCATCGCGCAGCAGCCGAGCGGCGCCCGGCTTCATGGCTTTGGTCCACGACGCCTCGTCGAAGACGGGCTCGTCGAGGAACAGGAAATCCACATAACCCGTGATCTCCGACAACAACGTCAGCCGGGTCTGCGCCAGCGGCGCCACCGCCGCGAACACGCCCGGGTCGAACGCGTCCGCTCGCCACGGCACATGGGGCCCGGTGAGCCACGGCGCGCATGCGGCGGCGAACGCCTCTTCGGACAGCGCCCGGATGTATTCGCCGTTGAACGCGCTCAGCTTCTTCACGTCGAAGAACGCCGGCGAGGTGTTGACGTCCTCGATTCTGAACAGCCGCTCCATCTCCGGGTATGGCATGATCTCCCGATCGCCGCCCGGCCCCCAGCCCAGCAACATCAGGTAGTTGACCAGGGCGTCCGGCAGGAACCCATCTGCCAGATATTCCTCCAGCGCCAGCTTGTCCCGCCGCTTGGACAGTTTCTGCCGCTTTTCGTTGACGAGGACGGGCAGATGGGCCCACATCGGCGGCGCCGAGCCCAGGGCCTCCCACAGGAGTTGCTGCTTGGGCGTGTTGGAGAGATGCTCCTCGCCCCGGATCACGTGCGTGATGCCCTGGTCCAGGTCGTCGACGACATTGGCCAGGAGGAAGACCGGCGACCCATCGCCCCTGGCGATGACGAAATCCTCGATCGCGCTGTTGGGGAAGGCGGGCTTGCCGCGGATCAGATCCACGATCAGGGTTTCGCCGTCATCCGGCGTCCGAAAGCGCAACGCGCGTCCCTGCGCGGGCTCCAGCCCGCGCTCGCGGCAGAATCCGTCATATCCCAGGTGCTCGGACTCTCGCCGCTCCGTGAGCTGCTCACGCGTGCAGTCGCAGAAGTATGCCCGGCCCTTCGTATACAGCTGGAGCGCCGCCTGCCGGTGCCGATCGGCACTCTGCGACTGCATGTAGGGACCCTCGAAAGCGGGATCCGAGGAATCGATGCCGATCGCGGCCAGAGCTTGGATAATGCCTTCCGTCCACTCTGGGCGATTTCGCGCAGTGTCGGTGTCTTCCACCCGCAGCACGAACTTTCCCCCTGATTGTCGCGCTACCGCCCAATTATAGAGAGCCGAGCGCGCGCCTCCAACGTGGAACATTCCTGTGGGGGAAGGCGCGAAACGTGCGCGAACCGGGACTACTGACACGCCGAGCAGTCTACCCGCGGAAACCACAGGCCGTTCACAGGCTCAGCTGCATGCAGGAAATCGACGGTGAAGGCCGGATTTGAGGGTGCGCTCAGGATGGTGACGTGCACGAACCGGCTGTTCATCTCGTGCCGGCCGCCGGTGTGGAAAGACGTCGAGTGGCCCTGCGCAGACGAGGATGCTTAGCATGTGCGGCGCGGGACAGGCGATGAAGTCACCCGGTCCAACGGAGGAGATGTGGAAAGACCTGTAGTCGGTCTGAGCGTGTCCATGCACCCTATCGGCGACGTGCACCCCGTAGACGAAGCAATCGAGGCGGAAAGGCTGGGGTTCGATTTCGTTTCGGTCGCGGACCATCCTTTCGGGGGCAGCCCCACCAACGAGCCATTGGTGACACTGGCCTCCATCGGCGCCGCGACGCGGCAGATCGGGCTCGTCACCCGCGTTCTCGGAGCGCCGTTCCGCAATCCGGCGCTCGTGGCGAAGATGGCCGAGACCATCAACCGTCTCGCCGACGGCCGTCTCGTGCTCGGGATCGGCGGTGGCGGCGCGGACAACAAGATGCGTTCCGTGGGCGTGAACCCGCCGTCCGCCCGAGGGAAGATCGATGCCCTCGCCGAGGCGACGGCGATCATCAAAGGCCTGTGGTGCGACGGCAAGTTCGCCTTCTCCGGCCGGCACCACGGCGTCGTCGACGCGGAGATCAGCCCACGGCCGGCGAGCCGGATACCTGTCTGGCTGGGCGTCCTCGGCCCGCGCGGAGCCGAAGTGGCCGGCAGCATGGCGGACGGCTGGATCCCGTACCTGCGTTACACCTCGGTGGAGCGGCTGACCGCGTGCAGGTCCCGCCTCATCGCCGCGGCGGACGGCGCGGGGCGCGATCCCTCGACGATCACCTGCGTCCTCAGTCTCGAGGCTCATGTCGGTCCGCTGGCCGAAGCGCCGCCGAATGCCATCACCGGTCCGCCGGAAGCCGTCGCCGACCAGCTTGCGAAGCTGCGAGACCTCGGCTTCGACGGCTTCAACGTCAGCGTCCCCGGCCCTGACCGCGCCGAGCAGCCCGCGCGTTTCGCGGAAGAGGTGCTTCCGCTGCTCGGGGAGGCCCTTCCGCCGGCCGGCGCCACGGTTTCCGGAGGCGCACGATGAGCGCGGGAACGCTCTCCAAGACGTCCTTGCTGGTATTGCTCGGGCCTCCGGGGTCCGGCAAGAGCACCCTGGTCACGAGCATTCTGGACGCGACCCCCGGCCTCGGGCACTTCGCCGTCCGGCGTCAGTTCGTCGAGGAGAAGAGCAAGCAGACAGATCTGTGGCTCGCGGCCGCCGAGTCGCAGGAGAAGGGGCAATGGCTCCCGGACGAGGTCGTCATCGAGGCGTTCTCCCGCCGGCTGGACGCGCAGTTGCCGGGAGGAATGCTCATCGAGGGCCTGCCCGCCAACGCCGAACAGGCACGGCTCATGATCGAGGTCGTGGCCGGCCGCGGCCGGCAGGTCGACCGCGTTCTCTATCTGGACGCCCCGGACGAGGTATGCATGGCACGCATGCGCAAGCGGTCGGTGTGCGTCACCTGTGACGGCGGAATATCGCAGGCAGCCGTCTCGGAGGCGGATCCCGGCCGGTGTGCGCGGTGCGGGTCCGCGCTCGGCCGAAGGCGGGATGACCACGACGGGCCGTTCGCGGAACGCCTTCGCCTGCACCGGCACCACATCCGCGGAATCCTCGACGAACTCTGTCACGAGGTGACCGTTCTGGACGGAACAGCAGATCGAGGCGAGATAGTACGGGCCGCGTTCCGGCAGCTTTCCTAGCCGGGACCAGCCGGAATTTCGCAGGCATCGGTACGAACAACGCGGCCACGGCGTGCCCGTGTGCAAGTGCGGATGGTCCTCACTTGCACGCCGCCCGCCTCCAGGCATCACGGCCGTCATCCACAGCCGAACGCGCCACGACCGAAAGTCCGCGGGCGAAGTGCCACCGGTGCGCACGTTTTTATGTGTTCATTCGTGTTGTTGCGATCCTGGTGAATCCCGGCCAACATCGGTGAGGAACTCGAACGACTTTTCCGGACACACAGATATGGCAGCCATATCGAAATAATTGCGTCGCCAGCTCCCGAGGAGGTGCTCGAATGACAATCGACATGCGCACACGCACCAACAGCGGCGTCCGGACGATAGATCCTCGCTCGTTCTTCGAGGAACTGCCGGATCTGCTCAGGACGACCGGACCGCAGGCCGCTCGGGCCGCGGCGCGGCTCGGGCTTGGCCGCCTTTCGCTTCGGGTCGGCGACACCATGCGGACTCTGGTCCCGGAAGCGGACACCGTCACCGTCGTCGACGACGCCACGAGCGGAGAGCTGGTCGTCGACATCGGCGAAGCCGCGTTCTCCGAGTGGGTCCAGGAAGTGCGCACCATGCTGGCCCTGCTGGTCTCAGGCGACGCCCAGGTGAGCAGTGGCGATTCCAACGCGGCACTTGCGTGGGACGTGGTGCTCCGGGCGATGGTCGACGGCCGCCCGATGTACGAGCCGGGATCCATATCGCTGACGAATCTGGACGGCTCGCCGCTCGACGTGGACCGGTCGTTCACGCCCGATGACGATGACGCCGAAATGGGAAGGTTTCTCGAGCAGGCCGGCTTCCTCGTGCTGCGCGGCTGGATCGGCGCCGATGCCGTCGCCGCCATCTCGGCCGACATCGACCGCGGTCTCACATCCGCCCGAAGGGACGACCCCCACCGATGGTGGGCGAAACTCGAGAACGGGCAGGAGGCGTGTGTGCGCCTCAAGCACTTCGACCGGATATCGGAAGCCGGCAAGCGCGTGGCGGAAAGTGATCCGCTCCGGCGCCTGTGCAACCTGACCGGAGACTCCTTCGCGTTTCCTCCGTCCTGGGTGGAGTCCCTCGTCAAACCCACCGGTGTGGTGGAAGGGCCGTCGGAGATTCGCTGGCACAAGGACTGCTGGCAGGGGAAGCACTCGTACTTCTGCAATGGCGTGACGATCGGGGTCCTGCTGGCGCCTTCCAACGAGGTGACCGGGGGCATCCGGGTCATGGCGGGCTCTCATCGTACGAACTTCCCGGCAGTCGATCACAATATCGACGAGGTGGACCTGCCGGTCCGGGCTCTCTACGGCGAAGCGGGAGATCTCACGGTTCACCTGTCGTGCGCGATGCACGAGACCGTCGCCCCCCAGCGTGGTGAGCGACGCCTGATGTACGCCGGCTTCTCGCTCGTCGACCCCGTGTCCGGCACCGGTGTCGACAATCGGTACAGCATCAAACACGCGGACTGGTCGAATGCCGTCTCGTCGGCCTGGGACGTCTACGCGTAGCGCGCGAACGTCGCCGACCCCGACCGCCGCCATCGATTCCGACCGCCGACAGCGCAAGCCTGGGATGGGACCGGTTCCTTGGATGATCGCACTGCGATAGAGCTGATCTGCCGCAAAGCAGGATACGACGCGTGGGCACGGTTGTCCGACTCGATCGCCGAGGAAGAGGTCCTCGTGGTCTCGGGCTCCCTGTTCGAGGGCATCGGCAACGTACGGTCCGACCTCGACTTCTTCGTGGTGAGCGACAACCGCCCGCGCGACGTGCCCGTGCGCATGGCGTTCGCCGGAGCAAGCTGGTTGGACATCGAATATGTCCGGGCACGGGAGCTGGAGGACCTCACCAGGAAGCTGGCGACGACCGATCCGAAGGCCATTGCCCAGGTTCTGCGGCTGTCGCGGCCGGAGCTCGATCGTTATTACCGGCTTGCCATCGGCGCGACCGTCAAGGGCGCGTACCCCGCGAGCATGGTCTTCTCGCTGGAGGCGTATCGTCCCGTGCTCAGGTCGTGGGCGATTCTGCACGCCGGCGCCTTCTCCGCGCGGGCGACGATCGCTCTGAACAGCGGTGACGTCACCGCCGCCACCCTTTACGCCTGTTATGCCGCCCACCTCTGCACGATGGGGACCCTGACCGACGTGGGGGAGCTCTATCCGTCGCCGAAGTACACCCTCGAGAAGGCGATCCGGGCCTTCGGCCCGGACTCCGCCGAGGTCGCCGCGATCGCGGCGCTGCTTCATCCTTCGGATGACCCGGTGCGTCATGTCCGCGCGGCGGTCGAGCACATCGACACCGTGCTGGCCGAATCCCTGTCCGGAATGAACGCCGATGACCTCGTGACCGAGGCGGCGGCGCCGATCGAGCACGATCGCCGTCACTACGTCTCGACCCTCATGACCCGCAAGGCGGCGTACGACGTGCTGCCGGAGGACACGGCGGCGATCACCGCGCTCCTGCCGGCTCTGGGTCCGCAGGAAGCGGACGACGGCCGGAAGCAGGCGCCCAGCGTCTGGCAAGCCCAGGCACACCGCCTCGTCCTGCGGGAGGCACTGATCGATGCCGGACTGCTGAGGGAGGTGAAGGGCCATGCGCGGTGAGATCGCGAAGGCGGTGCCCATGCCGGTCGCGCTCCGGCGATCCCACGACGAGTCCTCCGGCCGCCTCGAGATCATGGCGCTGATGTACGACCTCGACGGCGCCCTCCAGGCCGGCCAGCTGGGGTTGGCGCGGTATACCGCCGCCAGCCTGATCGACGCGTCGGTCGCCGTGTGGCTCCGTGAGCGCTGCACCGTGTTTCCGCCCTTCGAGCACGCCACGGCGAGAGCCAGAGTCGCGCTGTCGGTGCTCAGGGCCGTCAATCCCGATCTGGCGGACAGAGTCTCCGCCCTCTACTGTGCGGCCCTCCCGCTGGGCGTGGACGCGGTCACCGCACATTGCCGGGCGGTTCTCGCGCTGGTGGGTGACTTGACGGGCCATGGAGACGACGGGCTGGCCTCGGCGGTGCGCGCCTGGGCGGAGAGCGCGCGGGCGACCCGTGACCTGTGTGAGCGGCTTGGCGTGCCGGTGGGTGACTTCTATTGGGCGCCTCCGGACGCCGACACGTGGCACAGCGATGTTCTGAAGCACGCCGCCAGGGAGGCCTCCTCCTGACCGTACCGGCCGATCGAACGAGGATGCGGCGCCGGTGGCACTCGACGACGCGGAGCGGAGACCGATGATGTTGTGGGCAACGCCGGCCGAAGCAAGGGCCAGGAGAAGGCCGGCATCGAGCATCTCGTACCGGTATGCGTCATGAAGGTGGCGGAGCGGCGGGCGAGCGGCTGGAACGGCGAACTCCTGCGACGCGTGTTCCTCCATCAGAACGGCCTGGCGGCCATCACCGCGCTGGCGACCCTGGAGGCCTCAGGAAGCCTCGATCGGCTCAGCAGGGAACGCCTCAGCTGCACGGACGTGGTGAACGATTCGCCTTCCCCTGGCGCGGTGGCGGCCTCGATCGTGGCGGCGTGCGATGCCGGCTGGCTGACCGTGCATGACGACCGCGGCGGCGGCTCCGTGGTGTCGCTGTCCGCGTCGGATGACGTGGCCTTCGCACTCGACATCCTCCTCGACGCTCACCGCGCGATCCGCGAGCGCGATCGTGGCCGTCCGTGGTCCGTGGAGAGCACCGTGGCGCGTCTCCTCGGCTGCGTCGACATCCTGACCTCGGCCAAGGCATCGGTCAGCAGGCGCACCTCCCTGCCGGACGCGGCGGCGGACCTTCTCCTCCGCCTGCTGGAAGGCCTGCTCGCCGTGCCGCTGCTGCCTCGGATCGAGCGCGACCATGATCGGGCGGACCTCGCGCCGCTGTTCGCCGCGCTCGATCTGGGAACGTCGGAAGCCGGCATCAAGCGGGTGCTGTCCTTCTTCGCCCCCATGTACGGACTGGCTGGTTCCTACGCGCAAACGCTGATCCGGCTCCCGGATCGAGTGGCGGCCGGAGAGACGATCGCACCCTTGGACGTCACGCGGCAGATCGACCGCAGTATCAACGTGAGGGCGAGCGCGACCGCGCATCGTGGCTACTTCCACGCGGCGACCAGGCTCGTCGCCAGGCACTTCGACCAGGCGCCGCTCGCGGAGCAACCTCGCGCCATCCTCGACATCGGCTGCGGCGACGGCTCGTGGCTGCGCGAGCTGTACGCGTTCATCCGCGGCTCGACGTCACGCGGCCGGTCCCTCGCGGAGCACCCCCTGGTCGTCCTCGGTGTCGACATGGACCCGGTGGCGCTGGAGATCAGTGAGCGCAACCTGTCGAACCTGCCGGCGATCTGTCTGCTCGGAGACGTCGGGCAGCCGTCGGAGGTCGCGCAGGCGGTGGCGTCGGCCAGTGGCATCGGCATGGACGACATCATGTCCGTCCGGGCTTTCGTCGACCACAACCGGTCGCTGGGGCACATGGAGGGCGAGAACGGAAACGTGCGCCTCACCGACGGCGTGTACGCCACGCCGTCGGGATCGATCATCTCCGCTGAGGCGGTGCGGGAGGACTGGGCGGAGCACTACGCACAGTGGCGACAGGTATGCGGACGTCACGGCCTGGTGGTCATCGAGGCCCACACTCCCGGCATCGCGACGGTGCGAGACCGGCTCGAAAGCAGCCACACGCTCGCTCTGCGCTTCTACCACGCGCTGTCCGGGCAGTCCCCCATCCCGTACGAGGCCTTCCGCGGAGCGGTGTCCTTCGCGGGATTCTCCTCGCGGCGCTCGGTTCTTTATCCGGAAACGTCGCCGACCACCAGCATCAGCTGGCTCGCTTGAACGCCGGCGGGGAGGGGTGCGCGGCCCACCGGTGTTCGCGGCACGGAACGTGAGACCACCCGGCTGCGAGCGCGTCGCGCCGGTCAGGCGTACCGGGCGAACAGCAGGTCCAGCGCCTCGCGTACCAGGGGCTCGATCTCCCGGTCCCGGTTCTCGGAGATCCGCGCGAGCCGAGCCCGCTCGCCTTCGGACGACGCGAATGCCCTGGGCGTCAAGGTGAGTCCGTCCTGTGCCCCTGCGCCGCCGTGGCCGGACAAGCCGGTCCTGGCGGCGGCCAGCCGGAGCAGATCGACGGGATCGCCGGTTTCGCTGCCATGGGCCGCGCCATGGCGGAGCGGAATGTCACGCACATGGCTGGGCGCGGCGATCGTCCCGGCGGCACGGCGCACCGATGCCGGCGTGGGGGCGTCCATCACCCAGACGAAATTAGCCAGCCCGTGCCAGTGGGGGGCGGCTCCTTCCGCGCGGAGCAGTTCATCGATCTGCGCCATCCGGCGCAGTGGCGCGGCGAGATCGTCTCCCGCGCCCGCGAACCCCTGCGGGTCGGCACCGAACCAGGCGACCCCGAGGCGATCGCGGGCCGTGCGGAATCGCTCGGAGACATAAGCGATCGAGGCGACGACCGTGTGCTCGAGCACCTCGTGCACGGCAGCGCTGGAATCAATGTCCAAGGCGCCCCATCGAGTCATGTCCCATGCTCCTCACGGGTACGGCCGGCCCGCGGATCGAATTGCGGAAAAGAGGAATGACGATCAGCGGGAAAGCAGCCTCAATATTGACGACAATATACCGGCTTTTCTGGCTGTACATGGTCATGACCGCGGAGTGAAATAAGACGGGATAACGCGCTTCAACTTCCTGACGGGCACGACAGAGGAGCTTGCCGGCATGTCGTTCAACGGAGAGCCCCGGGCCGCATTCCCGGCCGGGAAAAGCCGCCGTCCGGCGATCCACGGGATGAAGCGGCGCTGGGCGGCGGCCACCGTCGAGCGCGGCCTGGTCCGTGACAGCGCCGCGTGGTTCGTCCTTCCGGAGCAGGCCGATCGCGCCGAGCTCGAAAGGACGTTCGCGGCGGCGGTCTTCCTCGCGCTGGCTCCGGCCACTCGTGCCACGCTGGCCGCCATGACCGGCCCGGGCGCCTACAGTTCCTTCTTCGCATCGGCGGCGGAACTCATGCCGGCGTTGCTCTTCTTCTGGGACGAACCGACAGGGCGTGAGAAGTGGCACCGATACCTCTGGCCCGGCCCTCCGGCGCCTGGCCTCACGTGTCCGTACACGAAGGTGGCCCGGGCCGCGCGCTCCATACCGTGCCACCGGGAGTTCTCCCTGCTCGAACCCGCCCACGCCGCCGTCCAGCGAGCCGAGAGCAGCGTCGATGCCCACCCGTCCAGCGCCACCCCTCCTGCTCATCTCCCAAGATTCGCCGCGAACACCCCCTCCCACACAGGTGCCCCCATCGCGAACGGCGACAAGCTGACGCGCTTCTGCGCGCGACTCGCCACTGACCTTCTCGTCACCGCCGGGGAACGGATCGACGCTGTCGCCGATCACGGGAGCGGCATGACCGGCCGATGCTGACGGCGCGCCGCACCGGCCGGTCCGGCGATCACGACGTGCGACCGGCGGATGAGACGTCATCCCTGCCCATCGCATGCGCCGCCGCCGATGGAGGTGATGACATGGCGGTAGAAATCAACCTGAAGGCCCAGGTCTGACAGGGGCATCCGCTCGTCCGGCCCGTGGACGGTCCTGGCCGCCTCGGAGGTCGTCATCTCGCGCATGGGAAAGAATCCGTACGCGACCGTACCGTACCGCTCGCGCAGCCAGTGGGAGTCGGTGAAGCCGGCGTCGCACAGCGGCAGCAGCAGCGATCCGGCATCGACGCGCCGGACGAAACTCTCGATCGCCCCCCAGAGCGGAGTGGCCGTCGGCGACCGGCTGCCCCCTCGGATCGGCCGCCAGGCTACGCGGCAAGGCAGCTCCACCGCCGCCGCTTCGAGAACGGTTTCGATCTCTTCACGGCCGCAGCCGGGCAGCAGCCAGCAGGAGAAGTGGATCTCGCAGACCGACGGGCGTCCGGCGAGGGAGGTCGAAACGATCTTCAACGGGACGAGCGTGGTTCCCGTCAAGGGCGTCAGCAGGGTGCGCAGAGCAGGGTGGATGCTTCCCGCCGCAGCGGCGACCTCCCCCGGAGGTCGTCCGGTCCCGGCGAGCGCATCCATCACGACCGTGGCCTCTTCGGCCGGCGTGTCGCCGATGTGCTGGCCGGCGACCTTGCTCACGAACCGGCCGGCCTCAGCGATGGCGTTCGGCTGCTCTGCCAGCATGGGCAGCCCAGCGGGTGCGGTGATGGTGACGGTGAGCTCGGCGGTGACCCGCTCAGCGGTCGCGCAGAAGTAGACGGCGCGGTCGTCCAGGACCATGCGATCCCCGGCACCGTGGGTGAGGGCGTAGTCGGTGCGCAGTGCCTCAGGGTGCCGGTCCAGCAGCCATCGGGTGCCGAGCTCCGAGCCGAGCTCCTCATCGGCGGTGGCGGCGAGGACGACGTCGCCGCGGAAAGGGACACCGGAGCGCAGCAGCGAGGCGACCGCGACGGCCTGAGCCGCGGCCTGTCCCTTGAGATCCAGCGCGCCACGCCCCCAGACGCTGCCGTCGCGCACGATCCCACCCCACGGATCCGACGACCACTCGGCGGGGTCGGCGTCGACCGTGTCCAGGTGCGAGAGCAGGAGCAACGATGGACCGTCGCCGGCTCCGCGGATGCGGGTGACCAGGCTCGCGCGTCCGGGCTCGGCTTCGTACACGGTCGGGTCGATGCCCGAACGGCGCAGATAAGCGGCCAGGACCGCCGCAGCGGCAGCCGTGTCACCCGGCGGGTTGCACGAGCGGGCACGGATGAGCTCGGACAGGAGGCGCTGCGCCTCCGTTACCAGCTCGTTCACTCGAACTCGGCTCCGCGACGCGCCGGCCCACCGGGTGTCGGGCCGCGTTTGTCGACGATCCAATGCCACCGTGGCGCGTGGTTCTCGAGCAGGAGTTGCAACGCCTCGTGGAACAGCGAGTCGTCCGGGCGGCCCGTCCGCCGGCTCAGTGCGGCGAGCTGACGCTGCTGCTCGACGGTTATCCGGAATGTCTGCGGCTCCACCGCAACGGGCGCGTCGGCCACGTACACCGCATCGCGGGTCAGCTTGGCCTGCCACAGGGCCTCGCCCACCGCCCAGAGAAGGTCCTGCCCGGTGCTGCCGTGGAGGGGGGAGCGGGCGACGCCGAAGCTTGCCGTCAGCCGCACCTCCTCGCCGTCGATCAGGCGGAAGACGTGGCCGCCGATCAGCTGGTGCAGCCGCTCGGCCAGCCGGGTGGGCTCATGGGGATCGTCAGGGGTGAGGACGATCCATCCCTCGTCGCGTGACCCGGAATCCAGGAACGTCGCCTGCTCCGGGAGCGCGGAACGCAGCAGATCATGAAGTTGCACGACAAGGTGACGCTTCTCTTTCACGCCGCGGCGGCGTACGACCGCGGACCGGTCGAGGTCGACGGCGATGATGAAGACGTCGGTTCCCTTCCGCAGGACGTCATCGACGAAATGCCGGGCGAGCTCCACCCGCTTCATGTCGGCGAACATCCGCTGCAGATTGTGCTGGGGCTCGTCCCCCATCGGATAGGCGCTGAGGCCAGCGTCAATGGTCATCCTGATCACCTGCCGTTGCGAGTAGGGTGCGAACGCCATGGACGGTCGCGGGCCGGGACAGTGTCGCGATCTTCGCTGCGGCTACGGCCTGAGCGAAGAGGCATGCCTCCCGCAGGGGGCGCCCATCGCTCAGGGCCGCCAGCAAACCTGCGACCAGCGAGTCGCCGGCGCCCAGGGTGTTGACGGGATGGGTGGCGAATCCGGCCTGATGCGTGCTGCTGTCCGCGTCGCTCACCAGGCATCCCCGCGACCCGAGTGACGTGACGACCCCTGCGGCGCCCCCGGCGATGCAGGCCTGCGCCAACGCCCGGTTGTCGCCTTCCGAGAAGGAGGCGCCGCTGCATATCGCGATCGCGACGCCATCGACGCGGGGCACGATGTTGTCGCGCGCCGTCGCGGCGTCGGTCAACCATGGACGGAACCCGAAGTCGCACACCACGCGTGCGCCTTGCTCGACCAGGGCCACGCGCAGTGGGTCATAGCTGGGAAAGCCGGGCACATAACACAGGGCGTCGCCCCGCACGCGGAGCTCGCGAAGCAGCGGGGTCAGCGCCTCGCCGGGCCGGGTCACGCCCTCCTGGTTCACGATGACGCGATGGTCACCGCCTGATTCGACGAGGATGGCGACCCTCGCGGTGCCGCCCGCCACGGACGCCCACCGCGAACAGTCGACGCCGGACGCGATCAGGCTCTCGCGCAGATGCTCGGCCAGATCGTCCTGCCCCGCCACACCCACCATCGCGACCCGCCGTTCCAGCGCGGCCAGTTGCAGCGCCACCATCGCGGCGCTACCGCCAGGGTCCAGCTTCACATCGCCGGCGCAGAAATCACCCGTGCCGGACGATCGGACGGTGACGTGCAGGCACACGTCTCCGAAGACGACTATGGGCACGCCGGCGACGCCCGTCACAACGTCACCCGGACGCCGTTCGTGGCGGCCCGCTGGAGCGCGTCCGCGAACGCCACGGTGCGCAGGTTGTCGGCACCGGTCGGGCCCCTTGGATCCTGGCCGTCGAGCCAGCCGAGATACCACCGTACGAGCCGGGTGTTCAGGTCGGCCAGCGGCGTCGGCTGGGCGGACGGCTCGAACACCACTTCGCCGTTGACCGTGACGCTCTCGTCGACGACGCGCACGACCCCGTGGTCGAACTCGAGCTCCCAGCCGGAGTTGAGCGGCACCACAGCGCTTCCACGCGGCGCCCAGTTCGCCAGGTAGCGTACGACCGTCCCGCCGCGCAACTCGGCGCACATCGTCAGGCCGGCCGGGCCGCGAAACTCACTCCATGGCGGGCTGAAGGCATGCGCGACGACGGCCGCCGGCTCATCGTCGATGACCCAGCGCACGAGGTCCAGCACGTGCACGCTGCCCTCCCACAGGACGGGCTGGTCCATCGCCAGCCGCCAGGCGAGGCCAGGTCGCCAGAAGGTGCCCTCGACGTTGAACGTGATGGTCACGACTCCCAGCCGGCCCAGGGAACCCTCGCCGATGAGGTCACGCACTTTGAGAAACGCCGGCAGATAGCGCATCTGCTGGATGATGGCCAGGCGCCGGCCGGCCGCGGTGGCGAGATCCATGATCCGTGACGCGTCCCCCAGGTTGAGGGCCATCGGTTTGGCGACCAGAAGATCCTTGCCAGTCCGGAACGCCGCCTCCGCGTGGCGAAGATGATGGCCGGGTGGTGTGCAATCGACCACGAGGTGCGCGTCGGTGTCCCACCACTGGCTCTCGTCGTTGTCAAAGACCGCCGACGGCGTCACCTTGTAGGTGTGCGCGGCGTCGGCCAGGGCGCCGGTGTCGTGATCGACCACGGCGGCGATCTCGATCCCGTTGGCCGCCAGGGCAGGGAGCACTTCGCGCCCGAATCCGCCGACGCCGAGCACGATGCTACGCATGGCTGTGGACGCCATGCGGGCGACGAGCGATGTGGATCGGGGAAATGATCATGTTCTACTCCTCGTCGGGTGGACCTGCGTGTCCAGGAGTTGATCCGTCGAACTCGCCATCCGGGTGACCGCTCCGTACGGCCCCTCCTGGCTCCACGGCGCGAGCGCGCTGGATCCGGCGCGGTCGCGGAGCTTCGCAGCAGACAAGAGACCCGGGTCGAGCGGGGATAGGCCTCCGCACCCATCGCATGCCGTTACGGGGGATGCCGATGGTGATGTTCAATCCGCCGAGCCGGAATTGGCTATAACCGTAATAAGGATCAGTGAACCGTTCTGTCAAGGCACCCGACCGGGCCGCCGCCGATCTCGCACGCGGTGCGTGCCGCCGCTCCGGCGCCGGCCACGAGGCGGAGGCGGCACCTCTCCCGGCGGCCGGCGCGCCGGATGAGCCCGGCCAGGACAACACCGTTGACCTGGGCAACGTCCGTGCCCACCGGGCCGGGCGCGACCCTTCCGGCCATCGCGGAGATCAGAAGTTTGTTCATCGTCTCAACGAACCTCCGACTGAAGATGCTTCCAACTTTTGGCCGCACGGGAGTTGACAGTCGCAGTTCTTGCAGCCCTCCGACAAAGAAACGAAGCTTTTTCCGGCAGGAGGCCCTCAGAAAAAGATAACTCCCAGGTTGCCGCACGGCGGTTCTAACGGTTGACCGGGATGACTTCCTATGTTTGCATCATTTCGTGCCTGCAGTCATAAGCACTTGGTCAAGTCGGACCGCACACATCTCTCACGAAGATCCCAGGGGCCCTCCATCTGACAAGTAAGGCCGAGCAGGCCACCGCTATTATCACGTCGTCGTTGCTTCATCGAAGTATGCGCTGCGTTTCTGCTGTGCGCCAGGCCCACACGTCGGTACGTGATCGTGGGCTACCGCTGGCGCAGGAACGGCAGCGGCGCCCGGACGAGGCGGCGAAGCCGCAAAGGCCAACTCCCGCACGATTCATTGAGGTTCAGCCGATCTTCGCCTCACTTGAGTGCGCACTGAACCGACTGTCAGGCGTTCGCCTGACACGTTCTTATTCTCTCATATATATGCTGCACACAGCGGCGCCGCAGGCCGGACATCCTCGAAGTAGCCGGCGCCCTCCGACCGGGACCCGTATCGAGACCACTCACGCGTCGCCCCCCGAGAGGTCTCCGGAGGCCTCGGGCAGCATTGCCGTCATGCGACGAGAGGGCGAGATCACCATACCGCGGAGACCACGCCCAGCCGGCGGTCCTTGAGCAGCGGCCACCGATCACGGGCGGGCGACGTCACCACAGCGCTCACAGGAAAGGGTGGTGCAATGTCTCAACGACTTCGCTCAGTAACATCTGGCCGAGCTCATGAGACGATGGCACGCGACTTCTCCCCCACTTCCGGCGACAACGAACCCGGAATCTCCCAAGAGATCGTAAGAATAAGCACGAGCAAGCTCTGCATTTCCGACTCACCGCGTCTCAACGGCATTGACCGTGACCACGTGCGCACCTTGGCGGAAGTCGATGATCCACTTCCTGCTATTATAGTTCACTACCCGACCATGCAAGTCATCGACGGCATGCACCGGCTTGAGGCAGCACTTCTCAAGGGCTTGACAGAAATCGATGCGCACTATTTCCACGGCAATGATGCTGAGGCTTTCCGGCTTGCGGTCGCCGCCAACATCAGGCATGGTCTGCCGCTCACGCAAGCAGAACGCCAGAGCGCGGCAACGCGCATCATACGTTCCCATCCGCAACTCTCCGACCGGTCGATCGCGCACACCACGGGACTGTCCGCGAAGACCGTTGCCCGCATTCGTCACGGATCTCACAGCGGAATAACCGGCCAGCGGATCGGTCGTGACGGAAAGGTGCGGCCGTTGAACACCGCGGAGGGCCGGCGAATCGCTTCCCGCACGATCATCGACCGGCCGGGCGCCTCTTTACGTGAGATCGCGCGGGAAGCGGGTGTCTCGGTCGGGACCGTGCGGGATGTGCGCGCGCGCCTGGCGTCGGGCAAGGATCCGGTGCCCTCCCGGCATCGCACACCGTACGAACGGAGCTCGCCGATCGCCGGCGGGCCAGACGCGCAGCAAGCCGTGCGCACCCTGGACCCGGGGGTGATGTTGGATGGCCTGCGCCGTGATCCCGCGCTGCGTTACAGCGAGTCCGGCCGGCACCTGTTGCGCTGGCTGGGGACGCACGTCATCAGCATCGCACAGGCTCGGACGGCCCTTTGCAACGTACCGCCGCACTGCGCCGTCGTCGTCGCCAGGATCGCTCGCGGGTACGCGGATGTCTGGAGTTCCCTCGCCATCGAGCTGGAGCGACAGGACGACAACGACAGGTGACGTCAGCGGGCACCTCTTTCGTGGCACCCGTTTCGTGTTCAGCGGGTGTCGGAGTCGGTGTCCTTCAGCGCGGCGCGGCCGGCTTCCAGGCGGGCCACCGGGATGCGGAACGGGCTGCACGAGACGTAGTCCAGGCCCACGTCGTGGCAGAAGTGCACGGAGTCCGGGTCGCCTCCGTGCTCGCCGCAGATTCCCAGGTGCAGGCCGGGCCGGGTGGCCCTGCCCTCCTCGACCGCGATCTCGATCAGGCGGCCGACGCCCTCCCTGTCGAGGGTCTCGAAGGGAGAGACGCCGAAGATGCCGAGGTCGAGATAGCGCGAGAAGAACGACGCCTCCACGTCGTCCCTGGAGAAGCCCCAGGACATCTGGGTGAGGTCGTTGGTGCCGAAGGAGAAGAACTCCGCGGCCTCGGCGATCCTGCCCGCCGTCAGCGCCGCTCTGGGCACTTCGATCATGGTGCCGATCAGGGCCTCGACGCCGGCCTCCGCGAGGATCCTGACGGCCTCCTCACGTACGGACTCCAGCTCCTGTACGGCGGCCACCAGCGGGATCATGATCTCCGGCCGGGCGCCCGGCACCTCCTTCGCCGCGTGGGCGATGGCGCGCACCTGCATGGCGAACAGGCCGGGGATGACCAGGCCGAGGCGCACGCCGCGCAGCCCGAGCATCGGGTTCTGCTCGTGCAGGCGCTTGACGGCGGCCAGGAGCTCGCGGTCCTTGCCGGTGACGTCCGATGAGGTGGCGACCCTGACGGACAGGTCCACGATGTCGGGAAGGAACTCGTGCAGGGGCGGGTCGATGAGGCGGATGGTGACGGGATCGCCGTCCATAGCCTGAAATATCGCTACAAAGTCTGCTTTCTGGAGCGGTTCCAGGGCGTCCAGCGCGGCCTGGCGTTCGTCGTCCGTCGACGCCAGGACCAGGTCCTCCACCAGCCGCCTGCGCTCCCCCAGGAACATGTGCTCGGTGCGGCACAGCCCGATCCCCTGCGCGCCGAACCGGCGGGCCCGCGCCGCGTCGTCCGGGCTGTCCGCGTTGGCCCGCACGCCGAGCCGGCGGGCGGCGTCCGCGCGGCGCATGATCCGGTCGACGGCCCTGACCAGCTCGTCGTCCGGCTCCGCGCCCTCGAAGTATTCGACGACCGCCGAGTCCACCACCGGCACCTCCCCGAGGAACACCTCCCCCGTGGTCCCGTCGATGGAGATGAGGTCACCCTCGGAGACGACCACGCCGCCCGGCGCGGTGAACCTGCGCTCCTCCGTGGACACCTCCAGCTCCTCGGCCCCGCACACGCACGTCTTGCCCATGCCGCGGGCGACCACGGCCGCGTGGGAGGTCTTGCCGCCGCGGCTGGTCAGGATGCCCCTGGCGGCGATCATGCCGGCCAGGTCGTCGGGGTTGGTCTCGCGCCGGACCAGGATGACCTCCTCACCCTGCTCCGACAGCTCGGCGGCCCGCTCCGAGCAGAAGACGGCCCTGCCGACGGCGGCCCCGGGAGAGGCGTTCATGCCCTTGCCGATCCTCCTCCGGTCGGCGTCCGCGTCGAAACGCGGGAACATGAGCTGGGCCAGCTGGTCGCCGGTGACACGGGTGACGGCCTCGTCGAGCGTGATCAGGCCCTGGTCGACGAGCTGGGTGGCGATGCAGAACGCGGCCGCCGCCGTGCGCTTGCCGACGCGCGTCTGCAACATCCAGAGCTTGCCGCGCTCGATCGTGAACTCGATGTCACACAGGTCCCTGTAGTGGTTCTCCAGGGTCTCCATGATCCCGAGCAGCTCGTCGTACGAGTGCTTGTCGATGCGCTCGAGCTCCTGGAGCGGGATCGTGTTGCGGATGCCGGCCACCACGTCCTCGCCCTGGGCGTTCTGCAGGTAGTCGCCGTAGATGCCCTGCCGGCCCGAGCCGGGATCGCGGGTGAAGGCGACGCCGGTGCCGGAGTCGTCACCGTAGTTGCCGAAGACCATGGCCATGATGTTCACGGCGGTGCCGAGGTCGGCGGGGATGCGCTCCTGGCGGCGGTAGAGGATGGCGCGTGGTGCGTTCCACGAGTCGAAGACGGCCCGGACGGCCAGGCGCATCTGCTCGCGCGGGTCGGCGGGGAAGTCGTCGCCCGTCTGCTCGCGGACGATGCCCTTGTACGTCTCCACGAGCCGCTGCAGCTCGCCCGCGTCGAGGTCGGTGTCGTTGCGCCTGCCCTTGACGGCGTCGAGCGCCCGCTCGAACAGGTCCCCGTCGATCCCGAGCACCGTCTTGCCGAACATCTGGACGAGCCGGCGGTAAGAGTCCCAGGCGAAACGTTCGTTGCCGCCCGCCTGCTTGGCCAGGCCGTGCACCGACTCGTCGTTGAGCCCGATGTTGAGCACCGTCTCCATCATGCCCGGCATGGAGAATTTCGCCCCGGAGCGTACGCTGACGAGCAGCGGGTCGTCGGCTTGGCCGAGTTTCCTGCCCATCCGGCCCTCGAGCGCGTCCAGATGCTCCGCGACCTCCTGCTCCAGGCCTCCCGGTGTCGAGCCTTCCGCCAGGTAGTGGCGGCAGGCCTCGCTCGTGATCGTGAATCCGGGAGGAACGGGCAGCCCGAGGTTGGTCATTTCGGCGAGGTTGGCTCCCTTACCGCCGAGAAGATCTTTGAGATTCCTGTTGCCCTCGGTGAAATCGTAAACGTACTTCCCCACCACAACTCCAATCCGACGCCTCTGAACCGGACTCTACCGGCGAAATTGATGACGAAACTTCACCCCTTCCCTAAGGCAACATTTATGCAGGTGAACACCTGTGGACAGGTCTAATCCAATTATACGACCGCACGTCAGGAAATTGGATTAGACCAATTGGTTTAAACCAACTCTTGGGAAAGGAGAACGGCCAGGCGGGCCCGGATCTCGGTCCGCGATCACGCGATCCTGGGCCCCATCCCACGCATGCCTGAGGCGCCCCCGCCCACCGGCGGAGGCGCCTCCGTACGACGCTAGGCGAGCGGATTGTCCTCCGGCGGCGAGCCTGGCGCCCCGTCACGCGGCGGCAACCAGAGCACGAACGTCGCACCCTCCCCCAGCTGCGAGTACACCGCCACCCGCCCTCCGTGCGACTCCACGATCTGGCGCACGATGGCCAGGCCGAGCCCTGTGTGGCGGTCGCGGCGGCTGGCCTCGCCCCGCCAGAAGCGGTCGAAGACCCGCTGCTGGTCCGCCTCCCCCAGCCCGGGCCCGTCGTCGCGGACCGCCACCCACAGCCAGCCCTCGGCGCGGCCCGCCACCACGCGGATCGTGCCGCCGGGCGGCGAGAGGCGCACGGCGTTGGACAGCAGGTTGGCCACGGCCCGCCGCAGCGCGTCGGAGTCGCCGGTCATGTCCAGGCCGGAGCCCAGGTCGCGGGTGATCCGCACGTGCCGGGCGGCGGCCGGGGTGGCGTGTTCCTCGCACGCCTCGGCCGCCACCCTGGCCAGGTCGAGATCGGCGTCGGCGAACGCGGTGCCCTGGCGCCTGGCGCTGGCGAGCAGGTCCTCGACGAGCCGCGTCATGCGGGTGGTCGCGCGGTCCACGATGGCCACGGCCCTGGCGCGCTCCTCGTCGCTGGCGTCGGGGGCGGACAACACGGCGTCCACGTTGGCCCGGATGATCGTCAGCGGGCTGCGCAGCTCGTGCGAGGCGTCGTCGATGAGCTGGCGCTGCGCGCTGAACGCCTCCTCCAGCCGGTCGAGCATGGTGTCGATGGTGTCGGCCAGGTCCTTGAGCTCGTCGCGCGGCCCGTCCAGCCTGATGCGCCGGGCCAGGTCGGTGGCCTGGATCTCCTCCGTGGTGCGGGTGATCGACCTGACGGGACGCAGCACGCGCCCGGCCAGCACCCAGCCGATGCCCAGGCTGGCGACATAGAGGCCGACCAGCGTGACGAGCGAATAGTCGCGCAGCGTGGCCAGCGTCTTGACGTTGACCGCGTTCTCGACCTCCTGGACGAAGACGACCTCCCGCTTGCCCAGGTACTGGTCGCCCGAGTAGGCCTTGGCGTACTCGGTGGTGTAGGGGCGCTGGTCGGTGGACTTCGAGACGGCGAAATAGATGCCGCCGAGCACGAGCGCGGCCAGCACGAACAGCAGGCCCGAGTAGAGCACGGTGAGCCGGAAGCGGATGGTGTGGATCATGTCGGCTCCTTGAGCCGGTAGCCCCGGCTGATCACCGTCTCGATCAGGCCGTCCTCCTGGAGCTTGCGCCGCAGGTTGCCGACCGTGACGCGCACGGTGTTGGTGAACGGGTCGGCGTGCTCGTCCCAGACGTGCTCCAGCAGCTCCTCGCTGGACACCACGTGACCCGGCCTGGTCATCAGGTAGTGCAGCACGCCGTATTCCTTGGGGGTGAGCGCCAGCGACCTGCCGTCCAGCGACACCTCCAGCCTGGCCGTGTCGATGCGCAGCCCGCCCACCTCCAGCACGGAGGTGCCGCCGCTCTCCCTGCGCAGCAGCGCCCGCACCCGGGCCAGCAGCTCGGGGAACGCGAACGGCTTGACGAGGTAGTCGTCCGCCCCCTCGTCGAGCCCGCGGACGCGGTCGTCGAGCCGGTCGCGCGCGGTCACCATGATGATCCGCACGCCCTGGCCGGCCGCGCGCACGGTGCGGCAGAGCTGGAAGCCGTCGCCGCCGGGCAGGTTCAGGTCGAGCAGGACCAGGTCGTACGCGTTGACCTGCAGCTTCTCGTGCGCGGACGGCGCGTCGTAGGCCACGTCCACCGCGTAGCCCGCGCGGGCGAGGCCCACCCGCAACGCGTCGACCAGGTCCTCCTCGTCCTCCACCACCAGCAGTCGCATGCTTGTGACCCTAATTTCGCATGATGCGTTCCGCGACGGGCGCGGCACGGTCGATGGGGATGGCGAAGCCGATGCCGATGTTCCCGCCCCCTCGGCCGGCGGCGATGGCGGTGTTCACCCCCACGACCTCGCCCCTGTCGTTCACCAGCGGCCCACCCGAGTTGCCCGGGTTGATGGACGCGTCCGTCTGCACGGCCGTGCGCCGCGCCCCGCCCAGCCGCACCTCCCGGTCCAGGGCGCTGACGATGCCCGCGGTGACCGTGCCGGAAAGACCCAGCGGCGAGCCGATGGCCAGCACCTGGTCGCCGACGGACAGGTCGGACGACCGGCCGAGGGTGGCGGGGGGCAGGTCGCCGGGGTGGTCGACCGCCAGCACGGCCAGATCCTCGTCGTCGTCCGCGCCGAGCACGCGGGCGCTCAGCCTGCGGCCGTCGTTCAGCACCACGGTCGCCAGGCCTCCGTCACTGACCACGTGCGCGTTGGTGAGGATGTGGCCGCGCCCGTCCACCACGAAGCCGGACCCGCCCCGGCTGCCGGCCTCCACGGAGACCACGCTGGGCAGCACCCGCGCCGCCGTCGCGCTCAGCCCGGTCAGGCCGGACGACGGCGCGGGCGCGACCCTCGGCAGGGCCGGGGGGGGGGGGGGGGGGGGGGGGGGAGGGGAGGGGGGGGGGGGGGGGGGGGGAGGCCCCCCCCCCCCCCAGGCCCGAACAAAAACGGAAACCAAAAAAAGGACACTAATCCACCCAGAC